>CAWFXN010000019.1:0-70393 GCA_963819665.1 uncultured Alphaproteobacteria bacterium
CTCGGTGAAGCAGATGATCACGCGCATCGTCTCGACGACCGGCCGGTGGGGCCGCGAGGGCGGCTACTTCGCCGACGAGGCCGAGGCGCAGACGTTCGAGGACGAGCTGAAGGCGATCCTCGTCAACCAGCTGGCCGCGTTCAACTCGCCGGTCTGGTTCAACGTCGGCTTCGAGGAGAAGCCGCAGTGCTCGGCGTGCTTCATCCTGTCGATCGAAGACTCGATGGACGCGATCCTCGACTGGATCCGCCGCGAGGGCGTCATCTTCCGCGGCGGCTCGGGCTCGGGCGTCAACCTGTCCCGGCTCCGCTCGTCGAAGGAGCAGCTCTCGAAGGGCGGCTACGCCTCCGGGCCGGTCTCGTTCATGCGGGGCGCCGACGCGTCGGCCGGCACGATCAAGTCGGGCGGCAAGACCAGGCGCGCAGCGAAGATGGTCGTCCTCGACGTCGACCATCCCGACATCACCGAGTTCATCTGGTGCAAGGCGCACGAGGAGGAGAAGGCGCGCGTCCTCGAGTCGGCGGGCTACGACATGTCGCTCGACAGCGCCGACTGGGCGTCGATCCAGTACCAGAACGCCAACAACTCCGTCCGCGTCTCCGACGCGTTCATGCAGGCGGCCGAGAACGACGCCGACTGGCACCTGACCGCGCGCACCGACGGCTCGATCGTCGAGACGCTGCCGGCGCGGAAGCTGCTGCGCGACATCGCGGAGGCCGCCTGGAAGTGCGCCGATCCGGGTGTGCAGTACGACACGACGATCAACTCGTGGCACACGCTGCCGAACACGGGCCGCATCAACGCGTCGAATCCGTGCTCGGAGTACATGTCGATCGACGACTCGGCGTGCAACCTCGCGTCGCTGAACCTGATGAAGTTCCGGCGCGAGGACGGCGAGCTCGACGTCTCGGCGCTCGAGCACGCGATCGACGTCGTCTTCCTGGCGCAGGAGATCCTCGTCGGCAACTCGTCGTACCCGACGCCGCAGATCGAGCGGAACGCCAAGGCGTTCCGGCAGCTCGGCCTCGGCTACGCCAACCTCGGCGCGCTGCTGATGGCGCGCGGCCTGCCGTACGACTCGCAGGAGGGTCAGGCCTACGCGGCGGCGATCACGGCGCTGATGACGGGCCGGGCGTACCGCAAGTCCGCCGAGATCGCGTCGCGGATGGGCCCGTTCGCCGGCTACCGGCCGAACGCGGCGGCGATGATCGGCGTGATCGCGAAGCATCGC
Source organism: uncultured Alphaproteobacteria bacterium (assembly GCA_963819665.1). Lineage (GTDB taxonomy): Bacteria > Pseudomonadota > Alphaproteobacteria > Rhizobiales > Rhodomicrobiaceae > Rhodomicrobium. The sequence continues at coordinate 1,232 of CAWFXN010000019.1, forward strand.
GCGGCGCTCGGCAACATCGAGGGCACGGGCACGGTGCCGAACGACCTGCTCTCGGGCGCCCGCCAGGCCTGGGACGACGCGCTGAACCTGGGCGAGGTGCACGGCTACCGCAACGCACAGGCCACCGTGCTCGCACCCACCGGCACGATCAGCTTCATGATGGACTGCGACACGACGGGCGTCGAGCCCGACTTCTCGCTGGTCAAGTCGAAGAAGCTGGTCGGCGGCGGCGAGATCACGATCGTGAACAAGACGGTGCCGCTCGGCCTCGAGAAGCTCGGCTATGCGCCGAACGAGGTCTCCGAGGTGGTCGCGTTCATCGACGAGCGGAACACGATCGTCGGCGCGCCGTACGTGAAGAGCGAGCACTACCCGGTGTTCGACTGCGCCGTCGGCGACCGTGCGATCCACTACACCGGTCACGTCAAGATGATGGGCGCCGTCCAGCCGTTCATCTCGGGCGCGATCTCGAAGACGGTGAACATGCCGGAGTCGTCGAGCGTCGACGACGTCGCGAAGCTGTACCTCGACGCGTGGAAGCTCGGCGTGAAGGCGATCGCGATCTACCGCGACAACTGCAAGGTCGCCCAGCCGCTGTCGGGCAAGGCCGACAAGGTCGCGCAGTCGATGCTCGCGCACGGCACCGGGCTCGCCGCGCCGCGGCGCCGCCGGCTGCCGGACGACCGCAACGAGGTCGGCCGCAAGTTCCGCGTCGGCGAGTACGAGGGCTACATCCACGTCGGCGTGTTCGACGACGGAACGCCCGGCGACATGTTCGTCGACATCGCGAAGGACGGAACGACGCTGCAGGGCCTGATGAACTCGCTGATGATCGCGGTCTCGATGGGTCTGCAGTACGGCGTGCCGCCCGAGGTGTACGTCTCGAAGCTGTCGCACATGCGGTTCGAGCCGTCGGGTCTCACGAACGACGCCGACATCCGCGCCGCCAAGTCGATCGTCGACTACATCTTCCGCTGGTTCGGGAAGAAGTTCCTCACGGTCGACCAGCAGGAAGAGGCCGGAATCCTGTCCGCCGAGGTACGGGCACGCATGGCGGATCTCTATGCGAACGGCAATCCGGTACCCGTCGCCGAAGCTCCGACCGCCGGCCAGACCGCGCTCTTCAACTCGTTCGAGGACGCGATCGAGTGCAACCGCTGCGGCGGGCGCATGGTGCGGGCCGGAACGTGCTACACGTGCCGCGACTGCGGTACGAGCACGGGTTGCGGTTGAGCGAACAGCTTGCGGCTGAGTCGCCGCGTAACGACTGCTGAGTCCGAGCTGTCGGGGCCGCGCGGCGAAAGCCGCCCGGCCCTGTCTGCCTGTCGGCTCGCGTCAGCCGCTACGTTGGGGACGATGGAGTACCGCCGCTCGGCGCCACCGGCGTCAAGGTCAGCCCGCTCTGCCTCGGCACGATGATGTTCGGCGCGTGGGGCAACACCGACCACGACGAGTCGTCCGGATCATCCACCGCGCGCTCGACGAGGGCATCAACTTCGTCGACACGGCCGACGTCTACTCGCGCGGGCGAGTCCGAGGAGATCGTCGGCAAGGCGCTCGAGGGCCGCCGCGACGACATCGTCCTCGCCACCAAGTTCCACGGCGCGATGGGCGACGACCCGAACCACGCGGCAACTCGCGCCGGTGGATCATGCAGGAGGTCGAGAGCTCCTGCGCCGGCTCCAGACCGACTGGATCGACCTCTACCAGGTGCACCGCCCCGAGCCGGACACCGACATCGACGAGACGCTCGGCGCGCTCACCGACCTCGTCCGCGCGGGCAAGATCCGTTACTTCGGCTCGTCGACGTTCCCGGCCTGGCAGATCGTCGAGGCGCAGTGGATCGCCGAGCGGCGCGGCCGCGAGCGCTTCGTCTGCGAGCAGCCGCCGTACTCGATCCTCGTCCGCGGCGATCGAGGCCGACGTGCTGCCGGTCTGCGAGCGCTACCGCATGGCCGTGATCCCGTGGAGCCCGCTGGCGGGCGGCTGGCTGTCGGGCCGCTACCGCAAAGGCGTCGAGCCGACCAGCCGTGCGCGCCGAGCGGATCCCCGCTCGCTTCGACCTCTCGCTGCCCGAGAACCAGCGCAAGCTCGACGTCGTCGAGCAGCTCGCAGTCCTCGCCGAGGAGGCCGGCCTGACGCTGATCGAGCTCGCGCTCGCCTTCGTCCTCCGGCACCCGGCCGTCACGGCGCCGATCATCGGCCCGCGCACGATGGAGCATCTCGAGAGCCAGCTCGGCGCCGCCGACGTCGAGCTCACCGACGAGCGTGCTCGACCGGATCGACGAGCTCGTGCCGCCCGGCACCAACCTGAACGTCGTTCGACGCCGGCTGGACGCCGCCGGCGCTCGCCGACCGCCGGCTCCGCCGCCGCTGACGGCCGGACCCGCCCCCGCGCCACCGGCGACGTAAGCTGCCCGCCGTGGCCCAGAGAGTCGACGCACCGGGCGGACGCGCGCTCGCGGTCTACGAGGACGGCGATCCGAACGGCAGCGCCGTCATCGTCCATCACGGCACGCCCGACTCGGGTCTGCTCTACCGGCTCTGGGTGGCGCTCGCGAAGGAACAGGGGATCAGGCTGATCGGATACGACCGGCCCGGGCTACGGCGGCTCCACACGCCACGCGGGGCGAACGGTCGCCGACTGCGCCGCCGATGTCGAGGCGATCGCCGACGCGCTCGGACTCGAGCGATTCGCGACCTGGGGCATCTCGGGCGGTGGGCCGCATGCACTCGCGTGCGCCGCGCTCTGCGGCGACCGGCTCGCGCGGCCGCGAGCCTGGCCGCGGTCGCGCCGCTACGAGGCCGCACGGACTCGACTGGCTCGCGGGCATGGGCGAGTCGAACATCGTGGAGTTCGGAGCCGATCGCGAGGGCGAGCCCTCGCTGCGGCGCATTCATCGAGCACGAGGCCGCGAGATGCCGCGGCACAGCCTGCCGGACATCGTCACGGTCTTCGAGACGCTCCTCGGCGCGGCCGATCGGGCGTGCTGTACGAGGAGCTCGCGGACGAGCTGCTGCAGGGCATCGCGCACGGACTCACCGACGGCGTCGACGGCTGGCTCGACGACGACTTCGCGTTCTTCCGGCCCTGGGGCTTCGACCTGTCCGCGCATCGACCGGCCCGTGCTGCTCCTGCACGGCGCCGACGACCGGTTCGTCCCGATCGCGCACGGACGCTGGCTCGCCGAGCGCGTGCCGGGCGTCGAGGCGCGGCTGACCGGCGACGAGGACGGTCATCTCACGCTCATCGCGCGCAGAGTTCGAGAGGTGCACGAGTGGCTGCTCGCACACTGATGTCGACCGCCCGCCGTCAACGCCGGCCTGCGGAAGGGGATCTTCGCGGCGGCCGACAGCGGGCGCGTCAAGCAGCGTGGTTCGCCGTCACGGCATGCGCCTGGGAGCGGGCCGCTTCGTCGCCGGCGAGACGCTCGACGACTGCATCGCCGTCCTGCGCCGCCTGAACGACCGCGGGCTGTGGGCGAACACCACCCTGCTCGGCGAAGGTGTTCACGACCGCGCGCAGGCAGAGGCGGTCGTCGTCGCCTACGAGGAGGTGATCGACAGGATCGCCACCGAGCGAGCTGCACGCGAACGTCGCGCTGAAGCTCACGCACCTGGGCCTCGAGATCGACGAGGAACTCGCCTACGAGAACGTGCGGCGCCTCGTCCGCCACGCCGCATGCGCGACGAGTTCATCAGGATCGACATGGAGCAATTCGCGTTCGTCGACGCGACGTTGCGGATCTACCGACGGCTTCGCGAGGAGGCGTCGCTCGCGAACGTCGGCACGGTGCTCCAGGCGTACCTTTACCGGACGCCGGCCGATCTCGACGCGCTGCTGCCGCTCCAGCCGAACCTGCGCCTGGTCAAGGGGGCGTACCTGGAGCCAGCCGCGATCGCCTACCCCGACAAGTCGGACGTCGACGCCGCGTACGAGCGCCTGCTCGAGCAGATGTTCTCGGGCGGCGGCCACATGGCCATCGCGACGCACGACGAGCGTCTGATCCAGTGGGCGATCCGCTACGCCGAGCGGCACGGCATTCCGCGTGACCGCTTCGAGTTCCAGATGCTCTACGGCGTGCGGCCGCAGCTGCCAGGCCGATCTCGACGCGGCGGGGTTCAAGGTGCTCGTCGCGACGCCGTACGGGCCCGAGTGGTACCCGTACCTGATGCGCCGCCTCGGTGAGCGCCCGGCGAACCTGCTCTTCTTTCTGAAGAACGCCCTCCGCGGCTGAGGTCTCGCGAGTCCCTACCATGGCGCGCGTGCGCTGGCGCGTCTTCATCGACTGGGCCGTGACCATCGGGATCGCGCTCGTCGTCGTCTTCGGGCTGAGGCCGAGGTCGCGAAGCCGTACAGGATTCCGACCTCGTCGATGGAGCCGACCCTGCACTGCGCGCGGACCGGGGGCCTGGTGCGAGGCGAGTCATAGCGACCGGGTGATCGCGAACCGCCTCGCCTACCGCTTCGAGTCACCCGCACCGCGGCCAGATCGTCGTCTTTCACGCGCCCGTCCTGGCCGGCTGCGCGCTGCGGCGAGGCCGGTACGTTCGTGAAGCGCCTGATCGGGCTACCCGGCGACAAGCTGCCCGAGGCGCGCGGCCTCTGGTCGGTCAACGGCAAGCCGCTTCGTGAGCCGTACATTCCCGCCACCGAGGCGGCGCCGAGACGGGCCATCTGGAACGTGCCCGCCGGCCGTACTTCTTCATGGGCGACGACCGGATCCACTCGTGCGACTCGCGCGTGTGGGGCTCGGTCCCCGCGAGAGCCTGATCGGCCCGATCCTGCTCACCTACTGGCCGCCCGACCGCCTCAGCCTGCACTGACTCTGACTCAGGCGGCGGTTGCCTGTACCGAGCGCGGCTGCATGATTGCGTCCAATGTTCATTAAAGATCGTCCCCTTTTGTTCGGCCGGTTTTAGCCTGGTAGATCGACCTCGACGCGGGAACCCAGTAAGTGGTGTTGTGATCTCACCTTCGAACTGCGCGACCGCGACACGTGCCGCGCAGATCAGCGCGACCTTTGCCGGTATCCGGATTGGTTCCAATTGCTCAGGCGACTACAGCCAAGGCTCTTTCCTGATCGACTACACCGTCAACGGGGCGCTTCGATATTTATGCCGAAGTGACGTTCGACGAACAGACTGGCGGCCTTAACAGGGGCTCTTTGGCGGATAACTCCTGGGCGATCGCCTCTGGCGCCCGCATCAAGCCGCGATGAAGATTTCTCCTCCGCGCGCAAATGTCATCTCACGCTCAATCTTAATTGGTGGAGCGCTTTTACGCCGGCGGCTTAGCCTCCGGGACCGTACTCATCATTAAGGGCACAAATTTCGCCGAAATTAGGCAAAGGCCATTGGTGAATTAGCCTCGGAAGTGTCTAAGCCGCCCAATGCGGCCGGATGGTCAAAGCCGGTGGTCGGCCTTACCAAAATAGCCGTGCGATGCAACGCCTGCCATGCGGTCTTTCGGGTGAAATGATCCGTGAGCCTCAGCCGCGGCCTGAACTTCGTTTGTTAGCCTCTATGACCTTGTTCCGCGAGGACATATTTCTCCTTCGGAAATTCGTGGATAGGCTGCGAACGCACGCTGAAGACAGCAGGAAAACGCAGTGTGGCCCGAAGTCCCGGCTTATTGTCCGACAGTTCGAGGCGCGCCCCATGCCATTCGGCGACCGCCGCCACAAAGCTGAGTCCGAGGCCAAAACCCTGTTTGCCGGCTGCTGAGTCCAGCCTGACAAAACGGTCCAGAATGGCTGTTCGTTTGTCAGCCGGTATCCCCGGTCCGCTGTCACTAACAGTGAGGCTGGCGCCTTCTGCGGTTCGCGCTGCGGTGATCACCACCGTCCCGCCTTGCGGTGAATACTTGATGGCGTTATCAACCAGGTTTGCCGCAGCCTGCGATATCAAATGCGCGTCGCCTAATGCGAAGGCGCAATCCTGCGGGACGTGATCCGAAGACAATTGCGATCCTATAACAACACCGCTCTCCTCCGCAAAAACCTGATAGAGATCGATAAGCTCCTCAACCACCTCTGCCAAGTCTACCAGCGCACGCGGCAATGTGAGCGCGCCCGCTTTGATCCGCGCGATTTTCAGGATGCCGTTGAAAGTTTCGACGATCGTCTCGGTCTCAGCAATGGCCCGCTTCAGGACCGCCCGGTACTCTTCTTCCGAACGGGGGGACATCAGCGCCACCTCCAGTCTGCCGCGCAGACGGTTCAACGGCGTCCGCAAATCGTGAGCAATGTTTTCAGTAACGCCACGGATGGTGGCGATCAGGCGCTGAATGCGATCGAGCATGGCATTTATGTTTTGGGCGATCTGGTCGTATTCGTCGCCTCCATCACCAACGGCGACACGCTCCGAAAGATTGCCTCCGAGTACCTCTTGCGCCGTCGCATTGATCTGCGCAAGGCGCCGCCGCGCATAAAACGCAATAACGGCGCCTGCGGCGGCGCCAAGCAACAAGTTTACAGCCAGGACGCTAAAGAGCGACTCTGCGATGATGTGCTCAAAATTATTGCGTTCAGTAAGCGTTCGTCCGACAAGCAGCCGGCTTCCGTCAGAGAAGTTGAGCGTTCGAACACGAGCGCCTTTAACAGCGTGGAGCACATCGACATCGGTGGCCACGCCGGGCGCCGGAGCACTTACTGGCCACTCCGTCAGATTGCCGGTGGAGGGATCCGTCGGGCCCGATCAGCAGATAAATGCGTGAAGCCTCCGGCTTAGGCGAAGCGCGATCAGCGACTGTTCGCCGGAGGCGCTCGTAACCACCTCTTTCATAGGCCGCACTCATGTCGTAGCATTCACGTTGGAGCGCCCCGTCGATCTGACCGTCTATAAGTGAAAGCATCCTCCAATAGACAAGGCCAAGCACGGCGCCGCCCAGCGCGATGAATGCGAGGCAGGCCAAGACCGTTAGCCGGAAGGTTGTCGTTTGAAAGGGGCTATTCTGCATTGATGCGATACCCTAAGCCGCGCATCGTATGAATGAGCGGCTCGTCGAAGCCGCGATCAATTTTTTGGCGGAGGCGGCTCATTTGCACGTCGATGATCTTCGTTTCCGGTTCGAAGCGGTATTTCCAAACGCCCTCAAGCAGCATGGTTCGGGTCACGGTTTGTCCTGCGTGTCTAACCAGGAACTCAAGCAAGCGGAATTCGCGCGGCAGCAGCGCGATCTCGATGTTCGCGCGTTTTACGGTCCTGGCTAATAAGTTCACCTCCAAATCGCCAACCCGCAAAATCGTATCCGGCGCTGACTTCCTCCGGCGTGTGACGGCTTCAAGCCGGGCCAACAGTTCCAAGAAAGAAAAGGGCTTGGCGATATAATCATCGCCGCCAGCCCGCAAGCCTGCGACCCGGTCATCAACTTCGTTCAAAGCCGTCAAAAAAACTGCGGGCGTCATAATCCCATGTGCACGCAAAGCGGTGATTATGTTGATGCCATCGCCGCCAGGAAGCATGCGGTCGATGATGAGCACATCGAAAGCGCCGGTTTCTGCAAGCGCGAGTCCATCGGCGAAATCCGGCGCGCTTGTTACCTCCTGACCGGACTCAACCAAGCCTTGGACGAGGACCTTGCGCCCTTCGAGATCATCCTCGATTACGAGAAATCTTCAAAGACGCCCTCCCTCATCGGTTCCAAGACCTATGACTTGTTGTTTGCAACATCGATCATGCCGACCGAATCCCTGGAAAGACTGTCATGATGGCTTTGCGCGGGAGGTTCGCCTCGTAACACTTATGCTCTTTCATAAGTTTCCTCTTCGCTATATTTCCGGAGATGGAAGCAAGCGGCATCCAAACACAATTATAGCGCAACTCGCTTTCGCCAAGGCGCAGTTCCTCCAAAGCTTACAAGCGCATCATCGCGCTCTCCTGCAGATGGGCGTCACCATCCACGATTTGGAAGAAGCCGAGCTCTGCTCTGCGCCGCAGTTTGGCAGCGCCGAGGATCCTGTGAACTCTGCGGGAAAATAGTTGCCGCCAATACTCTGAGCAGAGACATGCCGCTACCTCACTGGCCGCGAACGGCTTTTCTTCTCGATGTTCGCGAACCGCCAGAAACCGCCTCAGAAGAAGGGCCCAAAGCTCTCAACATCCGCGCCTTGGTGAACTTCCTCGCGACCGGAGATCTCCGCGACATCCACGTCTACTGCCGCTCTGGCCAGTGCTTCTATATCGCAACCCCCGTATCAAGTGCGCTCGCAGCGCATTGCCGAGGGTACACGTCTTTGCAACCGCTCGGCAAGCTAGCCCTTGCGCTCGAGGACTGGCTTGGTAGGAAGCGGTAGCGTTACTGCGCGGAACACGCAAACTCAGAGGGAAGCCATGGGAGATCCAAGCAAGTATTGTCCCATCCCGTTGCGTTTGTCCGGTGTCTCCAACCAGGGGCGTACCAGTTACCTTGATACCCCGCTGGAGCGGTGGCGTAATAAGGCTGTCCAGCAATGTAATGCCGGTGATAGATTTTGGCCTTTGAAGCGACCGTTGCTCCAAACGCCGGCGCAGCAAGCATCGAGAAAGCAGCTGCGAGAGCTACTAATTCACGGCAAGTCTTCATTGATTTTCTCCTTACCAAAGCATTCCGCTCTGGCATTAGTGAAACGCTAAATTTTATTGCCGATGCTCCAAACGTACAATTTACAAAATATTTGCATTTTGCAATCTCAAATTGTATTACTTCAAAAATTCACTTTTTGCGCTAAAAGTCTTCGAATTCAACCCAATCGCTTTTCCTGCGATATTGCCAGGCTGTTCTCTAATTCCGGGCCTGAAGTCAAGCTCTCCAAGAAATCCTTGCCGGGCCCACGGTTCTCTCCGCGTTCGGGCTGAGTCCTCCGCATAATGGCGGTTAGTGACTTGGGCGTACCAATGTGTGAAGCGCGCGTTGCCGATACAGGCATTGCAGCAGCCAATGGACGATCTCGACATCGCCACTTCCCGGCAGGGACTTCTTTTCCCGCCTTGCGCGGAAACTCTTGTCGCGATCACGCCGCCTGCATTGCAGGTCCTCGCATTGACCAGCGGAATTCAGTGCCGTCCATCCACATCCGGTGCAAGATGACGGCAAGTTTGCGGGCGACTGCGACACAGGCCTTGCTGAGGCTTTTGCGTTTTGCGATGCGCATGCCCCAGGCTTTGAGAGCAGACTATCTGGCAACTCGCGTCAGCAGCACATTCGCTGCTTCAAACAGATAGCTTTTGAGCATGCTGTCGCCGCACTTGGAAATGCGGCCTGTCCGGTCCGTTTCACCCGATGCGTATCGCCGCGTGGTCAATCCCACATAGGCTCCAACACTGCGCAATTTCTTGAACCGCGCCGGATCATCGATGGTGGCGAGGTAACAGAGTGCCGTGACCGGACCACGCCCGGGACGGACCAGGATGGGTTCGCCTGCCCGTCCTTTGATTAGGCCCGCCGGAACCCGGCGCCGTACAAAAAAGGCGCGTCGTCTTCCGGGACGGAGACGAACCCATCCCGAACCGCGTAGGTTCCGCCGCTCTTTGTTTGAACGTGGGAGACGCCGGCTGGCGCCGCGAGCCGCACGAGCGTCGATGCGCCCGGGTTTCGCGCTTTTTCATATTTCTGGCGATAAATTTCACGAAGCGCCCAACCCGCTGGTCTTTGTTTCGTCCAGGCGAGGGCCTGCGACGTCGAGTTCGACCTGATCGTCGTGACGGCCGTTGGGGAACAGGGTGAGCTCATGCAAATAGTCGGCGAGCCAGTGCGCCTCGCGGGGAAGATGCACGAATCCATTCTCGATCGTCGCCGTCTGGGCATGGAGGCGCATGACTTTGTCGCCTTCGGGCTCGAAGCGCGTCACCATGGAGAGTCCGGCCTCAAGCAAGTCCTGGATCAGCTGCGTGCCAGAAGCCTTGTCCTCGATGAGGATGACCGTAGGGTTGAAGAGGGCGCGTTGCTCGGCGACGGCGCGCTTGAGGTCGGGATAGGCGAGTTTTTTGCGCAGGACATGCAGCAGATAAAAATGCGATCCCTTGAGGCCCCAGGTCGTACATACGGAATAGTCGGCGAGTTCGGTTGGCTTGGTCGCCGTGTCCCAGCTCTGGATGATCTGATCGAAGGAAGACGGCCTCTCCTCGGGACCGTAACGTTGGAACCAGCTCTCTTTGACCAGGCCGCCGCCGCTGGGCGCTGGCGTCTGCTGGTACTGGCTGGCGAAATTGTAGACGCCGAGGGTTGCGCGGATCTGTTCGAGGGTTTCAAGCGGTTCACGCGCGGGGTGAAGCGCTTCTCCCGCGCGCCGGAAGAATCGCCTCGGTCCGAAAGGCGTGTCGATGGCGTGCTCCTCGTCGCATTCGGCGATCGCCGGGAAAGCCAACACCTCCCAGCCTTCTTGGTTTAGGAGATGGCCAACGAGATCGTCTTCGTGCAGACGCTGCATGACGACGATGACAACGCCGCGGCTCTTGTCGTTGAGCCTGGAATAAAGGGTGCCATCGTACCAGTCGTTGACGGCGGCCCGGCGCGTGTGGGAGATCGCGTCGGCGGGTTTCAAGGGATCGTCGATAATGATCACGTCGGCGCCGCGCCCGGTGAGAACCCCGCCGACGGAGGTCGCCAGCCGGAAGCCGCCCTTGGTGGTGACGAGTTCCTGCAGGGCAGCGCGTTGGGCTGTCAGACGTGTTGGAAAAGCCGCTCTATACCAACCCGATTGCATCAGCGCGCGGCAGTCCCGCGCGAATTTGTCGGACAGGTCCTGCGCGTAAGTCGCGCAAACGATCGCGGCGTCGGGCGCATGGCCGAGCCACCAAGCGGGCAGGGCGGCGGACGCAGCCAAGGATTTGAGATGGCGCGGCGGCATGTTGACGATCAGCCGTCTGATCCTGCCCTCAAGCGCGGCCTGAAGTTTGGCGGCGAGCAGCTCGATGTGCCAATTGGGCAAAAATGCGAGCCCGCCGTGCAATTCGGCGAAGCAGCGCATCAGGAACGAATAGAAATCCGCGCGCATGATCGCGCGAAGCTCCGCGGCGGTGAGAAAAGTCATGATGCCTCCCCTTTCAGGCGCCGCGTGATTTCGCGCAGGACCAGCGCATCGTCCGCCGACGGGGCCCCGGACCCGGTTGGAAGCGGCTTGGCCTCGCTCGCCTGAACGAGCGCCAGCAGCAAGGTTAGCGAACGCACATCGCCCGAGGCGGCCCGGTTGACGAGCTGTTTGACCGCCGCCTCGAGTTTGGTGATCCGCTTGCGGCAGCCGTTCTCGGCGACAACCACGCGCTCGGCAAGCGCCGCGGCGAGGACCGTGGCGAGCTTGCGGGCGCCCTTGGGCCTTCCGCGCGGATTGCCCGATGTTCCGGGACGGAACCGCGTCGCCAGCGGCGGATGGCGATAGCCGACTTTATAGCCGCCGCCGGGCTTTGACGGATCGTTACTCATTGCGCGCGCTCCGCCGCCTGGGCGGCCTCGTCGAATGTCGCGCCGGTGACGGCGTGGCGGGCGGCGGCGCCCGTGTAGGCTTGCCAGCGGCGCACGATCGCGTCGACGTAAAGCGGATCGAGTTCGAGCCCGCGGCATTGCCGGCCGGTGCGTTCTGCGGCCATCAGCGTCGTGCCGCTGCCCAGGAAGGGATCGAGGACGATATCGCCGCGCCGGGAGCTGTCGAGAATGGCGTCAGCGACCATGGCGACGGGTTTGACGGTCGGGTGAAGCGCGGCGAGATGGCCTTCCTCGCCCGCGCGTCCAAATCCCGGCCCCGCAGCATAAGCCCAGACATTGCTGCGATGACGGCCCTGGCGGCCGAGTTGCACATTATTCTGATGCCTGCCCGAACCGGCCTTGAGGACGAACACAAGCTCGTGCTGGGAACGATAGAAGCTGCCTATCCCGGCATTGGGCTTCGTCCAGACGCAGAGGTTGAGCATGTCGAAGCCCGCCGCGCGCGACGCGATGAGCAGCTCGGCCGCGTGCCGCCAGTCCATGCAGACATAATGGACGGCGCCGGAGCGGCTGAAGGCAGCCATGTGGCGCATCGACGTTTCAAGAAACTTCGTGAAGGCGGCGGCATCCATCTCGCCGGCCGCCATCGGGAATTCGCGATGGCGGGTTTGTCCAAGGCCGCTGACGTGGCCATCGATCGGCACGTTATAGGGCGGATCGGTAAAGGCGGCGCTGGCGGTCTTAGAGCCAAGGAGCGTGCGATAGGCTTCGGCGTCCAGCGCGTCGCCGCACAAAACTCTGTGACGATCCAGCAGCCAGAGATCGCCGGTCCGGGTGACGGCGGGCCCGGACACGGCCGGAATCGGCCGCTCCACAGGGTCACGTTCGTTTTGCGACAGCGCCTCGATGCGCAAATCGATTTCGCCTGTCTCGAAACCGGTCGCCTCGAGAGCAAAATCGAGGTCGACGATGGCAAGCTCCTTCAACGTTTCGCCGAGCAGCCGATCGTCCCAGGAGGCGATTTCGGTCAGGCGATTGTCGGCGATCGCAAAGGCGCGGCGCTGGGCCTCGGTAAGATGCTCGAGACGAACGGTCGGGACTTCGGCAAGCCCAAGAAGTTTCGCGGCGAGGATGCGTCCATGGCCGGCGACGACATTGTTCTCGCCGTCGATGAGAATGGGCACATTGAACCCAAAACTCTCAATGCTGCGGGCGATTTGACGGATTTGCTTCTTGCTGTGGACGCGGGCGTTGCGGGGATCGGGCTTCAGTTGCGCGAGCGGCAGATAGCAAATGGACAAGCGGGTGCGATGAGCGGAACGCTGTGCCGTGCTGGCGATCGATTCTTGCATGCTGCCTCCTGCGCACCGCCCAGCGGGCCGAGGATGGCCTCGGCTCAGGCGGCGCGCTGAAGATCGCAGGGCGCGCCGCGCCGGTCGAGTTCAGGAAGCGAAAGAAAAAATGACCCCAGTCAGATAACGCGAACCTTGATCAGAGCATCGGCTTTGACGGGGAAGGCCGGATCGCGGGCGATCAGCTCCTCATAGGCCTGCGCCCGTTGCACAATCCCCTCGACGAGTTCCCGCCAAAGAAGCAAGAGCTCTAAGCCAAGTGGGACGCCCGCTTTCTTAAGCGCCTGTCCGGTGACCGCCGTTGCTGCGGCGAGATGGATGACGGGGCGGCTTGGCGCCCAATAGCGCCGCTTCACGTTGCCGGCATCGCTTTGACCGGCGTCGTCGAGCACAAAAGCCGCCATTTCATTGAGCGACAATCGTTTGATAGTCTCGGGCAGTGCGGGCGCCTGGCCCAGTTCCGCTCTTTGCAGAAAGGGGATAACCATGCGCGCGGCGACGAGCCGTTCGCCGAGGCGCTTCGCCGCAAATTTCACGTCGCGCTTGGCCAATTTGGCGTCGCGGAACACATAGGGAAGCTTAACCGGTTTGGGCCTCCAATCATCCGGATTGCTTAAATGTTGGAATTCGAGCGCGTGCCGGCACAGAGACGCGTGGATATGCGCCCGGCGGTTATCGTCCTGGTCATCGGCGGGGTGCGCAAGCAGGGCAAGCAGCCTTGCACCGCATTCGTAGACCTCATTGTTCTGAAAGCTGATCGTGATCGCCTGCCGGTCCATTCCATCTACCTGCCGCGTTCCGTTTCGATTCCGCGCCGTGCGCGGCATGGGGCATTTGGTTTACGATAAATTGCCCCGGACTTAATCCCTGATTTAGTCCGCTCGACGCATTTGTTCGCTGTGGGCGCAATTTAAATCCCTGCTCTGATTTTTAGGGAATTCATCCCGCACGTTATTGAATAAGCGGGTGTTGTTCCCGCGCATTTGCAATGAAGATGGATCAAAATTGAAGGAGTCCCTGTAATTTTCTCTGTTCGCAGGGAATTTGCGGCCCAGACCGGTTCGCTAGCGACTGTCTCGTCAGCCAACACCCCAAGGTATGACGCCATGCACAGAGCTGCTTTAGAAGAGCCAAAGTTCTCGCTTGCGTGCATCAAGTGGTAAGCCACACAGCACGGAGCCACGGATCTTTGGCGCGCCTGAAGTTCTAAGGCCAGGCAGCTTGCGCGCGTGACCGTGAGCGCCCTAATAATAGGCGCCTCGGCCCACCTACAAGACAGCGACGTGGCGGTTGCGTTCAACCGGCGCTAGATCAAGGTCTCACCGCGATCAAATGGCATTGGCAGGACGGGCTCGGGACCTGGGCCGTTTCGTTGTCGCTGGAGGCGTTGGCCCGTTGTATCTGCCTCAAAGGCGACCTGAGATCGTTCACGAATTTCAGGAGCTGCGCCTGCCCGCGATGATCGCGTTTTGGCGAAGATATTCTGCAGATGGGTCTTCACGGTATTTTTCGAGACGGCGAGCGCATGAGCGGCCTCCGCAACCGTGAGCCAAGTCAGCTCAAGCGGGGAGGCGCCGCTGATCGATCATCCGAGCCGCATTCCTTTATAAGGCGCTTGAGCGATCGCCTTCTTTGCATGTATTCCTTGCGCGGCCTATAGTCTCTCTTATGAGCCGAGGCATCGGTTAAGTCGCATGTGCTGTAGAGTTTTTAGGGCGATCTCCGGACATGGCTGAGGAAGAGCGGTTCGAACGGTGGGAGCCGATCGATGGTTTATCGGCGAAAATGTACATCGACGGCATGTATGACGATCGGGAAGGCTTTCGGCTTATTCTCAAATCGACCGAGCCCAAGATGAGGTCGCTCCGGATTCTCTTCGACGCCCCTCTCTGCTACAGGGGCGCTCAGGAAGCCTACCTCCTCCGCCAAATCTACAGCGAGAACGACATCTATCCCTGGCCCATCTTCATCGTGCGAAATTCCCGCTATGCGAAATGGTTTTACTCGCAGGCCAAGGAAGCGATCGACAGGGACGGCCATCATTATCATATCGCGGCCATGGATGTGATCATCGATGTTCTGTCCGCGCGGCCGCCAATCGTGAGCTGGCTCAACGACATTTGAGGTCACATGCGGTCCGGGGAGAGAATAATCCGCGCGCGGGGCATAAAATGAGCGCTTTTCGCGTGCAGCGTCGCCGGACATTTCCGCCAGGTTCGATGAAATCGCCGTAACAATTGTGGCGGCTGAGCTTTGGCGGCTTATATCTCCAGCTGCACTCTACCCAGGATGGTCAAATCGACGATGCAACACCAATTGTTAGGAGCCCGTCCCCGTTCAAGTTGGTTGGGGGCGGACCGACTTTTAAAAATCAAACTGCTTGGTGCGCTTCTCATGACTTTAGCACTCACTCCGGCGGCCACGGCTCAGACACTCACGCCGTCGAAGCTTGCGTTTCATGGCCAGCTCGATAATGGACTTGAGATCGTGGTGGTGCCGGACCGCCGCGCTCCGGTCGTCACGCACATGGTTTGGTACAAGGTTGGCGGCGCGGATGAGCCTCCGGGCAAGTCGGGCATCGCGCATTTTCTCGAACATCTGATGTTCAAGGGCACGGACAAGGTTCCGGCGGGCGAGTTTTCAAAGATCGTCGCGCGCCTCGGCGGCCAGGACAACGCGTTTACCGCGCAAGACATCACCGCCTATTTCCAGAGGGTCGCCAAGGAAAAGCTTCCGCAGGTGATGGGCATGGAAGCCGACCGCATGGCGAACCTCAAGCTCGACGAGAAGGAAGTGCTTACCGAGCGCAAGGTCATCCGCGAGGAACGCCGCAGCCGCGTCGACAATGATCCGTCGTCGCTCCTGCAGGAGCAGATGATGGCCGCTCTTTACATTGCGCATCCCTATCACACGCCAGTCATCGGCTGGGACACCGAGATCCGCGGACTGACCCGTGAAGATGCTCTGCGCCACTACAAGAAGTTTTATGCGCCGAACAACGCCATCCTTGTCGTGACCGGGGACGTGGACCCGGAACAGGTTGTTGCGCTGGCGAAGGACACCTACGGCAAAATCCCGGCAAATCCGGACGTCGGCCAGCCCAGGGTCCGCCCCGCCGAGCCGGAGCCCCTGACGGAGCGCCGCGTTATCCTGCGGGACGGCCGCGTCGGCAAGGCGACTTTCGAGCGCTACTATCTGGCCCCGAGCTTCAACACCGCCACGGACCGGGAAGCAGAGGCGCTTCAGCTTCTCGCCCGGATTGTCGGCAGCAGCAATACGAGCCGCCTCTACAACGCGCTTGTCCGCGACGAGAAGAAGGCTTCGAGCACGAGCGCCTGGTATGGCGGCCTTGCGCTCGACATGGGCCGTTTCGGATTTTACGCCGTCGCTGCAGGCGACACCAAGCTTGAGGATATCGAGGCTTCCGTTGACAAGGTCATCGAAGAGGTGATCCACAATGGCGTTACGGCTGAAGAATTGGAGCGGGCGAAGACAACCGAGATCGCCAATCTGATCTATGCGTCCGACAGCCAGCAAAGTCTGGCCCAGACCTATGGCTGGAACCTTGCGACCGGGCCGCACGGTCGAGGATGTCGAGGCGCGGCCGGAGCGGCTGAAAGCAGTGACGCGCGAGGATGTCCGGGCTGTCGCGGCGAAGTATCTGGACCGCAAGCGGTCCGTGACGGGCTACCTCATTCCGCTCCCCTCGCAGCTCGCCAAAGTGGAAACGCGCCCCGTTTCCCAAACCGGGACCTTCCATTAAGGAGCGCATGAACCAACATGATAAGAAAGATAATTGGGAGCCGGCTTATTCAGCCGATGATTGCTCCGGCAGCGGTCTTGTCGCTGCTTCTTTGGACCGCACTTCCGGCAGGGGCCATGCAGATTCAGAAAGTCGTCAGCAAAAAAGGTATTGAGGCTTGGCTTGTCGAGGATCATAGCCGGCCGATCCTGAGCCTGCAGTTTGGCTTCGACGGGGGAACCACTCAGGACCCGGAGGGCAAGCCCGGGGTTGCGACCTTCGCCGCCGGGATGCTCGATGAAGGCGCGGGCGATCTCGATTCCGAGGCCTTCCAGAATCGCCTGGAAGACCTCGCGGCCAAGATGACCATCAACGCGTCCTATGATCACGTAACGGGATCTTTTCAGACGCTCTCCGAGAACCGCGACGAGTTGTTCAAGCTGCTGCACATGGCTCTCACGTCGCCGCACTTCTCGGAAAAGGATGTCGAACGCATCCGCGAACAGCTGATCGCAACGTTGCGCGTGGAGGAGAAAGACCCCGACAAGGTCGCGTCGCTGGAATGGCACAAGCTCGCCTTTGGCTCGCATCCCTACGCCCGCCCGACAAACGGCACGCTTGAGAGCGTAGCCGCCATCACGGCGGACGACCTGCGCGACTACGTCAAGCGCATCTTCGCGCGCGATAATCTCAAAGTCGCCGCGGTCGGCGACATCGATGCGGCAAAGCTCGGCGATTTGCTCGATACTGTGTTCGGCGACCTTCCCGCCAAATCGGACAAGAAGCCGGTGCAGGACTTCTCGTGGCAAGACACGGCGAAGCAGCGCATCGTGACCATGCCCAATCCGCAGTCGGTGGTGCAATTCGGATTCCAGGGGCTGAAGCGGAAGGACCCGGATTTCATCGCGGCCTATATTCTCAACTACGTGGTGGGCGGCGGCGGATTTTCATCGAAGCTCATGCAGGAGGTGCGCGAGAAGCGCGGGCTGGCCTACTCGGTCTATACCTATCTTTATCCGCTCGATCATGTCGGCGTCTTCGCGGGCGGCGTCGCAACCGAAAACAAGAGCGTCGGGCAGTCGCTGGACCTTATCAAGGAAGAGCTTGACCACGCCGCCAAGGAAGGGCTGACCGAGAAGGAGCTTCGCACGGCCAAGGACTATCTCGTTGGATCGTTCGCGCTCAGATTCGATACGAGTTCGAAGATCGCGGCGCAGCTTCTGGCCATCCAGCTCGACGATCTCGGCATCGACTACCTCGAACGCCGCAATGGCGAAATCGAAGCCATCACCGTCGGCGACATCAAGCGCGTCGCGAAGCGGCTGATGGAGCCCAAAAACCTGATCGTGACCGTTGTCGGCGAGCCGGAGGGCATCAAGGAAGCCGGGCTTTAAGCGAATCGTCGTCCCGGAAAGGCGAAGCCTTATCCGGGACCGTAACAGATCGAAGCCGCCTGCTTTTTTACGATCCCGGCTCGCGCTTCGCTTGGCCGGGATGACGATGTCGCCCATGGTTCGACAGGCTCACCATGAGGGCTAAGCCGTTGAAAACACGCGACCTCATGGTGAGGAGGCCGAAGGCCGTCTCGATCCATGAGCCCGTCGAAGGATGAAGCCAAGACTTCAGGCCTTTATATCCTTCACCGGAACTCGTTTTGAAGAAGCCGCATCACGCGGCTTTTTCTTGTCTCCACCACCTTGCGTGAAATCATTGTTGAAACTGTCGACGTGGCGCCTTGCCCCGCGGCCGCAGGCATCGCCACGATAAGGTCACGGAAGGATTCGCGCCAATGACGTACCGCCAATCGATTGACGGCTGTCTTTCTTCAAAGATCGGAGACGCCGGTCTGAGAGAAGATCGCCTCACGCAATGGCTCACCCTGCTGACGCCGCGTTTCAAGGCTCTGGAGGAACAGGCGCAAGACGGAAGCCTCGCCCATTTCAGCATCCTGAGCGACGCCGCCGGCATCGAGGAGGCCCGCGCCGCCTATGACAAATTGGCGGCGGGCGCGGACACAATTCTGATCCTTGGCACAGGCGGGGCGAGCCTTGGGGGACAGGCGCTCGCTCAGCTCGGGGGCTGGTCGATCCCCGGAGATAATGGGCCGGCCGGCGAAAAGCGCCCGCGCCTTCGCTTCTATGGCAACCTCGATGCCCGCTCCTTTATGCGGGGCTTGGGCATTCTCGACATTCCGAAGACGCGGTTTATCGCGATTTCGAAATCGGGCGCGACGGCCGGAACGCTCGCCCAAACGCTGACCGCCCTGAAATTCATCGAGGACGCCGGTCACGCGGCGCTCATTCCGCACATCTTCCTGGGGGTGACCGAGCCCGAGACGAAGGGCGTCTTCAATGGTCTTCGCGCCCTGTTTGCGGCGCGGGGCATTCCCATGCTTCCGCACAGCGCCGAAATCGGCGGACGCTACTCGGCCTTCACGGCGGCGGGCCTCCTTCCCGCTTTCGCCCGCGGGCTCGACGTGGCCGCTTTCCGCGCGGGCGGCCGGGAAGTCGTCGAGAAGCTCACGACCGCAACCATGCCCGAGGAGCATCCGGCTGCGGTCGGAGCCGCAGTCGCCATCGGGCTCGCGAAGGATATGGGCGTCACAAACTCCGTCATGATGCCCTATTCCGACCGGCTGGAACGCTTCAGCGCGTGGTACGTCGCAGCTTTGGGCGGAGAGCCTCGGCAAACTGGGCGAAGGAACCACGCCCATCGCCGCCCTGGGCCCCGCGGATCAGCACAGCCAGCTCCAGCTTTTCATGGATGGGCCGCCTGTTCATCTCATGAATGTGGTGCGCGTCGACCCTGCGAAGGGCGAAGACAATGGCCTTGCCATTCCGCCCGCGCTGGCGGCCGAAGCAGGCGCACACTATCTTGCAGGCCGCAGCATTGGCGACGTCGTGCAGGCCGAGCAGGAGGCCATCGTCCAAGCCTTGGGCGAGGCGCAGCGCCCGGTGCGCGTCATCGACCTGCCCCGGCTCGACGAACACGCTCTCGGCGCGCTGATGATGCACTTTATCATCGAGACGATCCTCGCCGCCGATCTCTTGAGCGTCGATCCGTTCGACCAGCCTGCGATTGAGGCGGGCGGACGCCTGACCCGCGACTATCTGGCAGGATAAAAAATGCCGATCCGCCAACTCACCCAGGTCGAAATCAACCGGATCGCCGCCGGTGAGGTGATCGAGCGCCCGGCGAGCGCCGTGAAGGAGCTTGTCGAAAACGCCATCGACGCGGGCGCGACGTCGATCGAGATCGTGGCGCAAAACGGCGGGCTTTCGCTCTTGCGCGTCACGGATGACGGTTGCGGCATGGACGAGGCCGATTTGAGCCTTTGCGTGGAGCGGCACGCCACGTCCAAACTGCCAGCCGGGAACTTGCAGGACATCCGCACCCTCGGCTTCCGAGGCGAAGCCCTGCCGTCGCTCGGCTCGGTGGCGGACTTGCGCATTGTGACGCGGCCGGCGGGTCTTAATCGCGGCTTCGAGATTTCGGTCGAAAGCGGCAAGAAGTCCGGGGTCCGGCCAGCGGCGGCTCGGCCCGGCGCCTGCGTCGAGATCCGCGATCTTTTCGCGGCGACGCCCGCGCGCCTCAAATTCACGAAATCGGAGCGCTCCGAGAACGCCGCCATTACAGATGTCGTCAAACGGCTCGCGCTTGCCTGTCCGCATATCGGCTTCGCGCTGACGGTCGGCGAGCGCGCATCGTTTGCCCTTCCGGGCGCGGCCCCGGAGGACGAAAATGCTGTCCGGCATCGGCTGGCCCGGATCATGGGGCGCGATTTCGCCGAAGGCTCCGAGGTTGTCCGCCTCGAACGCGATGGCGTTTCGCTGTCGGGCTTTGCGGGGCGGCCCACGCTCAACAGGCCGGACGCCTCGCTGCAATATCTTTTCGTGAACGGCAGGCCCGTCAAAGACCGCCTCCTCTTGTCCGCCATCCGCGGCGCCTATCAGGATCTCGTGCCGCGCGGGCGCTACCCGCTTGTTGCGCTGTTCCTCGAAATTCCGGTCGAAGATCTGGACGTCAACGTGCATCCCGCCAAGGCCGAGGTGCGCTTTCGCGAGGCGAGCCTCGTCCGCAGCCTTGTCGTTTCCGCATTAAGCCAAACGCTGCGCGGCGCCGGCGTGTCGGCTGCTCCGAGGCCGTTCAGCGGCGCCGCCGCCCCCTCCCCCGCGGAGCAAGGCGGCATGCAGCAATACCGCGCGCCCCTTCGCACGGCTTGGCAGCCTTATAATGGCGGCGCCGCCAACGGCTTCGCGGAAGAAGCGTCCCCGCCCCTCGCCCCGTCCGACGGCTCCGCCGAAGCACAGACGGATGAGCGGCTCGGCGCGGCGCGGGCGCAGTTGCACAAGACCTACATCATTTCGGAAACCGCCGATGGCGTCATCCTCGTGGATCAGCACGCCGCTCACGAGCGCATCGTCTATGAGAAGCTGAAAGCGGCGCTTGCGGGAGGCCGCATCGCCCGGCAGCTTCTGCTCATTCCCGAGGTCGTGGAGATGGCCGAGGAGGACGCCGAGCTTGTCCTGGAGCATCGCGACAAGCTTGCCGAGAGCGGCCTCGTGCTGGAGGGCTTCGGCCCAGGCGCCGTGATCGCGCGGGAAACGCCTTCCCTTCTTGGGCATTGCGATGTGCAGTCCCTCGTCCGCGATCTCGCGCATGAACTGAAGGAAAGCGCGAACGGCGGCGTCGAAGCGAGGCTTCATGCGATCTGCGCGACCATGGCTTGCCATGGCAGCGTCCGCGCAGGGCGGGTTATGCGGATTGACGAAATGAATGCGCTTTTACGCGAGATGGAGACAACGCCGAACGCGGCCCAGTGCAATCACGGCCGTCCCACCTTCGTGGAATTGTCGCGCGCCGATCTGGAACGCCTTTTCGAGCGGCGCTAGAGTATCGCTGATTCGTCATGGAACCGGCTCGACTCCGGCCATTAAGACTTCAGGCAAGATGCGAGGCTTTCCGCGTCGGCTCGCATGAACTCGAAATATTGGCCGGGACCGGCAGGGATCGCCGCGCCGATCTCGTCCAGCACACCGGCCTTCGCGTCGGTGCCTTCGGTGAGCATTTCGACAAGCTTCGGCGGAAACTGAGGCTCGGAAAAGACGCAGATCGCTTTCGCGCGCCCGATCCTGTCACGGATTTCCTGAAGGCGTTTGGCGCCGGGCGGGCGCTCGGGGCTCAGCGTCACCGCGCCTAACCCTCGAAGCCCATATCGCTTTTCGAGATATTGGGTCACGTCGTGGAAGACGATGAACGGCTTGTTCGAGAGGCCCTTGAACGTAGCGTTCAGCTCCGCATCGAGAGCCGCCAGTTTGGCTTCGAGCTTCCCGGCGTTCGCTCGATACTGCGCCGCGTGCTCAGGGTCCAGTTCCGCGAACTGCTGCGCGAGATAGCCCGAAATGACGATCGCGTTCACGGGATCGAGCCAGAAATGCACATCCATCGGACCGTGGCGGTGCTCGTGCTCATGGTCTCCCTCATTGTCCGTACTCGCGTTCTGCATCAGTCCGACGCTCTTGCGGACAGGAAGAAGGGTGAGACCCGGCGTGTTATCCAAGTCGATCACGCGCGCCTTCTCCGGAAGGGTCGCGATTGCCTTATTGAGGAAGACCTCAAGATTTTCTGAAACGCGGATAATCGCATCCGCGCTGCTGAGCGCCTCCGCATCGGAGGGCTTCAAGGCGTAAGAATGGGGCGATGCGGCTCCATCCAGCAGAAGCTTGGGTTCCGTGACGCCCTCAAGGATCGCAGCCGCGAGCGAATGAACAGGTTTGATCGTTACAACCACCCTCGGCGCAGCGATGGATGGAGCGGCAGGCGCAAGGAGGGGGGCGAGCGCTGCGGCAAGGCAAAGAACGCGCGCGGCGGAGACTATCGAAAAAGCAGTCATGGCGGAGCCCAAAAGAAGGTTCAACATGTAATGGTGTATCATTACATGCCTGTCAAATGGGAGGGGTCTTCCGTCCTGTCAGACCATCCATCGAGGCCAGCTCAAATCTCGGAGAGCGAAACGCGAGACCAGAAGGCGCAAACCAGCGGAAGCGCAAATTGCTTCGCCGCGCGTTGGTTGGCAAAGCACTCACACCCGGTTAGGAATGATCGGCCTCTAAGCGGCGGCCGTCGCCTTGATTTTCCCGCAGCCGCGCTTCAGCGAACCCTCAAGGAAATCCTCGAAGATTTTCACAGCCGGGCGCATGAGATGCGATCCCGGGGTGATGCTCACGACCTGAGCCGGTGGCACGATATCCCGCAGCGGCTTCACCACCAGCTGTCCGCCGTCATAAGTCGTGGACGTGAGCGGCACCGAAGCATGGACGGCATAGCCGTGGCCCCGAGCGACCAAGCCGCGCATCAACTCGTAAGACCGAATTCTCAGCCGGATATTCGGCTGGATGGCAAGCGCATCGAAGACGCTCGAAACCCAATCGCGGATCAAGGGCAAGTCAAAATAGATGAGCGGCTCCTTCTCGAGCTCCGTCAAGCTCACATCTGGCGCTTTTGCCAAGCGATGGTTCGCCGGCAGGGAGACAACCGCTGGAAGCGATAGAAGAGGTCTGGTATCAAAGCCCGAGTGCACCCCGTTGCTAAAGGAGAAGGCCATTTCGATCCGGCCTTGAGCCAGATCCCGCAGGAGCTGCTCCTGGTCGCCCTCGTCGAGGCGCAATGTAATGAGCGGGTGACGCTCGGCAAATTCGAGCATGATAGAGGGCATGTAAAGAGACGCGAGCGTGGGAAAGCATCCGACGGTTATCTCGCCGCGATCGGTGTCGCCCAGCGCCTCAGCCGTCTTCGAGAATTCTTCGGCGTGCTTCAGAAGCAATCTTGCCTCTGCAATGAGCCTCTGCCCGGCTGGCGTAAGCGTAACGCCTTTCGCGTGATGGCGGACGAAGATCGTGATGCCGAGCATTTGCTCGAGTTCAGCGATGGCTGCTGAAACGGAAGGCTGCGACACCTGAAGGCGACGGGCGGCTTCCGTGACATTCGCGCAATCTGCGGCAGCCGTGACGTATCTCAAAAGGCGCAAAGAAATGTTCATAGCTAATGCTTAGCCTAAGTCGCGGCTTATGCGCCACAAAAGAAATACTAATACCTTCGTTCCGACAAACTTACATACATTTTTATACAAAATCGTGGCACTTTGCACGGCAACAGGCCCAGGCTAGAAGCCAAGAAGCCTAATATAGTTCTTTACTAGATAAATCGAAAATAAGTTTATTTGTAGTGTGCGATCAGAAATACTGAAGAGCAGGGGACAAAAAAGCCCCCCGGCGTCACGGGGGTGTTATAACGGACTCCGGTTGAGTAGCTCACAACCTCGCCATGCCGGAAGGGCGGTTACGCCCTATCCGGGGTCACAAAATGCGCTGGCGTTTGTAACGATCCCGGATAACGCCTTTGGCGTTTCCGGGATGAGAGAGCGAAACCTTACTTACCCTTTACGGCATCCTTGATGCCGCCAACGGCACTCCGAGCCTTGCCCTCAGCCTTGTCGGCCTTGCCTTCCGCTTCGGTCTTGGAATCTCCCGTGACCTTGCCGACTGTTTCCTTGATCGAGCCCTTGACCTGTTCGGCGGAACCCTTGATGCGTTCTTTGTCCATCATCTACTCCTTTGCGTTAGCTGAGGGGTAAACCCTCCAACAGGCGAAGAGTTCGATGGCAAGCAGATGCTTATCCTTGAATGAAAGCGAGAAGGTCGGCGTTAACCTCGTTTTTGAGCGTGGTGCACATCCCATGCGGGGCGCCAGGATAGACTTTCAACTTCGCCCCCTTGATAAGCTTTGAGGACAGAAGCGCCGGAGGCCTGGATCGGAACAATCTGATCGTCGTCGCCGTGCAGGATGAGGGTCGGCACGTCGAATTTCTTAAGGTCTTCGGTCTGGTCCGTCTCGGAAAAGGCCTTGATGCAAAAGTAGGACGCCGGAAAGCCCGCCATCATGCTCTGCAGCCAGAAAGATTCGCGCACGCCCTCCGACACTTTCGCGCCGGACCTGTTGTAGCCGTAAAAGGGAAGGCTAAGGTCCTTCCAGAATTGCGAGCGATCGGCGGCGACGGAAGCGCGCAGCTGATCGAACACCTCGATCGGCGTTCCGCTGGGGTTCGCCTCGGTTTTCAGCATCAACGGCGGCACAGCGCTGATCAGCACCGCCTTGGCGACGCGGCCTGTCCCGTGGCGGCCGATATAGCGAGCCACTTCGCCGCCGCCGGTCGAATGCCCGACATGGATCGCATCCCGCACATTGAGCGCTTCCGTCAAGGCCGCAAGATCGTCCGCGTAAGTGTCCATGTCGTTGCCTGCCCAGGGCTGGCTTGAACGGCCATGGCCGCGCCTGTCGTGGGCGATGCATCGGTAGCCACGGGAGGCGAGAAAAAACATCTGGTCTTCGAACGCGTCCGCCGAGAGCGGCCAGCCATGGCTGAATACGACCGGCTGACCGCTGCCCCAATCGTTGTAATAGATCTCGGTCCCATCCTTCGTCTTGATCGTTGGCATGGATCAAATCCCTATTTGCGATGGGAGGTGGAATGTGATGACGCGGATATTGTTCCGCATCCCGCCAAGGACCGGCTTCAGCCGAGAGTTGCGCTCGCCGGAAAGCGATCTCGTCCGTGCGGGGCGTTGAAATCGAGGTCGGGACCGACAGGGACGATCCCGGTGGGATTGATGGTTCTGTGGCTTTCGTAATAGTGGCGTTTGATATGCTGGAAGTTGGTCGTTTCCCGCACGCCCGGCCACTGGTAAAGCTCGCGTGTAAAGCCCCATAAGTTCGGGTAGTCGGCGATGCGCCTGATATTGCACTTGAAATGCCCGTGATAGACGGAATCGAAGCGAATGAGCGTGGTGAACAGCCGCCAGTCGGCTTCGGTGATGCGCTCGCCGCATAGATATCTTTGGCGGGAGAGGCGCGCTTCAAGCTTGTCCAGCGTTTCAAAGAGCGGGCGCACGGCCTCTTCATAGGCTTCCTGGGTTGTCGCGAAACCCGCCCGGTAGACGCCGTTGTTGACGCGGCCGTAGATCTCCGCGTTGAGGCTATCGATCTCGGACCGCAAGTCCGGCGGGTAGTAGTCGCCCGCCTTCGCGCCCACGCCATCAAACGCGCTGTTGAACATGCGGACGATTTCGGACGAACTCGTTGTTCACGATGGCGCCCGTTTTCTTGTCCCACAGGGTCGGGACGTTGACGCGCCCCGAATAGGACGGTTTCGCCTTCGTATAGATTTCATAGAGTCGCTTCGCCCCGTTGACCGTGTCGGGGATGACGCCGGGGCCGTCGTTGAAGGTCCAGCCTTCCGGACCCATGAGCCAATTCACGACGGAAATCGGGATGAAGCTTTCGAGGCCCTTGAGCGCGCGAAAGATCAGCGTTCGATGCGCCCACGGGCAAGCGAGAGAGACATAAAGGTGGTAGCGATCCGGTTCGGCGGCGAAGCCGCCGGCGCCGGACGGCCCAGGGCTTCCGTCCGGGGTGATCCAGTTGCGGAACTGGCTTTCAGAGCGGAGGAACCGCCCGCCAGATTTCGCGGTGTCATACCACCGATCCTGCCAGACGCCGTCGACCAAGAGACCCATTCCAACCTCCCAGCATACAAAGGGCTTGCCTTCAAGATTGGGATTTGGCGATCCGCGGCCAATAGCGGATTGGGCGTCCAGGAAGCCGGGCGCGTCATCCTATAAAAGTTCAGGTTCTTTGGCCCATGGTTCGACAAGCTCACCATGAGGCTCAGCCGTTGAAAACACGCGGCCTCATGGTGAGGAGGCCGAAGGCCGTCTCGAACCATGAGCTTGTCGAAGCCTCATCCTGAGCTTGTCGAAGGATGAAGCAGCCTGCTGAGTTCGGAGGCAAGTTCGCTTCACGCAAACCTGCCCCCGGCGATGTTAGCTCGCGGCCGGCTCCGTCGCAGGTTGCTCGCCCGACGCCGCCGAGGCGGTTTCCTTACCCGTCTTCTGGTCGATGCCCTTCATCGAAAGCCGGACCTTGCCGCGATCGTCGAAGCCCATGCACTTGACATAGACCTCCATGCCCTCTTTCACGACCTCGGAAGCGTGCTTCAGCCTGCGGTCCGACATTTGCGAAATGTGGACGAGACCATCGCGCGAGCCGAAGAAGTTCACGAAAGCGCCGAACTCGACGATCTTCACCACCTTGCCTTTATAGATCTGGCCGACCTCCGGCTCGGAAGCGATGGATTTGATGCGATTGATCGCGTCCTTGATCGAGTTCTGGTTCGCGGCGGCGATCTTCACCGTGCCGTCATCGGAGATGTCGATCTTCGCGCCGGACTCCTCGACGATGGAACGGATCACCGAACCGCCGGACCCGATCACTTCGCGGATCTTGTCGGTCGGGATGGTGATGGTCTCGATGCGCGGCGCGTGCTCGCCCAGATCCTCGCGATGATGGCCCAGCGCCTTCGCCATTTCTCCGAGGATGTGCAGACGGCCTTCGCGCGCCTGTTCGAGCGCCGTCTTCATGATCTCCGTCGTGATGCCGGTGATCTTGATGTCCATCTGCAGCGCGGTGACGCCCTGCGATGTGCCGGCCACCTTGAAGTCCATATCGCCGAGGTGGTCCTCGTCGCCGATGATGTCGGACAAGACCGCCACGCCATCCGATTCCTTGATAAGGCCCATTGCGATGCCTGCGACAGGCGCTTTCAACGGAATGCCTGCATCCATCATCGCCAGCGAAGCGCCGCAGACGCTCGCCATGGACGAAGACCCGTTGGACTCCGTGATCTCCGAAACGACCCGGATGGTGTAGGGGAAGGTGTCGGAGCCCGGCACCATCGGATGGATCGCGCGCCACGCGAGCTTGCCATGGCCGATTTCGCGGCGTCCGGGCGAGCCCATGCGGCCAACCTCGCCAACCGAATATGGCGGGAAATTATAGTGAAGCAGGAAGGACTCCTTGTAGGTGCCTTCCAGCGAGTTCGATCCACTGCTCGTCCTCGCCCGTGCCGAGCGTCGCCACCACCAGCGCCTGGGTTTCTCCGCGCGTGAACAGCGCCGAGCCGTGCGTGCGGGGTATGACGTGGACTTGGCAATCGATGGGCCGCACCGTTTTCAAATCGCGCCCGTCGATGCGCTTGCCGGTCTTGAGGATGCCCGTCCGAACGACGTTCTTTTCGATTTCCTTGAACGCGTCCGCGAGCTTGACCTTGTCGGCTGACGAGGGCTGCTCCGGCGTAAGCTCCGCCACAACCTTGGCTTTCGCCTCGCCGACCTTCGCGTTGCGCTCCTGCTTGCCCGGGATCTGGAAGGCCTTCTTGAGATCCCTTTCCACAAGCTTCTTGACCTTAGCCTCGTACTCGTTCTTCGAGTCCGGCAGAACCCATGGCTCTTTCGCGGCCTGTTCGGCAAGGCCGATGATGGCGTCGATAACGGGGCGGTACGCCTCCTGCCCGAAGGTCACGGCGCCGAGCATCACCTCCTCGGAAAGCTCCTTCGCCTCCGACTCGACCATGAGAACGGCGTCCCCCGTGCCCGCAACCACGAGATCGAGCTCGGTCGTCTTCATTTGATCCGATGTGGGGTTGAGGATGTACTGTCCGTGCGCATAGCCAACCCTCGAGGCGCCGATTGGCCCGAGGAACGGCAACCCCGAAAGCGTCAGCGCCGCCGAAGCAGCCACCAGAGCCACGACGTCCGGGTCGCTCTCCATGTCGTGGGACAGCACCGTTACGATGACCTGCGTCTCATTCTTGAACCCCGGCGCAAAAAGCGGCCGGATCGGCCGGTCGATGAGCCGGGAAACGAGCGTTTCACGCTCCGTGGGCCGGCCTTCGCGCTTAAAATAACCGCCGGGAATTTTGCCTGCGGCGTAAGCCTTTTCCTGATAATTCACGGTGAGAGGGAAGAAGTCCTTGGTAGGGTCGGCCTCGCGTTCACCGACAACGGTTGCAAGCACCGAAGTCTCCCCATATTGCGCGAGCACTGCGGCGTCGGCTTGCCGCGCTATGCGCCCTGTCTCCAGCTTGAGAGTGCGGCCACCCCATTCGACTTCTTCACGATAAATCTCGAACATCTTTGTTATTCCAACAGCTTTAGCCGGAGGCCTGTCCCCCGGCTCGTCTTTGCGTCCATTGTTTGCGCGCCCGTCATGCTTAGCGCAGAATCCCCCGCGCTCCTAGCGAAGAAAATAGAGCATTCGCCGCGCTCCACTGGAAAGCTTGGATGGCTTCCGGCCCAGCTTCTGCTCTGTTCCGCTGCCCCTGCCGGGCTGCACAGCTTCGTCATCCCGAGCCGCCACGGCCCGCCATCTTCTGGCGTTTGGGCGAACCGGCCGCACTGGTCATCCGCGCCTTCGTGGCTCACGTTAATGGATTGTTGCCAAGCGGGGCCGCGCCGTGATGTTAATGGCTTTGTGGTTAACGGAGCGCGCCGGAATTATTTCCGGTCATGTTTATTGTTAAAGAACGGTTTACGCAGCGCAAGATGAGGAACGCCGCGCCTTCGAAGTGACGCGAAATAATTCCGATATGTCTCTGCAAACAAACAGCTTTTCTTCCTACATGATCTCCCATTAAATTGAATTTAATGCCGGAATTTTTTCTTTACTGGGACGCGCAAAAGTCCGTTAAATATGTTGAGACTTCGCCTGTTAACCATGGCTTCGTCTTCGCAAGCGCCGCGACGGGAAGTGCCTCTCGATATTTTTCTATAGCATAAATCAATAGCTTAGCGCAGTTAACTTCTTGGCAAGGCGCTTTTTCGTAGGATTCCGGCTCAAGGCAATGCGGACGCAAGCGCAAGCTGATCTTGGGGTTCAAGCGAAATGCCTTTCGCAACGACCATACAAAAAGCCAGGCGGGCAGGGCGATCCGTTGGCGCGCGCGGCACGGCATGCCGCTCAGAACTTCAGCCTTATGCC
Source organism: uncultured Alphaproteobacteria bacterium (assembly GCA_963819665.1). GTDB lineage: Bacteria > Pseudomonadota > Alphaproteobacteria > Rhizobiales > Rhodomicrobiaceae > Rhodomicrobium. The sequence continues at coordinate 30,600 of CAWFXN010000019.1, forward strand.
CGTCACGAATGTCGCCATATTATCGTTCAGATAGGCCGAGTTGAGCCCCCCGCCATTTTCCATGTAACTGACGCCAGCATAGGCATCCCAGTGCTTGTTGAAGGCATAGTCGATCAGGAAAGAGCCCTGGTTCAAGGCGCCCGCGCAGTTGGGAGGCGTGGGATTCCCGACAAGGGCCTTGGCCGCATTGAGGCAGTTCTTTCCCTTGCTGTTGATGTATTCATCCTGGGTATAACGGTAGTAAGCTCCCGTGAAGCTCCAGCCGGAAGGCAGTTGATATCTTGCGCCTACCCAGAAGGTCTGCAAAATCTTGTCCGTTGTATAGGCGTTTGTGGTGACGCCGACGAGTTGGTAGCCTCCGATGGTCGTGGAACCGGGCGGGATATTTGTATCGCGCGGATTCCCCATATCGATATGGACATAGCCTGCGAAGGCGGTCAGCTTCGATGGCGGCTCCTCGTCCTTCAGGCCGCCTTCAAACTCGTAGGCGTATTTGCCCATCACCGACCAAGCCTCATTGTCCGAGATGACGCCAAGCAGACCATACGGGCAGGCGAGCGGCAGGCAGCTAACGCCGGTTGTGTAGGCGGGATTGGGGATCGACGTTGAAACGACCGTTCCCCACTCCTTGGTGTAAATGGCGTCAACGGAGAAGCCTTTCCAGATCGCTCCGGCGTTCAACCCATACGCGCCGTTGAAGATGGCTGTGTCCTGCCCACCCGCCGTATACATGGCGGCTGCATGGGCTGGACCATAGCTGAAGACATATTTGACGGAGTTATCCCAGCGAGCGGTTTCCGTTGATCCAATTCCTCCAGACGCGCCGCCGGAATAGCCGAGCAGATCCAAGCCGGGGGCATGCCCCATCGGATCGTACGAACTGACGGCATCCAGTTCCAGCGACTGCTGCCGGCCTATCGTCAGCGTTCCATAGATGGGATTGCTGACGCCTCCATAGGCTGAGCCGTTGAGCGCCTGTCCGCAGCGGCTGCCATCGCTATTGGCGCTCTGATCCTGGTAAAGCTTGCCATTATTCCGGATCATGCTTGCGCAAGCATCGGCAAGTTCGCCGGAGAGCGGATTGAACGCGGTTTCAAGCTTCCCGATGGCGAGCCAGCCATATCCGACGGCCTCCTCGAACTTGACGCCGATCTTGGACTGCTCCAGGCCGTTCTCCGCTATAGACGAGATCGCCCTGTTCGCGTTTTTCGATCCGTTGAGGTTGTATTCCAGGCCGGGGTAGAAAGCTCCACCGAGGGGAGCGCCGTGGGTTTGATAGGCATAACCCACGTCGACGGTCCCGTAAATCGTAACGCCGTGCCAGTTCAGGTCATCGGGAATCGGGTCTTTCAGGCCCGTATTTCCAAGATCACCGGCGTACGCCGGGCCCATCAGAGCCAGTGAAAGAGCGGCTGCGCTCGCAGACGTCTTCCAGGACCTTTCGCTTCTCGATGTCGAATAAGGCACTCTCTTCCCCATCCTGCGAACCCGACCTTTGACTCAATCGTTAACACAACCTTTAGATGCATAGGGCTGGCTTCTCACGCAAACGGGAGTTTACGTTTCGGAACGATTAGGGCGAACGAGTTGCAGAAATACAATCAAGGAGTTGCGGACGCCTGGAAGGAGCTCTAACGCCTGCGGGAAAATGACGGACCGGAAGCGTTCGTCTTCTGGGCAGGGGATGCCGGGACGATGGCGACGGTCCGCAAGGCGTTGCAATCCGCGAAAGTCCCGGTGATCGCCCCGTAACGCAGCGTGATGGGAAACTGCGCTGAATAGAGTCCGGGGATCGCGCTTCCTTTCTGGAGGTAGGCGCGGAGATAAGCGGTCGCCGACATTGGCCCGTCGCCCGTGCGCTGAAGCATAACCGCCTGGCTGGCGGCAGCCGCGCCCCAAGGTCTCGTAAGGGTTGTGTCCTGGAAGATTTGCACAGGCAACGCTCCGGTCCCTTTGGCGAGCGAAAGAAGCCGCTGCCCTGACGCCGCGACTGGAGCGCCCTGGCCAACCTCGACGCAGGCAGCGATATTTGCTCCCTGCGATCCCGTACACGTGACGGTGATCGAGCCGCGCGCATCCAAGGTGCCCGCGCTCGTCCCAGAAATGCTGTCGAACTGAACCGGGGTTACGTTCAAGACGCAGGTGAGCTGCGCTTCCGCGGAGACGTGACGCGCTCCATCGACCATAAAGCATCGGCAAGGATATAGTGCTTCATCGCTTAGCCTTCACAGTGACGCCGCCGGTTTCCGCGGCGAGTTTCATGTCGGTTGAAAGGCAAACCACGCCGGGAATGCGGACCTGCCCGTTCGCGTCGGGCGCAAAGTCGAAGGATGCGTTGCAGGACAACCCGTCCGGCTTCCTGATCTGAACAGTGTTCGAGGGCGAAAGCCCGGTCAGATACGCCTCGCCGTCATAACCGATGGCGAAAGCCGTCTCGCCGCCGTTCACAAAGACCTCCGAGCCGACGGGAAGCCACTCGCCCTTGCCATCCTTGAAACTCACCATCGCAGAAGGCGGCGCCACGTTGCCTTTGAAGCGCACAGTGAGCCCGCCCCGCGCGCCCGGCACAACGACCTGCTTCGTTTCCGGCATGTCGGCCTGCACCGGCAGGCTTTCCGGATCGATGGCGATGGAATTTTCCTCCCGCGCCCGCATGGCGGGGATAAGCAGCGCGCCATCGCCATCCGTCTCGCCGATGGGATTGTTCTCGTAGAGCACGCGAGCATTGGGGATCCCGGTGTCGACCACGGCGAAGGAGTTGTCGATGTGGTTGGCGAAGTGCACGCCGTTCAAGACGGCGACCGCGCCATCCACCTGCGCCGTCACCTGCGCGCTTTTTCCAGTCTCTATGATGCCCGCCGACGCCTGGAACGCGGACGCCCGGTAGGCGGCGGAGGCGGCGTTATAAGGCTGCGGTCCCTCCAGCGCCGTGACCGAATAGCCGTAGCTGCCCGGCTCCTGTCCGAGGCTGCGTGAGAAGGAGCCGCCGGCCCCATAGGCGCTATTCGAAGCCTCTGCAATGGCCGACGCGGTGTACTTGCCCCAGGAATAGGTGACGGCCGCGTAGGCGCCGTAATTGTTCTTCTGCTCGAAATCGTTGAACATATTCAACGAGATGGTGCTGTGATCCCAATAGAAGGGGCGGCTATAGGAGACTGTCCCCACCTTGCTGGCATTACCGTCGTAATCGAGGCTGTCGCTGTAGCTGGCATTGATGAAGCTCTCGTCGAAATAAAGCGGAACCGAAAGAGAGACCTGATCCTGCCGCTTATAGACGGCCCCGATGCCCGAGGCGCAGCCCGCGATGAGCAGGCCGCATTTCGGCGCGGTGACGGAGGCGAGGTCTTGATACTCGCCAAGCGCCTGCGTCGCGCGCGCCATGAACCGCGCGCCCCAGAGGCTCGTCTCGAACGAGGCATAAGCCTGCCCGCCGAGAGCGCCGTCATGTTCGCTCCCTGAGAAGGCGAACGAAGCCACGCCGTAATGCCAAAGCCCGAAATCCACGCCCCCTCCGGCGTTCGCGAGCCCCGCGCCGCCCTCGGCATGCCCCTCCATCGTGATGCGCGGCGTCACGCCATAGCGAAAGCTCGCAGAGCCGATTGGGTCGCCATCATAACTGTCGGAATAGAGGCCGTAGAACTGGCGCGCGAAGCCCGTCTCGACCGAATAGTCGAAGAGGCCGGGCGCGATCAGACTGGTGGCGTTGTAATAAGCGTATTCGGTGACGGTTTCCTTGCCGGTCGCGTCACGCAACACGATGCGCATCGTTCCCGGTCCGGTGGCGAGCGGAATGTTATTGATGTTGAACGGGCCGCCCGTGACCGCTTGCGAGAAAGCGCGCGCCTGATTGGCGAAGACCTCCACGGTGGAGGGCACGGCGGCGCTGCCGGAAAATTGCGGCAGCGGCTGTGTGATGAGGTCGGGACGGAGCTGGAAATCGCGGCGGACTTGAAGGCCGCCCATGCGGATCGAAGTGGTCCAGTTCAGCGAGCCGGATATGACGTCGCCCGCGGAATAGGTGACGAGCGTTTCGGGGTCTTCATAAAACCACCGTGAATCGAGCCGGATGAAATTCGGCGTCAGCTCGGTCGCGGTCGAGTTCGCCGTGAAGGACTGGTTGAACACGCCATAGCGCGAGAAGACGTGGCCGTCCACGGTTGCGGAGACGCCCTGATACTGCGGATAGGTATTCGCGGTGATGTCCTGGCTGCCGCCACTCGCGAACAGAGCGTAGTTGAAGACGGCGCTCCAATCCTGTCCAGTCGTCGGCTGAGGATGCGTGCGGCGCGCGTCGAACTCGAGCGGGACGCGAGCGTCGTCCGAGACCTTCAAATGAATGTTTTGCGCATCGACATCGTAGCGATAGGTGACGCCCGGCAGCATTTCCAGGCACACCCCGCCGCTCGCATGCATCGCCGCATCGGGGATCTTGAGATTGAACTCCTTCAGATCCTCGGACGCGATGGTCATGCATCCATCGGCAAAGCGGTGGAAGGCGGCGAGCTTTTGCGTGTCGTAATCGTTGAGGAAGACAGCGAGAAACAGGTCTTCTCTCGCCGAGATGAAAGCCGGAAGATGGGAGCCGGGGTCGTTGCTAACTCCGGCCTCATTCGGAAGGGCAAGGGCTGCATCTCCGGGGCGCCACGCCAGGCAGGCGAGAATGAACGCGGCCTTGCCCGCGGCGCTAGCCGCTCCTGCCAGCGATCGCGGACGCATGGATCGGCCCTGCATCGCTTTCTGCCTTGATCGTCAGGGTTTTTCCGGCGGCTGTCCCCGACAGCTCCCATGCCTTCGTCTGGCCGCCGAGCACATAAGCCAAGCCGCCGTTTTTCACGAGGTCATGGTTGTTCTCGTCGGTGACGGCGAGCTTTAAGAGCTTGACGCGCTTCTGTCCGGCGTTCGACGCCTCAAGAACGAGTTTGCCCTTGCGGTTGACCACCTTCCAGGCCAATGAGCCTGCGCGCACATCGTCGCCGGCAAAGAACACCGGCAGACTTTGGCGAACAGTGAGTGCGACTGTGCCCGCCTGCAACTTTTTGCGATCCGGAAGTTCATCGATGAGAACACGGTACGTCTCCTCTCCGGACACGGGCGTCTTTGCGACCCTGACAAGCCTGAGCGTGCTCGGCGTTCCGTTCCGAAGCGTCAGCATGGGCGGACTGATGAGCACATCCTCGGTCTTTTCAAGCTTGTCCCCGCCATCGTTCTGGGACCAGCGGAAGACGCGCGCCTGCACGGCCACGCCTTCATTGTTGTCGGTTTGAAGGGTGAGAACCGAACTGGCCGCGGCGGGCGGCAGATCGATCATGAGGGGCGCAACCTGCAACGATTGCGCCGCAACGGGGCCGGCCGCCAGCGTTACCATAAACGCGAGCGGCGCGAAGGCTTGCACACGACTCACGGTAGGCCCTCTTAGTACGTAACGATGATCTGCACGACGTCGCTATAGGAGCCGGGGACAGTGCCAGTGGAGGCAGGTACCCGCCCGTAAACAGGGATGGACTGCGCGCTGCCAGTTCCGGTCCCAGGCACGGCGGTGGCGCCAAACCATGCCGCGCTTCTGTTAGAGTCCGTGTAAAGCGAATACTCGACCGAGCCGCTTGACGACGCCAGCATCCGCATGCCTGAGCCTACGGAATGCTGGCCGTCTCCGAGGGTGACAGAGTAGCCGTTTCCTGATCCACAGGTGACGGATATTGTAGCAGTCGCATCTACGTTGCTTGCCAAGGTGGCTGACCCGAAATTCAGAGGAGTTGCGCTAACCGTGCAAGTCGACGTCACTTGCAAGCTCACATTCAGGTTGGCAGTGGCGGTCGTGGCTTGCGCAGTCGGACAAGCCGAGGGCCATCGCTGCGGCCGCGAGCGCCGCGCGTGAAAGAAGCGTTTTCATTTTGGGAAGTCCTGGTTAAGTGCCCCTAGGAGAAGGAGAAATCGATTTATTCCCTCTCGGAGAAAATAACTACCACGGCGGAAGACAGGTAGAAACCCGTTACTTCCAAGCCCGTTTGCTTCTGTTGAATCCACGCCACAAGGAAAGTGTGGAAAAGAGAGAAGCACCTGCGCTAAATCATTGAAAGAGAGAGGCTATAACTTTTGGTTGCATAGTGCGGCGGCAATTATCTGGAATAATCGTCAAGAAAACTGTCTGCGATTTTTGCGCAATTGTGTTTATTCTTTTTGACAAAGACGGCCGCTCCGGTTGATGCGGATCAATCAGCGACCGGGAAGCATTGATCCGCGAAACGTCACCCCCTCAACTCGCGCGAAAGCGCCGCAAATTCAAGCGTTCGAAGGAGATACTTACATGCTTACTTTAGGCCGTTTTACCAAACGAAACCAATTTTTACCGGATTTTAAGCAAAGCCTCCGGCTAAGGCCGGGAGTAGGACGGGATAAGGGGCGCAATGGATTTCGGCGACTTCACTGCGCAGCCGGAAGAAGCTTCTCAGCCGCCTCTTTTCTTTCGAGCGGCGGGAAATCGGCGGGCGTTATGGTTTCCTTCTTAAGAAGAAGCGCCGTTCCCTCATCGAGTTCCTTCCGCCGCGCCGTCAGAGTCGCCTTCGCCTTCTCATAAGCGTCTTCGACAAGTTTGCGGACGGCCACGTCGATCTCGCGGTTCGTCTCGTCGGAATAGTCCTTCGGGCGCGTCCCGATTATGGCCTCGCCGAGATAAGCCTGGCGCTGAGGCTCGTAGACGCGCTGGCCGAGGCCGTCCGACATGCCAAACCGCGTCACCATCTGGCGCGCGATGTCGGTGGCGCGGTCGAGATCGTCCGCCGCGCCTGTCGAAATCTCGCCGAAAATGATTTCCTCGGCGGCGCGCCCGCCCATGAGCACGGCCATGCGATTGACGAGCTCCGAGCGCTCGATCAGGAAGCGGTCCTCGGTGGGGCGCTGCATGGTGTAGCCAAGCGCGCCGATGCCTCGCGGGATGATGGACACCTTATGCACCGCATCGGCGCCCGGCAGCGCCGAAGCCACAAGCGCATGTCCCATCTCGTGATAGGCGACGACCTTCCGCTCCTTCGGGGAGAGAATGCGGGAGCGCTTCTCGATACCGGCGACAATGCGCTCCACGGCGCGCGTGAAGTCCTCCATCGTCACCTGATCGCCGCCACGTCTCGTGGCCGATAGCGCTGCTTCGTTGACAAGATTGGCAAGATCCGCGCCGGAAAAGCCGGGCGTGATCGCGGCGACCTGTTCGAAATCGATCGAGGGCGCGGCCTTCACACGCTTGATATGCACTTTCAGGATCGCGATCCGCGCCTGCTTGTCGGGCCGGTCGAGCGCAACCTGCCGGTCGAAGCGGCCTGCGCGCGTGAGCGCCGGATCGAGAATTTCGGGGCGGTTCGTCGCGGCAAGCAGCACGATGCCTTCGCGGGGGTCGAAACCGTCGAGTTCCGCCAGCAACTGGTTCAGCGTCTGCTCCTTCTCGTCGTTGCCCCCGCCGGGAAAGCCAGCCGTTCGCGAGCGGCCGAGACTGTCGAGCTCGTCGATAAAAATGATGCAGGGCTTCATTTTGCGCGCCTGCTCGAAAAGGTCGCGAACGCGAGCGGCGCCGACGCCGACGAACATTTCCACGAACTCCGACCCGGAAATCGAGAAGAACGGCACGCCCGCCTCGCCCGCGACCGCGCGCGCGAGCAGCGTTTTGCCGATGCCGGGAGGGCCGACGAGCAGGATCCCCTTCGGCACGCGCGCGCCGAGCCGCCCGTAGGGTTCGGGGTCTTTCAGGAAGTTGACGACCTCTTTCAGTTCGTCCTTCGCTTCATCCGCTCCCGCCACATCGTCGAATGTGACGCCCGTCACCTTCTCAACGTAGATTTTCGCACGGCTCCGCCCAACGCTCATGAGGCCGCCAAGGCCCTGCTTGTCGGCAATCCGGCGGATGAAGAAGGCCCAAATTCCGAAGAAAATGAGGACAGGAAGCACCCAGGAGAGGATATCGCGAAGCAGGCTTTGGTCTGCGCTGCCGCTGAAATCGACGCCCTGCTTCTCAAGCTCGTCGGCGACCGCAGGATCGACGCGCGTGGTGGTGAAATATTTCTTGCCGTCCTGCGGGGTCTTGAACTCACCCCTGATCTGGTTCGGGCCGACAACAACCTTTGTCACCTCCTTGCCCTTCAACAATTGCTGGAAGCGGCTGTAAGGGATGGACTCGACCTGAGTGTAGCTCACCCAATAGAATTGAAATAGGAGCAGAAGCCCGAAGGCGATCGCAATATAGGTCAGGTTAAGCTGATGTTTCTTATCCATCGTCGCATCCCTTTGTGACCGTCTCCACTTAAGGGCGATCCGTGCCCGGCGTAAGGGGTGGGTCTTATGAAGTTGATTGCATAAGCCGGCGCTTTACTGCGACAGCGACCCGGTCGCCTCAAGGAGCGAGCGCGGCGCTCTCCTGCCCCGCGAGCTGCAAGCCTGCAAGCCGCGAATAGACACCGCCCGCATTGATGAGGGACGCGTGCGTTCCTTCCTCGACGAGGAAGCCGCCGTCGATCACCAGGATGCGGTCGGCATTGATGACGGTGGCGAGACGATGCGCGATAACGAGCGTCGTGCGCCCGTGCATGACACGCTCAAGCGCCTCCTGCACAAGCTTCTCGCTCTCTTGGTCCAGCGCGCTCGTGGCTTCGTCAAGAAGCAGGATCGGGGCGCTCTTCAAAATTGCGCGCGCAATAGCGATGCGCTGACGCTGCCCACCCGAAAGCACCACGCCCCGTTCACCAAGAAGCGTGTCATAGCCCTGCGGAAGCTGTTCGATGAAGCTGCTCGCAAGGGCGGCGTCCGCCGCCTGCCTGACCTGCTCGTCCGTGGCGTCCGGCGATCCGTAGCGAATGTTGTCCGTCACGGTTTCGGCAAAGATCACCGTATCCTGAGAAACGAGCGAGATCCGCTTCCTCAGCGCCGTGAGGTCCGCTTCCTCCACCGGCACGCCATCGACGAGAACGGCGCCTCGTTGAGCGTCATAGAAGCGCAGGATCAGGTTGAAGATCGTGCTCTTGCCCGAACCCGAAGGCCCGACAATCGCCACGCGCTCACCCGGATGGACCTTGAACGACACGTTGTGCAAAGCGCGATCGTCGGGTCGCAAGGGATAGGTGAAGGACACGTTGTCGAAGGTCACTTCACCTTTCGCCTGCTCCGGGAAGGGCCACGGATTGCGCGGAGACTCGATTTCGGTCCTGACCATCATCAGCTCGGAAAGGCGTTCCGCAGCGCCCGCCGCAGACTGCATTTCGCCGAAAACTTCAGAGAATTCGCTGATCGAGGCGGCGGCGAGCACAGCGTAAAGGACGAACTGGGCGAGAACGCCACCTGTCGTGAGGCCTGCCATGACGTCATGCGCGCCATACCAAAGCACGCCGACGATGCTGCCGAAAATGAGGAAAATGGCCGATGCCGTTAGCATGGCCCGGCGCTGCGTTCGAGATACCGCCGCGTCGAAGGAGCGCTGCACGGCGACTGCGTAGCGGTTCGCAACGCTATCCTCGGACGTGAACGCCTGCATGGTGCGCATGGCCGCCAGATTCTCGCTTGCGAAAGCCGAGGAAGCCGCAATCTCATCCTGGGCGACGCGGCTGAAGCGGCGCACCGTGCGCCCGTAAAGGATCAGCGGCACGATGATCAGCGGGATCACCACAATCACGAGAAGACTGAGCTTGACGCTCGTGATGATCATCATCGCGACGGCGCCAATGAACATAACGCCGTTGCGAAGCACCTGGCTCACAGATGTCGAAACTGCGGCCTTGATCTGCGTCGTATCGGCATTGAGGCGCGACATGATCTCGCCTGAATGCGTCTTCTCGTAGAAAGACGGGCTTAGCTTTGTCAGATGCCGGAACACATCCGCGCGAAGGTCCGCAACCACGCGCTCGCCGAGCCAGGAGACGCAAAAGAACCGGGTCGCGCTCGAAAAAGCGAGCAGCGCGCCAACGGCGAAAAGACCGGCGAAATAAATATTGATGAGGCTTTGCTTCTCGGGCGTGAAGCCGCGGTCAATCATCTCCCTCACCGCGAAAGGCAACATGAGCGTCGAGGCGGACGACAAAAGCAGCGCGATGAAGGCAATGATCGCAACGGTCTTGTATTTGAGGACGTAGGGGCGCAAAAGCGAAAGCGGCTTCAAGCTTCGGCGCGGCCGCTTTTCGGTCTTGGCCGGAGTTTCGGCTTGTGCGGCTTCGTCAGCTATGGGCAAGCCGGAACGGCGTTCAGCGGCGTCTTGGAAGATCACAGACCACACTCACCGCATACATCTGCGCCACTGAATTTTCTGAATAGCGGCAGCGCGATGACGCTTGAACTTGTCATCATCTCATTTCGTCCTGTATAGCAACCACAATGGAACAGATACAAGGCGCATATGGACGCGCAAGGGGAACAGACCATGAAAAAGGATACCCATCCCGATTATCATAAGATCACCGTCGTCATGACGGATGGCACGCAATTCGACACCTATTCGACCTACGGAGCAGAAGGGCAGAAGCTCCAGCTCGATATCGATCCGAAGACGCACCCGGCCTGGACCGGCGGCGGCCATGCCATCGTGGACCGCGGCGGACGCGTCAGCAAGTTCAAGAAGAAGTTCGAAGGCTTCTTGAAGTAAGCTATCAGCATGCTTTCAAATAAGTGCGCGGCGTGGGGAGGCATCCGCCTCTCCAGCTTCGCGAGCTTGACCAAGCGCCGTTGGCAGGGCCGTAGCCATTAGGTATGGTCGGCGGTCTCTACCCCTCTCAAACCCGCTAATTGTTTACAATACGTTACAAAATTCGCTGTTTTTTGACCGTTCGCGCCTCGAAAGCGACATCAAAACGACGCGCTAGCCCGCAAGAAGTTCTGCGGGCCGAACAGCCACCGGGCAAGTGGCGGAAAGCGTTAAAAGACGCAAGAGAGGGAGCACAATGAAGCTCAACACCACGGCATCGATTTTGTCCGCGGCAGCCGCGTTTGCAGTCCTGTTGTCAGGGTCGGTATTCGCCCAGGCGGTGGACCCTGGACATCCTCGCGTGAATGAAATTCAGGGCCGTATCGACAATCAGGAAAACCGGGTTAATCAAGGCATTGGCCAAGGGCAGATCAGCGGCAAACAAGCCGCCCGCGACGAGGCCCGCGACGCTCGCGTCGAGCGGCAGTTGCAGCGGGACGAGGCAAAGCACGGCGGCCACATTACAAAGCGTGAGCAGGCTCAATTGAACCGTGAGTTGAACCACAACAGCCGGGCGATCCACAATCAACGCCACAACAACTAACTCGTGAAACAGGGGGGCGCACATTTACCATCCGCCCCCCTCTCGCTAAACCAGGGTGAGTGGCCGGTCCGGAAAGGCGAGCTGATCCTTATCTCGCCACGTATTGCTCACGTAGTTGATTTCCATCAGGCGGCGGACGCCGTAGATCGGGCGCGGCTCGAAGCCATGCCAGCTGTGCGGACCCGCGATGAAAATCACCGCTGAATTGAACTCCGCCGTCCCGCGCCCGCACCACTTCACATCGTGATCGTAAATGTCGGTGCCCCAATCCTTCGCGAACGGCCCCGTGCATAGATAGATCACCATCGAGAAGAGCTTTTCCTTGATGTCGCGGTGCGGCTCGAGCCACATGCCGTCGAGATCCTGGATGTACTCCATCCTGAGATAGCCGCCCTCTCCTTGCACGCCGCACGTCTCCTTGAACTGGCGCACGACCTCGGGCCGCTGCATGGCGTCGCTCAAGACCGACATGGCGGGAAACAGCTCCCGCATTTGCGGCGTGAAGAAGATGCGCTGGTTGTTGAAGGCGTTGCGCGTGCCTTTCGCGTCGATGGTGACGACCGGCGGCGCAATCGGCAAGGTCAGGATGCCGGTGCACATCTGCTCAGGGAATACGTTCTTGACCCGCCAGCGGCGGTAGGGCTCCTCCAGGATTTCGGGCTTCGCCAGCGCCTTCACAAAGTGGCTCGCGATCTCTTCTGCCTTGGGGAGTGAGGGATAAGTCATAAACGGCTCCTGGAGTAACAGGCTTAGAACGCTTCCAAGAACAATTCAAGGAAAGCGCTCTACGCTTCTATTCTATCACATCTTCGGCGAAAAGCGCCGTTCGCTTTTCTTAGAAGATGCTTTAGAATTTGCGGGGCGCCCACTCCAGAACCTTACGCGTGATTGGATTGGACTTCACCATGGCGCTGACGCTGTGCCGCAGATATTCCTTGCGCACATACCACTCGGAATCGACGTAGCAGAGCTGCAGGCTCGTGCGCGCGCCCTTTTGAGGGAGAAAGCCGTGCCAGGAGTGATCGCAGACGCGGAACATGAGCATCCGGCCGAACTCGGGCGGAAACTCGAAAGCGTAATCCTCGCGATCCGAGCTGCGAAGCACGCGAAGTCGTCCGCGTTCGTAAGGCCATTCCCGGCTGAAGCCCACAAGAACGGTGACGATCTTGTGCTTCGAATCGGGGTGCGCGTAGCCTTCGTTGTAATTGCCCGTCGTGTTGCCCATCATCACGATGCAGGGCGGATAGGGGCTGAGATCCATGTCAAACTTCCGCTCGACGAGGCGACGGAAGCGCGGGCTGAGCAAGTCCTTGACCGCCGCATTAAACCCCGGACCGTAACGCAGGCTTGGAAGGCCGAAGCTGCCATGCGTCGGAATTTTGGGCGCATCGGCCAGAACCTCGTCCTTGTAAGACTCCGGAATCGCATGTTCCACAAACGCGAAGTCGTAAGGGTCGCGCCGGAGTTCCGCGGCTGATATCGCCGCTTCGTCCAGCAGCGCGAAAGGTGGATCGTTGCGTTCCATGGCGTGGCCTTTTCTCTCTCGTACCCTAAAATGCCGGGAGCGCCGGATCGTTATGCGGCGCTGCGGCGATGCCTTCGATTTCGACGAGCCATTCCGGACGGCAGACCGCTCCCTGCACGATCACCGTCGGAACCCCCGGGAAGCTCTCGTTCAACATGCCCGTCACGCGGCCGTAATCGGTCGGGTCGCGCAAATAGACGATGAGGTGCTGCATGTCGTCGAGCTTCGCTTCGCCGGATTGAAGCAGCGCGTCGACGTTCTCGATGGCGCGCTCAAGCTGCTTCACCACGTCGCCGACATGAAGCACGTTGCCTTCGTGATCGATGCTCGCCGTGCCAGAGATGAAGTGATGGGCGCGGTCTGCGTAAGCGATGCGCGTGCCGCGCTCGAAGGTGACGTTGTAGTCTTTCGTCGCGCACAGCTTCTCGAAATCGTTGAGGTACGACACCTGCTTCGGCTTCAGGTCGATGATGGAATAGGCGTCCATCGAGACCACGTCAAAACGATGCGAGCAGGATCCTTCGATGCCCGTGCTGGCGATATAATGCGTCGAGCCGGTCAGCCCTTCGTGCGTGAACAGCTCGCGCCTGCTGTCCACCATGCCCTGATAGAAGACATCGACGTTTCTGAGATAAATCCAGGTTCTCACGCAATGGTCGGCAAGGTTGCCGCCAAGGTCGGAGAGCGTGTCGGTGAGATTATCGAAGATCTTGCGCGTCTGCCCCGCTGACGAGGGCGAGGGATCGAAGGCGCCCGCGCACAGCCTCGTACTCCACAAGTGACGTTTGCCGTTTTTCTTCACGAGGACGTGCTTCATCGTGAAGCGCTTTTTCGCAAGCTGCCCCTTGGCGGCGATGTGATAGGCGAGAAGCGCAATCTTGGCGCCGGTCAAAGGGTGCTGCTGCACAATGGAGACAGCGACGGGGTTGTCTTCGTCCTCGGCGACAAGCTCGCTGTTGCGGACAAGCGCCGCCTGATTCATGACATCGCTGAGAAACAGCCGCCGGAAAATTGCGGTCTCGGGACCAAGCCCCAGCGACTTCATCGCGTCGGCATAAGCCGACTGAACAAACTTGATCTGGTCCTCGAAAGCGAGGTGAGCGGGCGGAGCCACGACAATATTGTATTCCTCGTCGCCGTTTTCGCCTTGAAAGCTGCGATAGGTTACACCGTCGTGAGAAAGCACCTTCAACATCAATGTCACCCCCTGTTCCAAGATGTGCAGGCGCGTCCGCCGTTAATTTTGCGCCTTTGCCGCCGCTGCCCCCAATAAAGGGATTTGCGGGCCTTGGCAGACAGCTTCCAAAATGCTTCCCCGGCCGTGGAAAGCTGCCTTTTGATCTTGGTCAAATTGCTGCTTTGCAGCTAAGCTTCGCTTTAGCGCCGTTCGGAGACGGAGGGCTAGGGGGGCGCCAGCGCGAAGTCACAAGCAGCAGCCCTTTATCCAAAGGAAACTGCGGCTGTTGGCGCTACGCAGGCCTTCGCGGCTTGCCGGACGACCCTACGGTCAGATTTTTCCGCGGAAGTGAACTTGCCTCCGCAAGCTGTACGGGAGACAGCCGGGAAGCTTTGCTTAAAATCAGGTAAAAATTGGTTTTGTTTCGTAAAACGGCCTATAGTAAGCATGTAAGTATCTCTGCCGAAGCCTTGATTCTACGAGTGCGGCCATCTCGCGGTTTTGCAAAAATTACATCTTCTTGCCGTTATTAGAAGTAAAATTAACAAAACTCATGGTTAGATTTTGACAGGATGCGTTAGCGACTTTGGCGGCGCAGCGTTGACTCGCGCCTAGTGAGGCGAGCACTGCTCATGCCGGCGTTGAGATCGCGGCTTTCCATGGTCCTGACGATTCGCAATCTTCGCCGGCGCATAACCTCCTGCCGAGTGGAGAAAGATTTTCTCCCTGACCGGTCCAGATGCAGGGATTCCTTCCAAGCAGCCTGTGCAAATTGCTAAATTCTTAGGCAAGATTAGCATCTATTTTGGCGGATGGCTGCAAATTTACAACAATTGCCGGGCTCAAGGTAAGTAGGACCGTGTCGGCGTTGCGAATCAGTGTCTTAGGGGGCGATAGTTCACCGAATGAATCGAGGTTAGACGGAGCAGGACAACTGGCCGTGGGGAACTTTCGAGATCATTTAGGGGCGCGCGTTTGCTGATTGGCGCAGCAATCGCGCGTAGTTGCTGCCAAGGGGTGGCGGAACGGCGACGCCAACTTTGAGAGATCGACATGCGCAAACTCACAACACTTACGGCCTTGGCTCTGCTAATGGCGAGTTCCGCTTCGGCGATAGCCGATGGCACGCCGAGTTTGAAGGATAAACCCGTTGCTGCGCCTACGCCCGACTGGGACATCGCCTTCGGCGGCGTACGTTGCGTCCGACTATATGTTCCGCGGCATCAGCCAGTCCGCGCATTGGCCCTCGGGTTCGGCCTACACCGAACTGCGCTATAATATCCAGCCGACCATCCAGCTTTATAGCGGGATTGCGATCGAGAGCATCGACTATCCGAACCGCGCCGCCTCCGAAACGGACTTCTACTTCGGCGTCCGTCCCACCTTCGACAAGCTCGCCCTCGATTTCGGCGGCTGGTACTACTGGTATCCCGGCGGCCAGACATTCAACGGACTGGGCGCGACAGCGGCCGATGGCTCGAATGCAAGCTGCACCAACGGCTTTATTGCCGCCAATGCTAGCTGTAACGTCTATGTCGGGGACGCGAGCTTTTGGGAAGTGTACGCCAAGGCGACCTATGCCTTCACCGACACATTCACGCTCGGCGGAAACGTGTTCTACGATCCCACATGGCTGAATTCGGGCGCCGACGGCACCTACGCGTCGGTCACGGCGAAATATGTGCTGCCCGCCACCTGGATGCCGAACAAGGATTTCGGCGCGTTCATTTCGGGCGAGTTCGGCCACTACTGGTTCGGCAGAACCAACTCGTTCTACGGCAACACCGTTTTCCCAGGCCAAGCTGACGGCATTCAATTGCCGGAATACAACACCTGGAACGTGGGGCTGTCCTTCACCTACAAGGTCTTCACGCTCGACCTGCGCTACGTCGACACCGATCTGTCGAGATCGAATTGCAACGTCCTCACCGGCGATCAAGGGGCATCCTTCAGCGCCGGCAACATCACGGCCATCAATCCGAGCGGCCTTGGCTCGAACTGGTGCGGATCGACCTTCGTCGCCAAGCTCTCCTTCGACCTGACCGCCAATACAAACCTCAAATAGGCCAAATTCCTTCATTGTGGGGCAACGTGCTGCAAATTAAGGCCGGGACAAATCCCGGCCTTAATTTTTTGTCCAGCTTGGGAACGCACCGTTCTTCGAAGGTCCCTGCTCCGCAAGACCTTCAGAGTGACTGCCGCCCACGCCAGTCTGCACGATCAAGCGAACAAGTTCGGCCTGACGCCCGACGCCAGTCTTTTGGAACACGCGGCCCAGATGGGTACGCGCCGTCGCCAGGCTGACGCCTCGTCTGTTCGCTGCAGCTTGCAAGCCGTTACCGGTGCAGATCTCTACGGCAAGCGCCGCTTCCGCAGGGGTCAGACCATATCGAGCCCGAAGTTCTTCCGGGCGCGGCAAGGAGCGCGGAGGCGAAGATTTTACAACGAGCATCGCAACCGGCTGGATTGGAAGAAGCCAGCACATCTTGATCCGCGTTGGAATGACAACGGCGGTTAAAGGCGCGCCATCGTTCAGGCCATGCAACAAAATTTGGCCGCCGGCCTCATTAGCGATCGCCTCACCGGAACAAGACGCCACCAATCGATGCAATCTCACGGCATCGGCGGCCCAAAGCGGGAAGATGCGACCGCCTCCAATCCGGAATGCACGGCCCGGAGCAAAGAGAAGCTCAGCAGCCTTGTTGACAAACAAAGGCCGGGCTTCGGCGTCAAGCAGGATCACGCCGTCATCAAGATGGTCCAGGATTTCCGCAAGACCGCCACGCTCGGCTTCCAGGCGACGAAGCTTCAGGCTCACCGCCATGGCGCGCTGAAGATGGGGAGCGAGCAAGCGGCAGAGTTCAATCTGATCCTCCTGAAACTCCTTTGTGCGATGCACCCCGATCATGATCCGCTGATTGAGGTCGCTGGAAAGGACCGTGTAGAGCTTATTGCAAAGCCCTTGTGGCAGAATCCAATCGTTATAAATCTCGCTCTTCTCAAACTCGCTCCTGGGAAGAACCATCCGATCGGTTGCGACGCTGCCCGTCGGAAGCGCCCTGATCCGTGGCATCAGCGGGGAAATCTTATGGTAATAGGCGTTATAGCTTGTCAGGAAAGCGGGCTCTGTCAGGGGAGCAACGTAGGCCGAGAAGCGTTTGCCTTCTCCGCTGATCCCAAGGACTGCGCCATTGCCGCCAAGCGTGGCCGCAAGATTGCGGAGCACATCTTCCCAATGCGAGAAGTCCGCGGCCGCGTCGTAAATCCCTGTTAGAAGGCTAGAAAAATCCGATTGGGCAAGCATTCGCTATCGCGATTTCAACGCCGCCAGCCATTGCCCTCATTCGCCAAGCTAGCGAAATACCTAAAAATAGTCAAACGAACGGCTGATGCCGCGGCGTATAGAGTTGCTATCCTTTGGCGTACAAACTTTCAGGTCGTTGGACTTGGTCCCACGAAAGAACAGGGAGGAAAACATGAGTAAAGCAGCCTTCGCACAGCTTCGAATGGGCTCAAAAGCATTTGGAATGGCAGCGGCATTATCTTTCGGGCTCGTGGCTACGGCCGCTTATGCGGATATGCAAAGCGGTGCGGTTCAATTGGGCGGCGTAAAGCTTCCCAATGACATTCAATACAAGGGGCTTCCTGGGGCGCCCCAGATTGCGACGCTCTATGGCGACCCGACCAAATCCGAATTTTTTGTGCAACGGGTCAAGTTTCCGGCGGGCATCAAGATCATGCCGCACTTTCATCCGGACCAACCGCGAACGATAGCCGTGCTGTCAGGCACGTTCTATTTTGGTCTGGGCGATACCTGGGATGAGGGCAAGCTCCAGGCTTTCCCGGCTGGAACCTTCTTTACTGAGGCGCCTAATGCTCCCCACTTTGCCTGGGCTAAGGATGGCGAGGTGATCGTGCAGCTAACAAGCACCGGGCCGACAGGCACTGTTCCCGTAAAAACGCTCGCCAAGGAATAAGCCCCAGCAAAGAGGCGGCCGAGATTTCAAAGCAGTCTCCGCCGCCGCTGAATTTGCCGCCGCGCTTGCGGTTTGGCGCCCCGGCCGAGTGATGAATTTAGCCGCCTTACCCAGCGTGATCGTGAAGATCCTCTTCCCAGCCATCCCGCCCGTTGAAAGTCCTGCGTTCTTTCCAAGCTCCGAAGGCCGAGAATTCGCTGTGCCCGGCTCGAACAAACCGGCGTGAGCTTGGCCGCGCTTGAGCTTCGCCCCACATCGCCGCTGTCAGCACGAATCCTCGTAGGCTGACCCAAATCTCTTCGAGAGATCCCGACCGAACAAGACATTCGATCTTCATGGCGTTAGGCGTGATGGCAACCCTTGGTGGTCAATTGCGGCCTTAAGGCTTATAAAGGTGGTGGACGGGGGTCACAATCCGTCGCTCGGGAAAGGAATCCATGCGGCCATTCAAGCTCACTAAAGGAATCGCAGACGAAAGCACTCTCGGTCAAATGCGATTCTTCTGGAGAATGCTCGATGGGCCGAAGTCACAGCACAGCGTTACTAGGTATTTTGTTCTTATCACGTTCGTCATAGGAGCGGCCGCCGTCACGCAGGTGCAACTCAACAACTGGCAGGGCAGCATCTATGACGCCATCGGCCAGCGCGATCTTTCCGTGTTTCTCCACGAAATCCGCGTATTCCTGACCATCATAAGCATTCTCCTTTGCTTGGGCGTCCTGCAAACGTGGCTGCACGAGCGCATGAAGGTCAGGCTTCGCAAGGCGGTCACCTTGGACCTTCTCGACGAGTGGTTGCAACCCAAGCGCGCCTTCCTTCTTCCACTCACCGGCGAAATCAGCATCAACCCGGATCAGCGCATTCAGGAGGATACGCGCCGCCTGTCGGAGCTTTCGGTCGACCTTGCCGTGGGCCTCGTTCAATCGACGCTTATGCTCCTCGCTTTCGTCGGCGTACTCTGGCAATTGTCAGCGCAGGTTGTCTTCGTCGTTCAAGGTGCCCAGTTCGGCATCCCCGGTTACATGGTTTGGGCGGCGATCGGTTATGCGCTCGTCGGCTCGTACATAACCTGGCTTGTCGGCAGCCCATTGATCAGCGCGCACACACAACTCCGCGCGGCAGAGGCGACCTTCCGCTTCGATCTCGTCCGCCTTAACGAGTCTGCTGACAACATTGCGCTTTGCCGCGGCGAAATGACTGAAAGGGAAACACTCACGGGTTCCATCGACGCGGTCCTGACAATCATGCGCCGCATCGCAGGCCGGCTGGCGACCCTTACCTGGGTGACCGGCGGCTACGGCTGGCTTGCTATTCTTGTCCCACTTCTCCTTGCGGCGCCGGGCTATTTCGGCGGCACCCTCTCCCTTGGCGGCTTGATGATGGTCGTTGGCGCCTTCTACCAGGTGCAGAGCGCCCTTCGCTGGTATGTGGACCGCTTCCCGGCCCTTGCCGAATGGCGAGCCATGCTCACGCGCGTGATCGATTACCGCAGCGCGCTGGAACATGTGAAATACCTGGATGGCAGCGGCGTGCACATCCAATATAAGCCCAGCCTATCCGGCGAGCTGATCATGGAGAATTTGTGCGTGCTCGCGCCGAATGGGCAGGTCAGCCTCGGAGAGCGGTTCGTGGCGATCGCGCCAGGCGAGCGGGCGCTTATCATCGCCGCGCCGAAATCTGGAAAAACCACCTTTATCAAGGCTCTCGCCGGCTTATGGGTTTGGGGAAGCGGAACGATCCGAATCCCCGAGGGCAAGCGCATCATGTTTGTGCCGCAAACGCCGTATCATCCGGCCGGCGCCTTGAAAGCGGCGCTAACCTATCCTGACCCGGTAGGCCAATACACGGACGACGAAGCCATGAGGGTGCTTGAGCGGGTTAATTTGGGGCGGCTTGGCCCGCAACTCGGAGTGAAAAAGCGTTGGGACAAGGAGCTCACGCTCGACGAACAGTGGCGCCTCGTCCTTGGCCGCGTAGTCCTTCATAGTCCCGATTGGGTCATTTACGACGAATCCATCGCCGAACTCGATGAGGAAAACAGGAAAATCGCGTTGTCGATCTTCTCGTCGGAGCTAGCGAAAGCAACGGTTGTGAGCATCGGCCGGCATGCGCCTGGGCAGGGATTTTACCAGCGGACCTTCCACCTTCAAACACGCTTGCCCGGCTTGCGGCTCCCGTTGCACTTTGCGAGTGATGCCCCTCAAAAGGTAGAGGCGGCCGCCGAAGAGGCTGCCACTTGCGATTGCTGATGTGTCATCGGAACGAGACTAAGCAAGTTGGAGGCTGGACTGGCTCAAGCCTAAATAGTAATTCTATGGTCTCCCTTGAAGCAGGGAGCGCCTTCTTGAGGCAAAAAGGGGGCCTTCCCCTCCCAATGATAAAAAAGGAGTAACGCCATGGTTCGCAATTTTGGGGCAACCGTGCTTGCAACGCTGCTGCTTGCATTTACGGGTTCCGCCTTTGCTCAGTCTCCTTCAGGCACCGCCGCCGAGGCCAAGGCGCTGCTTGAGAAGGCAGTCGCGGCGGTCAAGGCCGATGAGAAGAAAGCTATCGAAGATTTCAACAATCCAACCGGCGGTTTCCGCGATCGCGATCTCTACGTGTTCTGCGCCGGCGCTCCGGCCTATAACTTCACAGCTCATCCCAAGGCCGAATTGAGGGGAACGCCTCTTGCGGCTCTCGTCGACAAGAAAGGCAAAAAGCTTGGAGAAGAGCTGATCAAGGTCGCCGCCGACGGCAAGATCGGCGAAGTGGACTATATGTTTCCGCGTCCAGGTGGAACGGACCCGGTTGAAAAGGTCACTTTCGTGACAAAAGCCGGCAACCAGATTTGCGGCGTAGGCTACTACAAATAACGATATTAAGGTGGCCGGGCTCGACCTGGCCACCGTATTCGGGAGAGCAGAGAAAATGGGCGCTGCGCTGCTTCTCCCCCGGTGAGCGCTTCGTTCCAGTTCCGCCGGTCAAGTCCCCACCCGATGATTTGACTCCGCGCAAAGCGGCTGCGACTTGGCGTCTCCCGTCTTAACGCGGGGCCACACCTGGCGCAGGCTTTCTCCTGATTGCTTTGATATGCTAAGAGGCAAACATCCAAGCATGAAATTTGCACAAACCCCTGGTATTCTGGCCAAAGAAGGGGTATGAATTGGTATACGGTCGACCTAATGGCAGGTAAAGCCTTATAGATCAGCGGGTTGTATGTTCTCCCGCAATTCCAAGCTGATCTCGTATTTAACAAAATGTTGTAACAATCATAAGCAATAGCAATTGCATGTGGGTGGCTTGTCTCGATCAGTCCATCGGATGCGTCTATATTTTTAATAATAGAGCAGCACCTGCTTATTGTCTCTGCATTGATTTTTACTCTCTTGTTTATAATCGAATGACGCAGTCATTTAAGTGCTTCAACCTGTCCATTGCATTTATTTGAAGCTTGCCGCAGATAAAAATTTAACCTGTTCGCGGAACAAAGTTCGTTAGATTACGTATTCCATTAAAAAGATAAGTAGGTTGCATATTTGCCTTTGCACGACGCGGGCAAATATCTATTCATTGCCATAGACGATTTTAAGACAGTCTAAACTCACAACCATGCAGTGGGAGGCGCGGCTTTTAATGCGCGCCTTGCACAGGAACGGAGATTTGGGATACCCGCATGTCTGCCGGGAAAGAAGGAAATGGCGCCAAACCCGCCAAGGGAAAGAGCAAGAAAGCGGCTGCTATGAGTTCGGCATCCAATGCCCAGGTCAAGCAGGGCGGCCAAGGGCGCGTGAAGGACCCTTCGCGCGACAAGCGTCTTGCCGCAAACAGAACAGGTCCGACCGGCCAAGGACGCGTGAAGGACCTTTCACGCGACAAGCGGCTTGCTCAAAATCGACCCGGACCAACCGGGCAGGGCCGGGTTAAGAACCCAGAGCAGGACAAGCGCCTTTCGGTGAACCGTGAAGGTCCCACTGGACAGGGGCGCGTCAAAGATCCCAAGCACGACCGCCGTCTGTCCGAAAACCGCCCTGGCCCCACCGGGCAAGGGCGCGTGAAGAACCCGACGCGTGATAAGCGGCTTCGCGACAACCGCACGACCTGAAAGCGGGACACAGGATCGGATCGCTAAGAATAAGGCCTGCGGAGAGGCATTTTTGTCCCAGGCTGCGACAAAGCTGCACTTGTCCTTATTCTTGCGGAACGATTTTTTGAGCCGGATGTTCGTTTGTTCTGACTAGCGATAAAAAACATTAGCAAAGCTTTCATTGCAAACTCATGCCGATGACAGACCAAAAAGTGCTTGGCAATCAAAGATGGGTTGAGACCAAGCAAGCTGAATTCCTCAAGGATGAGCGGCTGGCCGCGGTGATCTCAGCTTATCTCGATGGCGAACTCCAGGGTAAGGACCTGGAGGAGTTCGAATCGCTCCTGAAAAGCGATCCGGCCCTCGCGCGCGAAGTTCAAGAGATGCGGGCTATAGAATTGCGGCTTATGGAGATGGGCGCCGACATCCTTTCAGAGCCCGTGCCGGATGCGATGCTGGAGGCGCTGTCCAAAATCGACCGCGGCTAAGATGCTGCCGGGACGTTTGCGAGCGCTTTGATTTGATTTCCGATCGGAAATGTCAGGACCGCCCGGGTTCCCGGATTGAGTCCTTCATAGCGCAGACAGCCCTCAAGTTTATCGGCCATGCCGGCAATGATTAATTGGCCGAGGCCCCTGCGTCTTTTTCCATCAGCGCCGTCAAGGCACCCTACCCCATCGTCCTCGACCGCCAATTCTATCTCCGAGCCATAAGCCTGAAGCGTAACCCGGACTGGCCCCGCTTCTTTCGGGTAAGCGTGCTTCAACGCGTTAAGGACAAGCTCCGTCGTCACGATCCCAATCGCCACGGCCGCGTCTGGCCCCGTTCGAATCTGATCGCAGACTAGCGTTATGCTGCTTTGGTGGTCACCGCCGCCCGAGCTGACGTTTTGCAGGTCGCGAATGAGGTTGGACAGATAATCCGCGAGCGACACCCAACGCACATCGAGCGAGGTATAAAGCGAGCGGTGTACTCGCGCCACCGCGAGGACGCGTCCGTTGGCTTCCTTGAGCGCGGCTTTCACATCGGCGTTTCCGGATATATCTCCCTGAAAATGCAGGAGCGACGCGATAAGCTGCAGGCTATTGCTCACCCGATGATTGACCTCGCGCAGGAGCAGCGCGCGCTCCTCCGCCAGCGCCTTGAACTCGTCCCTGGCAATCCTGACCTCAGCTTCCGCCCTTTCTTTGTCCCTCTTGATGGCCGTCGCAAACATCGCGTTGGTGACAGCTTTCTCCAATAGGATCAGGAAGTCGCCGTGTACGTCCTTCACGACATAGTCCGCCGCGCCTGCCTTTAGCGCCGCGACCGCCACTCGGCTATCCTGGCTGCCGGTCAGATAAACAACGGGAGCCGCGCCCTGCCCGGATTGAAGCTCGCCAAGAAGCGCCAGGCCATCCTGCTCAGGCAGGACGTGATCGAGGATGACGACATCGAAACTGTTCGTCAAAACAAAGGCGATCCCCTCCTCCGCCGTGTTGGCGCACACCACCTCAAAACCGGCGCGCTCCATGTGGCTCTTCACGAGCCTGCAGAAGCCGTTGTCATCGTCGATGATAAGGATGCGCGGCTTTCGATTAGGCATTAAGCGGGCCCGGAACCTTGATCACGGAAAAGAACAGCCCAAGCTGCCGAATTGCGGTTGCAAATTGCTGATAATCGACGGGCTTGGTGATGTACACGTTGCAACCGAGATCGTAACAGCGCTGGATTTCCGCCTGATCGTCCGTCGTTGTGAGAACGATCACCGGCGTCACCTTGAGATGGCCGTCATTCTTGAGATACTCAAGAATCTCGATCCCAGAGACATCGGGTAAATTCAAATCAAGCAGCACCAGGATAGGCGTCACGTCGGCAGGCTGCGCCTTAAGCTCGCTAAAATAGGCATATGCCGTCGCGCCGTCGGAGAAGTGGATGATTTCGTTGGTGACCCCCGCCCGGCGGATGTTCCGCTCGATGAGACGCGCGTGCCCCTCGTCATCCTCAATCATGACAATCGTCACCGCATTATTCATGCCGCCATCCTCTTTTGAAGCGATTCCTTTGTCGGAAGCGTCAGTCGGAATGTGCTGCCGCGTCCGAGCGTCGACTCCACCGAGACGGTTCCTCCAAGCCTGCGCATGAGCGCGGAAACATAAGCGAGGCCCATTCCCTCTCCTGGCACGTCCTGCGGACCGGAACGCCTGAAAAGCTCAAAAATCCGCTGATGATCCTTGGGATCGACCCCCCGCCCGTTATCGGAAACGGTATATATGATCTCAGCCCCCTCCCGGAAACCGTCAATCCTGATCTTCCCCTCCCCGCCAGGCTTCTGGAACTTGATCGCATTTTCGATAAGGTTCGAGAATATTTGCTCAAGCGCAAGACGATCGGTCGAGATTGCGGGCAATGGGCCGACGATGACGTTGACCTCCTTTTCCCTGATCTGATGGGCCACTCCGGCCACAACCCCGTCTACGAGCGCTTTCGCGTCGACAGGCTCGGGATGTAAAGGCCGGCTCCCCTCGCGCGAGATTTTCAAAATCGCGGCGATGAGACGATCCATCCGCACGATGGAGCTTTTGATGAAGCCGAAGGCTTCGTCGAAGTCCTTGTTCAGAACTTCAGAGCCCGTAAGCGCATTCGCCGCGGCGAGCTTCTCGAAAAGTTCCGTCCTCAAAGTTTCCAGCTCTGTGGTGAATCCCATGATATTGACAAGCGGCGAACGCAGATCGTGGCTGACGATGTAAGCGAAACGCTGAATCTCTTCATTGGCGCGCTTGAGCGCCGCCGTGCGCAGGGCGACCGTCTCCTCAAGATCGGCATTTGCCCTGGCGAGCTCGTCCTGTGCTTCGAGAGTTTTGGCATACGATCGCAGAAGGAGCCACAAGGAAAGAAATGAGAACGTCATGATGAGCAGAGCGCCGATGCCGTCCATAAAGAACTTGAAGTTTTGGAGGCGGGTAGTGCTCTCTTCGTTTTTCGATATGAGTGCGTTGCTCTCATCCTGGATAAGCCGGACGTCGCCCTCAATCTGGTCCGTAAGTTTCCGTCCAACGCCATTCATGACATGTGCGATCGCAGCGTCACGCTGCCCATCCTTGGCAAGCGCAACCGTCTTCGCCATCTCGCCGAGCTTTGCCCTTAAAGGCTCAGAAAGCGCTGTCGCTTTGCCGGTAATGTTCAGCTTTTCCGGCGCGGCCTCTCGAAGCTCTTTTGCTATCGGGGCGAGGAGGCCGCTTTTCTCGTTGTATGGATCAAGAAAGTCATGATCGCCCGTAAGGAGATACCCGCGCTGGCTGCTTTCGACAGTGCGCAGGAGTTCCAAGAATTTTGTCAGCTTGGCGTTGTATGCATTGAGTTCATGCGCCGTTTCGGCATCATTGAGGACACGGTGGGTGAGCCAGAACGAAAAGGCGGTCAGGGAAATGAGAATAAGCGCGGCCGCGCCGACAAGCGCCGCCTCGCGGCGGCTTTTGCGAACAAGCTCAAGGAAATCTGCGAAGGAGCCAGTCTTCACGCGCTGTCTCATCCATACATTTAGGCCATTCAAGGATACAGGGCGGCAAAGGAAAAGAAAAAAAGTAGCGCCCCAGGGTCACTGAACCTGCTCTGGCAGGATCTTATCGCCGTTCACGTATTCTTCGAGGCGCTGCCGGGCTCGGCTGAGCCGGCTTTTGACCGTCCCGACCGGGCAATTGCAAACGGCGGCCGCTTCCTCATAGGACAATCCCTCCGCCGCAATCAGAATAATCGCCTCGCGCTGCTCGGGCACCAGCCCGCCCAAACCCTTCAGCACGTCCTTGAACTCGATATATTTGTCCTGCGTTGCGCGAAACTCAAGGTTCACCGGATCGACGTCATCGAGAGGGGCCGTCTGATGGTACTTCTTATAGCGGATGTCGTTGTAGAAGCTGTTGCGCAGAATGGTGAACAGCCAGGCGCGCAGGTTCGTCCCCTGTTGAAACTTATCGAGATTTGACAGGGCCTTCACCAAGGTGTCCTGCACAAGATCGTCGGAATGCTGCGCGCTTTGCGTCAGCGAGAGCGCGAACGCTCTAAGGTTCGGGATCCATCTGACAAGCTCTTCACGCAGGTTCGCGTTGCCGGGATCGCCCATCACTTACGCTCCTGCTTTCCAAGCTGATCGACGAGACGGAGCATGTCTTCCGGGATCGGCTCTTTGAGGAGCGCTTCGTAGAGTTCGACGACGCCCGCCGTAAACCGTGCCTCATCGAATGCCGCGTCTGCGATTGGACTCATGTTTTCCGCTTCGCCGCCGGCGTTTCCGCCCGGGTGCGGCAGCTGATCCTTGGCGGCCTTTTCGGTTATTTTGTCCGTGTTCTCTGAATGCGGACGAGCTGATTGAAACTGATCGTTTAAAGCATTGGAGGGCTGCGGCTGCTGCGCCTGCTGGGCAGGCGCACGCTTCTCCTCTTCGCCTTTATTTCTTTCGTTCATAAGGGCTTCCTTATTGTCTGGGGATCGCCGGAGCACCGGACATGGAGGATATTTTCATAAAACGCGCTTCCCCTGGAACACGTCGTCAGGCTATTTGTTGCAAAGGGAACAACTGCGTCTGGGCTATTATTTGGGGTAAGCAATGATGTCAGTCTCGCAATCAATCGCTCCACATCTTCCTTCGCTACGCCGGTTCGCGCGTGCGCTGTCCGGCTCGCAAGAGAGCGGCGATGCCTACGTCGTGGCCCTTCTCGAGGCGCTCGTGGAGAATCCGTCGATATTTCCGTTGGATATCGATCCGAAGGTCGCTTTGTACCAAATCTTTCTAAAAATCTGGAATTCCGTCGACGCTAATGCGTTCCCGAACTTGAAATTCGAAAATTCCGACACGGTG
The DNA here is from genome assembly GCA_963819665.1 of uncultured Alphaproteobacteria bacterium. Lineage (GTDB taxonomy): Bacteria > Pseudomonadota > Alphaproteobacteria > Rhizobiales > Rhodomicrobiaceae > Rhodomicrobium. Next base: position 57,431 of record CAWFXN010000019.1, read on the forward strand.
CGCTTGCAGACCCTAACGCCAAAGCCCAGGCAGGCGTTCCTCCTGTTGTCTGTCGAGGGCTTCGACGTCGGCGCCATCGCGAAAATATTGGAAACCGATCTGGAAGACGTGGCCGCGCTGATCGCTACCGCAGATCATGAAATCGCAAACCAGCTCGAACCGGCCGATATCCTCATCATCGAGGACGAGCCGCTAACGGCCGCTCACCTGCAAGAACTCGTGCAAAGCCTCGGTCACGAGGTGACGGGCATCGCCCGGACCCATCGGGACGCGCTTAAGCTCGCCCAAGACCGCAAGCCCGACCTCATTTTGTCCGACATTCAACTCGCCGACGGAAGTTCAGGCGTCGAGGCTGTCAACGAGATCCTGGGCGAACTCGAAGCGCCCGTCATCTTTGTAACCGGCCACCCCGAAATGCTGTTGACGGGCGCCAAACCGGAACCAACCTTCCTCATCGCAAAGCCGTTCAACGCTGAAACCGTGAAGGCGGTCATCGGACAAGCTCTTTTCTTCGAGGTTCGCTCTCACAGGAAGGGGGATGCGGGCCTGTCCCAAACGCGAGCGGAAAACCGTTCTGCCCTGTGATCGGCTCACGGCTTTAAGTTGGAGCTCGTCTAGTCGAGCGGCCAACGATGTCCCAGGTATTGAAGGCGCTGCTTGACTTCGTCGGGCGCGCCTCGTCAAATCCTATTTGCGATCAGTTTTGAGCCATAAGCTAATGCAAACTCTGCCGATAATCTTGATCCCTGGTCTGGGGACGGATAGCCGCCTTTATGAGAAGCAGATCCCGGCCTTCTGGCAATTCGGGCCCGTGATGATCGCCAATCAAACGCGCAAGGATTCGATGACGGGAATTGCTCAGGAGATCCTCTCCTATGCGCCACCCCGATTTGCGCTCGCCGGCTTATCCATGGGCGGCTATGTGGCCCTTGAGATCATGCGGCAGGCTCCCGAACGTATCTTAAGTCTGGCGTTGCTCGATACTACGGCGCGTGCGGACACGCCCGAGCAGACCGCGCGCCGCAAGGCGCAGATCGAGATGGTGAAAGCGGGAAGGTTCGCGGAAATACCGAGCATGCTTTTCCCGCTGCTCGTTCATGCGGACAGGCGTGAAGACGAAAGTTTGCGGTCGCTTGTTGATGAGATGTTTTTCGCTATTGGCCCCGAAGCCCACATCCGCCAGCAAACGGCCATCATGAGCAGAGCGGACATGCTCGGCGCTTTATCCTCGATTTGCTGTCCGGCGCTGATTGTCGTGGGGGACGGCGATCAGCTTACGCCGCCCGCACTCGCAAAAGAGATGGCGGAAGGGATAGGCGGAGCAAGGCTCGCCATTGTCCCGGATTGCGGCCATCTCTCGACACTTGAGCAGCCCGCTTTCGTCACTCGCATTCTGATGGAGTGGCTTCAGACGCATTGAAAGGGTGCAGCCCCTTATCGGGACCCTAAAGCGTGGACGGATACCCGCCCGTCGCCGCGACAAAAAGAAGCTTCCGCTCGCGTTCCGGGCATTGAAATTGACGCAAGCTCCGCGCTTTTCAGATGGCTGCTTCCCGCTGCTCCGCGTTCCACAAGAGTGCCTTACTTGCAACAGATGCTGGAAATAATATCTTTGGGGTACCTTACAGCAGAGATGGAGGCTGCAGAAGCTTGCTATCCCGGCAGCGTATTCAATGATTTATGATGCCAGTGCGGTTCGAGCTTTGCTTTATGTGAGCCGTTCATTTTAGTGGTCAACTCTGCAGCCGGGCGCAGCCTCCGGCGATAACCTGCACGGTGTTCTTCGCACTCACGCAAGAACCGTTTTCATCCTTCAGCGGTAAGCGATGCTAAAGAAGCTCATCATTTCGACTGTTCACTTTTGCGCCGGGCGGCCATGGCCCGTCATCGTTGTCGGGATGGTCGTCGCGGCTATCTCAGCGTCCTACGTGGCTAGCCGGTTCGAAATCAATACCGATATCAGCAAGCTCATATCCGATGATTTGCCATGGCGGCAGAGAGAGCTCGCTTTTTTCAAGGCGTTTCCAGCGTCGGAAACGACAATCGTCGCCGTTGTTGACGGCCCGACGCCGGAACTCGCAGATGACGCGGCGCACAAGCTCACCGAACAGCTTGCACAGGAAAAAGAGGTCATTAAGAGCGTCCGGCAAACCTCGGGCGGCCCGTTCTTTCGGAGAAACGGCCTTCTCTTTCTGTCCGAGAGCGAGCTGAAGGAAACGCTCGGCCAGCTGACGAAATCTCGCCCGCTCCTTGAGCCGCTGGCGGCGGATCCGAGCCTGCGCGGCGTCATGGGAGCCATCACTCTGACGCTGAAGGGCGTCCAGGGCCGGCGCCTCACACTTGACAGCCTTGCTCCCCAGTTCAACGCCTTCTCAACCGCCATCGAGAATTCGATAAACAACCGCCCGGCCTGGTTCAGTTGGCGCGAGGCGCTCAGCGGTCAGGCTTCCACTCGCCGGGAGATCCGCCAATTCCTCGAGATTGAGCCAATCCTGGACTACAACTCCCTGCAGCCTGGGCAGGACGCTACAGACGCCATCCGTAAGACGGCTTCGGACCTCGGCCTTTCGGAACGAGGCGTCACCGTCCGCCTGACAGGAACTGTCCCGATTGCTGATCAGGAATTCGGAACGCTTAAGGAAGGGGCGGGGCTGAATACGGCGCTCACACTGCTGTCGGTTCTGATCATTCTTTGGCTGGCGCTTCGTTCCGCGCGGATCATCTTCGCGGTTTTTGTGGCTCTCTTTATTGGGCTCGCGATGACGGCCGCGCTGGGTCTCGCCATGGTCGGCGCTCTCAATCCCATTTCGGTCGCCTTCTTCGTGCTCTTCGTCGGAATCGGCGTGGACTTTGGCCTGCAATTCAGCGTCGGCTACCGGGCCGAGCGTTTCGAGCGAAACGAACTGGCCCCGGCTCTCGTTGCGACCGCGGACCATACTGGCGGCCGTCTCGCGCTGGCGGCGTTCGCAACCGCATGCGGATTCCTGGCGTTTACGCCGACGGCCTATAGAGGCCTTTCGGAACTCGGCTTGATCGCGGGTGTGGGCATGCTTATCGCCTTCCTCACCAGCATTACAGTGCTGCCTGCGCTGCTGCGCCTTCTCAATCCGCCGGCCGAACCCCATCCGCTCGGCTATGCCTTTCTGGCTCCCGTCGACCGCTTTCTGGAACGGCATCGCATGGGCGTGCTTATCGGCACGCTCTGTGTCGTCTCCGCCGGCTTACCGCTTCTTCATTGGCTCCACTTCGACTTCAATCCCATGAATTCTGCGCAGTCCGAATGTGGAGTTGGTCGCAACCTATCTTGACCTGAAAAAAGACCCCGAGACAGCCGGTCGCACGATCGAGGTGCTGACGCCGTCGGTCGGAGACGCGGACGCGCTCGCAGCTAAACTTGGCGCGCTTCCCGAAGTGTCGAGAGCCATGAACTCTGGGCAGCTTCGTGCCTGAAGACCAGGACAAAAAAATTGCCCTCATAGGCCAGGCAGCCGCAGAGCTAACCGAGACGCTGAATCCCAAGGATGACAAAGCGCTGCCTGCGCCAACTGATCAGGAGATCGTCAGCAGCCTTGAAGGCGCTTCCAATTTCTTGAGCGTGGTCATGAAGCGGAGCCCGGGAACAAAGGGCGTCCAGGCCGCCGAAAGACTGTCAAATGCGCTTGCGAATTTGGCGAAAGCGAGCCCCGAAGCACGGGCGCGAGCCTCCGATGCGCTTGTGAGCCCGCTCAAAATGACGCTGAGCGATTTAAAGCTCGGTCTTAACCCCGAGAAAATCACGCTCGACTCGTTGCCGGCCGATCTGGTTGCTGGCTGGAAAGGTCGCGACGGCCAGGTGCGGGTCTCTGTGTCCCCTAAAGGAGATTCGGAGGACAACGCAGTTTTGCGCCATTTCGTCGAAGCCGTGACAGCGGTGGCCCCCAATGCGACCGGCGAGGCCATCGGCATTCAAAAGGCAGGCGACACGATCGTTAACGCTTTTATCCAGGCCGCAATCTTGGCGCTTGTCTCGATTGCTCTCCTGCTCTGGATCACGTTGAAGCGCGCCTCCGACGTTGCGCTCACCCTTTTCCCGCTTCTTCTCGCCTGCGTCGTCACGCTCGAGCTCTGCGTGATTTTCGACATGCCGCTGAATTTCGCCAACATCATTGCGCTGCCGCTTCTTTTGGGCGTCGGCGTGGCGTTCAAGATCTACTACATCATGGCATGGCGGGAAGGGAAAAGCGGACTTCTCGCTTCCCCGCTCACGCGCGCCGTTTTCTTCAGTGGAATGACAACCGCCGTGGCGTTCGGCAGCCTGTGGCTCTCGAACCATCCCGGAACATCGAGCATGGGCAAGCTGCTCGCCCTGTCGCTCGTAAGCACCATGGCGGCCGCCGTGTTGTTCCAGCCCCTTCTCATGGGGCCGCCGCGTGAGGTGGAAGAGCCAGTGGAGGAAGAGACGAAAGGGAAAGCCAAAGGTCGCGCCTATTTGCCTACGCCTGAGCATACCGCCTGATCGGAAGGCGCGCCCTTAGTGGGCGGGACGCGGGTCCAATCCTCGCCCCCGCAAAACAGGCCGCCCAGAACGCATCCTTCAATTCGCAACACGTCGGGGCTCTTGAGGCTGATGTAGGATGAATAAGTCTCGCCATTTTGAGCGTTATAGACTTGGCCCTCCCATTGCCGCTCTGCGGGCTTCATATTGATGAGAATTGGCATTCCCATCACCGAGCGTTCACGCTTGGCCGGATCCGGATTGTTCTCGTCTTTTCCGGGAGGACCTTTCGTCCAGTTGATCACGCCCCACAGCGCATTTCCACATGACACGATGCGGATATGGGCTGTTTTGTCCTGGACCATCCATTCCCCCACGGGGGATTGAGCAGACGCCGCCCCGATTGAGCATAAGCTCAACGTGGCTGCGGTTATAAACCTTTTCACCATTCTGCACTCCGGTTTGTTCCGCCAGCGTAATGTTACTCCAATGTGGGTTTTGTTAGGTCTTTGGTCGAATCGGCGCCATTGGCTTCCTGTGAGATGACATTTTCAAGGATTATTTCAGAATCATGCATAAGCTTGATCGGTTCCGAGGCTGGCATTCGGGGGTGTAAGGCATGAGCGTCGATATCCAATCCCTATTCGCCGACCATGAGGCGGAACGGTATGCCCTGCATACGCAGCACATGAACGAGCAGATGGTTCGAGTGCTGAGGACGATCGGCTATGATGTCGGCTTCGTGCGCGGTCAAGGACAATATTTGTGGGATCGCGAGGGCGCCAAATATCTTGACCTCCTGAGCGGGTGGGGGGTCTTCGCGGTCGGACGCAATAATCCCAAGGTGCACGCCGCGCTCCGCCAAATTCTCGACAGCGAACTTCCCAACCTTGTACAGATGGATGTTTCGCCGCTGGCAGGCGTGCTGGCCGGCCGCCTCCTTGCGCGCGTGCCGCACCTTGAAAAGGCATTATTTGCCAATTCCGGAACCGAATGCGTCGAGGCCGCTATCAAGTTCGTTCGTGCAGCGACCGGGCGCGCAGGCCTCGCCTATTGCGGCCACGCATTCCATGGCCTTTCCTATGGCGCTCTCTCGCTCAACGGCGACACGATTTTTCGCAAAGGCTTCGAGGGCTTTCTCGAGGGCTGCGTCAAGATACCTTTCAACGATCTGGCGGCCGTCGAAGACGCGCTTAGAACGAAAGCAATTGCAGGCTTTTTCGTCGAGCCAATCCAGGGCAAAGGCGTCAACATGCCCGATGAAGGCTATCTGAAGGGCGTTCAGGAGCTGTGCCGGAAGTATGGCACGCTGTTCGTGGCCGATGAGATCCAAACCGGGCTTGGGCGCACGGGCAAGTTCCTTGCGATCGAGCATTGGGGCGTGGAGCCGGATGTGGTTCTGGTGGCCAAGGCCCTTTCCGGCGGACATATTCCCACCGGCGCCGTTCTCACCCGGAAATGGATTTTCGACAGGCTTTTCAACCGCATGGATCGCGCTGTGGTGCATGGATCGACCTTTGCCAAAAATGACATGGCGATGGCCGCGGCGCTGGCGACGCTCGACGTGCTTGAAGAAGACCATCTGATCGAGAATGCAGCCCGCCAGGGCCAGCGCCTGATGCATTCGTTCCGTGCTATGATGAGCCGCTATGAGCTGATCAAGGATGTCCGCGGCAAAGGCGCCATGATCGGCATCGAATTCGGGGCGCCGAAATCTTTCGCCCTGAAGATGTCCTGGCGTGCGCTCGAGGCGGCGAATGCGGGCCTCTTCTGCCAAATGATCACGATTCCGCTGTTCAAGGAGCATAAGCTCCTCGCGCAGGTCGCCGGCCATGCGAGCCACACCATCAAGCTCTTGCCGCCGCTGACGATTTCGGGCGCGGACTGCGCATGGATCGAGGAGTTCTTCGAGGCGACCATTGCAGCGGCGCATAAGGTGCCGGGCGCCATCTGGTCTCTCGGCAAGACGCTGGCCGATCACGCGATCAAGGCGCGCGCCATGGCGTCAACGCGCTGATTTCTGAAAGGCGACCTAACCCGGATATCTCACGAGAGATAGGTGCATCGGGGCTCTGAATTCAGCGAAAGTTCTTCTGCAACAAAGGCTTCGGCTAGAGCAGAGGAGGTCCCCGATGCTGACAGAGTGTAGTCCGGATTCTTTCGATTTCGCCAGCCTCGGAAGCCGGAAAGTCACAGCGGCTTTCGACGGCGGCGCCATCACGTCGAACGCGGGCGCGCTGTTGCTGCGCGAGACCGATCGCGGTATCGGCCTGTCCCGGCAGGTTTCGGCTTGTTTCAGGGATGGCCGCAGGCAGGACCGCGTCGAGCACGCGGTCGAAACGCTGGTGGCCCAGCGCATTCATGGCATCGCGCTTGGCTACGAGGATCTGAACGACCACGATGACCTGCGCCATGATCCCGTACTCGGCCTTGTCTCGGGCAAGGCTGCGGCGCACCGGCGGGACTGCGCTGTGCTGGCGGGAAAGTCGACGCTGAACCGGCTCGAACATGCGCCAAGAACCGGGGATGACCGCTATCGCAAGCTCAGCGTGGACGAAGGCGCGATGAAAAGGCTGTTCGTCAGTCTTTTTGTAATGCGTCAGCATGACTTAGGCCGCAGCGTCGCAAATCAGCTACATTGCGCGGCATGTACATCGACTTCGTACCCAATCGCACCTCCAAGCCCGCGATCCTGCTGCGCGAAAGCATCCGGGAGGGCCAGCGCATCAGGAAGCGCACCATCGCCAACCTGTCGGCGCTGACGCTGGAGCAGGCCGAGGCGATCCGGCTGGTGCTCAAGGGTGAGAAGCTCGCGCCCGCGGGCGGCGGCCTCGACTGCATCCGCTCGCTGCCGCATGGGCATGTGGAGGCCGTGCGCATCGCCATGCGCCGGCTCGGCTTCGAGAAGCTGATCGACGGCAAGGCTTCGCGCGAGCGCGATCTAGCCGCAGCGATGGTGGCGGCCCGCATCATCGCGCCTGAAGCCAGCAAGCTCGCCATGACGCATGCCTGGTCGGACACCACGCTGGCGGAGGATTTTTCCGTCGCCGATGCTCATGAAGACGAGCTTTATGCGGCGATGGACTGGCTGATCGAGCGCCAGGACAGAATCGAAAAGCGCCTCGCCAAGAGGCATCTGAAAGAGGGCGGGCTTGTGCTCTTCGATCTTACCTCATCGAGCTTCGAGGGCGTGACCTGCCCGCTGGCGAAGATCGGCTACAGCCGCGACGGCAAACCCGGCACGCTGCAAGTGAACTATGGCCTGCTCACGGACGCCCGCGGCTGCCCGGTGGCGGTTTCGGTCTTCGAGGGCAATACGGCCGATCCCAGAACGCTTTTGCCGCAGGTGGAGAAGGCGCGCGATAGCTTCGGCATCGCCTCGCTCACCATGGTCGGCGACCGCGGCATGATCTCCAACGTGCAGATCGAGGCCATGCGCAAAATGGAGGGCGTGGGCTGGATCACGGCGCTCAAAAGCGGGGCCATCGCCGCGCTTGTGAAGGAAGGGCAATTGCAGCCCGATCTCTTCGACGAGCGCAATCTCATCAGCTTGACCAGCGAGGACTATCCCGGCGAGCGGCTCGTCGCTTGCCGCAATCCGGAGCTTGCGAGGCTCCGCGCGGCCAAACGCAAGGAGTTGATCGCCGCCACGGAGCGCGCGTTGGAAAAGGTTGCGGCCATGGCTGCCGCCGGCCGTCTGTCAGGGCGCGACAAGATCGGCGTCCGCGTCGGCAAGGTCATCGCAAAATACAAGGTCGGCAAGCACTTCGATCTCGATATCAAGGATGCCGCGTTCGCCTTCAGCGTCAATGAAGAGCGCGCCGCCGCCGAAGCGGCCCTGGATGGCCTCTATGTCATTCGCACGTCCGCCGCCGAGGCCGGCATGAGCGCCGAAGCAGCCGTCTTGAATTACAAACGCCTGGCCGAAGTGGAACGCGCCTTCCGCACGCTCAAGGGCGTGGACCTTCAGGTCCGCCCGATCCGTCACCGGCTTGAGAGCCGCGTGAAGGCCCATATCTTCCTCTCCATGCTGGCTTATTACGTGCAATGGCATCTGGCTGAAGCCTGGAAGCCGCTCCTCTTCGCAGACGAAGCTCCGGCGAACGAGGCGCGCGAGCGCGAGCCGGTGGCTCCGGCCAGGCGCTCCGCCGCTGCGCTCGCCAAGGCGCAGACCCGGCGCCTCGCCGACGGCACGCCCGCCTTTAGCTTTCGTGGCGTGCTTACGCATCTGGCCACCATCGTGCGCAACGCCATGCGCCCCAAGAACGCAAAGCCCGGTACTGGGACCTTCACGCTAGCCACCGAGGCCAACCCAAAGCAGCGGCAAGCCCTCGATCTTGCTGCGACCATCGCGGCGTAGACACCGCCGCGCTACCCGTTTCAAGCGCAACCAATTGAAGCGGCAAGGGAAAAGTCAGTTCAGCCGCAGGAACTTCGGTCTAAAGAGCCAGGCAACGCCGCAGAAGCGCATTATCCTCGATCTCGACGCGACCGACGATCCCATCCACGGCGATCAGGAAGGCCGGTTCTTCCACGGCTATTACAAATGCTATTGCTATCTGCCGCTTTACATTTTCTGCGGCCGGGAGCTGCTTCTGGCGAAACTCAGGCCCGCGAACATCGACGCCTCGGCTGGCGCGAAAGAGGAAATCGCCTGGATTGTCGCCCAGATCCGGAAAAGCTGGCCGGATGTTGACATCTGGCTTCGGGCGGATTCCGGTTTCTGCCGCGAAGAGTTGATGGCCTGGTGCGAGGCTCACGGCGTCCACTACGTCTTCGGCCTTGCCCGCAACGCAAGGCTCGAAGCTTCGATCGCAGGCGAACTGGCCGAGGCTGAGGCCAAAGCCAAGGAAAGCGGCAAACCCGAACGCATCTTCAAGGAACTGCGCTACCAAACCCACAAGAGCTGGTCCCGGGAGCGCCGGGTCGTGGCGAAGGCGGAGCATCTCTTGAAAGGTCCCAATCCGCGCTTTATCGTCACCTCGCTTCCGCGCCAAGCCTTTGAAGCACAGAAGCTTTACGAGAAAATCTACTGCGCGCGCGGCGAGATGGAGAACCGCATCAAGGAATGCCAGCTCGACCTCTTCGCCGACAGGACCTCGGCGGCGAGCTTGCGCGCCAACCAGCTAAGGCTGTGGTTCGCATCGCTCGCTTACGTGCTCATGACCGCCTTGCGCCGCATGGCCTTGCAAGGAACCGAACTCGCGCAAGCGACCGCCGGAACCATCCGCCTCAAACTCCTGAAGCTTGGCGCCCTCGTCACCGTCAGCGTGCGCCGCGTCAAGATCGCCATCGCCTCCGCCTGTCCCCTGAAAGACGCGTTCGTCAACGCTCACCGGCGATTATGCGTCGCCGCCGCATGAAGGGGCGGCTCCAGTCCGCGCCCTGAACAAAAATACATCGCCAAACTTCAGGCGCCCGGTTTTCCGGCGCAATAGCCGCGCCTATGAAAGCGCCTGGGCAACTGTCAACGGTCCCCCACAGAACAGCACACGCCGGTCATGACGCTGGTGAGATATGCGGGCTAGCCGACTTGACGCGCTTCAGGTCACGAGGAAGCCGAGAGGTCCGTTCCCGACCCCATAGCCCCCATTTATTGCCACCGCGGCTTACGTTAGCAATAGGGTTGCGATGCACATCTTTGCTTAGAGGCTACTGCATTAGCTTACGACACCAGGGGAACCCAGGTCAAGGGTGACCAGATAGACCGTCGCCGTCTCGGATCGCGCTCGGTATTGAAACCCAGTTCGCGGCACATCTGCAACATCGTCGGTATTTTCGCAAAGCACGGTTCCGTAAAGCGTCTTCAGACCCTCGCTTTTTGCGTAGATGATGAGATGCCTCATGAGTAGCCAGCCCAGTCCGTGACCTTTCAGATCGGAGCGGATCAGGATCGCGTATTCGCCCTTTTCGTAATCCGGGTCGGCAAAGAAACGGGCGCCCCCGAGCATTTCCTGCTCGCCCTTGCCGTCGGGGCGAAGCGCGACGAACGCCATTTCCCGCGCGTAGTCGATCTGCGTCATGCGCGCCAGAAACTCATGCGAAAACTCCCGAACGGGCATGAACAGTGCAGACGAATATCCTCCGCGGCCATCCGCGCCATGAAGCTGCGCATAGAACCGCTCATCTTCAGGACGAATGGGCGGAGGAACACCTCGCTTCCGTCTGCGAGCCGGTGGTTCTTCTCCCACTGGGTCGGATATGGCCTGATGGCGGATGGAACGGGGGGCTGAAGGCCAGGATTTCGACCTTGATCCGAGCGTCGAGCGCAATCATGCCCTTACTGTCGACGAGGAGCGGATTGATATCGAGTTCGCGAATGGCGCGGTGGTGCACGGCGAGCGTGCTCAGCCTACGAGGCAAAGCGCGAGCCCGTTCAGATCGACGGCGGGCTGGTCCCGATATCCTTTCAGCAGTTTGTATATCCGGGTCGACTTCATGAGTTCGTCGCGAGCTTGAGATCGAGCGGGGTGAGCGACATCGCCGTGTCGCCGATCGCTTCCACGCCTGTACCGCCCGCTCCGAACAAGATGATCGGGCCGAAGGTAGGGTCGGTCGTGATGCCCAGGATGAGCTCGTAGGTGCGTCCTTGCGAGTGGATCATCGGCTGGACGGTGACGCCTTCAATGAGCGCGTCGGGGTGAGCCGCCTTGATATCGCTGAGCATACGGCGCCGGGTGGCTTTCTCCACCTCCTCCGCGGATGTAAGGTCAGGCGGATGCCGCCGATATCGGACTTGTGGGTCAGATTCGGCGACAGGATCTTCACCACAACGGAAGCGTAGCCGCGCGAAGAGTCTCGCCGCCGCTGGGCCGCTTCTTTCCGGCGTTGCGGCCACCTTTGTCGGGCACTGTCGGAATGCCATAGGCGCTCAGCACCGCCTTCGCCTCGGGCTCTGTCATCAGTCCTGCGGCCTTGAGCAAGCGCGCGGCCGATGGCGGCGTCAACGGCGGCCGGATTGACATGGTTCTCCGGCGTGACCGGCGGCGTTTGCATCAGCTCTGTTTGGGCCCGCACGTAGCGAGCGATCTGCATGATGCCCTCGATCGCTTCCGTCGGCGTTTCGAAGTCGGGGATGTTGGCCTTGGCGAAAAGCGGCCGCACCTCCTCACCGCGCTTCGCGCAAGCCAGGTTGCGACCACCGGCTTTTTGTGGCCAAGATGGCGCTGGTGTTCGACGGCTTCGACCGTGGCTTTCGCCGCATCGACCGAAGACGCAAGCGCCGTCGGGCAGTTTATAACCAGCACCACGTCCGTATTCGGGTCCTGCATGACGGCTTCCATGGCCGTCGCGTAACGGTCCGGCCCGGCGTCGCCGATGATGTCGACCGGGTTGCCATGCGACCATGTGGGGGAAAGCACCTTGTTCAGGGCGTCGATCGTTTTCGGCTCGAGGTCTGCGAGCGTGCCTCTCAAATCGGCAAGCGTGTCGGCGGCGACGACGCCCGCGCCGCCTCCGTTCGTCACGATGGCGATGCGGCTTCCCGGTATGCATCGGACGCGCGCGAGCACTTCGCCTGCGTCGAACATCTCGTCCAGATCGACAACGCGCAGAATTCCGGCGCGGCGGAGAGCCGCTGTGTAGACGTTATCGGAGCCTGCAAGCGCCCCTGTGTGCGAGGCTACGGCCTTCGCCCCTTCGGGATGCCGGCCGGCCTTGATCGCGATCACCGGCTTGGCGCGCGAGCACCGTCTCGCCGCGGACATAAACTTGGCCGCGTCCTTGACGGACTCGATATAAAGGAACACAGCCCTGTTTGTGACATCGCCTGCGAGATAGTCGAGCATGTCGCCAAGGTCGACGTCGGCCGAATCTCCGATCGAGACCACATGGCTGAAGCCGACCCCTTCGACGGCGGCCCAGTCCAGCATCGCCAAGGTGATGGCGCCTCATTGCGACACGAGCGCAATGTCCCCAGGCTTCCCCAGGATATGGGCGAAGCTTGCGTCGAGTTTCAGGCTCGGGATCTGGATGCCAAGGCAGTTCGGACCGATGATGCGCAAGAGATAAGGCTTCGCCGCAGCCAGCATGCGCTGGGCCAGATCGCCCTTGACGCCGGCCGTATTGACGACGGCCGCCTTGCAGCCTTTGCTGGCCGAGCTCATCGATGATGCCTGGTATCGTGTCTGGAGGCGTGGCGACGACCGCGAGCCCTGGCGCGAAGGGAGGGCTTCGACGCTGCGGTGGCAGGGCTTTCCCAGGAGGACGTCGCGGCCTGGATTGACGAAAGCGATCTCGCCCGTATATCCGCCGCGCAAGAGGTTCTCGGCGACGTGAAGTCCGATGGAGCCTGGCCGCTCGCTCGCCCCCACAAGAACGACGCTGCGGGGCTGAAACAGAAGATTGAGGTTCCGGATGGTCATGTCATGCTCCGCCGGCCACGGTTTTCAACTGCAGCGCTCCGGCGACGATGGGCCCAGCGCCTCGCCCTTATCTCATACTCTTGCCGAAGGCGCATCGTCGACGCGGGAATTCTTGCAGGCTGCTGA
>CAWFXN010000020.1:0-63686 GCA_963819665.1 uncultured Alphaproteobacteria bacterium
ACTCTACCTTCCTGAGACAATTTCGAACGTTTGGCGCGAACACTCGTCCAGGATTTATTTACTTGGATACGCCGATCTCAGCAACGGGTCGAAAGCAGCTGTGGGGTTTTCTCGGAATCTCATGCGCGCCAGGGCGGCTTTCGGATCCTAATGCGGTCAACTCAGATAAGGCGACACCAATCCCGCCCTTGACCCAAGGCGCAGCGTGCAACTTCCAATTTCCTTCAATCCGGTCCCAGTCCATCGTTGCCTCCTCTTCTAGGCTAGCAAAGATTGCGACGTGCACCAGCAGGTGCCGTTGATAGATCTCAACGGACATGTCGCCGCCTTTCAGATCAGATCCTCCCAAGCACCAAAAGAACCAAGACGACGATCAACACGACGCCAAGCACACCTATGCCGGTGTGACCGAAGCCGTAGCCATAACCGCCGAAGCGGCCACTGAAGCCGCCAAGCAGAAAGATGACAAGGATAATAAGGAGGATTGTTCCGAGCGACATGATGACTTCTCCCTTCGGAGGATCTAATTGATTGGACTCTACTTAACTAATAACTCCAATAACTTATTAATTTGTTCCGGTTATTGCCTTGTCAAATCTCAAGCTCTTGTTAGAAAAAAACGCTGGTTTACCGCTATTCTGACAATGTGCAGCGCATCCAAAATCCACCCGCCCCAGCCGCCGGAAGTTCGATGGCGGACCGCCGCTGCCACCGAGCATTATGGTCACTCCGGAAGGTCAACCCCGCCCGCTCCTCCTCAAAGTGTTCGGCGTACGGCGGCTCTTGCCGTGGATTGTCGGTCTCCTGGGCGTTCTCGCCCTTATTCTCGCCGTCTCGCAATTCGGCTCGCTCGAACGGATCGTCGAGCTTGCGCGATCGTCGCGTCCGGCTTGGCTGTTTCTGGCGCTCCTGGTTCAAGCCGCCACCTATGTCTGCGCCGCCTTGGTCTGGCGCCAAGCCCTGCGTTATGCCGGACACCCGCGGACGCTCTTGACCCTCGTTCCGCTTGGAATCGCAAAGCTGTTTACCGATCAGGTTTTACCAAGCGGCGGGATCAGCGGCACGATGCTGGTCGTCACCGGTCTCATCCGGCGGCGCGTCCCGGCGGAAGTCGCCATGGCGGCCATGCTGGCGGGCCTCGTCTCCTACGAAATCGCCTATCTGGCGGTCGTGTTCGGCAGCGCCGGAATTTTGTGGCGCCACCACCGCGCCACTCTGCCGCTCTTTGTCGGGGTCGGCATTTTCGCGATCATTACGGTTGCGATCCCCTCCGCTATCCTCGGCTTGCGGCGGTTGGGAAAACGGCGGCTGATCGCCTGGTTGGACAGGCTGCTCGCCACGACCGCTTCGTTTCGGGCCCTTGCCGAGGCGCCCACTGATCTCCTCCGCAGCCCCTTCTTGCTCGCCCAGACAGTGGGCCTCCAACTTGGGATCTTCCTGCTCGATGCTCTTACGCTTTGGCTCGTGTTCAACGCCATCGGTGATGTGCCAGAGATTTGGGTGGTTTTCGTCGGCTTCGTCATGGCCTCGATGGCGGCCACGATCGGACCGATGCCGATTGGCCTGGGGACCTTCGAAGCGGGCGCGGTCGGCATGCTCCACTTCCTCGGGGTGTCCATCGAGGCCGCTCTGGCCGGGACGCTTCTGCTCCGCGGGCTGACGTTCTGGTTACCGATGCTCCCAGGTGTTTGGCTCGCCCGGCGTGAAATCGGTCGCTTGTGACCTCGGCGCTCTCGTTCTGTTCGGGGAGACACCGGCCGAGCGGCGATGGCTCCGGGTGGGAGCAGGTAGACCGCCATCTGTGCTGCCCTCACGGAATACTCGACGGTAAACACCAGGTCGTGAACGGAGATAGATGCGTAACACGCTGTCCGCTTTGCATTCCTTGCGCGGTCCCGTGCCTCAGACGATCGTGCCGAAGACTTTTCCGATACCGGCCGTGATAGCCAACGCCAAGGCGCCCCAAAATGTAACCCGGACTGTCGCGCGAAGAACGTTCGCACCGCCTGTTCTTGCCCCGATTGCTCCGAGAAGAGCGAGAAAGCCCAGGGATGCAGCTGAAACAATGGGAATAAGCACGTTGGCGGGCGATACGACGACCATGAGCAATGGCATCGCCGCGCCGGTAGAAAACATGGCCGCCGATGTTAAGGCTGCTTGCACCGGACGCGCTGTCGTGATTTCCGACATCCCAAGCTCGTCGCGCGCATGCGCGCCCAAAGCATCCTTCGCCATCAGCTGCTGGGCAACCTGCCGGGCAAGCGCTGGATCGACGCCACGCTTTACGTATATTTCGGCCAACTCATCGAGCTCAGACTCAGGGGTGTTGCTCAACTCCTCGCTTTCGCGGGCGAGATCGGCCTGCTCTGTGTCCGATTGCGAACTGACAGATACATACTCGCCGGCCGCCATCGACATGGCGCCCGCCACCAGCCCCGCGACACCTGCGATCAAGACATCGCTCTGTTTCGTGGCTGCTGCGGCAACGCCGACAATCAAACTCGCGGTCGAGATGATGCCGTCGTTGGCGCCGAGCACTGCTGCTCTCATCCAGCCGATGCGCCCCACAAGGTGGTGCTCCGAGTGCCGGTGAAGACGGGTCAAGCGCATCCCAGTTATTCAGTCGTCTTGCCGTCGAAGTGCTCCGTCGAGGCCTCAGCTTCGGCCTTGGTCGCGGCACTGAAACCGTCGCGGTGTTTGGGTGGGCTATAGAGGGTGTAAAGCTTCAAGGGCTTGTGGTCGGTGTTGATCACGTTGTGGCGCGCTCCAGCGGGAACGACAATAGCATCGTCGCTCTTAATTTTGGTTCGCTTGCCGTCGATCCAGACCTCGCCTTTCCCCTTTTCCACCCGGAAAAACTGGTCCAAGTTCTTGTGGACTTCCTCGCCAATTTCCTCGCCGGGCGCCAAGGACATCAGCACCACCTGAACATGCTTACCGGTGTACAGCACGCGGCGGTAATCGCCGTTTTCTTCGGTCAGCTTCTCAATATCGTCGACAAAGCCTTTCATCGTGATCGCTCCCTTGGTGGATCGTTTTGGTAGAATGACCTGGAAAAAGCGACGGCGCTATGAGGAAAATCAAGTAATTTTCCGGTTTCGAATCTAAAGAGAAGTCCGACCTATGTGACGGCTCGAAGGCCATGGCGATTAAGTCAGGGCACTGGCGGTGCTCGGTCCATGAAACGCTTCCCTCGCGGGCACCTTTCCCCTCCGCGAGCGCGAGTCCGTTGTTGTGAACGTTTTCGGATGCCGGCCCATGCCGAACCTCTCAGCCTGCACCGCGGGCCGGCATCCGAAAACGTCCGGGGAAGGAACACGCGGGGTGCAGGGCACTGGCGCCCTCTCAGCTTATGGGGATTTCAGCAGTTCTGACGCCGAGCGTGCATCGGCTCTTAGGTGGCAAAAGCCGCGCGTAACAGCCAAGCAAAGCGCGCTTGCGGGATTGGCGGCGCCGGACCGGCGGCGAAGCGATGGCGGTACGGCTCCAAAATGAGCTCGATTTTGCCCTTTCAAGCAAGCGCCGCCGCTGCCAAACCTTTGAACGGCGGCTCAAGCCTCGCATCGATACGCTGCAAACCGTCCTGGCGCCGATCATGACGTATCGAACCCCGCTGGCGGAGATGGCGTTTTGCGCGGACGGCAGGCGCCTTCGAAACGCTCGATGACGAGCATGCGGCTGCCGCATTTGGCGCAGCGCTCCGCTGGCTCGCCGGCAGTATCGGGTTTTGGTGCGGCGTTCACTTGGGGCAGCAGCGTGGACATCGCGATTAACGCCCGCATCGCTGCGAGATTACCGGCGCGAACATTGCTGGCCAGGAGACCATAATGCCTGATGCGGTGAAAGCCTTTCGGCAGCACATGGATCAGGAAACGGCGGATGAACTCGCCCGCATCCAGCGTCATCCGCTTATAGCGGCCCGGTCCCTCGATCCGGTAATCCTTGAAGGTGAAGGTCACGCTTTTCTCATCGGCGACGACAAGTCGCCGGTTGGAAATGGCCACGCGATGGGTGTAGCGGGAAAGGTAACAAAGTACGGCCCTTGGCCCGGAAAATGGACGCTTGGAATAGACGAACCACTTGGTCTTTTTGAGCGGCGCCAGGAAGGCGGTGAAAGCGTCCGCCGCGGCGAGATGCTCGTGCTCGCCGAAGAACTTAAGCTTGCTGGCCTTGTGCGCGGCGGCAAGCTTCTCCAGCATGAGCCGGCGGAACAGCTTGGAAAGAGCCCGCACCGGCAGGAAGAAGCCGCGGCGGCACGCGATCCATCGCAGGCCATCGGGGGAAAGCCCGCCGCCCGGCGCGATCATGTGGACGTGCGGGTGGTGCGTCATCGCCGAACCCCAGCTATGGAGCACGGAGATGAAGCCAATCTTCGCGCCAAGATGTTCGGGATCGGCCCCGATGATGAGCATGGTCTCGGCGGAAGCCTTGAACAACAGATCGTAGATCACCGCCTTGTTCTGATAGGCGATGTCCGCGATGGCCTCGGGCAAAGTGAACACCTGGTGGAAGTATTGCACGGGCAGCAGTTCGGCCTCGCGCGCCTCAAGCCATCCGCGCGCAGCGGCTCCCTGATGTGGTGGACGGCGCCCGCTTCCGGCCTGGAAAGCTTCCTAAGGTGATCGTCGAAAGCAAATCACAATGCGGGGGCATCAAATGCAGGCTGTAACGATCGGTATTGATCTGGCCAAACACGTTTTCCAGGTTCACGGAGTGAGCGCCGGCGACAAGGTCGTTTTCAGCAAGCCGTTACGGCGAGCGCAGATGTTGCCTTTCTTCGCCAGACTGAAGCCCTGTCTCATTGGCATGGAAGCATGTGCTTCGGCCCACTACTGGGCGCGCGAGCTCAAGAAGATTGGTCATGAGGTAAGGCTCATGCCCGCCAAGGACGTTAAGGCCTACGTCAAGCGCAACAAGAACGATGCGATTGATGCCGCCGCCTGCTGCGAAGCGGTCAGGCGCCCAGTGGTTCGCACCGTGCCGGTGAAAACGCCCGAGCAGCAAGCGCGGCTCATGCAGCATCGTGTTCGGGATCTGTTGATCAGGCAGCGCACGCAAGCCATCAATGCGCTGCGCTCCCATCTGGCTGAACTCGGCATCGTGGCGGCACAGGGCTACGACGGCCTCAAGACACTGCTTTCAATAGTCGCCGACGAAAGCGACGCCCGTTTACCCGAAGATGGCCGCGCAAGTTTGTCAGCGCTCGTTAATCAAATCGCCGCCTGCCAGGCCGAGATTAGCGCAATCGAGAAGCGCCTTCTCGCGCAGCATCGCAAGAATGAAGACAGCAAGCGGCTCGAGACTATTCCCGGCATCGGCATCATTGGCGCAAGCGCCATTGTCGCGACGGTTCCTGATGCTTCCGCCTTTAAAACGGGGCGCGACTTTGCTGCCTGGATTGGTATCGTCTCACGGGAGGATTTCGACCGGCGGCAAGCAGCGGCTGGGGCCCATTTCCAAGCAAGGCAATCGCTATTTACGGCGCATCTTGATCCTCGGCGCGCTTTCTGTGGTGAAGCGGGCGCGTAGCTGTCCTGAAAACTATCCGTGGCTAACAAAGCTGCTTGCGCGCAAACCGGCGAAAGTGGCGGCAGTCGCGCTGGCAAACAAAATGGCGCGTATCGCCTGGGCAGTGTTGACCAAGAAAGATACCTACCACGTGCCGCAAATTGCGGCAGCGCTGATTCCTGCTTAAGTATAGCGTTCTCGAACTGCAGGGGTGATGACGACGTGATGCGAAACGGCCGGGCCGTTCGATCAGGAAAACCCGCCAAGTGCCACGCGAGGAAAGAGCGCGCCGCCCTGATTGGGACCTGATCCGCGGATCACATCATGGCCAGCAGCCATTGCGGCTGCAACAATAGGTCGAATACATGACCGCACCCGATCACATCGCAAACATGTCTGATTCCTCTTGCACGGCGGGCGCCGCAACGGGAGTCACCTTCTCGGCTTGCGAACGGTTCGCGTAAGTCTTTGAGGTTGGGGCACAGTCCTCAAACTCGTCCCCCCAGGAATTCCACCCCAGGGGTGGCCTGCGCGCAAACAGCTCAGCATAAGGCCCAGGCGAGCAAGCTTCGATGATGGGATAAAGCTCATCGGGCTTTCGCGAGTGCTCCCGCTTTTGGGTAGCGAGGTAATTGACCTGTCTGCGCCCGGGAGCGAGCGTCCTCGAATTCTTGCTACGCACGCCAAACAGGACAAGCTCCGCAAAGACGGTGGTTCCGATGGCCGCGGTGTCGGCTTCTACTTCCGCAACGTCACCGGGGGCAACCTTTCCTGTGCTGTTCTGAAACCGCCAGGGCGGATCAGCCAGAATGGTCGCGAATGTGCTGCCCCTAGCCCAGCGGATGAGATTGTCGAAATGAGGAACGTGAGCTTCATCATCGAAGAATAAATCTGCATCACAGCTATGTACATTAAAGTTCGTGATTGTCGAGCAGCAGCTTCCGAACTGTGAAGAGTTTACGCTCTCCAGGTGCTGCACCTCTCATCTTTCCGAAAGGAGATAAAAAAGCACAGCCTTCGTGTTACAATCCAAGGCACCCACCTACCTTCCGGTGAGGGTCAATTTGAGACCACGTGCGGCAGTCAATCAGGGCTCGATTGCTGGTCCCTTGCACCGTCATGAGCTGACGTGCTGGCCCTTACGCTTGAGCGCCGAACTGAAGAAGAGCGGCAAACGATGATCACCAAAGAACGCTACAGGCGCGAAATCGAGGCAGCGATCGCCAAGGCGAAGGCGGCCGGATCACGCGAAAACCTGACGGTCGCGGATGGCAGCGAGGTTTACGCCTATCCCCATAGGGACGGCGTTGCGTGGGGCGTGAACGCGGCGGAGACGGGCGTGAATATCCTGCGCGGTGTTCGTCGGCCCGATGGCACCGAACCGGAAGACCACCAAAAGGCCGCCGATGATCTCAGAGATTTGGCGGACCTCTCAACAAAGCCGAATGAAAAGCGGGGCCTGCTGAGCCTCGCGACGGGGTTAGAGTCCCTGGCGAAGCTGGGCGAGAACGAAGCCCTGCTGCTCGATGTGCGCGCCAAATTGGGCGAGGTGCGAAACGAAGTCGGCGAGCTGCGCAAGGAAGTCACGGTACTTCGCAACGATCTGCCTGGCATCATCGCGAAAGCAATAACCGCGATTCTGAGAGAAGAGATGGCGCGCAAGGGCTGAAGGCGAAGTTGACCAGCGCCGCGCTCGTGCCGGGCGCTTCGAAGGCTTGGGGCTCCGTAAGGCAATTCGACTAGGCGGCGGCCTGCATTAGGTAACATCGCCCGGCCGCCAAGGAGCGTGCGGAACCATGACAAGAACGCGAAGGCTCGTCCTGATTGGGCTTTCCCTAGGATTTGTGGCCGTCGTCGGCATATCCGTCGCGGGCTCGCCCGATTTCCTCTTTTTCTCAATCCTGCTTTCGGCAGCTTTTGCGATGATCGCCATCGCCGAACTTTTCCCGAAAAGCGGTCTGTTTCTCATCAGTTTCGCGAGCCTCGCCGCGGTCTACGCGTCCATCTTCGCCTTGTTCGTGGAGGCGCTCTTCTACTCGTTCGGCAAGGTTACCTTAGGAATTGCCTTTGCGACGCCGATCCTGCTCTTCATCGCTGGGTGCTGGTGGCGGAGGGACGCGATCCGCAAGGATGTCGCGGATCCGGACATCAAGGACGGAAAGGGCCTTCTCCACGCCTTTCTGTGGCAGCTTCCAATCTGGCTTGTGGGCCTTGGCGTCTATATTCTGTTCGGCATCGAGGAGAGCAGGGTCAACGCCGATGTCACACTCCTCGCAGCAATGGGCGTGATCGGGCTTATTGTCTTTGCCTCCAGCCATGCTGTTGCAACGCTCCTCATCGACATCGGGCTTCTTCTGGAGGAATTCCTGACGCGCATCTCGCGGCTCACCGTCCCGGCGTTTGCCTTCCTCTCATTCTACGCAATCGTGGTAATCGCCTTCGCCGCCGTATACGGCATCATTTCCCGCGGTTCGTCCCTTCACCATTTCCGCATCGGGGATGAATACCGGAGTCTTACCTTTTTTGAGTCGCTGTATTTCTCCGTGACCACGCTCGCAACGGTGGGCTATGGCGACATCGTGCCGTTGAGCAATCTGGCGCGCATGCTTGCCGCTTTTGAGGTGATCGTCGGCGTGCTCCTCATCCTGTTCGGCGTGTCGGAGCTTCTCGAATATGCTCGCCATCGCGGCACGCTTCGAGATCGCCAACGATGACTGGTTCTATGATCCGGCCGTGTCTGGCGCTGATCCGATCGAAGACGCGACCCGGCTTCAACGCTGCATCAGCCTCACCGGTGACTACCTGTGGGAGCGGGCCGCCATCGCCGTGGACGGATTCCGGCCCCTCAATACTGCCAGAACTCGCCTCAAGCTGATCGCGTGATCGGACGTTCACCCTTTGCGCGAGTTAGCGTTGTTTGGCGCACAAAAGGGGACGATGGCAAGATTTATGCCTGAGGTCGCTAGTCCGAAAATCTCAAACCTAGCAAGCGCAGGCAGGCCGTGGCGGTCGTTCCCGAATTTCCGCTGTGTACGCCGCGCTGTGGCTGTGGTTAGCGGCCAGCCCGGCTCAATCGGGTAGGAGGCGGGGTTGCCCCCGCCGTCCTCCCACACCACCGGACGTGCGGTTCCGCATCCGGCGGTTCATGAAGCTGTTTGGAAGCGCTGCCAGGTATCCAGCAGCGAGACAAGGCCTACCTTGGCGAACCAGGATTTGGGGAACGCTTGGTTCATGTGCGAAGCGCCTCCGTTCCACCACGGGCCGCGCCCGTTGCTTGCAGAGGTCCACGCCCTTTCCTTCGTCAGTCCCCGTTTCATCAGGTTTCGGGCGCGTGCAGACGTTCGCTTCCACTGCCGCCAGAGCAGCGCCCGCAGTTTGTGCCGAAGCCAGCCGTCCATGTCCTCCAGCACTCCCTTCTGCTCGGTCAGGCGTAATTTGCCCATCCTCGCAGGAGGGGATTGAGCTGCTGGATCGTTTTGGTCAGGCTTTGGCCGCGTCCTTTGCAGAACACCTCCCGCACCTTGGCTTTGAAGCGTTTGCGGCTGGCTTCGGCGATCTTGAGTTTTGGCTTCTTATGCCACGTCATGCTATAGCCCAAGAACTTCCGCTCCCATGGCCGCGCCACTGCGCTCTTGCCGGCATTGACCTTGAGTTTCAGCTTCGTGTGCAGAAACGCCGTCATCGCCGCCATCACGCGCGTGCTGCCGCCCTGCTTCGGACGTAGATGTTACAGTCGTCCGCATAACGGCAGAACCGGTGTCCCCGGCGTTCCAGTTCGCGATCAAGATCGGTCAGCAGAATATTCGACAGCAGAGGCGATAGAGGACTTTCACCTCCCAGCAGATGCGCCCTGCCGGGCGCACAAAGCAAAAGGCCGGAGATTTGCCCCGGCCCTTCTCAACGCCGCTTCCCTTTGAGGCTTGCGCCCTTGGCGTGAAGCTTGGCCGCGATCTCGCATAGATGCGCGACTGACCGGGCGATGCGGTCAATCTTGGTAATCACCAGCACAGGACAAGCCCGAGCTTGAAACGTCGCCAAGCACGCCGCTATGCTCATCCGTCAAGCCGCTTGTCAGCAAAAGGCCTCTTCCGCCTTCGCTTTCCCCGCCCCCAGCGCGGCTCTGGCGGGCTAGGGGCGCGATATTCTTAGCGTGGCCCTAATTGGGGGCACCTCAAGGTTTGTGCGCTAAACAACGCTAACTCGAGTCGCGCTGCACTGGGCGGCTAAGTTGATGCGACGCGGAGCTTCAAAATGGTGGGGCCGCTTGCGCCGGCCGTCTCGCGCTCGTTGTGTGAGCGCGCGAGTCGTTAGCCTCCGAACCCGATTGTTCTCCTTGAGAATGCCATGCGGCCAAACTGGGTCAGGCCGCTCTCAGCGGTGGCTGCGACCAGGTTGCAGACTAGAACCATCGTCTGAAATGGCGATAGGCTCACAGTTGGAGAGAAAAGAACCCAACACGCCAAGAACTCCCATAATCACAGACGACGCCCAAGAAACAGCAATATCGGTGAACCCAAAAACGTTGCTGCGCGCGCCCGACAAGATCAGGCAAAAGGCCTGGACAGCGATGTAGAGCATGTCGATGACCGGAACGACGGCCCACATCCAGCCTTGCGACGGCTGCCCCTCAAGCCCCAAGGCAGGAATAAGCAGGAAATAAGCAATATTAGCCACGATGAATATCACGGCCAACCATATGCTAACGGTTTCCTCCAATCTCGATCGATTTTGGGGATTTAGCGACATAGACTCTGCTCTATCCATATAAACCGACCCTTGATTTCGAGTAATAGTGGTTTTCAATCATCTCCCGGTGCTTTCAACCGAGACCATCCGGAAGCCGTGCGGCGACATTATATCATGTGCGCAGCGAGTATACCCGTCTGGGCTCAAAATTCATCTTATAGGATAAAAGAAAAACGGACGGCGATAAACTTGGCCGAAGCAGGCACCGGCCTCTGCCTATTCGGGCCAGAGTAGCCGCCGGCCCTTTGCGTCGGTGTGTTTCAAGGCCCGGCTTTTCGAACCGTCGCTTCCAAGCATTCCCTTCACGACGCTGGCTGAATACTCCCGGCCGGACGGCGTCACAAAGCCCGGTCAGCGAGGGCCGCGGCGATCTTGCGAAGGGAGCGGCCGTCATTGAGGGCATGGGCGGCGCTGGCCAGTTCGGGCGAACGCTCGCGCCATGCGGCGACAAGCTGACCGAATTATCGAATGACGGCAAGATGGTTCGAAACCGGAAAGCTCGGGTGTGGAGACGGCTTAAGGCGATAAATGGCTAGGATCACTCCAAAACAGCTTGCTGAAAAAAACCCAAAAAGGTCACGGAGTTTGTCTAAGGGCTGTTTGCTGCCCTCGCGGCGGCCAAATATCGGTACAGGGTCGCGGGCGACACCCCGAGGCGGCCGGCGACATCTGCGACAGTGGCAATTATAACCTTGACTCAGCAAGTTTTATAACTTATATTTAGAATCAAGAGGTTAGGGAACACGGCGATGTCTGCATTGAACAACCCGATTTTTCAGAACGCCGAGTTGGCCCGCAAGTGGCTTGAAGGTCATATTTGGGCAGAGGGCCGCAAGTGCGGCTACTGCGGAACCGTCAATAACTCCACGCCGATCTCCACCCGCCCAGGCTATTATCAATGTAACAACAAGGCATGCCGAAAGCAATTTACGGTCACGGTCGGAACCGTCTTTGAGCGCTCTCACATCCCGCTCAACAAATGGCTTTTGGCTTCCTTTCTCATCTGCTCATCGAAGAAAGGCGTCAGCGCCCATCAAATCCACCGCATGCTCGACATCAGCTACAAGTCCGCGTGGTTCATGATGCACCGCATTCGTGAGGCGATGGCGAATAACAGCCTTCCCGGCCCAATGGGCGGCGGAAATAAAGTCGTCGAGGCCGACGAAAGTTACATCGGAGGCAAGGCAAAGAACCGCGCAACGCGCGAACCGGCTCCTAAGAAAGCCGTTTTCTCCTTGGTTGAACGCGACGGAGGCGTCCGCACATTCCATGTCGCCAATGTCAATGGCCAGACACTCAAGCCCATCATCAAAGAGCAGGTCGATAAGGCATCCATGCTTATGACCGATGACAGCCCGATCTATCCCGGAATCGCGAAGGGCTTGAAGATGATGCACGGTAGCGTCAACCATTCCGCAAATGAATACGTCCGCGCCCATTTCTGGCACACGAACACAGTCGAAAATTACTTCTCGATCCTGAAGCGCGGCATCGTTGGCGTCTACCACCATGTCTCCGATGAGCATCTTCATCGCTACACGGCGGAATTCGATTTCCGCTATTCCAACCGTTCTGGCCTTGGCGTGAACGACGAAGTCCGCGCCGCGAAGCTCCTCAAGGGGATCGTTGGAAAGCGCCTTACCTATCGACGGCCTGACGCAAGCATCCAAGCCCAAGCGTAAAAGAGGCTTGAAGACGCCCCCAAAGGTTAACGAATCATGAAATAAGAAAGGCCGATGCGGTTGCCTCCGCATCGGCCTCATTGAGGCTTAATCGGGCTGCGTCCGACAAAGCCAAAAGACGTTTCTATAATGCGTTTGTTCTCGTTCATGTGCAAGTACCGGACGCAGCCCTTTCACCAAGAAAGGGTCATAATATGACTACTGAATCGGACTTTATCAAATATCAACCCAAGATTACGGAAGTGGTCACACTCGAAGCGGCGCAAGCCTACGGTCGCGGTGACGAGATACTTAGTCTCAATGGGTCACTAACGGGGCTCAATTCCTTCATTTTGCTTCTGGCAACTGACGCTAACCAGCACGGTCCATTTCTTCTGAACTCAGTGTGCGCTCGCGAGCTTTGTGCCCTTCTGATTTCCGAAGGCTTTGGGCCTCAAGCAACATAGCATTCAGCTTTTCCATGTGCGGACCCCAAGCTTCAGCATTCAGCCTTAGAACCAGCACCCTAAATTCCGGGGATGCCGGTTTGACATGCCATGTGGGTTTCATTCCGACTCCAATAAGAAGCCGCCTTTTTGCCGTGGCGGCTTCGTTGATGCTCATTGTGTCCGATTGCGCGCGGCTATGCCTTTGGCGACTTTTCGGACGGCTTCGGTTTAGTGTCCGCCGTCTTGTGCTTAGGTGGCGACTTGGCGATGTCCCGTACGAATTTTTCGAAGAGAGGCCACGCATCGGGAACCAACTCCACGTCCTCAAGCGATGGTTCTTTTTTTGGTGCTTTTGTCATATCAATCTTGCCTGTAGGAGTGCGCCTTGCCTCGCCAACCGTTTTTAAGGCTATCCGGCAAAAACGGAGCCAAAGCTTACTGGGCATTTGGGCCGATCCATAATCGTTCTCGTCCCGAACTAACGATCATCATAGGCGAATGCCTTATGTTGTGGCCAGATATAGAACTCCAAATGGCCATCCTGTTATCGGTATTCCTCAAGGCGGATACAGAAGCCACGCTTTCGGTATATCTCAAACTTAGAAGGAGTGTACCCCGTTTAGAAGCTCTTGACATTGCGGCCGAAATTGCCCTCGACGAAAAAGATCTGAGATTATTCAGAGCTATTATCTCTGTTCATAGACAACTAGAAGGAGAAAGAAACGACCTTGCACACGGTTACTTTGGCACCTCAGAAGAGATGCCAGACGCTTTATTATGGATTGACCAGCAAAGTTATGCTAAATATTCGGCGCAAATCCTTAACCAACCATCACCAAACGTCAAAATTGTAACTGCCGAAATTGAATCAAAAATATTTGTATACAAGAAAAAGGATTTGTTAGATATTTATGAAAGGTGTTTTGCTTTCTGTAATATTCTTGGATTTTTTATAAATTATCTTACCTGCGATTGGGAGGATCACTCAATTTCGACGTCGACGCGCGAAGAAGAATATCACCGATTATGCAATGAATTTCCCATTCGGGAAGCCCTTCTCCGCCAGCGCGCTCGCGATCTGCGAACCACTTCCTCAATACATCCTCAAAAATCGAGACCATCCTATCCTGCTCGGGTGTCAAACCCACCCTTGAGGCTGAAGGTGCGCCGCTCATGACGCACCTCCGAATCCGCACGCCTGGAACGGCGATAAGGTAACGCTTTCGCTTGCTGAGTCAAGGTTATAATTGCCGCGACAGTGATATCGGGATTGGCGCTTACCAATGTCGAAGGAGCTGTGTTCGTCCATCGGGACGGCAGCTTCCAACAAGTTAACGCAAGGCGAGATCTCCGTCCCGGCGACCGCGTCGGACCCGTTATTAAGCCCTGTTCTCACGGTTGAGTGAGAGCTATTGCAGCGTACACTCGGCTTCAGTTATTTCCCGAAGCCGTTTATGCCATGCATCTTTAATTTCGAGCGACAGACCAGCCTGTTCGAGCCACCTGTTAGCCTCTTGAAGCCGATGCTCCAATGAATCTTTGATTTCTTGCATCCTTTCAATCTGTTTAAACAACAGATCCATAGGTATTGTGCCTATACAGTAACTAAAGTTCATAAGTTCTTCTTCAGTTTTACATCCGGCGATTTCTGAAAGTGTGGCCTTCAATTCCTCAGGCGTTAATCCACTCATCACTTACCCTCACACTGTTCTACATGTCACATTTTTGCACTGTTTTTGCCATGTTTCCAGTAAAATTTTAACTGTTATGCTCCGACGTGATGGAGCTGCAGAAAAGCGAGCGCGCCTAAAAGCCATACCCGTTGTCAGGGATGCCGCGCCAGAACCACTCAGGATGCGCCTGCGCAGCCCAATTCGTCGCCTTCTCAGCGAGGAGGAAAGCCTGGGCATAGGTCATTTCCGGCGGAAGCTCATGCACAGCGCGCGCCGCGGAATGCTCTGCTGCATGCGGATTTGCGAGCTTGATATCGGCATGCTTGGACCGTTCTTCGATTTCCGCCTTGCGCCATGCGAGAACTGCGGCCCGGTATAGGTGGACATTTTCAGGCGTCGGCGGTTCGACGGCGGCGGGCGTTGGCATGTCTCGCATTCCCGGTAATAACTGGAGAAAAACAGGGAAAACCCGCAGTCTGAGACGCCGATCGCGCGCAAGCCTACACCCTCAGCCGCTTACAAAGGCAAGCGCCCGCGCTTTACGAGGCCGTCTTTCTGCGAACGCCGCCGAGATCAAGGCTGGCTTTCGCAAAAAGATCAGCCTTCCGCTTCGTCAGAGCCATCCGGCCGCCGAGTGCCTCGCAAAATATTCAGGCCGCTTTCATGCGCGTTTACGCCCCACCCGATACCTTCGCCGTGAGGATAGGCGTATACCGTCGCACCATCAAAAGCCTTGATATTCACAAGCCCGCGGCTGGCCTTCACCTTGGCAATTGCTTCCTCGATTGCGGCGCCATACCTTGTGCGAAGCTGCGTCGTCATACCGGGAGAAGACAGTACTTCGACAAGCGAAACAGCTGGCTTCACCTCGCGCATGTCGGCGCGAAGATCGTTGATATCCTTCTGCATCGCGACTTGTCCCGCGCGGATTTCGCGAAGCAGGGCCAAGGTGAGGTTTTCAACTTCGTCAGCCATTGCTCATGCCTTCACAAGCCCGGTGTGCTTTTCGATCCTGGCCAGCCGCGCATCGACCGTATTGAGGCGGCCTTCGACTGTCTGAAGCCTTTCGGAGATGTCCTCGACGGTTTCCTTGACGATGCCCAGATCGGCGCGCGTTGCCGCTATGGCGATTCCAAGCTCTGAAACAGCCACCACAATCTGCGGAACGAGCTTCGTTTGCTCGCGCATCTCCCCAAGCTCGGCAAGGATTTTCTTGCCCTGCTCAGCGAGAAAACGGAGATCAACGGTTTCATCGGCCATAGCGTGATCATGCTCCCTTGGAAATCAGCGCGCAAATCATTTGCATGGCTGAATAGCAGCGCGTGGGCGGCTGCATGTCGGCATGTCATTTGAAGAAAAGGCCGAAGTTTTTGCGGGTTAGGCTGTCAAATTCATCGTCATTGTTGCAGTCAAGACGCTCGCCTGCCAGCGTGGTCACGTGGCATTCCATCGGCGCAACCTCCCAGTATTTCTTCCGGGGCTGGCTGCCCCATGTGTAGCTTGCATAAGTCTGTCCGCCAATCGCGTCCAAAACGAAACGAATGGTTAAACCGGCCGTTGTGTGGGTCTCCACTCCCATGAAGCACAATTGATTTTTCTCGTCATAGTGACTGGTGTAGCCGGAGGCTTCGAGAGTTGCTGCACGA
Organism: uncultured Alphaproteobacteria bacterium; assembly: GCA_963819665.1. Classification (GTDB taxonomy): domain Bacteria; phylum Pseudomonadota; class Alphaproteobacteria; order Rhizobiales; family Rhodomicrobiaceae; genus Rhodomicrobium. Next base: position 15,684 of record CAWFXN010000020.1, read on the forward strand.
GTAGAAGCTTTTTGTAAGCTTGCTCTGCCTTGGCGTCGCAAAGCGCCTGCTCTGTGAGAGTGGAGGCCTGCGCTCCGATTGGCAGGATGACCGCAACCGCAAGCGCTGCGGCTAATATACGGGCGATGCTCATTCTGAGGCCTCTTTAAAACTCCATGCTGTGATGAGGTCTTGGAATGGTTCAGGTCGAGGCCGGTTGCTGGACGCCGGTCCGGCGTCCAAGCTTAGACTGAGCCCCACCCTAAGAGGCTCCAAAGATCTTGTGCACAAGATGTGGCGCGGCTCGGCTCGGTTCGGATTGAGCCCGTCGAGGTCGAGGTTCAGGCCGGGCCGCTGCTCCGATCGAAAGGAGGGCCACGTGTCTTACGCCAGACGGCCGTTTTACCGAGCCGGTCATGGGTGCCAGGCTCGGGCCGAACATGGCAAAAACACGCCACCGCGTTGCGGCTCGGGCCGCATCCGCGAGGCGGATCCTTCAAGGTGGCGTCAGGCAGCCATCTCGCCGCGCAAGCGGTAGATAGCAGTGGACGCAAGCGTCATGGGGTTGCGCTCTCCTTTGTCTTCAAGGGCTTCCAGATGCCAGCGCAGCCGTCTCTCAAGAAGCAGCCGGTCCACATGCGCAAGCAAAGGGTCTCTGTGTCTACAAACCACCAGCACTTGTCATGCACAGCGCTCGTAAGCGGCGTCGCTGGATCATGAGATATGCAGCAGCATGGGTGAGAGATCTCCTCGGCATAATGCAGGATGTAACGCACAAGACCGTGATCGATAACCGGAACGGACGTATACTGCCAATAATGCTTACGCCAGATGCCATTTTCTCCGCACACGTCATAGCGCGTAAAACCCGAATATAAGCGCTGGGTCTTCGCTGCTATCTGCATCGACTTCTGTTCGAGAAGTGCGTCAGTATCCGGTGCGACACATGGATCGGCGTTCTTGAATTCACGGGTCTCAAGCTCGTGCATCAAACGTTCGTATCCGCCATTTTCAAGCTCTGTTTGGATGGCGCCGAAATAGGGTCTATCTTTTGCGTGTTCATCCCCGACTTCAAAGACGGCGTGCCGGCGTTCATTGGTACCGGCTGGGATAACCCAATCATTATTTGATGTAATAAGAAGGCGCATGACCGAATGGACCGGAACAGCATCGATGCCCTTTCGTTCAATGTAGATCGTGTCTGAAGTGATTAATTCGTTTAAGACATTTTCGGCTTGACGATTACCGGCCCAGATTGCCTCTTCAACTTGAACAAAAAGAGCCTGTTCGAGATGCCGGTTAAAGTTACCAGTTAATTGACTTTGTTGTGAGATTGAGCAAGAATGAATTTTTCCAATGAGTTGTCGCATCACATATCCTACAAAGCTTTTGCCCGTCCCTCGCTTTTTACTTTTCAGCGTGACTGCGACACCTGATTTTCGATGCGGATTTTGAATAATGTCGGCAAGCCATGTCAACAACCATTTATAAAGGGCCTCATCTCCTTGGCATATATTCTCGAAAAGATGTTTCTTGAATTTAAAACAGCTTCCATTCGGGGATGGCTTTACGGAGAACCCGCGCCAAAGATTGAACGTCCCTTCCGGTGTCCCCCCTGGATTGAAGTCGATGCGGTCGTAGCCCCGTCGACCTTTGCTGTGAAGCCACACATCAGCCACGTTTTTCTTTTTGCCATCTTCAGGCTGAAGAAGTTTGTTGGCGTGATAGTCGAGGAAACGCTCCTTTCGTCCACAACTCCAAAGGCTGTCCTTCCCGATCGCGAAGAATCACAGACTTTCCGCCGATGACAATAAATGCGAACTCCTTGTTCATGTCACGAACCCAATCAGGCGTTTCTTCAACGGCGTCTTGAAGCTTGTAATAGCGCCCGCCATGCGCGAAAGACCAAATGTGAGGCTCGTTCAGGGCGTTGATTTGGGCGACGCCTGGATTGTCCCGATATCCAGGTTCGAATGGATCGCAGCAATAGAGCCCGTCGAACTTGGCGAGGTCCGCAATAATTTCAGCGACGGTCACTTTTCGCCCATCTTGCAAAATAATTTGAAAATCTTCTGGAAGGATTTTGGATTCTAAGGTGCGTTTCCACTTCTCTCGCAGTCCAGCCTTCTCAGAAGCCGTTAAGGATCGCGAAGCGGCTTCTTCGTCCACCTTCTCATCAATCCAGGCGCCACGGCGTTTCTGTTCCTCCTTAAGAGAGGCATCCTTGGCTGCTTTCACGTCTTTCGATTGTTTGCGCCATTCAGAGACACTGAGTTTACCGAACCCGCTTTGCGCAATCACAGCCTCGGAATCGAGCATTCCGCCCTCAGGGCCTGCAAACCATGGGTCGTGGCGTTCCTTGACAAGACCTTTTCCCAGCACCGGCGCGCCCGCATAATCCAGGCTTTCCGGCTGCCATTTCGAGAGGTCGATCAAACATCGATCTAAACGCTTTCCATCTTTTGAAAATCCGATCCATCCGTGTTCGTTTTTCCAAAGTGCATCCGCAATGGCTGCGGTTACGAAGGGGATGTTCTCGGCTTTGTCGATGATGGCGTAGGCGCGCATACCCGTTCGACCCCGTGCCACACCGCTTGATTCATGCTTGATGAACGAACTGACGCTTGGCCTATAAAAGCGTTCGATCTCTCCCCACCAAGGGGTAGCTTTGCAAAGGATTGCGTCAAGCTCTTCTTTCGAATAAACGCTCCCATTTGGCATTTCATCGAAGTCGAGCCACAACAGGCCACGACCTGACGGAAAGATAAAGTTTTTCCTTGTCCGAGAGGTGTGGGTGTTGGAATCGAAGTCTTTCAAAATCTTTTCGGGCAAAATTTTTACTAAAGGTTCGCCCTCTTGATTCGCAATCTCCTTCGGGATACCCGACCCTATGGCAGAGAACTCGTCGAGGGTGTCGACGAACGATGCAAAGTCCCTGAGCTTGCGTGCTTTTTTGACCGTTGCACTTCCACTCGATAACGGGAAGGCTGAAAGTTTAAGGATTTTGCCATCTTTGAATTCGTAACGTTTTGAAAGAGGATGATTGTCACCACGATAATGCGTCCAAGAATACGTTTCTAACATATAAAAAAATCTCCTGAAAAATATCAGGCGGCTAAAAAATAGGCATCTGCAATGTATTTTTTTATAAATATAGTGTAAGAGTATAGATTACCGCCTGTTTGATTAATTATCTAGCCTGCTTCACCTCAGAGGCAGGCCTTTTTATGATTATAAGCTTTTGAAATGTCTGTGGTAGAAACATATCCATTGTTATCCTTTCTTTGGCAATAAAGGCAAATAGTATTTCTTTAATCATGCATTACGTTCGTACAACCTTATTTAGGCCGGCGTCATTATTGATTTTGAAGATCTAAACTATTTTTCAGGGGGAGAAGCTCGCGGTACGAACATCATCCATGGATCATGAGAATACCCTGCTTCCATCAACTCCGCGTCGGAGGGGCGAAAAACTGAAGTGCGGCGAGCTTTGGCTCGCCCAAACGGCCCGAGGAACGAGGGACGTTTGCAACAGTGGCAAGTCCAAATTGAATTGAGTATTGTGTTGGCATCCGAGACCATAAAGGCAAGTAGTATTTGGGTGTCACTGCATTACAGTCGCACAAAGGCGGGCATTCGCTAACAGGCTGCTGAAAAAGGTTTTTCAGGTTGCGCAGGCACGCTCTGAGAGCGAGCTGAATATCGATTGAGCATATCCACCTCACTTCAGCTCGGCCACAGACGTCATTTCGCAGGTTGGGCCGCGGAGTTTCGGAGTTTTTCAACAACCTGCTAAAGGGGTGGAGAGCGTCGGCTCTCCACCCCAGGACTTTACAAGTCATGAACCTGGATTCAGTCCACGCACCTCCGCCAAAGTTCAGCCTCACGAGGTGATAATCTTGATCGAGGAGCTTTTACCTCGACGAACAGGCCCGTTTTGCGATCCCTTTTAAAGGCAGTGCCGACGGGCTTATCGATGAGGTGAAGCCAGGAGTCATCGATGTTAAGCGCCAAGTATAGCGGATAATACTTAGTGGCGTCGATGTCCCAGAACTCTTCTTCGGAAAAGACGCGTCTATTGCCTTTTATGCGCCAACCGCTGTCTGGAAACTCATCGCCTTCCATAGTCAAACAAGGTTCTACGCGGTAGACATATTGAACTGATCCATCGAAGCGCGCGTCCCGATCGATCAAGCAATAATTAGCGTATTTTCTTCGAGGGAGTTCGCGGAGAAGCTCGTTTTTCTGAGGATCCTCGAACCTTACCTCCCAGATGGTCGATTTTGGCACACGAATCACCTTGTCTAAGATGGGGTCGTGGTCGTCACCATAGTCCCGGTCCTTCGCTAACTTGCCTTCGATCCATTCCCCATCAGCAGAATGGATGTCAATCCAAGCGCCAAACCGGTTAATGCCGTCGTCTTTCTTCACCGACACCCCCGAAGTATACACGCGATCGCCGGTGCTAAGGGCGTTCAGACTTTCGGCGTTCAGTCCCTGAGAGTACTTGAATTCGTTGGCCTGTTCCTGGCAAACAGAAAGCGCCTCTTCGTTGCTCGTATCCGGTGTATAATCTTTGAATTCAATTACTAATACCATTTATTTTTTCCTTTCGAAGTATTACTGGACTGAAATGACCAGCGTTGTACGTTAGTATTTATGTCACAATGTATGACGGTCGATATAATAGATATATTCATAACTCATAACTTTCTCATTTCGATTTTATGGTTCGCCAAGCCTTGAACAACAAGGCCATTGCCGGGTGACAATCCTCGACCGGGCCAAGGCAGGCGACAGCCGCTCGCAAATCGCCTCCAGCCGTTTGATCCTGTCCTGATCGGGCGTAACATCGGCCGGGTCGGTGGGCAGCGGGGCCTCATCGGAAAAGGCGGTGACGAGCGTCGAGCCATCGGCCCGTGGAAATACCTCCACGGTGAATGCGGCTCCGGTCGCCTCCTGGTAGTCGAGGAAGAGGCTTTCGGCCGGCACATCCGCGCCGGTGTTGAAGACGAGGCTGGGACTAAGCTGGCCAATAATGGCAGGCAACCGCACCCACTGCGCCGCCAGCAGCGACCAGGGCCCCAAGGCGATAACCACAGCGTCGGCCTCGATGACCTCGCCGCCATCCTCGACTCCGCGCACAACGGATTCTTCCCCCCGGCGAAGAAGGCCGGTTACGGCCCCACTCCTAAGCTGTGCTCCGTGCTCCTGGGCGGCCTGCATGATTGCCTTCGTGAAAAGGGCGGGGTGAACAATCGCGGTGGTGTCAGGCGTGCCAAGACGGGTCGTTATTGTGACGCCATCCGAGAGCCAACCGAGCTTCGAGGGAATACGCCGGCGCGCGTCGGCTTCGGGAAACACAAAGCCGGCATATGCGCTCATGCGCCGATAGCCCCAATCGCCCTTGATCTCGCCGGGAAGTTGAGCGTGAAGCGTAAAGCTGCGCCGGGCCAAGGCATCGAGAGGCAGGCCGGCGCACCAATCGTAGGCTAGAAACCCGCCCGCCCTGCCGGAAGCGGCGTTCGCCACTCCCGTGCGCTCAACGACGATCACCTCAACGCGCCGGCGCGCAAGGAACAAGGCGGCGCACGCCCCGATCACGCCGCCGCCGCAGATCACGACTCGCATGTGTTTCTCATGTTGCCTCATTGTGTATCTCCGAGGCGGGAGGCTTAGAATGGTTAGGGACTTCCCACCATTTATCAAGCAGGTTTTTGGCCTTCGAAGCAGCGGAACAGCGTTCCATTTTTGAGCATGGTGCAGGCGACGTAGAGGAGACGGTCACCAACTGTGAGGAGAGCGCGAGCATGGATGCAGCCGCGGCTCTCAAGGGCTAGATACTTGGCTTGGCATTGCTTTTGCCGAACAAGCACAAATTCAAGTGCAAAGCCTGCACCCATCAATTCAGCGCCACGAGCGGGACGATCCTCGCCAACCGCAGGATGAGCTTCGTTGACCTCGTGGCCGCGATTGTAATCCTTTCGAACGCGGTCAAGGGCGTGTCCATCCTCCAGCTCTCCCGCGATCTCGATTGCGCTTGATGCCAAGCATCCAAGGTTCCGAGGTGGAAAGAGCACCAAAGAAGGCTCTCAGCCGCTGAGGGCCGGAACATCCGGTAATCGCCGCCGGATTGCTTGAACCTTCTCCTGCCGCGCTCTGGAGACAGCCCCTCCGGTTTGGTGGCGCAGGAGGGCACGAAACCCAGGCAACTCGGGGAACTCGGGGAACTTTTTGGCCGGTTCGGCTCGGGGAAACAGAAATTTCCCACAAAGACGCCATCGACGCCCTGCGCGCCACCGCTCAACGCCCTGAGGTGATGCAGCCTGGGGAAAAATAATACTTTCTACGCTCCGGGCTGCCAAAAAGTTCCCCGAGTTCCCCGAGTTGCCCGGACCCCAACGGGGCACCCTTTGTTACAAACGACGGGGTGCTTGTGGACTGGGTCCCAAGCCCAAATAAACAGTTTTCTGATATGGGACCCTGTTTAAATGAAGGGGTGGGGCTGAACCGCCTTGGGACCCATCACTCAAATACCATAATCTCTACACTGCCCTACCCCACCTTCGAAGATCACCCTTTGACGAGTTCCATGGAAGAACGAGGGTTCCGAAACCGAGGGCCCGTGCTTACCCCTCCCAACGGCTCAGCTCCTCAAGATGATCGGCCCACCATTGCATCATTGCTCGGCGTTGCTGCAGATATTGAGCCCGGTTGTAGGCTCCGCGAATCTCGTCGCGCTCACAGTGGTCCAACTGTCTTTCGATAACATCCGAGCTGAACGAGTGCGATCCACGCTCGCGTTCTTCATTGAGAATCGTGCTTGCTACACTCCGAAACCCATGGCCCGTCATTCGCCCTTTATAGCCAAGACGATAAAGGGCGTAGATCATGGTGTTTTCGGATATGTGCCTGCGGGGATTATGGATGGCGAACACGAAAGGCGTAGATTCCGGATCGTTGATGCGACGCAGCTCTTTTAAGATGCCGAGCGTCTGTTCGGCCAGCGGCACATAATGATCGTTCTTCATCTTCATCCGAGGTCCCGGAATGATCCACAAGGCGTCCTCAAAATCAAATTCCGTCCACTCGGCTGCGATAATCTCTCTTGTCCGGACGAAAGTCCGGGCCAACATCTGCAATGCAAGCCGCGTGACGTGCTCCCCGTCATAGTGGGCCACTTTCCTCAGCAATTCCGGAAGCTCTTTAGGCGCAATCGCCGGGATATGCTTCACCTTAAAGGGCATCAACGCACCCTTGAGATCACTTGCCGGGTCTCGTTTGCACCGTCCTGTGGCAATGCCGTAACGAAAAACTTGCCCGCAAAGCTGACGCACTCTCGCCGTCATCTCATGGACTCCCCGCGCCTCCATTTTGCGGAGGATGTCAAGGAGTTCTGGGGCTTCGATTTCTGCGATTGGGCGGCGCCCAATTGCGCCGAACACGTTCTGTTCCAAGCGGCGAAGCGCGTATTTCAAATAATCTTCGTTGCGGCGAGAGGACTGATTGGCGATGAACTCCCTCGCCACGGCTTCGAACGTGTCTGCGGCTGCGATCGCTTTCCCTCTCTTTACTTCGCGTCTCGATTCGGAAGGGTCCTTGCCATCGGCGAGCAATCCGCGAGCCTCATCACGCTTCTCACGGGCTGTTTTGAGTGAAACCCCATCCTTTTTGTCTCCGTAGACGCCAAGCGCCAACAGCTTTTCTTTGCCTGCGAAGCGGTATTTAAACCTCCACCACTTACCGCCATTCGGGTTCACAAGCAGATACAGGCCTTTCTCGTCCGCGAGCTTATAAGGGCGGTCCTTCGGCTTCGCGCTCTTGATTGCTATGTCGGTCAGCGGCAATTGGGGGTATCTCACATACTGATAGGGGTAACTTCCCGAAATCTACCCCCGTTGACGACTGGATGCAACCGGATGAAGCTGGACCCGGCTGGAGACGTTTGGCAGGCAAGCGGCTGATTCTTGGATTAATTCTTGGATTATCTCGGAGGTTCTAGGACCGACCCGGAATATGATATGGTGCGGACGGCGGGACTTGAACCCGCACAGCCTTTCGGCCGAGGGATTTTAAGTCCCTTGCGTCTACCGTTTCGCCACGTCCGCTAGCGTGACATTGTGCCCCGGCACATTAGCGTTCTTTTACCCTGCGTCAACGAGCAAGAAGAGGATGCTAACGAGCCGGGTTCGACGTGTTGATCTGGCTGAGCGAGCGCCGTAGCTGCGCGGCGCGTCTAGCGCCTATGGAACGGCATAGGTCGATGATCCAGGCTTCGGATGCGGTGGCAGAATTTCCTGTTCGCCGTGACGGGCGTATTTGATTGCGGCGACAAGAAGCAGAAAAAGCGTCAGCGAATTCAAGAGATGCCAGATGAAGTGGGTTCCCATTCGGTGTCCGAGGACTACCCAGTCGGCGCATAGACGCTGATCAAGGGAACGGAATGTAAGGGATACCAGGAACGTTAGCGCCGCTCCGAAGATAAGAAACGCCGCGGGACGCCGCCGGATGCCAAGCCAAGCCGCGATGAGCCACATGGCGACGAGCGCGGGGCCATAGCCAAGACTTCCATTCAGACATTTTGCCTCCGTGCCTGGTGGAACGTCGAGCGAAAAGCCCATTTGGCCATCCCAGCATTGCATTTTGAAGGCCATCGCGATGACGCCAATGAAAGTCACGATCGCGAGCGACGTCATGAGCCATGTCGCGCCCGCCAGCCGCCGAAGAGCAAAGATCAGATAAGTCAGCATGAAGACGCCAATGGGCCCTGTGTCGGCCAGCGCCGTGTTCACGTTCGGCACGGTGTGGAACAAGAAGCTGCCGATCCCGATGGCGATGAAGTTCAGTACGAAGAAAATCTGCCAGAGCGAGCGCTCATGGGAGGGTCGCTTTGCGATCATGACGGCGCCCGCCAGCGCAGCGAGTATAAAACCACCATTCGTGAGCGCATTCAAAGGCTCGGCCCAGAAGGAGGGGCGCAGACCTCGCTCGCAATAATCGAAAATGGTGGCTCCCTGGAGAAACGGCATCGGATCGGCTCGTCTGCTATGCTCGCGTCGCGTTTAGCTTAGTGGAGAGCGCGTCGGGAGCGAACATTTTTGCTGCATGCACCGATCATTCTCCCACAGCCGCCGGAGACAATGTTGGCGAACACGATGAATCCGTTTAACGCTTCATAGCAGAGGGACATGGCATGATTCTTCGTTCTATCGTGATTGCGGCTTCCGTTTTCGGTGCCGCCGCCGTTGCTCACACCGCCGAAATCAGCAATAAGCCGGCGTCAATTGCGCCAAGCCAAGGCTGCTGCGAGCCTTATCGATATGTCTATGCCGAGTTTTGGTATGGCGACCGAAAAGTCGTGGCTCCTGTCAGACATGGGCCGGTTGGCGACGAAGTTATGCTGCCGGGCGAGATTTGGGTTCCCTGTCAGTTTTCCTGCGAGTACACGCTTCGCAAGCAGACCCTCGATTATCTCGAAAGCCAGGGAGCAGGCAGCGGAAGCGAATTTGCGCCCGCTTATCCGAGAGCGGATTCCTATGTCGACGCGCTGGGGCCAACGCCACGGATACCTGTTCTAAGCGCGCCCGTGACGCATGCTGAGCCGCGTGCCAGGCGGTGCCTCCTGCGGCATCGTATCGGTGCCCATGATCCTGTCCCAGAAGCGGAAATAGAGACCATAGTTCCTGTCGAAGCGAATGTGATGGTAGCTGTGGTGCGTGGCTGAAATGAGCTGCCCGCCGACAGGGCCGCGCACGAGCCAGCGCGGCAAAATTTCCCAGCCCGAGTGATTGAACACCGCGACCACGCTCATGAATAGGAGAAGCGCGATGAGCATCGCGATGTGGATCGGGATGATGAATATCATGGCGGGCAGCAGCCAGCCGGTCAGCGCCGCTTCAGCCGGATCGAAGGCGAAGGATGCAAACGGCGTTGGCTGGCGCGAGCGGTGGTGACCCGCATGCATCCAGCGGAACAGCCGTGGGTGATGCATGAGACGATGCGCCCAGTAATAATAGGCATCCTGCACAGCGATATAGATGAAAAAGCTCAGGAAAAGATATGGGACGCCGCCATAGGCCCGCCAGTCGTAGTAAACGGCGGTTCCGCCATGCAAAAGGGCGATGAGAGTAATGGCCGCTGGGACAGCATAAACAACAGACGAGATCACCGACAGCCTGTATCTCCTGCGTGACGATGGCGCGCATGGGCCGGTCGCGGTTCAGCCGCTTAGCCTTGAGTTTCTCACCGCCGCGTTGCCACAGCAGCCAATAGAAGAGGCCCGAGAGGAGCAGGTAACGGGCCGCGATGATCCCGGTCAGCGCAGCCGTTATGCCGAGAAACTCTGACATTATCCCCTGCCCTGTCTGGCGCCTTGCTGGCCGCGCCCCCAAAGTAGCCACTTATATCGTGAGCGTGCGCCTGTTACAAAGCGCTGACGATATCGGTTTTGGCGAAGTCCGCGCCTTTATAGAGCAGCGGCGCGCCTTTCGATTTCGCAAGCGCGTAAGACGCGCAGTCGCCGAAATTCAAAGCCGCTGGATGCCTGCCCTTGCCGTATTTGTGGAAGGCGGCTCGTGCGATGGCGGCCTGCCCAGCGTCGAAAGGAACGATCTCGATCTTGGCGCGCCCGATCAGTGCATCCAGGAGCCGCCACGCTGTCTCATCCTGGACGCGGCCTGCCAAAACCATAGACGTTTCGAAGAGAGTGACGGCGGACACAACGATCGCTTCCGCCGCGCCTATAGCTTCGGCGAAAAGAAGCGCGTCCGGTTCGTTCTGCAAAATCGCAACCAGCGCCGAGCTATCGATCGCAATCACGCGGGCAAGCCGTTTTGATCGTAGAGGTCGTCTTCGGTGAACGGAGGCGCATCCTTCAGAAGCCGCGCGCTCTCCTCCGCGATCTTCATCAAATCCGCCACCAGCTCCGGATCGGCCTCCTTACGTATGCGCCGCACGCCGTCGCGGATGAACTCCATGCCCGCCTCCTGCAAAGCGTTCTGCACGCCTCCGGCCTGTCTCTTGCGCTACGGCGTATTCGCGATCTGCGGCTTCCAGCCTGCGGATCGTGGTCACGGACACGCCGGCGCGCTCGCGCAAATTCCTCCTGCTCCATGCGGAGAAGCGCGCGCGCCGCCTTGATTTGCTCGGATGTCGCCATGAGCGAAAGCTATCACTCTTGGCTAATTCTGGTCAAGCGTCCTTCTTCGGCAGGTTGAGGCGGATGTGCAGCTCGCGCAGCTGTTTCGCCGACACCTCGGACGGCGCGCCCATCAGCAGGTCTTCGGCCTGCTGGTTCAGCGGGAACATGGTCACGTCGCGCAAGTTGTCCGCGCCGCAAAGCAGCATAACGATACGATCAATGCCAGGCGCGATGCCTCCGTGCGGCGGGGCGCCGAACTTCAAGGCGCGGATCATGCCGCCGAACTTGGCGTCCACGACCTCAGGCCCGTAGCCCGCGATCTCGAAGGCCTTGTACATCAGCTCCGGCTTGTGGTTCCGGATCGCGCCCGAGGACAGCTCGACGCCGTTGCAGACGATGTCATATTGATGCGCCTTCAGCCCGAGCAGCGCCTCGTCGCCCTTCTTCGCAGCCGCTTCCAGCGCTTCCATCTCCGCCTTGCGGCATGGAGAACGGATTGTGCGAGAAGTCGATCTTCTTCTCGTCCTCGTTCCATTCGTAGAAGGGGAAGTCGGTGATCCAGCAGAATTCGAAGCGATCCTTGGCCGTGAGGTTCAACTCGCTGGCCGACCCGGTGCGCGCCTCGCCCGCGAATTTGTAGAATTTCGCCGGATCGCCGCCCACGAAGAAGACGGCGTCGCCTTCCTTTAGCCCAAGCTGCCGACCCAATTTGTCTGTACGGTCAGGACCGAGATTCTTCGCTACAGGGCCACCGCCTTCGAGATAAGAACGGCCGCTCGCATCGGCCTTTCCGTCACCACCCGCGCCACTTTGGTCGCGGAAAAAGATGTAGCCGAGGCCCGGTTGCCCGAGGCTCTGCGCCCAGGAGTTCATGCGGTCGCAGAAGGCGCGGCTGCCGCCGCCGGGCGCGGGGATCGCCCAGACGCGCGCCTTCGGGTCCTTCTCCAGCATGCCTGCAAACACCTTGAAGCCGGAGCCCCGGAAATGCTCGCTGACGTCCTGCATGAGAAGCGGGTTGCGCAAATCCGGCTTGTCTGTGCCGTATTTCGCAATTGCCTCGTCGTAGGGGATGCGCGGGAACTTCGCCGTCACCGGCTTGCCTTCGCCGAACTCCTCGAACAGCCCGCGCAGGACCGGCTCCACGGCCTGGAACACGTCCTCCTGCGTGACGAAGCTCATCTCGATATCGAGCTGGTAGAATTCACCCGGGCGAGCGGTCCGCGCGCGCATCCTCGTCGCGAAAGCAAGGCGCGATCTGGAAATAGCGGTCGAAGCCCGCGATCATGATGAGCTGCTTGAACTGCTGCGGCGCTTGCGGCAGCGCGTAGAACTTTCCGGGATGCAGCCGCGACGGCACCAGGAAGTCTCGCGCGCCTTCCGGCGACGAAGCCGTCAGGATCGGCGTCTGGAACTCGAAGAAGCCCTCATCCGTCATCCGGCGGCGAATGGATGAGACGATCGCCGAGCGCTTCATGATGTTGCGATGGATCGTCTCGCGCCTCAAGTCCAGGAAGCGGTATTTCAGACGAATCTCTTCCGGATATTCAGGCTCGCCGAAAACGGGCAGCGGCAGTTCATCCGCTTTCGAAAGAACCTCAATCGAAACGATCCGCACCTCGACCTCGCCGGTCGGCAGATGCGGGTTTACAGTATCGCCCTCCCGGATCACCACTTCGCCATCGACCCGGATCACCCATTCGGCGCGAACCTTCTCGGCGGCGGCAAAGGCAGGCGCGCTCGGATCGACGACGCATTGCGTGAGGCCATAATGGTCCCGCAGGTCGATGAAGAGCAGGCCGCCATGGTCGCGCACGCGATGAACCCAGCCAGAAACGCGCACTGTCTTGCCGGCGTCGCCTTTCCTGAGCGCGCCGCAGGTCGTCGTGCGGTAAGCATGCAGAGTATCCGCAAGCGAACCGTCCGCCTCCGGGGCAGGTCCGTCTACTCCGCTCTTTTCACCCGGGATCTCAACGGCTTTCGATTCGGCGTTTTCCGGTTCCTTCTTGCCGGAAATGGCGGACTTCGCCCGGCCGCGCTGAGCGGTTTTTTCCACAGATCGCATCCTCTTGGATCAAAGCCGGCCTGCCAGAAAGATTTTCATCATGCGAGCGGCGCAGCGGCATAAAAGAGACACACTTACGTTCGCCCTCTCGTTCGAGAGGGCGTCAAATCTTGGCCAAAACCAGCGCACGGACGGCGATATTTGTCAAGGACGCGAGGCCCTTCTATGCGCCCGCCCACAACTTGAGCTATAAAGACCCGATGACCGAACTGCCGCCCGTTATAACGTCCTCCAAAGACTTGCGAAAAGCCTGCGACCTGCTCAGCCGGCAGTCCTTCGTGACGGTCGACACCGAATTCATGCGGCAGACGACTTACAGGCCCAAGCTGTGCCTGATCCAGATGGCGGCTCCGGGGTCGGAATATATCGCCGATCCGCTTGCCGGCATCGACCTGACGCCGTTTTACGCTCTCATGGCGAACGAGACGGTGCTTAAGGTTTTTCACGCCGCTCGTCAGGATATCGAGATCGTGTATCAGGAGGCGGGCGTCATCCCCAAGCCGCTTTTCGACACACAGGTGGCGGCGATGGCGCTCGGTCACGGCGAAGCCATTTCCTACGGGTCGCTCGTCAAAAAGATCCTGAAACGCAATCACGACAAGACCTATCAGGCTGTCGACTGGTGCGCGCGGCCCCTTAACGCGAAGCAGCTCGAATACGCGATCGGCGACGTGACCTTTTTGCGGGATATCTATCTCAGACTTCAGCAAAGGCTTCAGGAAACGGGGCGCGAATCCTGGCTCGAGGAGGAGGTCGCAATTCTCATCGATCCGAAGACCTATGCGTTCGATCCCGCGGAGGCATGGAAGCGGCTGAAGCTCGGGGGAAAGTCCCGGCAGGCGAGAGCCATCATCATGGAGCTTGCCTCGTGGCGCGAGCGCACCGCCCAGGAGGACAACGTGCCTCGCGGGCGCGTCATCAAGGACGAAGCCATCTACGAAGTCGCCAAGCACGCGCCTCGGTCCCTTGAGACGCTTTCGCGGCTGCGCACGGCCCGGGAGGTGCTGAAATCCCGTGGCGAGGCCATTTTGCGCGCCGTCGAAACCGCGCTTGATCGCGATCCCTCCGATGTCGGGGGAGCGGTTGCTCATGCCGACCTGCCCGCTTCCGCTTCCGCCGCCGTGGAGCTCCTGCGGGTTCTGCTCAAGGCTGTGTCGGCGGAATTGAATGTTGCGCCGAGACTGCTCGCGACCTCCGAGGACCTTGAGAAACTCGCCCAGTTCGACGAGCCGGACGTCGCCGCGCTCAAGGGCTGGCGCCGGCAGCTCTTCGGCGAGAAGGCGCTCGCCTTGCGATCCGGCAAGCTCGCGCTCGGGATCAAGAACAAGGAAGTGGCCGCATTTCCGCTATAGGCGGCCAATAATCCAGAGCACGGCCGAAAGAAGCACGCTGATGAGAAGGCATGTGCCAAGCGGCAGATAAAGGCGAAAATTTTCGCGCTCGATGACGATGTCGCCCGGTAGGTGACCGAGCCCAAGACGCGAGCCTGCGAGCCAGAGAAGCCCCGCGCCGATCAGGACAACACCAATCACGATCAAGGTCTTGCCGATTTCCATGACTTATGAGGCGTAGAGAGGGGTGAGGTAAGGCGCTTTCTTTCCTGGTTACGCTGCTCAGTCCTGTATTGACCTGTTCATGGCCTCCTCCGGCAGCTTGCCGCAGCCACAGGGCTTCGATATACCGCACTGTCAGCTTCCCGGGCGGATTGTATATTCCGCCCAGATTATGATCTCTCCAACTCACGAAAAGGCGAACACATGGCCGTCGAGCGCACGCTTTCCATTATCAAACCCGATGCCACAGCCCGCAACATCACAGGCAAGATCATCTCTAAATTCGAAGATGCCGGGCTTCGCATCATTGCGCAGAAAAGGGTGCATTGGGATGAGACGGACGCCGCCGCTTTCTATGCCGTGCACAAACAGCGGCCCTTCTTCACCGATCTTGTGAAGTTCATGACGTCCGGCCCGATCGTTTTGCAGATCCTCGAGGGCGAGGACGCCGTCGCCAAGAACCGCGAGATCATGGGCGCAACCAATCCGGCGAACGCCGCGCCGGGGACGATCCGCAAGGAGTTCGCCGAGGACATCGAGCGCAATTCCGTGCATGGCTCCGACAGCGTGGAGAACGCCGCGCTCGAAATCGGCCTTGTGTTCCAGGAAAGCGAGATTGTCGGGTGACATCCGCGAACGCGGTTGCGCCTTGGCGTGACCGTTTGCCCCGCGGCAAGTCCTGCCCCACATGTTGCGAGGACGGCCAGGACTTCCCGCGGATGCAGGGGCAAAATGAATCGGCATGTCAACTTTTTCCTGACGCTTTCGTCCTCATTCTTTATCCCGACAGATCTTCGCCGAAATCGCCTTGACGAGGGGTTAATGGGAACTTAGTTCCTATAACTCATTGATAATATGAGAAAAATTCCGGGCGAGACACGATCGGCGGAGCCTGCGCCGCAGCCGCTCCGGCTGCGCGCATAGGTTAATTCGCGTGTTCAAAACATATTTAACGGATTTTTGCGCGTCCCAGTAAAGACAAAAATTCCGGCATTAAATTGAACTTAATGTGGTGATTTGTTTACGAGAAAAACCTAGTATTTTCAATGGCCTGAGCGCCTTACTCCCGGTCACATCAAGGGCGCAGAGCTTCTCGACTTCGCGAGGACTAAACTACTTTTTAAGCAAACCCATGACCGGAAATAATTCCGGCGCGCTTCTCTTAACCCTGTTTGGTAAACGCATGGCCTGCGCGGAAAACGGAAACAATTCGTTTACCGTCAGGGCCGCCTCTTTTCGCCGTCATGACTTCGCCGCGTCGTCCCGGAAACGCCAAAGGCGTTATCCAGGGCCGTTACAAACACCAGCGCTTTTTCAGATCCCGGATCGGGCGCGAGCGCCCTTCCGGGATGACGAGGCTGTGAACTATTCAGCCGGAGTCCGTATTACGCCCGCACGCCTCATGAAACTGGTTTAGGCCAGGAGGGTATGCCGTCATCCCGGAAACGCGCTGGCGTTATCCGGGACCGTTCCAAACTCAGCCTCGGATTTTCGCGATCCCGGATAGGGCGCAAGCGCCCTTCCGGGATGACGGGGTGGCGAGCGGCGTCAGGCGGCGCGGGAGTCGAGTTCCCGGACGGCGGCGGCGTCGCGGGCGCTGAGGCTCGGATAGGCCGGGTCGGAGCCAACATCGTCCGTGATCCGCCAGGAGCGCGCGCACTTCTTCCCCGCCGCAAGCTTTGGAACGACCGCCACGCCCTCCACCTCATCGAGCGTGAATGCGTCCGAAGGCGGCGTTCCTGTCTTGATCGCGGCGTCGCTCGTGATGGCGGTCTCGGCCCAATCGACGCCCTTTGCGGCGGCGGCCAGCGCCTTGTCGCCGATATAAATGTCGGGCGCGGCCTCCAGGCTCGATCCGATGCGCTTCTCCCGGCGCTCGACTTCGAGCGCGCCCGTGATGACGCGGCGAACGGCCCAGACCTTCTCCCACTTCTCGCCCAGCGCATCGTTGCGCCATTCGGCCGGGATTTCCGGGAAGCTTTGCAAATGGACGGAGCCGTCCTTCGCATCGCCATGCCGCGCCAGCCACGCCTCCTCGGCGGTAAAGCAGAGAAGCGGGGCAAGCCACGCTGTCAGGCTCGCGAACAGCGTATTCAAGACCGAAAGGGCGGCGCGGCGCTTCATGCTCGAATGGGCCTCGCAATAAAGCGTGTCCTTGCGGATGTCGAAGTAGATGGCCGAAAGATCGTTCGAGCAGAACTCCGCAAGCAGCCGGTACGCCTTTTTGAAATCGAAGGCGTTATAAGCCGCGCGCACCTCGGCGTCGATCTCGGCGACGCGATGCAGGACCCAGCGTTCCAGCTCGGGCATCTCGGCGTGCGCGACCTCGAAGCCAGGCTCGTAATGAGCGAGGTTGCCCAACAGATAGCGCAGCGTGTTGCGCAGCTTGCGGTACGCGTCCACCGTGGACTGGATGATATGCGGGCCGATGCGCAAGTCCTCGGTGTAGTCCGAAGACAGCGCCCAAAGCCGCAAAATGTCCGCGCCCGATTGCTTGATCACGTCCTGCGGCGCAACCGTATTGCCGAGCGATTTCGACATCTTGCGCCCCTGCTCGTCCATGACAAAGCCGTGGGTGAGGACAGCGTCGAAGGGCGCGCGCCCGCGCGTCCCGCAAGCCTCAAGCAGCGAAGACTGGAACCAGCCGCGATGCTGGTCGGAGCCTTCGAGATAGAGATCGGCGGGCCATTTCAGGTCTTTGCGCATTTCCAGCACGAAGGCGTGCGTGGAGCCTGAATCGAACCACACATCGAGAATATCGCGCACCTGCTCCCACTGAGACGCGTCATCGACAAGGCCATCCAGGAAACGCGCGGCGGCGCCGTCCGCGAACCAAGCGTCCGCGCCCTCGGCCTTGAAGGCATCGAAGATGCGCTTTTGCAGCTCTTTTGAGGCTTTGAACTTTGCGTTCGGGATCACCTCGCCCGTTTCCTTGTGCACGAAAACGGTGATCGGCACGCCCCAGGCGCGCTGGCGCGAGATGACCCAGTCGGGCCGCTGCTCGATCATGCCGAAGAGCCGGTTCCGGCCTTGCGGCGGCACAAAGCGCGTTTCGTCGATGGAGGCGAGCGCCGCGTCGCGCAAGGTCGCGTTCTTGGCCGCCTTCGTCGCGTTCGGCTTATCCATCGCGATGAACCATTGCGGCGTGTTGCGATAGATGATCGGCGCTTTCGACCGCCAGGAATGCGCGTAATCGTGCTTGTGGCGCGGGTTCATCGCGGCAAGCGCGCCCGCCTCCTTCAGCGCCGCGATGACGGCCGCGTTGGCGTAGCGCATGTCGTCGAGTTTGCCGAAATGGCCCTTGTCGTCGATGATGCGCTTCGGCTCCTCGCCGCCGAACAACGGCACATGTTTGCGGTAATAGCCGTCCGGCCCAACGGTGTCCGGCACGTCGGCATCGATGCCCAAATCCCGCAACGACGCGCGCTTTCGCGGTCCAGATGTCGAAGTCGTCCGCGCCATGTCCGGGCGCGGTATGAACGAAGCCCGTGCCGGTGTCTTCGGTGACGTGTTCGCCTTCGAGCAGCGGAACCTTGAAATCGTAGCCGCCTGCGTGAAGGGGATGCGCCGCGATCAGGCCAGCCGGATCGACTTCCTTGAGAAGCTCCCATTTCTCGACGCGCGCGGCCTTGAAAAACTCCTCAGCCAGGGAATTTGCGAGGATAAATCTCTCCCCGGTCCTGGTCCAATTGTCCGCGGGCGCATCCGTGACTTCGAAAAGGCCGTACTCGATCTTCTTCGAGAAGGCGATCGCGCGATTTCCGGGGATGGTCCAGGGCGTCGTCGTCCAGATGACGATGCTTGGAGATTGACTCTCCCCCTCATCCTAGCCCTCTCCCGCCAGGGGAGAGGGAGCAGGCTGTGCCCCCTGCAACTGCCGTTCCTTCTCCCCTTGCGGGAGAAGGACAGGATGAGGGGGCGTTGAGAACAGGAAACTTCACCCAGATCGCGGGGCTTGCGTGCTCCTGATACTCGACCTCGGCCTCGGCCAGCGCGGTGCGCTCCACGACAGACCACATCACGGGCTTTGACCCGCGATAGAGAAGCCCGCTCATCGCAAACTTCATCAGCTCGTTCGCGATGATGGCTTCGGCCTCGTAGGCCATCGTCGAATAGTAATTTTCCCAATCGCCCTCGACGCCGAGGCGGCGGAACTCGGCCATCTGCACGCCGATCCACTTCTCAGCGAACTCGCGGCACTCGCGCCGGAACTCGTTGATCGGGATGCTGTCCTTGTTCTTGCCCTTGGCGCGATACTGCTCCTCGACCTTCCACTCGATGGGCAGTCCGTGGCAGTCCCAGCCCGGCACATAATTGGCGTCGCGGCCCATCATCTGCTGGGAGCGCACAACAGCGTCCTTGAGGATCTTGTTCAGCCCCGTGCCGATATGGAGATGACCGTTCGCATAAGGCGGGCCATCGTGCAGGATGAACTTCTCGCGCCCCTTGGCGGTCTTCCTCAGAAGCTTGTACAGGTCCATCTTGGCCCAGCGATCGAGCAGCTTCGGCTCAAGCTGCGGGAGGCCCGCCTTCATGCCGAACGCGGTTTTGGGCAGGAAAAGCGTCTTCGACCAGTCGCGCTCGGCGCTCTCCGTCGCTGCGGGCGCCGGCTTTTTTTGCGCGGCCTTCGTTGCGGGCGCTTCGTGACCATGATCATGGCCATTGTCTGCGTGACCGCTTCTTTTTGTTCGTCCCGCCATGTGATCCGGTTTGTCCATGAAATGAGCCTTAAACGCGCTTTACGCGCCGAAAGGTTGAAAATCGCCCAAGCAATAGGGCGAAAAGGCCATGCCCGTAAAGTGGCATGGCATGAACTGTCCGCGAAATTTCCCGCGCGCGACCCCTCCCGATTAAAGGGCGGGGTCCCCTTCAGCGGCGCTACATGCCCCTGCGCCGCCGCGCCGTCACCGCTGCGGGGCCGCTCCAGAATCGCGCACACGCCCATGCCGCCGGCCGTGCAAATGGAGATCAGCCCGCGCCCGCCGCCATTCTCTTCGAGGATCTTGGCGAGCATCGCGATGATGCGCGCGCCTGTCGCCGCGAAGGGATGGCCGTAAGCGAGGCTCGAGCCCTTCACATTCAGTTTCGACCGGTCGATGGCCCCGAGCGGCTTGTCCTTGCCGAGCATCGTTTTGCAGAATTCGGGGTCTTCCCATGCCTTCAGCGTACAGAGAACCTGGGCTGCGAACGCCTCGTGGATTTCGTAGAAATCGAAATCCTGCAAGGTCAGGCCCGCCTGATCGAGCATCTTCGAGACGGCGACGGCCGGGGCCATGAGCAAGCCCTTGCCGGCGTCCACAAAGTCGATCCCATAGTGCTGTCCATAGGTGAGATAGGCCATCGGCTTCAATCCACGCGCCGCGGCCCAGTCCTCCGAAGCGAGCAGCACCGCCGCTGCGCCGTCCGTGAGCGGGGTCGAATTCGCGGCCGTCAGCGTGCCGTTTTCCTTGTCGAAGGCGGGCCGAAGCTCGGCAATTTTTTCGAGGCTGATGTCCTCGCGCAGATTGTTGTCGTGGAAGACGCCGGCGGTGGGAACGATAAGATCGTCGAGAAAGCCCGCATCGCAGGCCGCCGCCGCCCTTTTGTGGCTGCGAAAAGCGAGCTGGTCCTGATCGGCGCGCGCGATCCGCCATTCCTTCGCCATCAGCTCGCAATGCTGCCCCATCGAGAGGCCGGTGCGCGGCTCGGCGTTGGCGGGCGGGCTGATCGCAATATCGCCCAGAGAGAAGCCGCTCAGCGAGCTTGCCTTGCCGGTCAGCGTCTTCTCCGCGCTGAACTTCGCAAGCCGCTTGGCGAAGGAGCGCTTCAGTTCGATCGGCGGATCGGACACGGTATCGGAGCCGGCGGCGATGGCGGACTCGATCTGGCCGATGGCGATTTTCGCCGCGCTGCCGAGCGCCGCTTGCAGGCTTGTGCCGCAAGCCTGGGACAGCGTGACGCCGGGCGTGTCCTCGCGAAGCTTCGTGCCGATGACGGCTTCGCGCGTCAGATTGAAATCCTTGGCGTGCGTTATGACCGCGCCGCCGACGACTTCGTCGATGTGCTCGCCTTCAAGCTTATATTTCTCGACGAGGCCGTTCAGCGCCGCCGTCATCAAATCCAGGTTCGTGAGGTCGTCATAACCGGTGTTGCCCCGGCAAAAGGGTGTGCGCACCCCGCCGATGACGGCCACCTTGCGCAAAGTCTGTTGCATGAACGTGCTCCCTCTACCCGTCATCCCGGAAAGCGCCTTGGCGCTTATCCGGGATCTTGAACGACGCGACATTAAGTTTTTAAGATCCCGGATAATGCCTTCGGCATTTCCGGGATGACAATGAGCGGTCCGCTTATTCCGCCGCGTGCGCCGGAGCCGCCTGCGCCTGCCCCGCCCCCTTGAGCGAGTCCCTGTAATGCAGCGGCCCGCCGCGGAACGGCGCAAAGCCCGTCCCGAAGATCACGCCCGCGTCCACATGATCGGCGCTCGCGACAACGCCCTCATTCAGCGCCTTTTCGCATTCATCGATGAGAGGATCGACCAGAGCGCGGCCAAGCTCGGCAAGTTCCTGGTCGCCGAAGGTCGCCGCGCCTTTCTCGGCTTTGCCGTCGACCCATTTGTAGAAGCCTTCGCCCGTCTTCTTGCCGAGCTTCTTCTCCTCCACGAGGCGCAGCAGCGGGTGATCCTCGGGCGTCGGCATCTTGAGAATCCTGGCCACACTCAAAGCGACGTCGAGACCAACCTGATCGGCAAGCTCGATCGGCCCGACCGGCATCCCGAATTTCTGCGCCGCGGCGTCGATCTTCTCTTTCGGCGCGCCCTCGCTGAGACGCTTCATGGCGTCGAACATATAGGGGGCGAGCACCCGGTTCACGAGGAAGCCCGGCGCGGACTTTACAAGCAGAGGCATTTTGCCGATCCGGGTCACGAAGCCGGCGCCCTTGCGCACCTCTTCCTCGCGGCTCTGCGGCCCGCGCACGACCTCGACAAGCGGCAGCAACGCCACCGGATTGAAGAAGTGCAGCCCGATGAGGCGGCCCGGATCTTTCAAGCCCTCGGCAATCTGCTCGATGGGCAGCGAGGACGTGTTCGTGGCGAGGATCGCGCCCGGCTTCGCCTTCGTCTCGATTTCGGCGAAAACCCTTTTCTTGGCGTCAAGATCTTCGTAGATCGCTTCGATCACGACGTCGGCGCGATGAATATGCGCGCCCGCCGGATCGGCAATCAGCCTGGCTTTCGCCTTCGAGGCTTCCAGGCCCGAACGAAGCCGCTTCTTGAAGAAGGGTTGCGCCCGCTCCAGGGCCTTGTCGACGGCGTCCGCCGAAACGTCCTGAAGCGAAACTTCCATGCCCTCGGCGGCGCAAACCATGGCGATATCCGCGCCCATCGTGCCCGCGCCGACGACATGCGCCCGCATCGGCCGGTAGCCGTCCTTCGGCGCTTCCGCCTTCAGCATCTCGGAGAGGCGGAACACCCGGCGCAGATTGCGCGACTGCTCCGAAATCATCAGCGGCGCAAAGGCGCGCGTCTCCTCGCGCTTCATCTCATCGAAGCTGCCGCCATGCTTCTCGAACAGGTCGATGAGCCGGAACGGCGCGGGATAGTGCTCCTCGCGCACTTTTGCCGCCGTTTCCTTCCGCATCCGGCTTGCGATGAAGTTGCGCGCGGTTTCGAACTTCGTCAGCGGCGCCCACACGGGCGCGGCCCGCTTCGAATGCTTGTGCTTTATGATGGCGTCGCGCGCGGCCCAGCGAAGCTCGTGGCGGCTCGGCACGAGCTGGTCGATGATGCCCGCCGCCCTCGCCTGACTTGGGCGCAGCATCCGCCCGGTCAGCATGTGCGGGATCGAATTCAGCGGCCCGGATTGCCGGAGCCAGCGCGCGACGCCGTTGAGCCCGGGAATGATGCCAAGCTTCACTTCAGGCAGCCCGAGCCGCGTCACGTCCTCGCGGTCGCAAATGCGATAGTGACAGGCGAGCGCGAATTCGAGGCCGCCTCCGAGACAGACGCCGTGGATCGCGGCCACGACCGGGACCGTCATGCGTTCCACGCGGTCGAACAGTCCCGTCACCGCGCGCACCGTCTCGACGACATCGGCCTCCGTCTTGAGATTATCGAATTCCTTGATGTCGGCTCCGGCGACGAAGCTTTTTTCCTTGCCCGACATCACCACCAGGCCGCGCACGCGCTTGTCGCGAACGCCGTCGGCCACGGCGGTCAGGATCGTGTCGAGTTCTTCGACGGTTGCGCGCCCAAGCGTGTTCTGCGACTGCCCTTTCACATCGAGGATCGCCCAGGCGATCTGCTCAAAGTCGATATGGAACTGCCAATTCTTCAGGTTCGCGACATCGGCCGCCATGACCGCTCCTTCCAATATGTCCTTGAATGACCGCCGAAAGAGCGGTCATGAAATGCGTTGCTTCGCGGGCTGTCACTCCGCGGCGCGAACCTCTGCAAGAGGCTGCTCCGCCGCCTTTTGACCTTCCATATTATTGGCTGAAGGCTTTTCGGCGGCGTAATGCGGCTCAAGCGCGGCCGGATCGAAGTCGTCGACGGCGATAACCTGCGACACAAGCCTCTCCGTCTCGCGAAGCAGCTCCGCCTCGGCCTGGCTCAACACGCGTTTGTCCACCGCTTCCTTGAACCAGTCATTGCCGAGATAACGCTTCACAAGGCCGCTGCGGATGGCGCGCTCGAGCTTCTTGTCGGCTTCCTCGCTCTCGATCACCTTTTTCATAGCGACTTCGAGCAGGCCGAGCGGATCGTTCTCGTCGTGGGAGACGAAAATATTGCGGGTCAGCCGGTCGCGGAACTCGCCCGGAACGAGCACGGCCTCGACGACATACTTGGCGAGCGTGTCCTTCGGCTTGCGGGCGGTGTTGCCGAGCGGAAAGACCCAGAATTTGAGGAGGGGCCGCGCATAACGGGCGGGGAAATTATCGACCGCGTCATGCAAAGCTGAATAGAAGTTGTGGAAGGCCTTCCGCACCGCATAATCGAAGATGGGCCGCTCCGACGCGAGCGCTCCGTCATCCTCGTAGCGCTTCAGAAGGCAAGAGATGAAATAGAGCTCGCTGAGCGCATCCGCCATGCGCCCCGTCGTGCGCTGCCGGACCTTCAAGCCGGCGCCGAGAAGCGCGACGCACATATCGGCCACGACCGCGAAGTTTGTCGAAGCGCGCTCAGCCTGCGCGTAGTAACGCGGGACGGGCGCGTTGATGGGGGATTTGGCGAAGATGCCGCCCGTCACATTATGGAAGAATGCGCTGTAGACGTTCGACACTGTGAACGCGCAATGCCCCTCGAAAGCCTTCTCGAACGCTTCGAAGCCCGCGTTCTTGTCGGGGTTTTGAGCGGACTTGATTTCCGAATAAAGATAGGGGTGGCTCCTCAAGGCTCCTTGCGCGAAGACGATGAGGCTGCGGGTGAGAATGTTCGCGCCCTCGACCGTTATGCTGACGGGCGAAATCTGATAGGCCGCCTGCAAATAGTTGTGGGGACCGTCGCAGATGCCCTTGCCGCCGTGGATGTCGAGCGCGTGGTTCAGCGATTTGCGCATTCTTTCCGTGGCCTGATATTTCATGAGGCCGGAAATGACCGCGGGCTTCGCTCCCTGGCTGACCATCGCCGCGGTGACGGCGCGCGCGGCTTCCAGCGTATAGGCCGTTTCCGCGATCTCCGCGAGAGGCTCGATAATGCCTTCCATGCGGCCGATTGGAATGGAGAACTGCTTGCGAATGCGCGCATAGGCGCTCGTGCTTCGTAGTATCGCCTTGACGCCCGCCGTGGATGCGGCGGGAAGTGAAATCGCGCGGCCAGCCGCGAGGCACGCCATCAGCATGCGCCAGCCTTGCCCGACGCGGTCCTGGCCGCCGACAACCCAGTCGATCGGGATGAAAACGTTTTCGCCGCGCACCGGACCGTTCGGGAATGAAGACCCCGCAGGCAAATGCCGCCGCCCGATGTCGATGCCCGGATGGTTGGCGGGGATAAGCGCCAGCGTGATGCCGATGTCCTGGCCGCGCCCGAGCTTGTTGTCAGGGTCCAAGAGATGGAACGCGAGGCCGACAAGGGTGGCCTTGGGCGCAAGCGTAATATAGCGCTTATCGAAATTCAGCCGTATCCCGAGCACTTCCTTGCCGTCATGCGTGCCCGTTGTAACAGTGCCCACATCGCGCATCGCGGCGGCGTCCGAGCCGGAAACCGGGCTTGTCAGAGCGAAACAGGGGATCTCCTTGCCCTTCGCAAGCGGCTCCAGATAACGCTTCTTTTGCTCGTCCGTGCCGAAAAGTTCGATCAGTTCGCCCGGACCGAGCGAATTCGGCACCATGACCACGATCGAGGCGTCCGGGTTCCGCGAAGAAATCTTGCCCAGGATCATGGATTGAGCCTGAGGCGAAAAACCGAGCCCGCCATGCTCCTTGGAAATCAACATGCCGAGAAAACCCTTGTCGCGGATGAACTGCAGGATGTCCTCGGGGATGCCGTGGCGGTTGTGCCGGATTTCCCAGTCGTTCAGCTTTTTGCACAGTTCCTCGGCCTCGTTGTCGAGGAAGCTCTGCTCCTCAGGCGTCAGGACGATGGGATTGACGGCGCGCAGCTTGCTCCAGTTGGGCCGGCCGGAGAAAAGCTCCGCGTCGAAGCCCTGCGTCCCGGCGTCAAGCGCTTCCTGTTCGGTTTTCGAAACCGGCGGAAGAATTCGCTGAACCGTTTTGAAGGCCGGGCGCGTGACGACCGCACGCCGGATAGGCCGAAACGATAAAAGGCCAAGCACGGCTGCCGGAACGAACGCGAGCAAATTCATGGCCGACAGGCTGGGGCCGTGAAAGTGACCGCTGAATACGCCGAACTGAGCAAGGAACGCGATTACCGCAGCCCACAAAGCCCACATAGAGAGCGGTTCGCGCCTCATGGCCAGCACAAACATCGCGGCAAAAGCCAGTGCAAAGAATATTAAGCCAATCATGGCCGCTTCCCCTTCTGGTCAAACCGGCCGCGCCGGCGTTGCAATCCGCATACACGCACGGAGCCGCCTGGAAGGCGGTCTCGAATGTCTTGGACGTAATTACCGCCGTCTCAAATCTCAATGCGCGGGCCCGTCGGCCCTCAAACGAATGTTCAGCTATCACGAAGCTTTCGCAGAAAAAGGTTTAGAGCGCGCTAACCGTCGATGCGACGGCGCCGCCGCCAAAGGCATCGACAGAGTCATTTCATCGTTCTCGGACGTCGCCTGCAAAATTAACCCATCCTCTTCTCGTTAACAAGAGGGCATTGACGTATACGTCATCGCCCATGCGGCGGCGGCCCCTCGCATTTTTGTGATCCCGGCTTGTCCGAATATCTAAAAGCGAACATGTTCAAAGCCAGTATAAAATAGCGGTGTGACTGACACATGAGATGACGCAATGGAAAGCGCGAGCGCGCTCGAAAGAGCCTGGGAAGACGTTTTGGATGGGTCGTCAGAAAACATCCGGGAAGAGGTGCAAGCCGCCAACATGCTCAGGGCGCTCGCCAATCCGCACCGGCTGAAAATCCTCAAGCTGCTCAATCAGACGCCGCATAATGTGATGGACCTGTGCGAGCGGCTCAGCCTGCGGCAGAGCCTGGCGTCGCAGCATCTCGCGCGGCTTCGCCTCGACGGAATCGTTACAGCGGTGCGCCAAGGGCACCATGTGGTCTATTCTTTGCGGGATGCCCGGGCGCGGGAAATTCTCGCGATTCTGGATGGCGGAACGCCGGGCGTAGCAAGCAGAAAGTCTCGCAAGAAGCACATGAATGGCGGCGCGCTGCGGGGGAATAGCCGTACCGCGCCGTGAGACACAATGAAACCGGGTTATTCGCCGGTTTTGCCCAACTTCGATCCCATCGATGAAGTAAAGATTGTCGCAACGCGATTGAGTACGCTACATCCTGAGAGCGCATTGGGTCGTTCCCAAAGCCAGTCTTGGGACCTTCGATGGAATATTTCTCTCAGCAGCTTATCAACGGCCTTACGCTGGGCTCGATCTACGGCCTGATCGCGATCGGCTATACGATGGTCTATGGGATCGTCGGCATGATCAACTTCGCGCATGGCGAAGTTTTCATGATCGGCGCCTTCATCGCCTTGATCGCCATTCTATCGCTCTTCTCTGTGTCGATAAGTTCGGTGCCGCTCGCGCTCTTCGTGGCGCTGATCCTCTCCATGATCCTGACCGCCGTCTGGGGCTGGAGCATCGAACGCGTCGCCTACCGCCCGCTCCGGTCTTCCTTCCGGCTCGCGCCGCTCATCACCGCTATCGGCATGTCGATTACGCTGCAAAATTTCGTGCAGATGGCGCAGGGCGCGCGTTCGAAACCCCTGCCGCCGTTGATTCGCGGCGGCTTTACCCTGGCTGAAAACGATGGCTTTTCGGTCAATTTAAGCTACGTCCAAATTCTCATTATCGCGACGACCGTGGTTCTTATGGCAGTCTTCTCGCTGATCATCAGCCGCACGGCCCTGGGACGCGCTCAGCGGGCCTGCGAGCAGGATCGCAAAATGGCGGCGCTCTGCGGCGTGAATGTGGACCGGACGATCTCGCTGACCTTTGTGCTCGGCGCGGCGCTGGCCGCCGTCGCGGGCCTGATGTTCCTGGTCTATTACGGCGTGATCGACTTCTTCGTCGGCTTCGTCGCGGGCATCAAGGCGTTCACCGCGGCCGTTCTGGGCGGCATCGGCTCGCTTCCGGGCGCCATGCTGGGCGGCCTTGCCATCGGGCTGATCGAGGTTTTCTGGGCGGGCTACTTCACGGCGCAATATAAGGATGTGGCTGCATTCTCGATCCTCGCTATCGTTCTGATCTTCATGCCGTCCGGCCTGCTCGGACGGCCCGAAGTGGAGAAGGTGTGAGGATGACGGATGCGGCCAAGCCCGAAGCGGCGTCCGCCGTGCACCGCCTTTCGGTGTGGTTCCCGGCCGATGCCTTGCGGGATGCCGCCGTCACGTTTCTGATCGCGCTTGCCCTGTTCGGACCGCTCGTCGGGCTCCGCACCGACACCGTGAACAATGTCCTTGAAATCACGACGCACTTCGGCAAAGCCCTCGCGCTCTCAGGCGCCATCGCGGGCGTCCGCCTCGCTTTCGACCTTCTTATTTGGCGGCGGCTTGCCGATGGCGAGACCGTCGCATCCCTGGCGCCAGCGGCCATTCCGATCCTGCGCGTCGCCGCGGGACTGGGCCTTGTCCTTGGCTTCGTCCTCTACTTCTTTCCTGCGCTGCGTTCGGATCTGATTGCGTGGGCGGCCGGCTCGTTCTGGTGGCTCGGCTCGATCGCCGACCTTCTGACTTTTGCATGCATGGCTGCGTTCGTCATTGTCGCGGCGATGATCTTGATCCGGCTGGCGCGCGTCGTTATCGCCCGGCAAACCGAGGAAGCCGGGTTCGCCGCGCGTCTCACCACGGATTTCGGGAGTGAATTTCCCGTCGCGCTCCTCATCATAGCAATCGCCCTGCCCCTCCTCGTCACGGGCGCCACCCAGCGCTACACAATCGACACCGCAACCCAGATCCTCATTTACATCATGCTGGGCTGGGGCCTGAACGTAGTCGTGGGGCTGGCGGGATTGCTCAATCTTGGTTATGTGGCCTTTTACGCGGTCGGGGCCTACACCTATGCCCTGATCGCGACTGAGTTCGGCTGGTCGTTCTGGGTGTGCCTCCCGCTTGCGGGCATGCTTGCGGCGCTTTTTGGCGTGACGCTAGCCTTTCCCGTGCTTCGCCTGCGAGGCGACTACCTCGCCATCGTTACGCTGGCCTTCGGCGAGATCATCCGCATTGTTCTCCTAAACTGGCAAAGCCTGACAGGCGGCCCCAACGGCATCAACCGCATCCCGAAGCCGACCTTCTTCGGTCTCTCTTTCGACAAGACCGGGAACCCCAGCTTTCATGGGGTTTTCGGCCTGGACTTCAGTCCCGTCTATCGCATCATCTTCCTTTATTACGTCATCCTCGCCCTCGCGCTCCTCACCAACTTTATGACGCTGCGCCTGCGCCGCCTGCCCATCGGGCGGGCGTGGGAAGCCTTGCGCGAAGATGAAATCGCCTGCCGCTCGGTCGGCATCAACACGGTCATCACGAAGCTCACCGCGTTCGCCATCGGGAGCATGTTCGGAGGCTTCGCGGGGGCGTTCTTCGCCGCGCGGCAAGGTTTCATCAGCCCCGAATCATTCACATTCATGGAATCCGCAATGGTTCTCGCCATTGTCGTGCTTGGCGGCCTGGGCAGCCAGCTCGGCGTCGTGATCGCGGCGGTGGTTCTGGTTGGCGGCCTGGAGCGCTTCCGCGAGCTGCAAGATTACCGCATGCTGATTTTTGGCTTGTCCATGGTGCTCGTCATGGTCTGGCGGCGGCATGGGCTCCTGGCGGGGCGCACGCCGTCCGCCTTTCTGCATGAGGCCCGCAGCATATCCTCCAGCTTCGTCAAAGAAGGGCGCAGCTCATGAGCGTGCGGCCGCCCGCTGAAAGGGACGAAATCCTCCGCGTGGAGCGTCTCACCATGCGCTTCGGCGGGCTCGTCGCCATTGACGGCCTCTCGTTCTCGGCGCGGCGCGGCGACATCACCGCCATCATCGGCCCGAACGGCGCGGGCAAGACCACGGTCTTCAACTGCATCACGGGGTTCTATAAGCCCACCGAGGGACGCATCGCGCTCGCGCATGGAAGCAGCGCGGCGTTTGAGGCTCTGCCCGACGTCACGCTGAAGGGAAAACAATGGGGCGCCGCGCCCGGTGGCGCGGTCTTTCTCCTGGAGCGGATGCCCGGCTTCGAGATCGCACGAACGGCGCGCGTGGCCCGTACCTTCCAGAACATTCGGCTCTTCGCCGGGATGACGGTTCTCGAAAACCTGCTCGTGGCTCAGCATAATGTCTTGAACGCAGCCTCGGGCTACACTCTTGGCGGTCTTCTCGGCCTCGGGAGCTATAAGCGCGCCGAGGAGGAAGCAATCGAGCGCGCGGCCGCCTGGCTTCGCGAGATCGGCCTTCTGGACCGCGCCAACGATCCCGCGGGCGATCTTCCCTATGGCGCGCAAAGGCGGCTGGAAATTGCGCGCGCCATGTGTACGGCGCCGGTTCTGTTGTGCCTCGATGAGCCCGCGGCGGGCCTCAATCCTCGCGAATCCGGCGCGTTGAACGATTTGCTGCTGAAAATTCGCGAAGACCATGCGCTGTCGATCCTTCTTATCGAGCACGACATGGGCGTGGTGATGGGCATCTCCGACCGCATCATTGTGCTCGATTACGGCCGCAAGATCGCGGAGGGCGCGCCCGACGAGATCAGGTCCGACCCGAAGGTGATCGCCGCCTATCTCGGCGTCGAGGACGATGAGGTCGAAGAGGCGGAGGCCGAGCTATGAGGCCGCTTCTCTCAATTCGCGGCGTCGAAACCTATTACGGCAACATTCGCGCTCTCAAAGGCGTGGATCTCGATGTCTATGAGGGTGAGATCGTCACGCTGATCGGCTCCAACGGCGCGGGCAAGACCACGCTGATGATGACGGTCTGCGGAGAGCCGCGCGCGCGAAGCGGCCAGATCGTCTTCGATGGCCGCAACATCACGAAGCTGTCCACTCATGAAATCATGCGGTTGTCCATCGCGCAATCGCCCGAGGGCCGCCGTATCTTCCCGCGCATGACGGTGTACGAAAACCTGCTCATGGGCGCGCTGCTTGCCCCGCAGGACGGCGCAGCGTTGCAGGACGACCTCGCCATGGTTTTCGAGCTGTTCCCCATTTTGAAAAGCCGGCAGGCTCAGCGCGGCGGCACGCTCTCCGGCGGCGAACAGCAGATGCTGGCCATCGCGCGCGCCCTTATGGGGCGGCCGAAGCTTCTTCTTCTCGACGAGCCGTCGCTTGGCCTTGCGCCGCTGATCGTCAGGCAGATATTCAGCGTGATCCGCGATCTGAACGCAAAGCGCGGACTGACGGTCTTTCTGGTCGAACAGAACGCCTTTCACGCGCTAAAACTCGCCCATCGTGGCTATGTCATGGTGAACGGAAAGATCACCTTGTCCGGGAATGCGGCCGATCTTCTGAGGCGTGAAGAAATCAAGGCCGCGTATCTGGAAGGCGGCGCTCATGTCTGAGGAAGCTGCGGGGAGCCTGCGATGGGCGTGATTTACGAGAAGTCCCTCTGGGCGTTCCTTTTCATTACCGTTATCGCGGGCGGCGGCGCGGCCTATATGATCGGCCGCGCGGCGGCGAAAGGCTGGAATCCCTTCTGGCAGGCCGTGGTCCAAGTGTTGGGACTGGCGGCGGCTGTGCGATTTCTCCATTGGGGCCTGTTCGCGGGCGCGGCCTTCGAAAGCTGGCGCGAAGCGCAGGGCAGCCTTTTTTCGCTGCATTATTACTTGGTGGATACGGCGTTCCTGCTTATTTTTGCGGCATTGGGCTTCAAACGCCAGCGAACAATGCAAATGAGCAGGCAATATAGCTGGCTGACTGTTCGAACGAGTCCGCTCAGCTGGCGATTGCGCGAATTCCGCCACCATGCCGCCGCAATCTCAGGGGACAGCCACTTCGCCCAGGAACACTTAATCAGCAATGAGAATAATAATGCGAGGAATTCTAGCAGGTTTAGCTCTCCTCTCGGCCGGCCTCGGGCTG
The DNA here is from genome assembly GCA_963819665.1 of uncultured Alphaproteobacteria bacterium. Taxonomy (GTDB): domain Bacteria; phylum Pseudomonadota; class Alphaproteobacteria; order Rhizobiales; family Rhodomicrobiaceae; genus Rhodomicrobium. The sequence goes on from CAWFXN010000020.1 coordinate 47,014, forward strand.
CCCTCACAGGCGTTCGCCGAGTCTGACATCACCGTCGCGGTCGCAGGCCCCATGACCGGCAAGGAGGCCACATTTGGGGCGCAGTTCCTCGCCGGGGCCAGCGCGGCGGTCGCCGACATCAACGCCAAAGGAGGCGTTCTCGGCAAACCGCTGAAGCTGATCACAGGCGACGATCAGTGCGATCCAAAGCAGGCCCGCGCGGTGGCGGAACAGCTTTCCGCATCAGGCGCGGTTCTGGTGGCCGGCCATTTCTGCTCGAGTTCTTCGATCCCGGCCTCATCGGTCTATAACGAGCAGGGCGTCGTTCAGATTTCGCCGGGTTCGACGAACCCGGACTACACCGACAAGCGCCCCGGCCCCTATTCCTATCGTGTTTGCGGGCGCGACGACCAGCAGGGCGGCGCGGCCGGCGCGTACCTCGCCAAGGCGTTCAAGGACAAAAAGATCGCGATCCTTCACGACAAGACCGCTTATGGGCAGGGACTCGCCGACCAAATGAAGAAGGCCATGAACGCCGCCGGGAAGCAGGAGGTGTTCTTCGAGGCGATCACGCCGGGCGAGAAGGATTATACCGCGATCGTTTCAAGGCTGAAGCAGAACGGGGTCGATGTGGTCTTCCTTGGCGGCTACCATACCGAGGCTGGGCTCATCATCCGGCAAATGCGCGCCCAGGGCATGAAGACAATTCTCGTCGGCGGAGATGCGCTTGTATCGAGCGAACTCGGCGCCATCGCGGGCGACGATGTGGAAGGCACGATGATGACCTTTTCGCCCGACCCCCGGAAGAATCCGGCCGCGAAAGAGGTGGTCGCCGCCCTTGAGAAGAAAGGCGTCAACCCCGAGGGCTATGTGGTTTACGCTTACGCCGCCGTTCAGGCCTGGGCGCAGGCGGCGGAAAAGGCTCACTCAGTGGATGGAGCGAAAGTGGTGGATGCTCTGAATAACACCGAGTTCGATACCGCGCTCGGAAAGTTCAGGTTCGACGCCAAGGGCGATCCGAACCTTCCACCCTACGTCTTCTATCGCTGGGGCAAGAAGAGCTACGAGCAGATCCAATAGCTGCAGCCTTTCAAAGCCATGAAGACGCGAAGCCCCCTCACCCCAGCCCTCTCCCGCGCAGGGGAGATGGGAGCAGGCTGGGGCCTCCTGCAACGCCGTTCCTTCTCGCCTTGCGGGAGAAGGACAGGATGAGGGGGGTCAAGGCGCGAGAAGGCAAGGACTCTTGTGAAAACCTATCAGCGTAATCTCATCACGGACGTTACCGGCCTTAGCGTCGGCCATGCTCACGACGAAAAGCTGGCTTCGGGCGTCACCGTTGTGCTCGCGGAGAGCGCCGTCGTCACCGCGGCCTCGATATTCGGCGGCGGACCGGGAACGCGAGAACTCGACGCCGTAAACCTTGAAGGATCGGTGGGAGTCGCGGATGCGATCGTGCTGTCCGGTGGCTCCGCCTTCGGCCTCGACGCCGCTTCCGGGGTGCAGGCCTACTTGCGGGAGGCGGAGCGTGGGTTTTCCGTTGGGCCCGTCCGTATACCGATCGTCCCGCAGGCCATACTCTTCGATCTCATCAATGGCGGCGACAAGGTCTGGGGGCGCCGCTCGCCTTATCAGGAGCTAGGCTTTCTGGCGGTCGCCTCAGCCGAGAAGGATTTTGCGCTCGGTTCGGCAGGAGCGGGCCTTGGCGCGACCGTATCGGCTGGCGAAGGCCTGCGTATCCGCGGCGGGCTCGGCAGCGCATCGGCGGCGGTTCCTGGACTGGCCAGCGTTGACGGCGCAGATGTCATGGTCGGGGCGCTTTCAGCCGTGAACGCGGTCGGTTCCGTGACCGTAGCCGACACCCCTCATTTCTGGGCGGCTCCGTTCGAGCAGGGAGCCGAATTCGGCGGGCTCGGCTCTCCGCATCCTTGGCCCGCGCACACATCGCGTCCTTCCTTCAAGTTTGCGGCGCCGGAGCGAACAAACACAACGCTTTGCGTTGTGGCGACCGACGCGGCCCTCTCGCACCAGCAATGCAAGCGTCTCGCGACCATGGCGGGCGCAGGCATGGCGCGCGCGATCTTCCCGGTTTTCTCTTCCTTCGACGGGGACATCGTGTTCAGCGTGGCGACCGGGAAAACGCTTCTCAAAGACCCACAAATGGCTCTTCCCTGGATCGGCGCGGCGGCCGCGAACTGCCTGACGCGCGCCATTGCGCGGGGCGTGTATGAGGCGAGCGGATTCCTGCCGAATGGCGCGCCTGCCTACCGCAAGCTTTTCGGAAGCCCCTGAATCCGGTATAAATCGCGACGATCCGGCTAACGAGACATGGGCGGCATGAGCAGCATGGGACGGACACCGCAGCTTCTTTTCATCGACTCAGGGCTAGGCGGTCTCACCGTTCTTCGCGCCGCCCGCCAAGCCGTCCCGGAAGCGACCGTTCTTTTCATCGCCGACGATGCGTGCTTTCCCTACGGCTCGAAAAGCGCGAGCGTCCTCTCCTCCCGGCTTGTGGGACTCGTTCAAAAGGAGGTCAAGGACTTCAAGCCCGATTGCATTGTGCTTGCCTGCAATACAGCTTCCACCGTCGCGCTCAAGGCTCTTCGGAAAGCGTTTCCCACTCCGATTGTCGGCACGGTTCCCGCCATCAAGCCTGCGGCCGCTCTCACCAAGAGCGGGCTTGTCTCGGTGCTCGCAACGCCGGGCACGGTCGCGCGCGAATATACACGCGAGCTGATCGCGCAGTTCGGAGCCGGGACGCGCTTCAACCTCGTGGGCGCGCCTCAAGCTCGCGGAACTCGCCGAGATGAGCGCCGGCGGCTGCGCTGTTGAAGAGAGCGCCATCGCGAGCGAGATCGCCCCCTGCTTTGTCGAAGATGGCGGCGCCAAGACGGATGTGGTGGTGCTGGGCTGCACGCATTATCCGCTGCTGCTCGACAAGCTGGATGCGCTGGCGCCGTGGCCCGTGATCTGGCTCGACCCCGCTCCGGCGATCGCGCGCCGCATCGCCAATGTGCTCGCGGAACGAGGGCACGTTGTCGGCGTTGGCGCAAAGCGCGGCGGCGGCCTCATCAAATTCACATCCGGCCGCACAGCGTCCGCGCCACTGTCGGCCCTTCTCCAATCCCACAATTTGAGCATCGCGCCCTATGTGGCGGCTGCCGCAGCATAAAGAGCATCCCATGATCCCCCGTTACTCCCGGCCGCAAATGGCGGCGATCTGGTCAGACCGCACAAGATACGAGATCTGGCTGGAGATCGAAACGCTCGCCGCCGAGGTCATGGAGCAGCTCGGGCAAATCCCGACCGGAACTTCGAAGGCCTTGCGCGAGCGCGGCGCGTTCGACATCCAGCGCATTGACGAGATCGAGCGCGAAGTGAAGCACGATGTGATCGCCTTTCTGACGAGCGTATCCGAGCATGTCGGGCCGGAAGCGCGGTTTATGCATCAGGGCATGACCTCATCCGATGTGCTCGACACCTGCCTTGCGGTCCAGCTCACACGCGCGGCGGACATTCTGCTTGCCGATCTCGACAGGCTCCTCGAAGCGCTGAAGCGGCGCGCGATGGAGCACAAATACACAGTCACGGTGGGCCGCAGCCACGGCATCCACGCCGAGCCGACGACCTTCGGATTGAAGCTTGCGCTGGCCTATGCCGAGTTCTCCCGCGCGAAAGAGCGGCTTCTGCGCGCGAAGGAGGATGTCGGCACGTGTGCGATTTCCGGCGCGGTCGGCACGTTCGCCCATCTCGATCCGCGCGTGGAGGCTTACGTCGCCCAAAAGCTCGGCCTCGAGCCTGAGCCCGTTTCAACGCAAATCATCCCGCGCGATCGGCACGCCATGTTCTTTGCCACGCTCGGCGTGATCGCTTCGTCCGTCGAGCGGCTGGCGACCGAGATCCGCCATCTGCAGCGCACCGAAGTGGGCGAGGCGGAGGAGTTCTTCTCGGTGGGGCAGAAGGGCTCATCGGCCATGCCGCACAAGCGCAATCCGGTCCTGACCGAGAACCTGACCGGCCTTGCCCGGCTCGTGCGCGGCTACGCCGTGCCCGCGATGGAAAATGTCGCGCTCTGGCACGAGCGCGATATCTCGCATTCCTCGGTCGAGCGCATGATCGGGCCGGACGCAACCGTCACCCTCGATTTCGCGCTGGCCCGGCTTGCGGGCGTCATCGACAAGCTCGTGGTCTATCCCGAAAAAATGCGGGCAAATCTGGAGCGCGGCGGCGGCCTCGTCCATTCGCAGCAGGTGCTGCTCGCGCTGACGCAGAAAGGCGTCAGCCGCGAGGACGCCTATCGCCTCGTCCAGCGCAACGCCATGCGCGCGTTTGGCGGCGAAGGCTCCTTCCTCAGTTTCCTGAAGGCCGACGCGGAGGTCTCCTCAAAGCTCTCACCTGGGGAACTCGACGCGCTTTTCGATACGCGCCATCACTTGAAAAATGTGGACGTTATTTTCGAGCGTGTCTTTGCAGCGAGTTAGGTCCTTCCGCGACGCCAAAGGGAGAAAAACCAGGCGGCGGACAGAAGCGTACAGAGCATGAGGATCAAGGTCGCGGCCGCAAGCCGGTAGCCATGAAGCGCGACCACGACAACATCGCCGTCCACGCGCACTGATCTCACCGTCGCCAGAAAGAGCGCCCCGCGCGGTGTTTCCGCCTTGATCCTCTTCGCGGGAATAATGTCCGCCAGGTTTCGGGCGATATAGGTGGCAAGCGGGTTCAGCATCGCGTTGAACCGGCTGAGCATCGGGCGCGCCGCATCTCGCGGCAACTCAGTCCTGGACACATGGAGGAATATCGCGCGGGCGTTCGCGTCATACTCAGGGGCGGCGCTGATTTCGACCGGCGTATGGATCAGGTATCCGGACAGGTGGGCTTTGATGTGGACCTCACCTTTAACCGCAACATTCAAAATAGCGATTTCGAAGCCGCGCCAGGGCTTTGGGGGATGATTTCGCGCATAGTTCGAAAGCGTCTCGCCCGTCAGGCGCATTTCCGTATTCGCCACGAGCGCGCGCCATAAGCCACCAAGGCACGCAATCAGCAATAGAAACGCGGCCATTCCTGCGATAGTTCTTCTGCCCGCCTGCATCTATCGCTCCTACGACCCGCGGACTGACTGCAAGATCAGTTTTCCAGATTTTCTGGCCTCACAGTCCCCGCTACTCGCCGAATGTCTCATATCCCTCAAGCTTTAGAACGTGGTTTTCTCCGCTATACCGTATTGACAAACGCCGCTTAAAGCTCTTTCTGATAGCTGCCCTGCCGGGCGCGGAAAAGCCAGCCATAGCGCTGACTTTCCACAAACCGTTATCACTCCATACAGATTGCGCGTTTTTGCTCCAAGGACTGCTCAGTCGGGATCAGCGCCGCCGCGCGATGTCCATGGAAAGGAAAGAACTTTGACAAGTAATAGCGAAACGCTGAAGGTCGTTGCTCTTGAGGATGGCAGTTCAGCTGTCGTAAAAGTCGATCCAGCCAACCCCCGTCTGTTGGAGGTCGTGGCGACATTCTATGATGCCGCAAGGGCGCATCAATACGCAAAACTGACTGAGGATCAGAAAATCCTGAGCCAGTGGTGAGGCTCTCAGAGCCGGAGGCGCCCGCAGCCCCTAAGAGCCCCCAAGGAAAAGAAGGCGGAGTCCACCGAGGCGGCGCCCGACCTCAGCGCTCGCCAGAACGCGGTTCTGAATGCGCTTCGGGCAAAGATGGACGAGAATAAGCAGGTCGAGGCGAAAGCCGCCACCCTCGCCGAGGCCGCGCAAATTCCGCTCGGTTCGCTTCACTCGGTCCTTGGATCACTTGAGAAAAAGCGCCTTATCGTCAACACGCGTCCCGGATCTCCACGCGCGCCCGCGGTGTATCAGGTTCTCTAGACAGCCTCTCTTCCTAGTCGCCACCGGGCCAACCGGATGCAACTGGGGCAGTCGCGGTGATCCCGTATTCGCTACATAGCTTGTGGCGGAGCAAACCACCCCCGGGCTTGTCTTTCCTCGATCTCGCTGCTACGGCTCGATCCCCATTGTTCCAAGGGAGATCAGAATGCGTAAAGTCGTTTTTGCATGTGGAGTCGCCTGTCTGCTTGCCTTACCTGTCTCGTTTGCCGCAGCCCAAACTGTTCACAGCGAGATGGAGCATCATCCGCGCATCGCCAAAGCCATTCGCGAACTCGAGGACGCGATCGCATATCTGGAAGCGGCGCCGCACGATTTCGGCGGCCACAAAGCCGCCGCCATTCGAGATTCAAGAGCTGCGATCGAACAGCTGCGCAGGGCCATGGCCTATCGCGCCCGCGACGATCGCCGCTGATCCCCGACAAAAAAGGCCGCGCCGAGGGAGGGCGCGGCTAAAAGTCTGTAGAGCTGTCCTGCCTAAGAACAATATTGCCGCAACAAGCGAAAGCCTAACTCGTTCCCTGTTGGCAGACATTTTCGCGATAATCGCCCGCTGCGCACGGGCACATCGCGCTTCTGCTCCAGCGTGGGCGCTGCAGATCGCCGTCTTCTCAATGTCTCACGAGACGGTTACACTTGCTCCATAAGACTTAGCACCAGGGAGGAACAATGTCGGATAATCCATTCGAAATCCCGCAGCCCATACGCGATATGGCCGATCAGAACATGAAGCAGGCCCATGCTGCTTATGAACAGCTTACGAATTTCGTGGCCCAGACTATGAACTCATGGATGGGCGCGGCGCCTTCAAGTCCCATGACCAGCGGCTTCAAGGACGTTCAGGACCGCGCCATGGACTTCGCCAAGGACAATGCCAAGTCGGCTTTCTCCTTCGCGGGAAAGATCTGCAACGCACAGACCTCCCAAGAGATTTTGCTCATTCAAACGCAGTTTGCTCAAGACCGGATGCAGGCTTACGCCAAGCATACGCAAGAGCTTTGCGGCCTGCTCGGAGAAGCGTTCCATAAACTGAACCGCGGCTGATTTCAGCATCGGAACAAGCGCGGCTCAAGGGTGTGTTCCGGCCAAAGGAACACGCCTGTAACAAGCTGGAGCCTAACTTCTTCCAAGCTTCCACGCCATTCCACCTCTGTTTGCCGCCCTCATCGACAACTTTTTCTCGCGCCAAGCGTTAACCTCATGCTGGTCCAGATCAACCAGAGGTTAGCGATGAGTGCGTTCTATTTGATTGTGGGCATTTTGCTGGGCATGTTCGCCTGTTGGCTTCTGCAGGATGCACGGCCTTTCCGGTATCGCAGCGGGTATAATTACGGCCAACCTGCGCCCTACTACCGGAGTTGGGGGCCGCCAGCAAGGCCGGCGCCAGCCTATTATCCCCATCCCTATCCCTGGACTGTCAGAAGAGAGCTGCCCCGCCCTCGCCCGATGCCGTGCGGTTGTTGAAACAGGATGTGGGACAACCCGATCGATCTGATCATTGCCGCCCTCAATTCCGCGTTGGAAACAGCCATCACCGGGTTCGGGGAAGCGCTCAGGGGCCTCCGAATTTTCTATAGGAAGCTCAAGCTTCTGTTTCGTGTGGTCCTGATCACCCTGTTGTTCATCTTCCCGTTCCTGTTTTTCCTCTTCATTGGGATAAAAGAGGAAATTGCCTGGATGATCATCCTGTTCGGGGCGCTCCTCTCGATTTATGCGGCGCTGATCATTCGGGGATTTTTCAAGGCCGTAAATGGAAAGGCCGAAGTCAGTGAAGTTCCAATAACAAATCGCCTGCCTCTCAGCCTTATCGCAATCTTTGCGTTGCTCGATATCGCATTGATGAGCTATTGGATCGCCTCATACAATTTCGGCTACAACATGGCGCAGGAGGCGAGCTTTTATCTTCAGCATCTCCGGGAACAGTACAGCCTCTTGGCTTTGCAACTGCGCTGAACACCCCGCTTTGCGAGCAGGGCGCGCTCCCTCAAATCCGGCCCTTGGCTTTGGCTCTGCGCCAACAGGGCCGTGGGGGTGTACGCCGCGCCGCAACGGGCCGCAGCGCCTGAATATTGCAGGCGCTGAAAAACTCGAGGTTAGGGCAAAAATCAGGCCCCGCGTCGGGGCTACCCTTGTCAAGCCAAAGCAGGCAGATGCTGCTATCATCACACCGGAGGCACCTCGAACGGGCCTCGGCGTAGGCGTCACCACTTCTTAAGCGACTGAGGGCGAGAACATCGACATGAAGAAGATCCATCATCTGATGCATGCGGGTAGCCCGCCGCTCTTCAGTCCTCCCAAAGACCAAACGCATAATACGTTATCCTTTTCTTACAATCCAAACCTAAAATTGGTAAAAGCGCAAGACAGTTTTTATAAAAGGGGATGTCTGAGGAAGCATGGCAAGTATTAACGCAACGCATATCAACCCGCCGGAAAGAGCCACTCGTGCCGATATTTCGACGAGAAATCTGAAATGCTTCGAACAAAACATCGCTGTCTTTTGGAGCGATCGTTTGGATGATAAGGGGCGGCTACGAGGCTTCTTTGGGTAACTGCCTGAATAAACTAAGGAAACGCGAGCATGACAAAGTCTCGACCGGTAAAAGCCTGTATCTTCGACGCATACGGAACGCTGTTCGACTTCCACGCCCCGGCGACCGCCTTGGCAGCCGAGCTTGGCGAGAAGAGCGCCGCCATCTCGGCGCAATGGCGGGCCAAGCAGCTCGAATACACTTGGCTTCGAAGCCTCATGGGCCGGTTCGCCGACTTCTCACAGGTTACAGCCGACGCACTCGATTACGTGCTTGAGGCGAACGGCCTGGCGGACGCTCCGGTTCGCGATAAGCTCCTTACTCTGTACACATCGCTTGCCGCCTATCCCGATGCGGCGCCGTGCGTCATGGCTCTGAAGGCCGCTGGCGCTCGAACCGGCATCCTGTCCAACGGTTCGCCCTCCATGCTCGCCGCCGCCGTGACGTCAGCGAACCTCAGCGCATCCCTAGACTACATTCTCTCGGTCGACACTGTCCGCATCTACAAGCCAAGCCCGGAGGTCTATAGGCTTGCCTGCAATGCCTTTGGGGCCGAGCCCGATGAAATCGCCTTTGTTTCTGCGAATGGATGGGATTGCGCTGGCGCTGCAACCTTCGGCTTTCGAGTTATCCATGTGAACCGCTTTCACCAGATTGATGAAAGGTTGGACGCCGGACCGGAGGTCCATGTCGAGAACCTGCTTGAGGCTGCGGAATACCTTAAACGCATGCTTCAATAGTCCGCTGGGGCGAGCCTTTTGCGGTGACATAAGGAGCCGCGCACTAGGGCTTTCGATTACGAGGAGCGACACGGTTAATGTTGTCGCGATTAATAGGCATGCCGATGTTCGTGGCGATCATCGCGCAGAGAAAGCCTGCGCTAAATATCAAATTTTCGCGACTCCCTCATATCCGCCGATAAGCCAGCGGAAATGGCGCCATCTGCGCTATATCTACCGGTTGATGACCGTGGCCGCCGCGAGTACCCTCTAACTAAGGTGATCCGTCCAAGGCGGGGGTGGTTGCTCAGGAACACGCCTGGGAGGAGTAGCCATGAGTCGTCGAAAGTTCATTACCATGTTGGCCGGAATGGCCTGCGCCGCAGCCGTTTGCGGACCGGCGCTCGCGCAAGCCCAAACACCCGAGGGGGGCTCCCCCGCCGAGGCCAGGGCGATGCTTGAACGCGCCGTTGAAGCCTTACGCGCGGACAAGCAGAAAGCGTTGACAGCATTCACCCATGGCACGAAAGGCTTCAGTCAGCGCAACCTGTATGTGTTCTGCTTCGGCCCGGACGGAAAGCTGGATGCCCATCCCAACCCCAAGATGATCGGCAAGGACGCCCGCCTGCTTAAGGACAAAGACGGCAAAGCGTTCGGGCTGGAGATACTGCAAGAGGCGAAGCCCGGCATGTTTGCCGAGGTCACCTACTGGTGGCCAGAGCCGCCGGTCAGCGGCGATGGCGCTTATGGTGAGCCTACCCTATGGGGCGGGCTCGAAAATTGGAGCAATGACCCGGTCCGCAAGACATCCTATGTGACCCAGATCGACGACCATGTTTGCGGCGTCGGTTACTATCACTGAGCGAATAACGCCGATAAGTTGTGAACTGTCTTTTCTCGACAGTATCAATAGAGTGGCAACTTATTGGAACTAGCACAGCTTATCGACGGCAAGTTAGCTTGAGCGCCCGCAGCATGTGGGTCAGGACTTCCCGCGGGGCGTGCTAGTGGCTTGCCTTCTAGTCAAGCGCGTGCAAGCCAGCCCGGCTTTGAACATTCTCTCTCCTGAGCGCCTGCATCAGCCGCAATTCACTGAGCAGCGCCGATAACTGGCGCTGCAAGGTTGTCTCATAGCGGCCGAGCTTGTCGGCAAGGCCCTTTGCAAGGAAGGCATCGAGCGAACGCCCCAAAACCAGCTGGATGTCTTTAAAGTCAGCCGCCAGGGCAGCGCCGGGGTCTCCGGCAAGTCTGGGATTGCCGATACTATAGCTGTTCTGGCTTCTCTCGCGCGCCTGCACCCAGGCGAGCATCGCCACTTCGAAGGCTGGAATGCGCCGCAATCGCCAGAGAAGACTGACGATCCGGTCAGCCAACTCACTCTCGAGCGGACTTCCCGGCGCGAGTTCCCCGAAAATGCTCGCGCGCATTGCGGTGAACTCTTCAGGGCATTCGCCGGCAAGAAGGCCGCCATAGGCCCTTAGCCCATGAACCACTGCGTTTCGGCTGCTCAGCGCTTTGCCTTCTGCCGATTTGGGCCCAGTACTGAGCCGGGCGTTAAGACGGTTTGCCGCGATCTGCCGTTCACTAGCCATGAAAACGCCTCTTGCGTGGCCTCCTGCAGCTCGCACACCCGGCTTGAACGCGATACGTATACAGGACGGAAATGGGGCACAAAGCGAGCCCAATTATTACTATACCCTTGATGCGTTAATATTCTTGTTCCGGATAATTACTTATATAGAAATATGAGCCTTTTTGCCAAACGAACCCAATTTAGCAAATTTTCCCTTGCCAAGGGCCTCCTTCGGGCTGGCCAGCCGATCCACGCTCAGCGGCCGCCATTTGATCGTCATCAGAATAGGAATAGATTGGCCCTCACGTCCTAAGCCCTTCCTCTGCGGCTCTCTCCTTTTCAATCGCGATTGGCATGTCATGGCAAAGCCCAACACCGTGAAGCGTTTTACGCCTGTCGCCGCCGTTGACCGGCTCGAAGAGCTGTACGCGAAAGCCGCTTCGGCGCTGGCGGAGGCGCTTGACGCCTATCTCAGCACGGGCGCTCCGCCTTCGCCCGAGACGCGCGCCAAGTTCCATTATCCTTTCCTCCGGCTTATTTACCGCAACGAAAAGCTGCCCCGCTCGCCGAGCCTGCGCGCTTTTGCCAGGCTCCACGTCCAAGGCGTCTACGAGACGACGGTGACCCATCCGGCTGTTTTCCGCAGCTATCTTCTTGAACAGCTTGAGCCGCTTGCGACCGAGTATGGAGCCGAGATCGAGGTCGGGGTGAGCGATCAGGAAATCCCCTACCCTTACGTCGTCGAGCGCGCTGAGGAGATTACGGGCGCTAATGTTTCTGCGAGCGAGCTTGCGCGCCATTTCCCGACCCCGCGCCTGTCTGCGGTCGGCGACGAGGTCGCGGACGGGCTGTTCGAGCGCAAACGCGGCGAACCGCGTCCGCTCGCGCTCTTCGACGCGGTGCGCACCGATTTTTCGCTGCGCAGGCTTGTCCATTATACGGGAAGCGACTGGCGCCATGCGCAGCGCTGGATCCTGCTCACCAACTATCACCGCTATGTCGATCAGTTCCTGCGCTGGGGACGAGAGCAGCTTCAGCGCAAGGGCGGATTCGACAGGCTCGTGCTGCCGGGCGACGTCATTGTTGGCCGGGAGCATTCGCCGGACGAGGCGGAAGCGCTCTTAAGAGGCTCCCAATGGCATCGCTACCAGATGCCGGCCTACCATTTGACGAGCGGCGGCGGCTCCGGGGTAACGCTCATCAATATCGGGGTCGGTCCGTCGAACGCGAAGAACATCACCGACCACTTGGCCGTCATCCGCCCCAATTGCTGGCTTATGATCGGCCATTGCGCCGGACTTCGCGACTCCCAATCCATTGGGGACTATGTGCTCGCCCACGCCTATCTTCGCCAGGATCACATCCTTGACCAAGTGATTCCGCCGAGCGTGCCGATCCCCGCCCTTGCCGAAGTGCAGGTGGCTCTGCAGGAGGCTGCGGCATCTGTCACCGGGCATAGCGGCGACGCGCTGAAGCAACGGCTGCGCACGGGCACCGTCGTCACGAATGACGACCGCAACTGGGAATTGCGCTTTACCCAGGAACGAAAGCGCATCAACCTGTCCCGCGCCATCGCCGTCGACATGGAAAGCGGCACGATCGCCGCGCAAGGCTTCCGGTTGCGAGTCCCCTATGGCACGCTGCTCTGCGTCTCGGATAAGCCGCTCCACGGGGAGATTAAGCTGCCGGGCGCGGCAAGCGCTTTCTACGAGACAGCGGTCGCTCAGCATTTGAAGATCGGGCTCGCCGCTCTCGACCTTCTCAAAGAGAGGCGGGACAGCCTCCATTCGCGAAAGTTGCGATCCTTCGACGAGCCGCCGTTCCGATGAGATGTCCCATGAGGGCGCATTCAAGCGAGCGCCCCTTGCGAGCCCGGGCTAAGAGGCGGTGAACATATTGCCTCCCCAATCTATCCGCTAGGATTTGCGAGTGTGATTCAGGTTGCTTCGGCCCATAGGGATCTGAGGCATTTCGGGGGTTCTCATGAGGGTTTTATCGGCAACTCGCACCGCGCTGATTGCGCTCCTCGCAATCGTCAGCTTGTCCTCCGCCAGCTATGCCGACGAGGGCAAAGTGATGCTCACGATTTATAAGGCAGGGTGGATCATCGGTGGCTCTGGTGGCAGCGGCTCACTCTACTTCAACGGCAGGTACTACCCGCTGTCGACTGGCGGGCTGGATTACGGCCTCGTCTTCGGCGGTTCGAAGACCGTGCTGTACGGACGGGTGAGCAACATCTGGTCGCCGTCGGACGTCGCGGGCGTCTATGCCGCAGCGGGGGCTGGGCTTGCGGTCGGAGCTGGCGCACGCGCGATCGTGTTGACCAACCAGAAGGGCGCCGTGCTGGAACTGACTGGCAGACAGGTCGGCTTGCTGGCGAATCTGGATTTGAGCGGGCTTGCGATTACAGTTCACTAGTTGTTCGGATAGCGACCGGGAGGCCGCTGGCCTTCGGCGCCGCTGAGAAAACGGCCACAAACCGGCAAGTTACAGGAAGCTCAATCAGATAGAGAGCCCGCATGTTGATCCGGCTTCCGATGCGCGTTATTTCCGCCTATTGGCGCTTGACGCGCGGCGCGACGCTTGGCGCGCAGGGCGTCGTCATCGACAAGGATGGCCGCGTTTTGCTCGTCCGCCACGGCTACCGGCCGGGATGGCATTTCCCCGGCGGCGGCATCGAGTGGGGCGAGACAGCCGAGACGGCGCTTGCACGCGAGTTGGAGGAAGAGGCGGGCGTTATCATCACGGGGCCGCCCGAAATTGCATGGCATCTTCGCGAACTTCCGAGCCCTTCCAAGCGATCACGTCGCCCTTTTCGTTGTGCCGGAGTGGGAGCGCCCTCGCATACCGAAACCGAACCATGAGATCGCGGAAAGCCGGTTCTTCGCCAGACGCGAGATCCCGGCAGATGCGGCCCGAGGCACGGAGCGCCGTCTTGCCGAAATCTTCGATGACGCGCCCATCGAGCCGCACTGGTAGCGCGGTCTATTCCGCAGCCCTAGGCAAGGTCCGCACCACGGGTTTCGCTTCCTCTTTGCTTTCCTCCCGGTGGCCTAAGAGCCAGCTCTGCAGCTTGTCGAGATAAATGTAGATAACCGGCGTCGTGTAAAGCGTCAGCACCTGACTGAGCGCAAGGCCGCCCACCATGGCGTATCCAAGAGGCTGGCGAAGTTCCGATCCCGTGCCTGCTCCGAGCATGAGCGGCAGTCCACCCAGGAGCGCCGCCATTGTCGTCATGAGAATTGGCCGGAACCGCAGAAGCGCGGCTTCCTTGATAGAGACTTCAGGCGGTAGCCCGCGCTCGCGCTCGGCCTGAATGGCGAAGTCCACCATCATGATGCCGTTCTTCTTCACGATGCCGATCAGAAGGATAATGCCGATGATGCCGATCACCGACAGATCGAAGCCGAAAGCCATCAGCATCAAAAGCGCGCCCACGCCGGCGGACGGCAGCGTCGACAGGATCGTCAGCGGGTGGATGAAGCTCTCATACAGCATGCCGAGAATGATGTAGATCACCACGAGCGCCGCGATAATCAGGAGCGGCGTGGAAGACAGCGAGCTCTGGAAGGCCTGCGCGTTGCCCTGGAAGCTTCCGGCGAGCGTTTTCGGCGCTCCGATCTCCGCCATCGCCTTGTTGATCGCGGTCACGGCCTCACCGAGCGACACGCCCGGCTGAAGGTTGAAGAAGATCGTCGCCGCGGGGAACTGGCTCTGGTGGTTGATGGAGAGGAAGCCCGTTTTCTTCGTGTCAAAGGTCACGAGCGTCGACAAAGGCATCATCTGGCCCGTGACCGGAGAGCGAAGGTAGATCCGGTTGAGCACGTTTTGGTCGCCCTGCAGCTCGGGCGGGATTTCGAGGACCACGTTATAAGTGGAAAGCTGCGTGTAGTATTGCACCACCTGCCGCTGACCGAGCGCATCATTCAGCGTGTCGTCGATCATTTGCGGGGTGACGCCGTAGCGTGAGGTTCGGTCGCGGTTGATGTTCACGCTGAGCTGCGGCGCATTGACAAGGAGATCGGTCGAAAGGTCCGCGAGGATAGGAATCGTTTTTAGCTTGGCGAGGGCTTTGGGTGTCCACTCGTTCAGCTCCTCGAGGTTCGCATCCTGCAGAGTGAATTGATAAAGCGCGCGGCTGAGCCTCGCGCCCACGGTAATGTCCTGCGCGGGCGACATGAAAGCGGCCGCGCCTGGCACTTTCGCAAGTTGCGGGCGGAGCCGGTTCATAACGCCGAGCACGTCGCTCGTCCGCTCGTTGTGCGGCTTCAGCGTGACGAAGAGGCGCCCGGAGTTCTGGGTGTTGCCGGGCGAAGCGCCAAGCGCGGAACCGGCGTTATCGACATCCGGGTCCTTCGCCACAATGTCGACGAGAGCCTGCTGGCGGCGGACCATGTCTTCATAGGAAATGTCCTGCGGGGCCTCCGTAACCGCGTACAGGACGCCGGTGTCCTGAACGGGGAAAAAGCCTTTGGGGATCGTGACGAAGAGATAGACCGTAAGCCCGAGCGTGCCGAAGAACACCATCAAGGTGATGAAGCGGTGACGCAGGGCTATGCTCAGCGTTCTCTCATACCCGGCGACAAGGCCGTCGAAGAAGCGGCCTATTTTCCGGTTCAGCCATCCGGGCTTGTGTTTCTTTGCCGACAGGAAGCGCGAGCACAGCATCGGCGTGAGCGTGAGCGAGACGATCACCGACACCGCAATCGTAACCGTAACCGTCAGCGCAAATTCGCGCATAAGCCGCCCAATGATGCCGCCCATGAGGAGCAGCGGGATGAACACGGCGACAAGCGAGAGGCTGATCGAAAAGACCGTAAACCCGATCTCGCCGGCGCCCTTTAGCGCCGCTTTGAACGGCTTTTCTCCCTTCTCGACATAGCGGTAGATATTCTCCACGACCACGATCGCGTCGTCGACCACAAATCCTACCGCGATGGTGAGCGCCATCAGCGAAAGATTATCGAGGCTGAAGCCCACCACATACATGACGGCGAACGTGCCGAGCAACGAGATGGGCACCACGGCGCTCGGGATGAGGGTGGCGCGCAGGTTCCGGAGGAACATGAGGATCACGAGCACCACAAGCGCGATCGTCAGGCAGAGCGTGAACTCGACATCGAAGACTGAAGCGCGGATCGTGACCGTCCGGTCGCTGATCACATCGACCTTGACGCCGGACGGGATGACATTCGCGAGCTTCGGCAGCGTCTTCTTAATGTTGTCGACGGTCTCGATGACATTCGCGCCGGGTTGCTTAAAGACGATCAGCAGTACGCACGGCTTGCCGGTGGACCACGCGCCGAGTTGCGTATTCTCGGGTCCGGCGATGGCGTGGCCAACGTCGGAAACGCGGATCGGCGCGCCCTGCTTATAGGTGAGGATGACCTTGTCGTAATCCTCGGGCTTCAGAAGCTGGTCGTTGGCAGCGACCGTGAAGCTCTGCTTCGCGCCATTCAGCATCCCCTTGGCGGCGTCTGCGGTGATGTTCCCGAGAACCGCCCGGACATCCTCAAGCGTGATGCCACGGGTCGCAAGTTTCTCGGGGTCAATCTGAACGCGAATGGCAGGCTTCTGCTGACCG
Source organism: uncultured Alphaproteobacteria bacterium (assembly GCA_963819665.1). Lineage (GTDB taxonomy): Bacteria > Pseudomonadota > Alphaproteobacteria > Rhizobiales > Rhodomicrobiaceae > Rhodomicrobium. Next base: position 63,291 of record CAWFXN010000020.1, read on the forward strand.
CCGATCAGCACATAGGCGACACCCTGGATCTGGGAAATCTGCTGAGCGAGGATGTTCTCTGCGTAATCGTCGGCTTCCGTCAGCGGCACGGTGTCGGATGTCACCGCGAGAATGATGATCGCAGGATCCGCCGGATTGAATTTCCGGTAGCTCGGCGGCGAGCTGAGCGTGGTGGGCAGCCTCCGCCCGGCCGCCGTTATCGCGGCCTGAACGTCCTGAGCCGCCGCATCGATGTTCCGGTTCAGCTCGAACTGAATATTGACCTGCGTATTGCCGAGCGTGCTTGTGGATGTGAGCTGCGTCACGCCCGCGATCTGCCCGAACTGCTGTTCAAGAGGGTTGGCGACCGAAGACGCCATCGTCTCGGCGCTTGCGCCGGGAAGCTGCGCCGAGACC
>CAWFXN010000021.1:0-15173 GCA_963819665.1 uncultured Alphaproteobacteria bacterium
CCCGGAGAAGGCTTCGCCTTTCCGGGACGACGCGCGCGGAAGACTTAATTCCGCACTTCGAGGAGACGGCGGGCGATGACTTGCGCCTGGATTTCGGCGGCGCCCTCGAAAATGCTCAAAATGCGCGCATCACACAACACACGGCTGATGGGATATTCGAGCGCGAAGCCGTTGCCGCCATGGATTTGCAGCGCATTGTCCGCCGACGACCATGCCACGCGCGCCGCCAGCAGCTTCGCCATGCCCGCTTCGAGATCGCAGCGATGGCCGCCGTCCTTTTCACGGCCAGCGAAATAGGCGAGCTGACGAGCGATCATGGTTTCGGCCGCCATCATCGCGATCTTGTCGGAGATGCGCGGGAAGTTGATGATCGGCTTACCGAATTGCTGGCGCTCCATGGCGTAGCGCAACCCGATGTCCATCGCCGCCTGGGCGACGCCGACGGCCCGCGCGGCCGTCTGGATGCGCGCCGCCTCGAACGTCTGCATGAGCTGCTTGAAGCCCTGCCCTTCCTCGCCGCCGAGGAGCCCCGTCTCCGGCACCTCGAACCCATCGAAGGACAGCTCATACTCCTTCATGCCGCGATAGCCGAGCACTTCGATCTCGCCGCCGGTCATGCCCTTCGCAGGGAACGGATTTGCGTTCGTGCCGCGCGGCTTCTCCGCCAGGAACATGGAAAGCCCGCGATAACCAGGCTCCGCGGGATTGGTCCGCGCCAGCACCGTCATCAGATCCGCGCGCACGGGATGGGTGATCCAGGTTTTCTGGCCGGTGATCTTGTAGACGTCGCCCACGCGCACGGCGCGCGTCTTGAGCGACGCCAAATCCGACCCCGTGTTCGGCTCCGTAAAGACCGCCGTGGGCAAGACTTCGCCGCTGGCGATCTTCGGCAGCCATTCCTCCTTCTGCTCGGGCGTGCCGCCGCCAAGGATAAGCTCGGCCGCGATTTCCGAGCGGGTGCCGAGCGAACCGACGCCAATGTAGCCACGGCTCAGCTCCTCGGAAACGACGCACATCGCCTCTTTGCCAAGGCCAAGCCCGCCAAACTCCTCCGGGATCGTCAGGCCAAACACGCCCAGCTCGTTCATCTTCGCGATGGTCTCGAGCGGGATGTACTCGTTCTTCAGATGCCACTCATGGGCATAAGGCTTCACCTCCGCCTCCACAAAGCGGATCATTTCGCCGCGCATCGCCTCCAGCGTTTCGTCGAGGCCGCCATCGCCGAAATGGCCGGTTCCGGCCGCATGCTGCACCAGCTCGACGAGACGCTTGCGAGCCTGCGGGTTGTTCGCTCTGATAAGCGCGACCACGGCCTCGGTGGCGAACATTTCGCGATCGCGCGCCTCAAGACCGAGATCGTAAAAGCGGATGATCTCGGACTGGCTCATGGGGATGCCGCCCAGGATCTGCGCGGCGTACTCGCCAATGCCGATCTGCGTGAGAAGGGCTTCAATCTCGCCGAAGCGATGGGCTTCGCTCAGGCGTTTGGCGTAAGACGCCATCTGCTTGATGCCTTCGACGTAGGTGGCGAGCCAGGCAAGGCCGTGACACGCGTGCTGCTCACTCTCCATCAACTCGCTGCTAAGGGCGTCGCCCGCGCTGACTTTCACTCGCACGGCCACGATCGCGCGCCGGAGAAGCCTCTCCGCGTTTTCCGCAGTCTCATCGCAGAGCCGAAGTAGATCTGGAGCCAATACAGAAGAGGGTGCGGAGCTCATGTTTGGCTTCTCCTTTTAATTCTGTTCCCAATCCGAAAGTAGCACGCAACAGCCGGGTTTCGAAATGCTCCGTTGCCGCTGCCATGGTCGCATCCGTCACGATTTCCGGCTTTGGATGCGCTCATTCTCCCAATAGCGCCTCCGAAGCGCCGGCGTTATCTTTTGCGGCCAAACATCATATCAAACCATAGGTTGAAGAAAGCCCTGTCCGGCTCGTGGTGCTGCGGCTTTGGCGCAGTCTCGGTCGTTTTGACTGGTCTTACCGGCGTCGCCGCCCGCGCCGTCGAGGCAGAGCGTGGCTCGGCCTTGGTCACAATTACTCTCGGCGCAGCGGGTTCCACAGGTTTGGCCTTGAACTCGACCGGCGCTTGGAGCGCGGGGTCCGCGTGTGGCGCGGCATAGTCCGGCGGCCGCCCGCCCGCCGCGGCCGGGATTCCGAAATCATGCGTCGCCTCCGCCACTTCACGCGCAGATGCGCCTTCGATCACTCCCACGACCGCTGGCGCCCCCGGACTTCGAGGGCGAGGCGACGAGGGACGGGCGACCCCGATGCCAAGGCTGGCGGCGACCTCTTCGACGCGGGCCTTCGAGGCCGCGCCAACGTCGTTAAAGCTCGCGGCGCTCTGCACGGCCTTTGCCCGTGCTGATTCGAAAGACGTTTCGCTGGCGGGTTCGGAACAATGCGGCGCGGGTTCTGCGGCCGGCTCTGGCGCAGGCTCCTGTGGCGCGCTCGCCGGAGAGGGTGACAGACTTGCAAGATCGTCGAAGATTATCGACGCCAACTCGAACGCATTGCCCGAAAGTTCGCCCTCGGCCTGCGTTCGCACCTCGGCAAGCGCCTGCGCAAAGGGAACGGCCTCGTCGCCTCTCCCCTCGCCCGCGTCCTCGCCGTCGAATCCGGCGAACCGGAACAACTCTTTGATATATTGGGAAGCCGCTTCCCGAGCATCGCCGCTTAGCTCGCTGTCAGCCGCCCTCTGCAGGCCGTTCAGCGCTTGCAACAAATCCTCTGCTCGCGTCATGCCTGGCTCCGTATCTTTTCGCCTCGCGCGGAGTCAGAACGAAGCCGGGCCGTCAACCGAACCGCGCTTTGGATGCCTCGATAGCATCCTCGAATGTGCGCAAGCCGGTATGCGGAGCGCTAACGAGAACCGCCATGTTGCCCGGCCGATGCTCGTTCTTCCACATGCGCATATGCGCTTTCGGGATGTCGGTCCAGGGGAAAACTTCGCTCATGCATGGGTCAATCCGGCGCTCGATGACGAGGCGGTTCGCCTGGCTTGCCTGCAAGAGGTTCGCGAAATGCGAGCCTTGAAGACGCTTCTGATGCATCCAGAGATACCGCGCATCCAAGGTCAGATTGTAGCCGCTGGTGCCTGCGCAGATGACAACCATGCCGCCCCGTTTCACCACGAAAACCGAAACGGGGATGGTTGCTTCGCCCGGATGCTCGAAGACAAAGTCCACATTGTTGCCTTTGCCGGTGTGCTCCCAGATCGCGGCGCCGAATTTGCGGACTTCCTTGAACCACGCCGTATATTCGGGCGTGTTGACTTTCGGCATCTGACCCCAGCACTTGAAGTCCTTGCGGTTCATGACCCCCTTCGCGCCGAGCGACATCACGAAGTCCCGCTTGTCCTCGTCCGACACGATGCCGATGGCGTTCGCGCCCGAGGTCGCGCAAAGCTGCACCGCGAATGATCCGAGGCCGCCGCTCGCGCCCCAAACCAGCACATTGTGGCCGGGACGCAGGACATGCGGGCGATGCCCGAACAGCATGCGGTAGGCGGTCGCCAGCGTAAGGGTGTAGCAGGCGCTCTCTTCCCAGGTCAGATGCTGCGGGCGCGCCATGAGCTGGCGGTCCTGCACACGGCAAAACTGGGCGAAAGAGCCGTCGGGCGTCTCATACCCCCAGATGCGCTGGGAGGTGGAAAACATGGGATCGCCGCCGTTGCACTCCTCGTCGTCGCCGTCGTCCTGATTGCAATGAACCACGACTTCGTCGCCGACTTTCCAGCGCTTCACCTTCGAACCGACCGCCCAGACAATCCCGGAGGCGTCCGATCCCGCGACGTGGTAGGGGTTCTTGTGTCCATCGAGCGTGGAAATGGGAACGCCGAGAGAAGCCCAAACGCCGTTATAGTTGACGCCCGCCGCCATGACGAACACGAGCACGTCATGGCTGTCGAGCTTCCACGTCGGCAGCACCTCGATCTGCATGGCCTCGTCGGGCGGCCCGTGCCGCTCCTTGCGGATGGACCAGGCATACATCTTTTCCGGAACGTGACCGACAGGCGGGATTTCTCCGACTTCATAAAGATCTTTCAAGCCGCCTCCGGAATTCGAGGTTGTGGATTGCTCGATCGCAATGACCTCACTCATGAAACGCTCCCTGGCGCGTACAGCCGACTTCTTGGTCTTATTGGTTGCGGTTTGGTCTTATTGTTTGCAGTGCAGCATGACGCGTTTTCGACTAAAGCGCAACATAGCCTTAACGCGAACGCTGCGCCTGCTGCGGCGCTAAGCCCGTGTTTGCGCCCACATTGAAAAACGGCACTGCTCCGTGGTCGCCGAGTATGGTCTGCGGCGGATGGCCGCTCCACCGCTGGGCGAGCGTCAGGTCGATCACGCGGCCGTTTTCCTTGAGCGCGTCGCCTCGAACGCGAATGCCCTGCGCTTCCGCCGCCGTGCGAAGTTCGATGCTGCGAGCTTCGCCCTCCGCGGCAAGGATTTGAGACCGTTTTTGCGCCTGGGCGCGGGCAATCTGGGCTTCGGCTTCGGCGCGGGCTGTGACGACTTTCTGCTCACCTTCATAGCGAATGCGGCTCACTGTGTTTTCGGCGGCGATTGCGTCGTTCTTGGCTTTCACTGCGGCCTCGACCGATAATTAGTTAAGAGTCTCTACACGAAAAGATCTTATTTATTTCAAAAGCGTAATTTGGTCCTTAGAGGACGCACTGAATGGCGCAGGCGTGGGACACAGTTCGTAATATATCGGCCGCCACTGCGATTCTCGTAGGGCGGCACTGCGGTTTGGTATTTCGCAACTCTAGAGTCCCGCGTCCGAAGTATTGAATCTCAACTCCAAGTCCTTCATCTAGGAACAAGCCCTACGAAAAGCTCGTCCGTTGCAACGACTGGACAGTCGCCGCAACCAAATCAAAACCCGCTCCTAGCTGCCTGTAATAAATTAGCCGAAGAATTTGCCTCCGCCAACCGTGCGGGCTCTGGATATACTTCTATAGAGGCACTTATGGATCGCCTCGGTTGCTTCAAAAAATAAAGAGATGACGAGAAGGTATTGACTTAGCTTCCTTTCCAGAACGCTAACTGCAGAGGCTTGGCTCTCGCGGTTAGTTCACCTGCAACGCAAGCGCGACCGTGGGACGGACCGTTCCTGCATCGCGGCCCGCATCGATTTTGATGACCGGGCTGAGAAAAGTCTGCAACCGCTGCTCTTCAGCCGCGCCAAAGCAGCCAAGCCCTCGCAGGACATGGGCGGCGGCGCACTCTGCAGCGCGGGCCGCCCCATCATCGATTTTGAGCGCCACGCCGAGACCGAGCCCAGGCAAAGCGGCGGCATAGACGCCCTCGGCGCCTCCCTTCACGCGAACCGAGGGCATAGCCATCATCACCTCTGTGGTGAACCCACCGGTTCCGTTCACATAGAAGGGTTCTGCGGCCATTGCGGCGAGAAGCCTTTTCGCGGCGTCCGCCCTCGCTTTCGGCAGCTTCGACGGATCGGCAAGCCGCGCCATTCCTGTCGCCAGGCTACGCAGAGGCATGTGATAGGTAGGAATGCCGCAACCGTCGCGCGCAACAGGAACGGCGCTCAGATCGCAGCCGGTCATTTCTGCGAGCGTTCGGGTCACCCGCTTCTGCGCCGGGTGATCGGGGTCGATATAGCCGGAGGTGACGTCGCCGCAGGCCACGCAGGAGGTGAGAAAGCCTGTGTGCTTGCCGGAGCAATTATGGTAGGCGGCAGTGAGGGGTATGCCCGCAACGATCACCCTTTTCGCGGCGGCGGGCGTTCGCGGCGCCTGAATGCCGCATTCGAGAGCGGCATCGCCAAGCCCGATGCGCTCGAGCCACGCATTGACCGCATCGACATGCGCGGGCTCGCCTTTGTGCGAGGCGCAGGCAAGCGCCAACTCTTTGTCGGTGAGGCTGAACTTATCCGCCGCTCCGGTCTCGATCAGCGGGAGGGCCTGCAACGGCTTCACTGCTGAGCGCGGGTAGATGGGCATCTGCGGAGTCGCCCGCGCTGTGAACGACTTTGCCGGAAGCATCGACAATCACAAAGGCGCCGCGGTGGCGGCTCTCCACGGCCGCGCCCCGCATCACCTCGATGAGTACCGGATTAGCGCTCACTACCGTAAAATCGCCATCTTGGAAACGCCAACGGTCCCGGATACGGCCCGAGCGCCGTTCCGGGATGACAACGGCGGTCAGAAGCTAAGGCGCGCCGCACGAAAGACGTGCGGAAGCGCCAGCACCTTTGCAAGGGTCGAGTCCTGAACCGGCTCATCGACGCTGACCAGCGCAAGGGCCTTCGCGCCTGGCGCTTCCCGCCCAAGATTGAAGGTGCCGATATTGACGCCTTCGGCGCCGAGCAGAGTTCCGAGCGCGCCGATATACCCCGGCTTGTCGGCATTCTCGGTGTAGAGCAGGTTCGGCGCGAACTCGGCATCGACCGGCATTTTGTTGATCTGGATGATGCGCGGCTTTCCGTCGGAGAAGACTGTGCCCGCAACGGCTCGCTCCTGCCTCTCGGTCCTCACCGTCACCCGCATATAGGTCTCGTAAGCGCCTTCCTGGCCGCGGCGGACTTCTTCGATCTTTATGCCTCGTTCTTTGGCGACGATCGGACCGGAGACCATGTTGACGTGGAGGAAGGGACGCAGCACGCCCGAAATCGCAGAGGAGCTCAAGGCGCGCGTATTCATCTCCGCGACGTCGCCCGCATATTCGAGACGAATGAAGCTTGGGGCCGTCTCGGTCAGCTGTCCGGCGAAAGAGCCGAGCTGCTCGGCAAGCTTCACGAAGGGGCGCAGCTTCGGCGCTTCCTCCGCCGTGATCGACGGGAAATTGACGGCGTTCGAGATGGCGCCCGTGAGAAGAAAATCCGCCATCTCTTCGGCAACTTGCAGCGCCACATTCTCCTGTGCTTCGCTCGTGCTCGCGCCAAGATGCGGCGTGCAAATCACATTCGGCAGGCCGAACAGCACATTTTCCTTCGGCGGCTCGACCTCGTACACGTCAACGGCGGCGCCGGCGACATGGCCCGATTTAATCGCTTCGGCAAGGTCCGCCTCGACCACAAGGCCGCCGCGCGCGCAGTTGATGATGCGTACGCCTTTTTTCATCGTCGCGATCGACTGTGCGTTGATAATGTTCTTGGTCTTCTCGGTGAGCGGGGTGTGAAGGGTGATGAAATCGGCGCGGCGGAAGAGTTCTTCGAGGCTGACGCGCTCCACGCCGAGGTCGATTGCGCGCTCGTCGGTAAGGAATGGGTCATAGCCGATGACCTTCATTCTGAGGCCGTGCGCGCGGTCGGCGACGATGGAGCCGATGTTGCCGCAACCGATGATGCCGAGCGTCTTGGATGTCACCTCGACGCCCATGAAGCGCGATTTCTCCCACTTGCCGGCCTGCGTCGAGCGGTCCGCCTCGGGGATTTGCCGGGCGAGCGCCATCATCAGCGAGATGGTGTGCTCCGCCGTCGTGATGGAATTGCCGAAGGGCGTGTTCATCACGATGATGCCGCGGCTGGTGGCGACCGGAACATCGATATTGTCGACGCCGATGCCTGCGCGGCCGATCACCTTGAGGCCCGTCGCCTTGGCGAGAACCTTCTCGGTGACCTTGGTGGCGGAGCGGACCGCGAGGCCGTCATAGCGGCCGATGATTTCCGCGAGCTGCTCCTTGTCGAGACCGACTTTCGTGTCGGTCTCAATGCCGCGATCCTTGAAGATCTGGGCGGCGGCGGGAGAAAGTTTGTCTGCGATAAGAACGCGAGGGGCTGCCATGATTGTCTCTTTTCAAAATGAGGTTTGGGAAGCGCTTCCCCTCACCCTGTCCTTCTCCCGCAAGGGAGAGAAGGAAGTTGATACCATCTCCCCTTGCGGGAGAGGAGCTGGGGTGAGGGGTAAGCCCGCATGCGCGGGTCATAAGTCCTATGCGGCCTTGGCCAGACCCGTCTTTGCGCTGGTGAAAGCCCAATCGAGCCAGGGCAAAAGCGCTTCGAGATCGGAGCGCTCGACGGTCGCTCCGGCCCAGATGCGCAGGCCCGCTGGCGCGTCGCGATAGGCGCCGATATCAAACGCCACGCCCTCTTTATCGAGGATGGATGCGATCTGCTTTGCGACAGCCGCCTGCGCCTCCGCCGACGGGATATCCGGATCGACGATCTTCAGGCACACGGAGGTGTTCGACCGTGTTTTCGGGTCGGTCGCAAGGAAATCGGCCCAGGGGCTGCGCGCGACCCAGTCCGCGATGACCTTGAAATTCGCGTCGGAGCGGGCTTTCAACGCTTTCCATCCGCCGAGGCCCTTCGCCCAGCGAAGCGCATCGACATAATCCTCCACGCAGAGCATGGACGGCGTGTTGATGGTCGATCCTTCGAAGATTTCGCGGTTGAGCTTGCCGCCCTTCGTCATGCGGAAAATCTTCGGCATCGGCCAGGACGGCGTATAGCTTTCGAGACGAGCGGCGGCGCGCGGCGACAGGATAAGGACTCCGTGCTGCCCTTCGCCGCCGAGCACCTTCTGCCAGGAGAAGGTGATGACGTCGAGCTTCTTCCAGTCGAGGTCTTGCGCAAAGGCGGCCGAGGTCGCGTCGCAGAATGTCAGCCCTTCGCGATCAGCGGGAATCCAATCGCCGTCCGGAACGCGAACGCCGGAGGTCGTGCCATTCCAGGCAAAGACGACATCGTTCTTGAAATCGACCTTGGAGAGATCGGGCAGCGCGCCGTAGGGCGCTTCCAGGATGCGCGCGCCTGGGATCTTGAGCTGCTTTGTGATGTCCGTCGCCCAGTCCTTGCTGAAGGACTCCCACACGAGAACATCCACGCCGCGCGCGCCGAGCATGGACCACATGGCCATTTCGAACGCGCCGGTGTCAGACGCCGGTACGATGCCGATGAGATAATCATCGGGAACGCCCAAAACGGCGCGCGTCTCGTCGATGGCAAGTTTAAGTTTGGCTTTTCCGGGCTTGGACCGGTGAGACCGGCCTAAGATCGGCGCCTTTCAGATTTTCGAGGGAATAGCCGGGGCGCTTTGCGCAGGGGCCAGAAGAAAAATGCGCCACATGGGGGCGCGCGGCAGGCTTCGGAGCCGTCATAGCGGTCTACCCTTTCAGATAGTTGCCTCCCGTTGGGGGGAGGTGTCCCGCTGGGGTAGATACGGGGGGCCGCAATCCGAGTCAAGGGAAAGCGGCGCGCTATGAACCTAAGTCATAGCGCGCCGCTGTTCGGACGCGAAGCGCGCTAAACGAAGGGATGAATCGGCTCGGCGTGATGCTTTGTCGCGAGATCGCCCTGGTCATTCGTCTCGACGAGGTGCACTTCGTAACCCCAAAGGTTGGCGAGGTGTTGAAGCACGCGCTCTGCGTCATCCTCTTCCAGGGTCACCCCATCGACGACGTGATGGCGCAACTCTAGGCGGCGGTCGCCTTCCAGATCGACATCGACGATCTGAATGTCGGGGTCATGCCGCGAAACATCATAATGGCGAGCCAGCGCGCGCCGCACACGGCTGTAGCCCCTTTCATTATGGATGGCGCCCACGTTGAGGTCTTTTTCCCGATGGTCATCGACCACGAGGAACAGGCCCATCTTGCGGATCACTTGCGGGCTCAGGAATTGCGAAACGAAGCTCTCGTCGCGATAGTTCGCCCAGATGTCTTTCAGGGTCTCCATCGGATCGCCGTTCCCGGCAATATCCGGGAACCAGCGCCGGTCCTCCTGCGTCGGGTCTACGCAAATCCGCTCGATATCCTTCATCATGGCGAAGCCGAGCGCGTATGGGTTCAGCCCATAATAGCGCCTGTCGTCGAAGTCCGGCTGCGCGACCACGTTCGTGTGGGAATGCAGGAACTCGAGATACGAGCCCTCGGTGATGCGTCCCTCGTCGAGAAGGCGTTGCATGATCTGATAGTGAGTGTAGGTCGCGCAGCCCTCGTTCATCATCTTCGTCTGACGCTGCGGATAGAAATATTGCGCGATCAGGCGCACGATCCGAAGAATTTCGCGCTGCCACGGCTTGAGGCGCGGCGAGGTCTTTTCAAGGAAATAAAGGATGTTTTCTTCCGGCAAGCCGAGAAGAGCGCGCCGGCGGTCCCGCTCCGAACGCCGCTTCACCTTTTTCAGCTGTTCGGGCACGGTGCGCCACAGATCGTTGAACAGGCGCTCCCCGTGCTCGCGGCGCTCGCGTTCGCGTTTCTCTTCGGAGCGCAGGTCCATCTGGCGCTTGCCGGGATAGCGGTGGACGCCCTGGTTTTGCAGCGCATGCGCCGCATCGAGCACGCGTTCCACCTCGGCTGCGCCGTATTTGTCTTCGCAAGCGGCAATGAAATTCTTGGCGAAGGCAAGATAATCAAGGATGCCGTCCGCGTCGGTCCACTGCTTGAAGACGTAATTGTTCTTGAAGAAGTGGTTGTGACCGAAGGCGGCATGCGCCAGCACCAGCGTCTGCATCGTCGCCGTGTTCTCTTCCAAAAGGTAGACGACGCACGGGTTGGAATTGATGACGATTTCGTAGGCGAGCCCCTGCCAGCCCTTCCGGTAGAGCGTCTCGTTGCGCACGAACTGCTTGCCGAAAGACCAGTGCTGATAGAAAAGCGGCATCCCTGTCGAAGCGTAAGCATCGAGCATTTGCTCGGTTGTTATCACCTCGATCCTCGGCCGGTAAATGTTGAGCCCCAGCTCTCCGAGACCGATTTCGGCGACGCCGTCGTAGATGCGCGCAAGAGTGTCGAAATCCCAGTCCGCACCCTTGAAGAGAAGCCGGTCGCCGGTTGTGGTCGTCGTCATCAAGCCCCCACTTATACTGCGTTGCTTTTCTTCTCGAAGAGCTCCCGAAAAACTGGATAGATATCGCGCCGGTCGCGCACCTTGCGCATGGCCATTGGCAGTTGCGGAGACTGGATCAGGTCGTAGGCGCGCCAGAGCGTGCTTGGCGGCTCGATCCCCCGGCGGCGCTCCTCCGGCTCCCTGCCAACCTCGATGTAAGCGTAATGCTGGCACAGCGGCAGAATGGAGCTCTTCAGAAGGGAGACGGTCTTTTCGTTGTCGATCGGAAGATTGTCTCCGTCCGACGCCTGGGCCGCGTAGATGTTCCAATTGTTCGGCGGAAAGCGGTCGGCGACGACGCGGATCATTTCCTCGAGCGCCGTCGAGACGACCGTGCCGCCTGTCTCGCGGCTGTTGAAGAACGTATCTTCGTCAACCTCCTTCGCCTCATGCGTATGCCGGATGAAGACGACCTCGACATAGCGATAGCGGCGGCTCAGAAACAAATAGAGCAAGCTGTAGAAGCGCTTCGCCAGATCCTTCAAATGCTCGTCCATGGAGCCGGACACGTCCATCAGGCAGAACATGACCGCCTGCGCGACGGGCTTCGGGTCCTGCTCGAAGCGCCGGTAGCGGACGTCAACCGGATCGATGAACGGAATATCGCGGGAACGCTTGCCGTGACGCGCAATCTGCGCCTTGATCGCCTGAATCTCATCGAGATCCGCCGGGTCTCCGCGCTCTTCAAGCTCCTTCAGCCGGGCTTCAAGGTCTTTGAGTTCCTGGGGCTTGGGCCGTTTCAGGGCGATGCGGCGGGCAAGGCTGTGGCGCATGGTGCGCGGAACCGAGATCATCGCCGGCGGGCCGGAGGAACGGTAACCCGCGCGCCGCGGCTGGGTCTTTTCCTCACCCATCACCTGCCGCTTTGCGAGATCGGGAAGCTCCAGATCCTCCAGGAACAGGTCGATGAACTCCTCGTCGGACAAGGCGAAGCGGAACTCGTCCTCGCCGCTGCCGTCCGCGCTCGCGCCTCCCTTCCCGCCCCCGGCAGGCGGGCGATCGATGCTATCGCCCTCGATGTAGTTCTTATTGCCAGGAAGCAGATATTCGCGGATGCCGCCTTTGTGACTTCTCCTCAAGAATGGCTCATGCACGCCATCCGCGGGGACGGTGATCTCCCCTCCCCGCCCGGCATCCGTGATCTTGCGGCTTTTTGACGCCTCGCGGACCGCGTGCCGGACAAGCGCCCTGGCCCTTCGGATGAATCGCTGCCGATTGCCTAAACTCTTGCCGCTCGCGTCGCGACGCCGATCGATAATGTGCACGATTCGTTAGCCAGCCTGCCTTACCCGCATGTACCACTCTACAAGTCTGCGGACCTGCCTCTCGGTGTAACCGCGGGTCACCATCCGCTCGACAAATTCGCTGTGCTTCTTCTCCGTTTCGCTGTCCTTTTTCGAGCCGAAGCTGATTACGGGCAGGAGGTCCTCCACCTGACTGAACATGCGCCGCTCGATGACCTCCCGGATCTTCTCGTAGCTCGTCCACGTCGGATTTCTGCCGCCGCGCTGAGCCCGGGCCCTCAGTGTAAACTTTACAACCTCGTTGCGGAAGTCTTTTGGGTTCGCGATGCCCGCAGGCTTCTCAATTTTCGACAACTCCTGATTGAGAAGCTCTCTGTTCATGAGCTGCCCGGTATCGGAATCCTTGAAATCCTGATCCTCGATCCAGGCGTCCGCATAGGCTACATAGCGGTCGAACAGGTTCTGCCCGTAATCGTGGTAGGATTCGAGATAGGCTTTCTGGATCTCGTTTCCGATGAATTCCGCGTAGCGCGGCCCAAGATCGGCTTTTATGAACTCGATATAGGTGTTCTCCACATCATCCGGGAACTGCTCGCGACGGATCGCCTGTTCCAGCACATACATGAGATGCACCGGATCGGCGGCGACCTCCTGCGTGTCGTGGTTGTATGTCGCGGACAGTGTCTTGAACGCGAAGCGCGTCGAAATGCCGTCCATGCCCTCGTCCACGCCGGCATGATCGCGATATTCCTGCATGGTGCGCGCCTTCGGATCGACTTCCTTCAGGCTTTCGCCGTCGTAGACCCGCATCTTGGCGTAGAGGCTGGAATTCTCATGCGCCCGGAGGCGAGAGAGAACCGAAAAGCGCGCAAGCATTTCCAGCGTGCCGGGAGCGCAGGGGGCCTTCGCCAGTTCGGAACTGCGAATGAGCTTCTGATAGATCTGCTCTTCTTCGTGGAAGCGCAGGCAATAGGGCACCTTGATAACGAAGATGCGGTCGATGAACGCTTCGTTCGTCTTGTTGTTCTTGAAGCTCCGCCACTCGGCCTCGTTCGAGTGCGCCATGATGATGCCGTTAAAGGGAATCGATCCGATGTTCTCGGAGCCGACATAATTCCCTTCCTGCGTCGCGGTCAGGAGCGGATGCAGCATCTTGATCGGCGCCTTGAACATTTCGACGAATTCAAGAACGCCCTGATTTGCGCGATTCAGGCCGCCCGAATAGGAGTAGGCGTCCGGATCATTCTGGGCCAAGAGCTCAAGGCGGCGGATATCCACCTTGCCGACCAGCGACGAGACGTCCTGGTTGTTTTCATCGCCCGGGCTCGGTCTTTGCGATCGCAATCTGGCGCAGCCGCGACGGTATGATCTTCGCGACCCGGAATTTCGTGATGTCGCCGCCGAATTCATCGAGCCGCTTCAGGCACCAGGGGCTCATCAAACCTGTGAGGCGGCGGCGCGGAATGCCGTAATCGCTTTCGATCCTGTCGCCCATGACCTCCGGGTCGAACAGGCACAGCGGGCTCTCGAAGATCGGGCTTAGCTCATTGCCCGCCTTCAGGACATAGATGGGCTTCAACTCCATCAGCGCCTTGATGCGCTCGGCGAGAGAAGATTTGCCGCCGCCGACCGGGCCGAGGAGATACAGGATTTGCTTGCGCTCCTCCAGGCCCTGCGCGCCCTGACGGAAAAAGGCGACGATGCGCTCGATCGTCTCCTCCATGCCGTAGAATTCAGAGAAAGCCGGATACATCCGGATGGTGCGGTTCATGAAGATGCGGCCGAGGCGAACATCTTTGGATGTATCCACCATCTCCGGCTCGCCGATCGCGGCAAGCAGCCTTTCATGGGGCGAGGCATACATGAGGGGGTCCGTCTTGCACCCTTTCAGGTACTCCCCCAACGTCATCACCGTCTCGCGCCGAGCCTCGAAACTACGCGCATAGGTGTCAAACAAGTCAGTCGACATCGCGACCCCGCTGATCGTCGTTGAAACAAAATCCTGGCGTTCGTCTGGGCAGCCTCATCGGGTTTTCTCCGCCCGCTGGAGGCCAGGATGCGCATAACCGGCTAATCTGCTTGGCAGATGCTCCCTCATCCATACGTCTTGGAAGAGCGCCTTAGTTTTATGTCGTTCGTAGGATGACCAATGGAAGAGGGTCCATTCGCACGGATGCAAATTAAAGGCCTGATTTGAAGATCGATCCAATGCTTGACCCGTCGCCAGTCTGGAACTTCAGGTTCCTATGCAAACGGGATGCCGAATTCCCGCGCATCCCCGCCCAACGCTCAAATAATAAGCATCGGCATGGCGCTTGAAAAGCGCAACCTTTTGGCGAGATCAAGTGCGCCGGACTAATCCGTTACGCGAATGGCGCACGGATGATACATAAATTCCGGAACTTAGCCGCAGACGACGCTCGCGCTGCGTCACATTCACAATTGGAAGAAAAGAGCGCGGCTTGTGGAAAAAGAGCGCGGCAGGCCGCGCTCCAAAATTCGACGAAAAAACTCTGTTAGGCGATTTGAAGATTGCCCGCAGAAGTCTTGCCTGTACGCCGATCCGTCTGAATCTCGAAGGAGACCTTCTGGCCCTCAACCAAACCACGAAGGCCTGCGCGCTCAAGTGCGCTCACATGGACAAAAACGTCCTTGCCGCCGTCGTCGGGTTGAATGAAGCCATAGCCCTTCTGACTATTGTACCATTTCACCACACCCATATTCATGGGGAAGTCCTTTCGCTAGTGATGCTAACTGCGCCGCCAAAGCGGAACAGCGTCTTTCGATTTTTGGAGAGAGGTAGGAACACGTACGGCCTAGCGCGAAAGGCAAGGCGAAACGGCCCAATCGTCCGGCCAAATCGATGCGGGTAACATAATGGCCCTCCGACGTCCAGGCAACCTCAATTCGGCTCTCCCGCAACATGTCCTCAACTATTTGCATCGGTAATGTCTAAACATCTACTCCTTTCGGGAATTGCAACGGCGCAGACCGTACTGTTGGAAGGCGGGGAGGAAACAGTCGCCGCCTGATAAGGTTCCGCCTTGATCCGCTCAAATCGCTGCGCTGCGACGAATCAGACGCGCGCGCTCACGCGAGGCCGCACGCTTGCCGCCGAACTTGCCTAATTTTTAGGCA
>CAWFXN010000022.1:0-63103 GCA_963819665.1 uncultured Alphaproteobacteria bacterium
CGCGCGAAGCGCGCGCCGGGATCGCAAAAAGGTCGATGCTCCAACGTGCTACGATCCCGGATAAGGCTTCGCCTTTCCGGGATGACGGCGCGATTCAGATTGCGACTTGGCGGCCAATCTCGACCACTTGATCGACCGGCAGCCGGAAGAAGTCCGTCACCTGGGCCGCGTTACGTTCCATGGCTGCAAAAATGAGTTCCTCCCATTTCGGAAGGCCCTTGCCGTCCGCCCGGGAAACCACGGTTTCGCGGCCGACATAATAAGTCACGTCGCTGAGGCTGATATCGCAGCCCCGCGCCTTTGCTTCCTCAAGGACCGGCGGGATCTCGGGCCGCTCCATGAAGCCGTAATTCACCGTGGCGCGCCAGAAATTCGGCCCCTCCGGGAAGAAGCGGAGCCTGTCTTCCGGCCGGACGAAAGGCACAGGCTCGATGGAAACATTGACCACCATGACGCTCTCATGAAGGGAGCGGTTGTGCTTGAGATGCCACGACATGACCGGCGGCACGCCTTCTTTCGAACGCGTCAAAAACACCGCAGTCCCGGGCACGCGCGGCACTCCCTTCTCGGCAAGGTCTCTCAGGAACGTGTCCGTTCGGATGTATTTGGACCTGAGAACCTGCAGGATGGCGTCCCGTCCGGAGTGCCAGATCCACATGAGGCTGAAGACGACAACCGCAAGGCCAATCGGGATATAGCCGCCTTCCTCTATTTTGGCCGCGTTGGCTACAAAGAAGGCGCTGTCGACAAGGATAAAACTTCCCGCGACGGCGATGCTCATCGGAAGGCCCCAGTTCAATCTCTCCACCATCGCCATAAAGAGGAGCACGGAGGTCATGAGCATGGTGGCCGAGACGGCGATGCCGTAGGCCGCAGCCAGACCGTCGGACTTGCGAAAGGCGAGCGTCAGGCCGATGGTTATGGTCATCATGACCCAGTTCACGACGCCGATATAGATTTGCCCGTAGCCGAGCGCCGACGTCTGCTTGATGCGAAGGCGCGGCAGCCAGCCGAGCTGAATGGCCTGCCGGGTCATCGAAAAGGCTCCCGTGATGATCGCCTGGCTCGCGATGATCGTCGCGGCCGTCGCCAGGATGACAAACGGGATGAGCAAGGGCTTCGGGCAGAGCGCGTAGAACGCGTTCTCCGCGATGGGAGCGCCATTCAGGACGAGCGCCGACTGTCCTGCATAGTTGAGGACAAGGCATGGGAACACAACGTAAGTCCATGCCAGTTGAATGGGACGGCGGCCGAAATGGCCCATGTCGGCGTACAAAGCCTCCGCGCCGGTGACGCATAAGAAGACCGCGCCGAGAACCATGAAGGAGGTCAGTCCGCCCGAGAACAGGTAGGTTAGCCCATAAGCCGGGTTTAGCGCCTCGAGAACCGATGGCTGTTGGACAATTCCGCAAAAGCCAAGGATGCCTAGCGATACGAACCAGACGGCCATGATCGGCCCGAACATCTTGCCGATGACGGCGGTCGCCGTGCGGCTGGACGAGAAACAGAAGGACCAGAACGCCGACAGTCGCCGGCACAACATAGTGTTCCAGGCTGCTCGTTATGATGGAGAGCCCTTCAAGGGCGGACAACACGGAGATTGCGGGCGTAATAACTCCGTCTCCGTAAATAAGCGCCGCCCCGAAGCAAGCCGACAGCGACGATCGCCGAGCGCTTCCTGTTGCGGACGCGAAGACCCTTCCGGCCGCCGACGAGCGCCATGAGGGCCATGATGCCGCCCTCGCCATGATTGTCGACGCGCATCGCGACGCCGACATATTTGATCGCGGTGACGATGATAAGCGTCCAGAAAATAAGGGAAAGCGACCCCAGCACCATCAGGCGGTCGGCGACCTGGGCGCCGGTCGAGCTCAGCACAACCTTCAGCGTGTAAAGCGGGCTTGTCCCGATGTCGCCGTAGACAACGCCGAGCGCAGCCAAAGCCAATGTTCCGGCGTCGCCTTTGCGTATCGCCGCGACCCCTTGCGGGATAGGGATTGCGGAGCTCCTGAAGCTCATGAACGACCCAGGTATCCTAGCTGCAAACGTCTGCGCAGCTTTAGCATGCGATCGTAAGAGGTGCATTAAGTCGCTAGGGTGAGTTTGAGGAAGGCGCTGTAAGAACGAAACGTGCAGAACGGTCTTATATTCCTATTCGCAAGTGGCGCCACGCGCTTCGCATTTGCCAAAAAGCGGTCTAAACGCGCTTTTTTTTCATTCCTCTATGGATTTCGCAAGACGCTTCTTGCCGCAGTGCACCAAAGTGCGCCGCTGTGCAACGAAAGTATAAGGACGATATCAAGGTTGCGAAGCCGCTAATTCCGCAATCACAATGCCGCGTTTACAAGAGCGAAGCCATGCGTCAGAACTTGCGCGAATTTGCGGGAGCGAACCGAATGCCAGCCTACGATCGTAAAATCGAAAGCCTCGGCTTTCAGGGTTTCGTCAACACCGTCTTCGGCCGCGTGGCTTCCCGCTACGATCTCATGAACGACCTGATGTCGGGCGGCGTGCACCGGCTCTGGAAGGACGCGGCCATCAACTGGCTCGCGCCGGCCCGCTCCACGGCCTCGCTTCTGATCGACGTGGCGGGCGGCACGGGCGATATCACCCGCCGTTTCTTACGCGCCGCGGGCCCCGGCTCCGAGGCCATTATCTGCGACATCAGCGGGGAGATGATCGAGGAGGGCGCGCGCCGCCTCGCCGATGAGCATGCGCTTGGCCGTGTCTGCTTTCGCGCAGGCCAACGCCGAGTCGCTGCCCTTCAAGGAAAACGCCTCTGACTTTTACACCATCTCGTTCGGCATCCGGAACGTGCCGGGCATCCAGTCTGCGCTGAATGAGGCCTTCCGCGTCCTGAAGCCCGGCGGCCGCTTCCTGTGCCTCGAATTTTCGCAAGTCGCGGTCCCGTTCCTCGATTCGATCTACCAGACTTATTCGGACGCCGTGATCCCCGCTCTCGGCCGCGTCGTCGCAGGCGACGCCGAGCCTTATCGCTACCTCGTCGACAGCATCCGGAAGTTTCCCGACCAGCGCCGTTTCGCCCGCATGATGGAAAAGGCCGGGTTCTCGCGCGTGCAGTATCGAAATCTGTCAGGCGGCATCGCCGCGATGCATTCCGGCATCAAGGCTTAAGCCGGGCCGCGCCCGCCATTCCGTTCCGCACTCGTCATCCCGGAAAGGCGCAGCCTTATCCGGGATCGTAACATATTGAGGCGCCTGTTTTTTCTGATCCTTGCGCTTCCCTTGCCGGGACGCCAATCCGTTGGCCAGATTGGCGGCTTTTGCTTAAGCGAGCCAACGGATGGACTATGGCCCAGAGAACTCGTTTAGGCCGATTTCCTGCCGTTCCAGAATTTCGAACCAAATGCCGGAAGACCTCAATGAGCGGAAATCGGCCTGCCGATATATCGACACGTTACGAACGCCATCGGGTCGTTCCTCAAAATCGACGGTATTGACCCATGGCAGAAAGTCGAGGAACCACAAGAAAATCCAGTCGGGATGGCCGCTTTGGCCGACTGCGGACAACTTACGACTGCCGCGACATGCACGGCTGTAATGCCTTCGAGAGCGACATCGCGCTCGTCGATCCAGGCGAAGAAGTTCCAGGCGACGCGGCCATAGGCGCGGCGCGTATGCGCATTGCGGATATGAGCGGTAAAAAATTCGATCAGGCGTTCGGCGGCACGCTTTCCAGCCCGCGCAATGACCGGCGGCAAAGCGACCCCGGAGGCCAAAGCCAGCCCGAGATCATCCTCCTTGGAAATGGTCAAAACCGCCCCGCTCATAGCCGTCCGCAATATGCGATAATGTCCTTTATCCCATATTAGATATATAGTTAAAAACCAGTTAAGTTTCGAGGCAGCTCAACCGCCGAACCATGTTGCAAGACGCGTCTTATTGCTGGTTCTCCGACTCTCATTTTGCCCCAGGTTTTTGTATCGCTAATTCTGCCGTCTGGGGCCGCTTTCCCGGTCATCGCCAGCCAGGTGCAAAAATGAACGGTTTTGCGACTTTTCATTCAACTCCTGAAATTCCAACAAAATAACCTTTTTTTTTTGGAACCTCAGCTCACACTAGGGGGTTGAGGCCTATGGGACGCTGTAGCCTCGCGCGCCAATCACGGTTCGCGACCGATAAGGACAGGATGTCACTTGGGACCATCCTTCTCATCATCCTGGTGATCGCCTTGTTGGGCGGCTTTAGCGGAATTGGCGGCGGTCCATTTTACGGCACCGGTTACTACGGGGGCGGCCTTGGTATCGTGGTTCTCGTCCTGGTGGTCTTGCTTGTAACAGGTAGGATTTAACCCCGCGAAGATCATAGGAAAGTCCTAGCAAAGGGGACATTTCCACCTTCTCCATCGACGTGTAGTTCAACAGTCAACGCGTTCACGAACCCACAGGAGACCATCATGGACACGACAACACTTCTAATCATACTTCTCGTAGTGCTGATTCTCGGCGGCGGCGGCTTTTATGGCCGGGGGCGCTGGTTCTAGACTACCGCTCGGGTCTTTCGAAGAGCGTGACGGCGGATGGTCGCGCTAAGCGCGATAGGCGGTGCGACGCAGAGCGCAATAGCAAGCGGGTGTTATCGATTTTATTCTTTCACCTGAGGATATTGCTCAAGAAATAATACGAATTGCCCGCGGGAACACCTGAGCGGGTCCCATTCTAACGCCAACCGCCACGCGATAAGGGAATGAATCGTGGACGCACGATCACATTCACTGCCGAATCATATGGAGGAGACCATCCGATCGGAAGCTGCAAGCCACTCATGAAGAAAAAGCGTCGCCGTTCCCGTCGCGTCGAGGGTTACGCAATTGTCTCCGAAGATGGTGACGCGTCCCAGAACGGCTAGAACCGCTTTGCGCTCCACATGAAAATAGGTGATATACGAAGGCGCAGCCCCGAAATGCCAAACGGCATCGACTCCGATGGAGGCCATGACGACGTCATTTCTCCGTTAATACTTCCCTTTGTGTTTGTCCATATCGGGTGCTTTGCAGCGATATGGACGGGTGTTACTTGGCAAGCGCTTGCCATTTGCTCGGGTTTATATTGGTTACGAATGTTTGCGATTACGGCTGGCTATCATCGCTATTTCGCACATCGCGCCTACGGCACAACCCGCGGGTTTCAATTCTTCATCGCGTGTTTCGCCCAGAGTAGTCTGCAAAGGAGTGTCATCTGGTGGTCAGCAACGCATCGGCGCCACCACTTGTATTCTGATACCCATGACGATGTGCATTCACCCCATTACAAAGGGTTCCTCTATAGCCATGTCGGGTGGATGTTTACGCCCAAGCACGATGCGACGGATCTGGCTAAGGTTGCGGATCTGGTACGCTATCCCGAGTTGATGTGGCTGCATAAATATGAAGTGCTGCCTGGCATCGCCGTTGCTGCCCTCTGCTTTCTTTTAGCCGGATGGTCCGGCTTGGTGGTTGGTTTCCTGTGGAGCACGGTTCTCCTTTTTCACGCGGTGTTCTGCATTAATTCGCTGGCGCATGTACACGGCAAGAAGCGATATGTGACGGGCGACGATTCCCGTAACAACTGGCTGCTGGCGTTCTTCACCATGGGTGAAGGCTGGCACAACAATCACCACGCTTACCAAAGCAGTGTTCGCCAAGGCTTCAAATGGTGGGAAATAGACCTGACTTATTACGCTTTGTTGCTATTGTCGTGGCTCGGTATCGTTTGGGATTTAAAAACACCACCGGAAGCGGTGCTACGCAATGAGCAGCGGCTTGGTTCTCGCGTGGTCCATCGCTGCGCGGAGCAACTTGCGGCTAGGTTTCATTCAGAGCAGATTGCGCTTGCCATCGCATCGGAGGTGGGCGGCCCCATCCGAATCCGGCTACAGGAAGCGGCAATAGATGCTCGCCTCTGGATGACCGAGGTGCTGGCGACGGTGCACGCGCATATGCCCACTCGGGACGAATTCTTAGCCGAGGCAAGGGCCATGTTTGCCGGAACCCGCTCGCTGGACGACATCGTTGACCGGGCATACGAGTTGCTATTTGCATCAGTTGGCGCACACGTTGCCTCACGGCTAGAATATCCCGCATAGTCGAGAATTTCAACGTTCCGAGGTTTCAGCGGCCGACGCATGCGCCGCCGTTACTCGGAGGAATTTGGGGACGTTTTGGAGTGCGGGCGACGACTGCAATTGGCCCAAGGCTGAGATCGAGGTGAAGCAACAAAACTCGCCTGCAGCAAGCAGCGGACCAAGGATCTTGATGTCGGCAATACCACCAGCTTGAGACAGAGCCTTTTGAGATAACACTGGCAGCTTTCGACCCTATGCAGAATGGGTGGAAGCGTTGGTGAAACCATGCGACGAGGAGCTGGGCCGCAAGGATCTTTGGCGCGACATGGCGGCCCGGCGCGCTGCCGTCGTCGCCGGGCGTGACCCAGCCAGCCGAAAACGCGTTGTTCCTTCTGGATGGCCGGGTCAAGCCGCCCATGACCAATCATGCCTTCAACCCGCCGCCTCCAATCCCAAGAACGGCGCTTTGGCCATGCCACAATCGTAAACGGCGCGTTGCCGCGCCAACTGGTTAAACTGCGGATGGTTAACAGGAACGCGCCGGAATTATTTCCGGTCTGTTTATTCTTAAAGAACAGTATACGCCGCGCAAGACGAGGAGCGCCGCGCCTTCGAAGTGACGCGAAATAATTCCGATATGTCGCTGCAAACAAACAGCTTTTCTTTACACATGACCTCCCATTAAATAGAATTTAATGCCGGAATTTTTTTCTTTACTGGGACGCGCAAAAGTCCGTTAAATATGTTTCGACTTCGCGAATTAATCGCGACACGCGGCCGGAACAACCGCGGCGCAGGCGGCGGCGATAGCGTTCTCCCCGGCGTTTTTCCCGCAATATACCCCTGATATATAAGGGTTGGAGCGCGTTATCCTGCGCGTTAACCTGCCGGTAAGGCGATTTCGTTGAAGATCTTTCAGAAGAAGGAATGCGGGCGCGAACGAAGCGGATCAGTCAGGAAAGGCTTGACACGCAGACGCCGCGCTGAATGAGGCGGCATCGCCGCGATCCATTCCGGCATCAAGGCTTAGTGGAGGATCAAGGGCAGCCATGACACTGAACCAGGCATGTTATTGCCGCTTCGCCTTCTCCTCCGCCACCAGCTCCTTTTTCGACAGTTTCCCGATCGGAGTCTTCGGCAACTGCTCGCGAAACTCGATTTCGGCCGGCATCTCGATCTTGGCGATGCGGGCCGTTAGGAATTCGATCATCTCGTCCTGGGTTACACGCGCGCCGGCGCGAAGCTTGACGAACGCCTTCGGCGCTTCACCGCGATGCTTGTCGGGAACGCCGATCACGGTGACCTCATCCACGGAAGGATGCTCATAAATCGCTTCCTCGATGCGGCGCGGGTAAACGTTGAAGCCCGAGCAGAGGATCATGTCCTTGATCCGGTCGACGATATAGGCGAAGCCGTCCTCATCCATATGGCGACGTCGCCGGTCCGAAGATACTCGCCAATGAAGGCGTCGGCGGTTTCGCGCGGCTTGTTCCAGTATCCCTTCATGACCTGCGGGCCGCAGATGCAAATCTCGCCCCGCTGGCCAAGCGGCGCTTCGCGTTCCGGAGCGCCGAGTTCGCGCAAGGATATGATCGTGCCCGGCAATGGCAAGCCGATGGAGCCCTCCCTGGGATCTCCGCCAACGGGATTGACATGCGTCACCGGAGACGTTTCCGAGAGGCCATATCCCTCGACCAGCTTGCAGCCTGACGCGCGCTCGAAGTCGCGCTTCACCTCCAGCGGCAGCGGCGCGCCGCCCGAAATGCAGAACTTCAGCGACGAAAGATCATGGCTCTTGATGTCGGGAGCCTTCGCGAGCGCGTTGAACAGCGTGGGGACGCCCGCCATGATGGTTGGCTTGGCTTCATCGATGAGCTTCAGCGTCTGTTTCTGCTCGAAGCGCGGCAGCATGAGCATCTGCGCGGCCTTCTTAATCGCGAAATTCATCAAGCCCGTCATCGCGAAGGAATGAAAGAAGGGGATGACGCAAAGGAAGCGCTCTTCCCCATCGACCGCGAGGCCCGGAATCCAGCTGGCGACCTGCTGCACATTGATGGAAAGATTGGCGTGCGTGAGCATCGCGCCTTTGGGCGTGCCCGTGGTGCCGCCCGTATACTGCAACGCGGCGACGCTGTTCACGTCAATCTCGCAGGGCGCAAACCCGCCGTCATTCTTCAGAAGGTCGCGCGATGCGATCACGCCGGAACCGGCTTTCCAAGGCGCGACGTCCTTCCTCTTGAAGAGGCTGAAGAGAATCCCCTTCATCCCAGGCAACATATCGCGAAAGCGCTCCACGACGACATGCTTCACGATCTTGCCATCGAGCAGAGCCTTCGCCTTCGGGAAAGTCGCTACGAGATCGAGCGTGATCACGATGTCGGCGCCCGCGTCCTTCACCTGGAACGTCAGTTCTGGAACCGTATAGAGCGGGTTCAAACTGACGACGGTTCCACCAGCCTTCAGGATCGCATAATAAAAGACGATAAAGGCCGGACAGTTTGGAAAGAGAAGCCCGACGCGCGTCCCCTTCCCCACGCCAAGGCTTTGAAGCCCCTTCGTGGCGCGGTTGACGGCGTCCGCCAGCTCGGCGTAGCGCAACGTCTTCCCGAAAAAGCCCGTCGCTGGCCTCGCCGCGAAGCGGGCCGTGGCCTGATCGAGGAAATCCGGCAGCGGCGCCGCGTTGAAACGCTGGAACCAGTCTACTTGCTTCGGGTAGGACTTCAACCATGGGTAGGCGTTATCGCCAACGGGCGCGTTGGACTTCGGCTCGCTGGCTAATCCGGCTTGTTCGGAGCTTTCCATCGCCCTTCCAACCTTAAGCTTCTGATTGAATATGATGATCAGCAAGGATGGAGCGTAACGCCAGCGCGTCAAGGGCAAAACGCTCCGATTGAAACACAGAGCTCCTTTGCTTCCCGTTTTTGAGGCGTGCGTTGCGACTTTCAACCGCAGTCCGGGTCTTACCTTCGCCCTCTCGTTGAACGAAGGTGTTCATCTTCGGGGGGTCTTGCTGGACTTGCGCGCAGGTTTGCCGCTATTGCGTTCGCCACGCATTGATTGAATGAGCGAGGCGCGCCTTAACCTTTGCCTGCTCGAAATCGCTCGACGGAGCCCGCCATGGACGATGTAGCCGAGAAGATTATCGCAATCCTGCGCAAGAATATGCGCAATCCCGAAAAGGAAATCACGCTCGATACAAAGCTGACAGACCTGGAAATCGAGTCTCTCGATCTTGCCGTCATTGTCTTCGATATCGAGGATACTTTCGGCATTCAAATTCCCTACAACGCGAATGAAGAGGTCGCCGATTTCGCAACTGTCGGCTCCGTTGTCGAAAGGGTAAAGGCTGTTCTGGCTGAGCAGAAAGCATCGAACGCCGCCTGAGCGGCGCGCAGCATGGGGGCATCGATTATGGCACTGAACGGCAAGGGGCGCCGCGTCGCCGTCACGGGACTGGGAGTCGTGACGTGCATCGGCACAGGCGTCGAGACATTCTGGAACGCCATCAAATCCGGGACGCACGGAATCGGCCCCATCGAGAGCTTTCCCTTGCAGGATCTGTATATCAAGATCGGCGGCGAGGTTCGCGATTTCGACCCGAATAAGCGCTGCAAAAGCAAGGCTGTTATCCTGTCCGATCGCTTTTCACAGTTTTCCAGCGCCGCAGCCTCCGAAGCCGTCCAGCAGTCGGGCCTGGAAACGCCCTTCAAGAATGGCGAGCGCGCCGCCGCCATCGTCGGCTCGGGCGCAGGGGGGCTCTCGACCCTCGAAAAAGCCTATGAAGACATCTACGTCCATAAGAAGAAGGCGACACATCCGCTGACGCTCCTGCGCACAATCAGCAGCACGGCGGTCGCGCATGTCAGCATCGAGTATGGCATCAAGGGGCCGGTTTTCGGCACGGTCAGCGCCTGTTCGACCGCCGCGCACGCCATCGGCCTCGCCTTCCAGATGATCAGAGGCGGCGCTGTCGATGTCGCCGTCGCAGGCGCTTCCGAGGCGGCGATCAATTATGGCTCCATGCGCGCGTGGCAGGCGATGCGCGTGCTGTCGCCCGATGGCTGTTATCCGTTTGCGAAGCGCCGCAACGGAACGGTCCTCGGCGAAGGCGCCGGGATCCTCGTTCTGGAAGAGATGGAGCACGCCAAGGCGCGCGGCGCAACCGTTCTCGCCGAGCTTATGGGGTTCGGCATGACCTCGGACGCGAGCGACATGGTGAACCCGGATATCGACGGTCCCACTCGCGCCATGCAAATCGCTCTTGCCGACGCCAGCCTCGCGCCGGGCGACATCGATTATTTGAACGCGCACGGCACCGCCACGGCCGCGAACGACATCAACGAGACGCGCGCCATCAAGAAGGTGTTTGGCGCTCACGCAAACAGGCTTTCCGTCTCCTCCACGAAATCGATGCACGGTCATTGTCTCGGCGCGGCTGGCGGCGTCGAGGCCGCCATCTGCGTTCAAGCCATGCGCGAGGGCTTTGTCCCGGCTACGATCGGATTCGACGAGCCCGGAAGCGAGTGCGACCTCGACTACACGCCGAACGACGGCCGCTACCGCGATATCAGCTACACCATGTCGAATTCCTTCGCCTTCGGCGGACTGAATGCTGTGCTTGTGTTTGGGCCAGCGCCAAATTGACGAGAAATAGCCTGACTTTCACCGCAATGTTAGAATGGTAGAGCCCTTGGGGTAAGCGCTTAACCAAGACGCCTACCCTCCCCGGCAACCCAAAAGTGGGCCGCCGCGTTCTACCTCTGCAAAGATGAGCGCAAGCGGTTGTGTAAGGTCTTTCAATGGCATCGATGTTTGAACAGCATTCCCCACTCGCCTGGGTTGCTTTCACCCTTCTCGTTCTCGTTATCCTGGCGGCGGACCTCGGCATCTTCCATCGCAAGCCAAGAGAGATTCCGGTTCGCGAGGCTCTCTGGACGCACAGCCGGCTACATTGCGCTGGCCCTTTGCTTCAACGCCTGGGTCTATTTTCAGTTCGGGCACGAGAAAGCCGTCGAATTTCTGACCGGCTACTTTATCGAGTATGCGCTGAGCATGGACAACATCCTCGTGTTTGTCGTCATTCTCTCCTACTTCCAGGTTCCGGCCGCGTTCCAAATGCGCGTCCTGCTTTGGGGCATCCTGGGCGCGCTGGTGCTCCGCGCCATCTTCATTCTCGCCGGATATGCCTTGATCGAAACGTTTGAGTTCACGGTGGTCGTGCTCGGCGTCTTCCTGATCTACACCGGCATCAAGACCATGCTGTCAGGCGACGAGACGATCGACCTTCAGGATAGCCGTGTGATCAAGATCTCCCGCCGCCTCATTCCGATCACGCATGAATATGATCGAGACCGGTTCTTCACGAGGCTTCCTTCTGGAAAAACTGTCGCGACGCCCCTATTCCTGGTGCTTATCGTTCTCAACGTCACGGACATCGTTTTCGCGCTCAACTCGATCCCCGCGATCTTCGCCATTACGCGCGATCCCTTCATCGTCTACACATCGAACGTCTTCGCGATCCTCGGTCTCAGGGCGCTCTATTTTGCCCTGGCGGGCATGGTCGATAAGTTCCGCTATTTGAAATATGGCCTCTCGCTTGTGCTGATCTTCATCGGAATAAAGATGATCTACAATTACCCGAGCTGGCTGCCAGACATCCCGACCGAATGGGCGCTCGGCGTGACCGCGACTTTGATTTTCGGCTCTATCCTCGCCTCATTCATCCACAACCGGATCGACGAAGGCGCGTCCACGCGTTGATCGGAGCAAAGCGCGCACGCGTCCAGGATGGAGCAGAAATTGGCGACAGCCGCGCCTCCCATATTGTAGACGCCAGCAAGCGCGGCATCGGGGATCTGCATGCTGCCCGCTTCGCCCATGAGCTGCATCGACGCCATGATATGCATCGAAACGCCCGTCGCGCCGATGGGATGGCCCTTCGATTTAAGCCCCCGGACGGGTTCACAGGAAGCTTCCCGGTTTTTCCCTCCAGCCTTCGCGCACCGCAATATGTTGCAGAACTCGAAGCTCAGCTCTTTGCGCATCTGGGCATAGGGGTTGGCGACGCCGTTCTTATGGTTCTTGGCCGCGATGCGCGCCAGCTCCTCGCAACGGTCTCCGTAGCGCGAAAGTAGTTCTGCGTAATCCGCGCGAAGACAAGGCCTTCGCGGATGCGGTCGGACCTCAGACAAGGCTTCGCGCTTCCCGCGCCGATGTACGCCGAGCCCGTCGTCGATGCCGTTTCAACGCGCCTAGAGCGCGTCGAGGGATCGCAAATCGAAAACGCGGTGACCTGGCAAGTCTCCAGGCCGCTGGGACGAACACCTCGGCGGGGCGCCGCTAATTCGCGCTCAAGCCCCGGAAGCGGTATCCCCCATTTTCAAGTTCGTCGAAAAGCTCTCCGAGCTGCGGATGCCTTAACGGCTCGCCGCTATCGTCCGGCAGCAGATTCTGCTCGGAGACATAGGCGACATACTCCGTCTCCTCGTTTTCCGCGAGCAGGTGATAATAGGGCTGGTCTTTCGCGGGGCGAATCTCTTCCGGGATCGAGAGCCACCACTCTTCGGTGTTGTTGAACTCCGGGTCGACGTCGAAGATGATCCCGCGGAACGGGAAAAAGCGGTGCTTTACGACCTCCCCGATCGCAAATCTCGCATGCCGTTCCTTCATCATGACGTTCCGAACGATTTTCTGCATTTTGTATTAGAGTTCAAACTCTCAACCGCTACGCATTGAGACACCACTTGTATGCGTGAAATCGTGCCCCGTTCGCCGCGAGCGCTTTCAGGATTTCCCGCGGATAAGGTACGAGCGACTTATAAACTCCAGTACAGCTTTTCGGAGGCAAGCTCGCTTGAGCGCTTGCGGCAAATAAGGGCGCCACCTTGCCTCCGGCTGTCCTCGTCATGCCGCCTATCCATCCTTTGCGGCGACCATATCAGCCAAGTCAACCATGACTTTGGCCTGCTTCCAAGTGGCGTCGTCCTGCATCTTGCCATCCACCATGACCGCGCCGGTGCCGTCGGGCATCGCCTCCAGGATACGCCTCGCGAATGCGACTTCCACCGGGTCGGGCGTAAAGACGCGGCGCGCGATCTCCATCTGCGACGGATGCAGCGTCCACGCTCCCGCGCAGCCTTGAAGAAAGGCGTTCCGGAACTGCAATTCGCAGGCGGCCGCGTCGGAGAAGTCGCCGAACGGCCCGTAAAAAGGCTTGATACCGTGAGTTGCACAAGCATCCACCATGCGTCCAACGGTATAATGCCACAAATCCTGTTGAAAGAAGGACCGTGGCGCATCGTCGCCGGGCTTTGGGTCGGCCAGCACGCCATAGGAAGGATGGCCGCCGCCGACTCGAGTCGTTTTCATGGCGCGGCTTGCGGCGAGGTCGGCGGGGCCAAGGCTCATCCCATGCATGCGCGGGCTTGCGCCTGCAATTTCCTCGACATTATTGACGCCTTCCGCCGTCTCCAGCAGGGCATGGATCATGATGGGCTTCTTGATGCCGTACTTGGCCTCGAGCTGGGCGAGAAGCTGATCCAGATAATGAATGTCCCAAGCCCCCTCGACCTTCGGCAACATGATGACATCGAGCTTGCCGCCGACCGCCGCCACGATTTCGAGGACGTCGTCGAGAACCCACGGACTGTTGAGCGCGTTGATGCGCGTCCAAAGCCCGGTGCTGCCGAACTCGTTCGCGCGCGCCATCTCGATGAAACCGCGCCGCGCCGCTTCCTTGTCCTGCGCCGGGATCGCGTCTTCGAGATTTCCGCAAATCACGTCCACCTGCTTCATCAGCTCGGGGATCTTGGCGCGGATCTTCTCGACCTGCGGCGCCACGAAATGGATCATGCGCTCAAGACGCACGGGCTTTTCGACAAACGGAGCCGGAGCGCCCGCTGCGAGAGGCTTGAAGAACTTCGAGGGTGTTCGTGTCTGCGCCATCGCTCTCTCTCCCGTCAATGAACTGAAAATCCCGTCAAATTATCGAGAATGCGATCCAAACGCGCCCGAAGAGCCGCGCAATGGCCGATGCCCGCCCGGATCGCATCCGGCTTTTGCTCATACGCCCCGGCGCCAATCTCATTCGCCGCATTCGCCATCAGCGCGTTCACGCTTTCCTTTGTGGCCTCCATATGGAACTGCAGGCCCAGAACCTTTTCTCCAACCGCGAAAGCCTGGTTCGCCGTGACAGGGGTCGAGGCCAGCCGCTCGGCCTTTGCCGGCAGATCGAATGTCTCGCCGTGCCAATGAAAGGCCATGAACTCCACCGGAAGCCCCTCGAACAAGGCGTGCGCGGCTTCGGCGCGGACCGGAAACCAGCCGATCTCCTTTTGTGCGCCCTGATAAACCTTCGCGCCAAGCGCCTTTGCGATGATCTGCGCTCCGAGGCACACGCCAAGGACGATCTTATCCGACGCGATCGCATCCCCAACCCGCGCTATCTCAGGCGCCAGCCAGGGTAAGACCCGCTCGTCATTCGCGCTCATCGGTCCGCCCATGACCGTCAGCATGTCGAATTCGGGAAGCTCCGGCAAGGGATCGCCCCGATAAAGATGTCGCACCGTGACGCCGATCTTGCGAGCCGCGGCCCAGTCCGCGATCGCGGCTGGCCCCTCGAACGGGACGTGCTGCAGCACCGCCATCTTCATGATCTTACGCACCCGTCCTACTGGAAACGCATCCCCGCGGAGAAAATGCTGGCCTTGCCATGAAGCCTCCGGGTTGACCGGGGCATTATTTGCCTTCAGCGGCGATGCGGGTCAAGGCGGCGGCATGGCGCAAGGCTCGCCGCGATGCGCCATAGGTCAAGCCGCCTACAGAGACGGCTTCAGACACGAGGGAAATTATAAGCGAGGGATCGCGGCGCTTGACGGGCGCCGTCAGGCTTTGAACCCTCTAGCGGACAGGGGGGTCGCTAGAGGGTTCTCTGTGCCAAGAGCCAAGATTGCTGCTTCTTCGTGAACAGCACCTTTTCCATATTTTTTAAACTCCGAGTCGTCAAGCCTCGCGCAAGCTAGGCACCTGTTTCGCTCTACAGGAAACTGTGCGGATCGACGTCTACATGCAGGTTGAGGCCGCCGCGCGGAGGATCGACGCGCGAAAGCCATTCTGTCAGGTAGTCCTGCAAATCGGCCTCGCGTGTAGCCTTCACCAGAAGGCGCTGCCGGTGGCGGGCGCGGATGATCGCAAGCGGGGCTTCGACCGGCCCCAGCACCTGAATCGATCGCGCCTCGGGAGCCGCCAAAGCCAGCGCGCGCGCATAGGACTCGGCCTCCGGCTTGGTTTTGGCCGAGATGATGAGCGCGGCGAGGCGGCCGAAAGGTGGCAGCCCGGCGTCCTCGCGCATGGCGATCTCGGCCTCGTAAAACGCCTCGCGGTCGCCGGTCACGAGCGCCCGCATCACCGGGTGGTCCGGAAAATGCGTCTGGATCAAGCCCCGGCCCGGCGCGCCGAAACGCCCTGCCCGGCCCGTCACCTGGTGCAGGAGCTGGAAGGTGCGTTCGCCCGCGCGCGGATCGGCCGTCGCGAGGCTCAGGTCGCCATCCACCACGCCGACAAAGGAAAGCTTCGGGAAGTTGTGGCCCTTGGAGACAAGCTGGGTGCCGACGATGATGTCGGCCTCGCCGGCCGTGATGCGGCTCAAGAGTTCGCGCAACGCCGATGCGGACGGCACGAGGTCGCTCGAAAGCACGATCATGCGCGCGGCTGGCCAGCGGTTCGCGGCTTCCTCCATCACGCGCTCGACGCCGGGGCCGGAGGCCGCCAGCATCCCTTCGCGATGGCAGGACGGGCAGGTTTTGGGAAACGGCAGCG
This sequence comes from uncultured Alphaproteobacteria bacterium, assembly GCA_963819665.1. Taxonomy (GTDB): domain Bacteria; phylum Pseudomonadota; class Alphaproteobacteria; order Rhizobiales; family Rhodomicrobiaceae; genus Rhodomicrobium. The sequence goes on from CAWFXN010000022.1 coordinate 15,880, forward strand.
TGAACCCGCAATGGTGGCAGATGAGCCGCCCGCGCAGGCGATGCTCGACGAGATAGGCGGTGCATTGCGGACAGGTGAAGCGATGGCCACAGGCGCGGCATAAGGTGAGCGGCGCGTAGCCCCGGCGATTGAGGAAAAGCAGCGCCTGCTCGCCACGCCCCAGCGCCTCGTTGACGGCCTCGATGACGGGCGGGCTGATCCACGCGCCTTTTTCGGGCGGCGTCACTTTCAGATCGACCGCCTTCACATCGGGAAGGCTGTTCCCGGAGAAACGGCTTGGCACAACAGCATGGGCGTATCGCCCGCGCCGCACATTCACGATGCTTTCGACCGAAGGCGTCGCGGAACTCAAGACGATGGGGATTTTGCCGAGCGAGGCGCGGACCACGGCCATATCGCGCGCCTGGTAGGTGACGCGGTCGTCCTGCTTGAAGGAGGAGTCGTGTTCCTCGTCGACGACGATGAGGCCGAGATCGGCGAAAGGAAGGAAAAGCGCCGACCGGGCGCCGCAAACGACCCGCACATCGCCCACGGCCACGCCGCGCCATGTGCGGGCGCGCTCCTTCGCGGAGACGGCGGAGTGCCACTCGCCGGGGCGGCATCCGAAACGCGCCTCGAAGCGCTCGAGAAACTGGTTCGTCAGGGCAATTTCCGGCAGCAGAATGAGAACCTGCCGCTGACCGAGCCGCAGCGCCTCGGCGACGGCTTCGAAATAGACTTCGGTTTTCCCCGACCCCGTCACGCCATCGAGCAGCGTCGCCGAAAAGCCGCCCTTGGCGATGCTCGCGCATAATATTCCGGCTGCCTGCGTTTGCGCCTCCGTCAGACTGGCGAACGCGAAATCCGGCCTCGGAAAGAGCGGGCGCGCGCGGGGAAGCTCGGCGCGGATCAGGGCGCCTGCTTCGGCAAGGCCGTCGATCACCGCCGCGCTCACGCCGGCTGCGTCCATCAGCTTTTTCTTCGCCCACACCTCGCCATCCTGAAGCGCGGCCAGCACCTTCTTTCGAGCCTCGGTGAGACGCAACCCGGCCGCGCCGCCGAGACGAAAGCCCCAGCGCGGCTCCTCCGCCTCGAAGACGAGCCGCGCGCTCATCATCATCTGCAGGACCATGCCCTTTGGCGCGAGCGTGTAATGCGCAACCCAGTCCGCGAAGGCGAGGTTGACGGCGGGCAGCGGCGGCACGTCGAGCTTCTCGATCACCGCCTTCAGCTTTTTCGGATCGACCGGCTTGCGGCCCTCCGCCGCCTCGCGCCATACGACGCCAATGCGCTTCATCGGGCCAAGCGGCACGACCACGAAATCGCCGGGGCGGAGTTCGCCTTCGGGCGCGAGATAGGTGTAGGCCTCGTTCAGCGCGAGCGGCGTCAGAACGGGCACGGTCTCGGCGCCCTGTCGCGCCGGCGCAAGCCGGTCGAGTTCATCCGCTTCAAAAAGAGACAGGTCAGGCGTCGGCATTGCGCGACCTTGGCCGATGTACTGTGCGAATGCAACGCCCTCCTGCAGCGCCGAGAGATTCCTGCGCGGTTTGCTCCGGTTCGCCCTGTCCGGGAGGCTTAAAATCCTCTTAAAATTGGTTTCGTTTGGTAAAACGGCCTATAGGTAATTATCTAAGTATTTCCCTCTTAGCCTTGGAGCGGTGCATAGGATTCGAAATTGCAAGCGCCTCGTGCGCATTGTCACCGGGAGCCCTCCTGCATTACACTTGGCGCGTGGCGCCGACACTGAACCGGGGGTCACTAACATGCTGTCACGAAGAAGATTTCTAAGCGCCTTGCCGGCGGCGGCAATGTTTGGAGCGGGTGGCGCTCATGCTGCAGAGCGATGCCTGAAAGATGCCAACCCCGCAAGCGAGACATGCTCTGTCGGCGTCGTCATCGGCAATGTGCAAACCGCCCGGCAACATTGCGAAAACTGGTGTTGGGCGGCCTGCATCGAGGCCATATTTTCCTTGCATGGACATAAAGTTAATCAAGAAGAGGCCGTCAGGAAGGTCTTCGGCGCCGAAGTCTGTTTGCGGGCCACGGCTCAGGAGGTTATCGCAGGTATCGAAGGCCTATGGACCGATAAAGCCGGATCGAGTTTCAGGGCGTCGGCGTATGCCTTACCCGATACCATGCTGAGTCAGGGCGCTAAACCGCAGTCGGGCATAAAGTTTCTGTATAATAAGGGCGATGAAGAAATTATCGCCGAACTCTCCCAAGGAAATCCGCTGATAGTCGGGGCGCTGGGACACGCAACAGTCCTTACGGCGGTCAAATACCAGAAGTTGATGGGGCAACCAATATGTCTGACGGAAATCACCGTCCGGGATCCGTACCCAGGCAATCCAAATCGACGGCTTCTCACCGCGGATGAATTCGCGGACAGCTTTTTCGTCACCAAAGTGGCGGTCCACAGGGCGTAATGGCGTAGCGCGCCGGTGAATCGAGCGTCAAACGGCTTCAGGCGCGTCATTTCCGCTGCGTCGACAAGAGCAGGCTCGTCTCCGAGCTGGCGATGCCCCTCATTTCGCGGATGCGCCGCAGCGCCTTGTCGAACGTATCCAGGCTCATCGTCTTGAGTTCGACCACGAGATCCCAGCGCCCATTCGTCGTGTGAATGGCGGAAATTTCGGGAAAGCCGCGCAGCGCCTTCAGGATTTGCTCCGAGCGCTCGCCCTCGATCTCGATCATCATAATCGCGTTGATCGCGGCGGGCTCCACATCGGGCCGGAGCCTGATGGTGAATCCCATGATGGCGCCATCTCTGATGAGCCGGTCGATCCTGTTCTGCACCGTGGCCCGCGAGATGCCGAGAATCGCCGCCAGCGAAGCCACCGGGAGCCGCGCATTGTCGCGCAGAAGTGAAACGAGCCTTCTGTCAGTATCGTCCATGTGCGCTGTCTGACATTTTGCCAATTCCATTGTGCAAATTGATAAGCGTTTTGCAATTTTCGTGCAACTTGCTGGGTGTCGGATTGAAAAATTCTCAGCGATCATTGAAGAGGAATAACCATAGGGAATCATTAAAGAATTGGACATGCCAGATACGCCCACCTTTTTGATGACGGATGGAAGCCACTTCGAGGTGTCTTACAAGATCAACCCCTGGATGACGCCGGACGCCTGGCGGAAAGACGAAGCCAAGAACAGGAAGGAAGCGCGGGAAGCCTCGGTGAGCCTTTCGGCGGCCCTGAAGGGAACAGGAGCGCGCGTCCACATGATGGATGGCGCGCCGGGCTTGCCGGACATGGTTTTCCCGGCGAACTCCGCGGTTGTCCTGAACGGGCGCGCGCTCATTGCGCGCTTCCGCTATCACGAGAGGCAGGGCGAAGAGCGCCACTTCGTCAACGAGTTCGCCCGGCTGAAAGACCTCGGAACCTTCAAGGAAGTGGCCCAGCAGCCGAAAGGGATTTGGCAGGAAGGCGCCGGGGATTGTATCTGGGACGCTTCGCGGCAAATGTTCTGGGTGGGTTTTGGTCCGCGCTCGTCCTATGAATTGCTGGCCTCGCTGAAGGATTTCTTCGGGGAGCCGATGAAGAGCCTCGAACTCGTCTCGGGCCGCTTCTATCACCTCGACACCTGCTTCGCGCCGCTCAGCGGCGGCGAGATTCTTTATTATCCGCCCGCCTTCTCGAAGCTGTCGCTCACCGTCATCCGCGACCACGTCCCGGCCCACTTGCGCATCGAGGCGAGCGATGAAGACGCGGCCCGCTTCGCCGTCAACGCCGTCAATGTCGGGCGCGAGATCGTCATGGCCGAGCCGACGGCTCGCCTGACCGACGAGCTGAAAGAGCGCGGCTACTCGGTTTCGCCGGTTCATCTGCGCCCGTTCATCATGTCCGGCGGCGGCGCCTACTGCATGACGCTCCGGCTCGACCTTAAAACCGCATCCGCTGACATTTAGGAGGATTTTACAAGCATGGCCCTCGATATCGCCCCCCCGATCGCTCCCCGCGCTTATTCGGCCCCGCAGGATTACATCGCGGCCGAAAAAGATTACGGCGCATCGAATTACAAGCCGCTGGACGTGGTGTTGAGCCGCGGCGAGGGCGTGTATGTGTGGGATGTCGAGGGTAACCGCTATCTCGATTGCCTTGCAGGTTATTCGGCCATCAACCAGGGCCACTGCCATCCGAAGATCAGGGATGCGATGGTCGCGCAAGCCTCCCGCCTGACGCTGACCTCGCGCGCTTTCCGCAACGACCAGCTTGGGCCGTTCTGCGAGGAGCTTTGCACGCTGACGCAGTCCACCAAGGCGCTCCCCATGAACACCGGCGCGGAGGCGGTGGAGAGCGCCATCAAGGTCGCGCGCAAATGGGGCTATCAGGTCAAGGGCGTGCCCGAGGGGCAGGCCGAGATCATCGTTTTCGCCAACAATTTTCATGGCCGCACGGTCTCCGTCGTCAGCTTCAGCACCGACCCGATGGCGCGCAAAGGCTTCGGCCCGTTCACCTCGGGCTTCAACATCGTCCGCTTCGGCGATCTCGACGCGCTTGAACAGGCTGTCACCCCGAACACTGTCGCGGTCCTCATGGAGCCGATCCAGGGCGAGGCCGGCGTGATCATGCCGCCGCCGGGTTACGTGAGCGCGGTCCGCGAGCTTTGCACGCGCGAACGCATCATCCTGATCCTCGACGAAGTCCAGACGGGGCTGGGCCGCACCGGCAAGTTCCTGGCTGAAGAGCACGAAGGCGTCGAGGCCGACATGACGCTGCTCGGCAAGGCGCTCGGCGGCGGCTTCTATCCCGTGTCCGCAGTGCTTTGCAGCGGGCCGATCATGGGCGTATTGCGGCCCGGCGAGCATGGCAGCACGTTCGGCGGCAATCCGCTCGCCTGCGCCGTGGCGCGGGCGTCGCTCCGGGCCATCACCGAGGAAGGCATGGTCGAGAATTCGGCGGCGATGGGCGCGTATTTCCGCGAGGGCCTGAACTCGATCGGCAGCCGCATCATCAAGGAGGTGCGCGGGCGCGGATTGATGCTGGCGCTGGAACTGCACCCCGATGCGGGCGGCGCGCGGCGCTACTGCGTGGCGCTTAAGCATCGCGGCATCCTCTGCAAGGACACGAAGGAGCACACGATCCGCATCTCGCCGCCGCTCGTCATCACGCGCGAAGACATCGACAAGGCGCTGTTCCAGTTCGCCGCGGTGTTGGCCTGACAGTCGAGGCGCATGGTTCGAGACGGCCTTCGGCCTCCTCACCATGAGGTTGAGCATTATCAGCGGTTTAATCCTCATGATGGCCTTGTCGAACCATGAGCTTGTCGCGGTTCGGCGGGCTCACCGTGAGGCTATGGACAACATCACTTTTGCATGGCGAGCAGCGCCCGGTTCGCCCGTTGGCCCGGCGAGTTTGCTTAATCCTGTTCGCCGAGAGTTTGGACATAGGTTTTGCCATACGGATAGAAGAGTTCCTTGCGGCCTTGTCGCCACGCCTCTTTAAGTTCGGGCGTCGTGATGTCCCAGTCCGGACGGCATTTCCTGGTCACCGCGCGTAGGTCCTGGCGAAGATCCTCCAGAGTTGGCCGGCCAAAGAACCAGTAGCCATTGTAGATTTTATAAACGACAAGACCGGGCTCGAGGACAATCGTGTGGGGAATCATGGGATTGTGAGCAGGGTCGGTGTATTCGGCGATGTCGAGATCCTTTTGAACCACGCGCCTCACGTCGGAGAGAAAAGGCCAGTGCGCGGCCACTCCGCTGCGATATTCATTGGTCTCGGTGATATTGTCGGTACTGATCGTGACAAGGCGGCAATAGCCAACCTCCATCTCACTATGAAGGTCAACGAGCCCTTCGGCCTGCCTGCGGTCCTTGGGGCAGTACCCTCCCCGGCTGAGGACCAGAACCATGGGATGCTGGCCTTGCAGCTCGGAGAGTTTCCGGTGCTTTCCGGTGTGGTCGGAAAGCTCATAGTCGGGGAAGACCGCCCCTGGAACGATATCTGGCCGCATGTGAAATCCTCTCGATCGCAACCTGTCCGGCTTTTTGAAGTCCTGGCCGTAATCCGCGGGTTCGGTTTCGCGCCTGTCCGGCGCAACACAATGCTGGGCGATGGGCTTGGTTCCCTCTCCATGAGAGTCTGCTCAAGCTCATCGCGCGGCGGCATTCCGGTTGTGGAAGACGGGAACAAGCTAGTCCCGGATCGGTTATGGGCGTGTTCGCGACGCATCCAGACACTTGCACCTGCGATCGTGGCCGGCCCGGAGTAAGCGGCTGAGCGATCGCCCGCCAGCGAAGGAGAAGAAAGTGACGGCGCGCCTGCTTTCCATAAATGTGGGCCTCCCGCAGGATATCTCCTGGCAAGGGAAGACCGTCCACACCGCCATTTGGAAAGCGCCGGTTCAAGGCCCACGCCTGGTCCGCCGACTCAACATCGATGGCGATGGGCAAGGAGACCTGGCCGGGCATGGCGGCGAACACCGCGCCGTCTTCGTTTATCAGATCAACTCCTATCGCTATTGGCGAAGCGAGCTCGGCCGGAACGATTTCACCTATGGACAGTTCGGGGAGAACTTCACGGTCGACGGCCTGCCGGACCAGGACGTGTGCATTGGTGACCGATACCGGATCGGTGGCGCGTTGTTCGAGGTGACGCAGCCGCGCGTTACTTGCTACCGGGTTGGCATCCGCATGAACGAGCCGCGGATGGCCGCATTGCTGGTCTCGCACGGCAGGCCCGGGTTCTATTTCCGTGTTCTTGAGGAAGGGGAAGTCGAAGCAGGGAGCGAGATCGTGCAGGTCGCGGCCGGTCCTGAACGCATGAGCGTCTTCGAGGCCAACGCGCTGCTCTATCTGCCCGGTCACCCGCGGAGCCAGCTTGAGCGCGCGCTGCGAATCCCGGCGCTGAGCCAAGGCTGGCGCGGCTCCTTTCAGGCATTGCTCGCGCAGGCAAGCAGCGGCGGCGCGGCGACGGGAAACGCCGGACTCGCGCCTGTGTCCGGCCCGCCTCCGGCATGGACGGGGTTCCGCCCGCTGCGAGTGTCCCGCAAGGTTCACGAGAGCGGCAGCGTGATCTCGCTCGTGCTTGAGCCTGCGGATGGGCTTCCGCTGGCGGAGGCCCTTCCCGGCCAGTTTGTCGTGCTGCGCCTGAAGCTCGCGCCCGACGCCCCGCCGTTGATGCGCAGCTATTCTTTGTCGGGGGGACCCGGCGCCGGCTGCTACCGCATCAGCGTTAAGCGGGAATCGCATGGCGTGGCGGGCGCGTATATCGACGAGAAGGCGCAGGTTGGAGACATGCTTGACGTGAGCGCGCCACGAGGCGACTTCACGCTTCGACAGGGCGACGGTCCCGTTGTCTTCCTGAGCGCTGGTATCGGGGCGACCCCTGTCATCGCAATGCTCCACGCGCTGGCGGCCGAAAAGTCGCCGCGGGAAGTCTGGTGGCTATACGGGGCTCGCCGCGGCCGTGAGCACCCTTTCGCCGAAGAAGTCCGAGCACTCCTCAAAACCTTGGCCCACGGCCACAGTCACATACGCTACAGCGCGCCCGATCCCGAGGATCGGCCAGGCGTGGATTTCGACGCTCGTGGACGCTTGGACATGGCCGCGCTCCAGGAGTTGGGCGCGCCCTGCGACGCAGACTTTTACATCTGCGGGCCATCGGCCTTTATAAATGACCTGACCGCAGGCCTTGCCGCCTGGGGCATCGCTAAAGGCCAGATTCATACGGAGCTATTCGGCGCCGGTCCGTCCAATACACCAGGAATCGCTCCCTCCCCACAGCGCCCGCCGCATCCGCCTGCCGGGCCTTCTGGCGCCGGTCCGCTGGTTTCCTTTGCCCGCAGCGGCTTGAATGTCCATTGGAATCCTCCGTTTCAAAGCCTCCTTGAGCTTGCTGAAGCGTGCGATGTCCCTGTGCGGTGGTCTTGCCGCACGGGGGTTTGTCACAGCTGCGAAACCGGACTTGTGGCGGGAACAGTCGCCTACCAGCCGGACCCAATCGATCCGCCGGGGCAAGACAATGTGCTGATCTGCTGCTCGAAGCCTCGGGGCGACGTTGTTATCGATCTCTGACAAGATAAGTTCAGCCGCACGGCGGCGGCAAAATCTCTAGCGCCGCCAAAGGAGGAGCAGATGCATGCATCCGCATTAGAACAAGACATTCGCGCGGCGCTCGTGGAACATTGGGCGGCGTCCGGCGCAAACGATTTTGCCGCGGAGCACCAAATTTATTGCGACGACGCCATTCTCGACTATCCGCAATCGGGGGAGCGCATTCGCGGGCGGGCCAATATTCAAGCAAGCCGCACGGCGCAACCGAGCAAAAAGCGCTTCGAAGTCAGGCGTATCCAGGGTTCCGGCGGTTTGTGGGTCACCGAATACATCCTCTATTACGACGAGAAGCCGTACTACACAGTTAGCATCATGGAATTCAGGGACAGCAGGGTTGTCCATGAAACGCAATATTTCGGCGAACCGTTTGCGCCAAGCGCCTCGCGATCCCGCTTCGTGGAACAGATCGGTCCGGCGTCCACGCCCGCCTAAGAAATATGGGGCGCCGCTATATCCGCCTGCCTAACCGACCTCGAATTTCACGCCCTGGGCGAGCGGCAGCGACGAGCCGTAGTTGATCGTGTTCGTCGCGCGCCGCATGTAGAGCTTCCAGGAGTCGGAGCCGGACTCGCGCCCGCCGCCCGTCTCCTTTTCGCCGCCGAACGCGCCGCCGATCTCGGCGCCGGACGGGCCGATATTCACGTTGGCGATCCCGCAATCGGACCCGCGCGCCGACAAAAACAGCTCGGCTTCGCGCAAATCGTTCGTGAAGATCGAAGACGACAGTCCTTGGCTGACGGCGTTGTGCAGCCGGATGGCTTCGGGCAGTTCCCGATAGCGCATCACATAGAGAAGGGGCGCGAACGTCTCTTTCAGCACCGGCCCCGCCTGCCCCGGCATCTCGACAAGCGCGGGGCGCACATAGAACGCTTCGGCGGAAACGCCTTCCGTCACGCGCGAGCCGCCTGTCACGACGCCGCCCGCCGCCGCTGCCGCTTCAAGCGCTTGCCGCATCGCCGAGAAGGCGTTCCCGTCGATCAGCGGGCCGACCAGCGTTTCCGGCTCCAGCGGATTGCCAACCTTCACCGATGCGTAGGCTTGCTTCAGGCGCGGCAGAAATCGCTCGTAAATGCTCTCATGCACGAAAAGCCGCCGCAGCGTCGTGCAGCGCTGGCCCGCAGTCCCCATGGCCGCAAAGGCGACGGCGCGCAGAGCAAGGTCGAGATCCGCCGAAGGGCAAACAATGGCTCCATTATTGCCGCCAAGCTCCAGGATCGCGCGCGCGAAACGCTGCGCAAGCCGGGGGGCGAGCGCGCGTCCCATCGCGGTGGAGCCGGTGGCCGAGACAAGGGGTACGAGGTGATGATCCGCCAGCGCCTCGCCTGCGTCCCGCGCGCCGAGGATGACGGTTGAAAGCCTTTCCGGCGCCGGGTTCCCGGCCTCCTTGAACCGCGCCAAGGCCCGGTCGAACAGGGCTTGCGCCGCAAGCGCGGTGAGAGGCGTCTTCTCCGATGGCTTCCAGACGCACGCGTTCCCGCACACAAGCGCGAGCGCCGCGTTCCAGGCCCAAACGGCGACCGGGAAGTTGAAAGCGGAGATGATGCCCGTCACGCCCAGCGGATGCCACGTCTCCATCATGCGGTGATCGCCGCGCTCGCTGGCGATGGTCAGGCCGTAAAGCTGCCGCGAAAGACCGGCCGCAAAATCGCAAATGTCGATCATCTCCTGAACTTCGCCGAGCCCCTCGGACATGATCTTCCCTGACTCTATGGTGACGAGTCTTCCGAGCGCCGCCTTGTTCGCGCGAAGTTCATTCCCGAGCAACCGGACAAGCTCTCCGCGTTTGGGTGGCGGCACGTCGCGCCAAGCCAAATATGCGGCATGCGCGGCCCTGATCGAGAGGTCTATATCGTGCCTGCCCGCAGGAATGACGCGCGCGATGGCCTGTCCTGTGACCGGGGAATGCGCTTGCAGCGGGCCGGCCTCGAAAGCGGAGCGCGGCACGCCCAATTCCGCAAGAAGAGATTGAGCGCCCGCGGCGATATCTTCCGAACCAGGAACAGTTGGCATTCTCTTGCCTTTTCCTCAAACGGTCCAAATACAGCTTAACTGGCTTTGCTTGATCGGCATAAGCAAACCCGTTAGCTTTTCCAAATATAGTATGACGCACATTGATAAGCGAAATATCGGGACAAGCCCTTGAGCGAGGCGAATGCTGTTACTTTCAGCCCTGAGGAGCTTGCCCGCTCGCGAGCCCTGCAGGAGCGGTTTTGCGCCACTTTCCCCGAAGTGTTCGGGGACCCGGCCGCGCCGCGCACGGTCGTCATCGTGCCGAGCATCACTTTCGACCGGGAGGTGATGTCAAGGATCACGGGCGTGCATCTCTATGAGGAACGCCTGCTTTGCCTCCTTCTCCTGCTCCGGTTCCCGCGGACGCGCGTCATCTACGTCACCAGCACGCCAATCGCCGAGCCGATCATCGACTACTATCTGCATCTCCTGCCGGGCATTCCGGGCCAGCATGCGCGCAAGCGTCTGGTGCTCTTATCCTGCTACGACCGGTCGGACATTTCGCTGACGGCGAAAATCCTGGCGAGGCCCCGTCTTCTTCGCCAGATCAAGGATGCGATCCCCGATCTCGAGTTGGCCCACATCACCTTCTTTACGGTGACGCCCCTTGAGAAAAAGCTCGCATTGAAGCTCGACCTGCCGATCTATGGCACAGACCCCGAACTCGCCTACTGGGGGTCGAAGAGCGGTTCGCGCAAGATCTTCAAGGAAGCGGGCATCGACCTGCCCGCCGGTTCGGAGGATTTGACGAGCGCCGCGGACATCACGGAAGCGCTGGCGGCGTTGAAGAGAGAGAAACCTGAACTGAAGCGCGCCGTCGTAAAACTCAATGAGGGGTTTTCCGGCGAGGGCAACGCGCTTTTCGATTTCCGGGGCGCGCCCGAGAGCGGGCTGAAACCGTGGATCGCAAATAAACTGCCAGACCTTATTTTCGAGGCGAAGGGCATGACGCTCGATGCCTATCTCGAAAAGGTCGAGCTCATGGGCGGGATCGTCGAGGAGTTTCTGGAAGGGAAAACGAAACGCTCCCCCTCGGCTCAGTTCCGTGTCGATCCGACAGGAAATCTCGAAGTTATTTCCACCCACGACCAGGTTCTCGGCGGCAGCAACGCCCAGGTTTTTCTTGGCTGCCGCTTTCCGGCCGACGCGGCGTATCGGCTTGAAATTCAGGACCTCGGCTTCCGCGCGGCGAAGGTCCTTGCTTCCAAAGGCGCCCTGGGGCGCTTCGCCATCGACTTCATCTCCGTGCCCGAGGACGGCGGCTGGCGCCATTACGCCATCGAGATCAACCTGCGCAAAGGCGGCACAACGCATCCTTTCCTCATGCTGCAGTTTCTGACGGCGGGCAGCTACGATCCGAAGACCGGCCTGTTTTTCACGGCCGCCGGCAAGCCCTGCTCTTATTACTCGTCGGATAATCTTCACGAGGACCATTATCGCGGTCTGACGCCCTCGGACCTTATCGATATCGCCGCAACGAAGGGCCTGCATTTCAACGCCGCGACCCAGGAGGGGGTCGTCTTCCACCTGATCGGCGCTTTATCGGAGTTCGGCAAGCTCGGCGTGCTCGCGATCGGAGACACGGACGAAAAAGCCTATGCGTCCTACCTGCAAAGCGTGCGCATTCTCGACGAGGAGAGCACAAGGAACGAGGACTGATGATCTGTCAGCCATCCGCGATGAGGGCTGGGTCAAGCCCGGCTTTGACGGACGCGGAAAAAGTATGAATTTTTGGCTTCATCCTTCGACAAGCTCAGGATGAGGCCACATGTTCTCAACGGCTTAGCCCTCATGGTGAGCTTGTCGAACCATGTTGCTAGCCGCGGGGCGCCGCAAGCGGCATGTTTACTCAAGCAAGTGCAAGTAACGCGTGTCTGCTTCAAGAATTCCGGTGCAGCGTCTTACGTATTTCATGAGATCCGGCACACGAGTTTTCAACGTTCCCATCGTAATGCGTTCAAGGTATCGCGTTCTCTCGATGCCGACATTCCATCCGTAGCTGCCGATCGGGTCATGCGAAAGCGCCGCGATGAGGACTAACACGCCCTCCTCGCTTGGAACTCTCCCGGACACGATGTTGCCCAAGACGATCTGCCCGGCTGTCTCGACCGCATCCGGCCACTTATGGTCATACGGCCCGATGATGAGCGCGGTATTGGGCATGTGAAGCCAGTCGAAACCACGCCCAACGGCGATCACACGCTCGGCATGGTCGAGTTCGATGGGTTCGCGCCCGACCTTGCGGATCTCCCTCACATGGGCCTGGTTTCCAACGACGAGCGGCAGAAGGTCATCGAGCGTCCCTTGCAGCATACTCGGATACAGCGCTCGCAGAGCTCCCGCGATCTCGATTCGGGTATCGTTCAGGTGTTCTGCAATATCGTAGACAGCATCGATATCCTGCTCGCTGTGCAATATGAGGGCGTCTTCGTCCGTTTCGATTCCGACGACGATTGGGTGTGTCGTGCGAACACGCGCGCCGAAGACGTCCTCAAATTGCTGGGAAAGCCTGTGCGCAGCGGCCAGCGCCTTCGCGGTATCGTAGCCCTGCCCCTTGCAACCCCAATGGCTGTTGCTCCTTGAAAAGTGGTAGGTCACGATGACGAGGCGGTTTCTTCCGCGCGAAATCGTGTACTCCACCCAATCGGTCATGGCCGCGCCCAAGAACGGCCAGCCAAGGTCAAAATCACCTCCGACGTTCCGAAATGGCAGGACGATGCCGGGAGGCGTCATGGTCATGAGCGCCAGATCGAGCCTGCCGTCCATGCACTTAAATGCCGCAATTTCCGTCGGGTGGGCTTGACGGTGTGTGGCGCGCCGCACGCGTTCCGACGGGTCGCAGTATTCTCTGCTTTGTTCGCGGTTACGATTGATGATCTGCAGTTTCAGTTCCATGGCGTGTCAGCGCACCGTCTCACTCGATAGGAATATATTAGCTCAGAACAAAACTATGTTTCCAAGAAAGCGCCGCCTGCGGCGTTCTCGCGCACAAAAAGGAAGCCGGTCAGGGCCACGAAATCCGCAAGCGTGCGGACGAAATCGCTGCTACAGGGGCGACGCACGATCGCCGCCGCCACAGAATGCTTCGCACGCCTGGGCTGGCTTGGACGGCGCCGCAACCGATGATCGGCTGCGCCCGGCGACGACCAAGCTGAGGCGGCGCTCTGGTCCTGTGCAGGCAGACATGGTAGGCTGAAAGGTCTTTGTGAAACTGAAAAAACTTTGCGCGATAACTTGCGGAGGTCTATGCACCGGCTCATCGATGGCGTTCTGCGCTTCCATAGAGACATTCACGGCCCCAAGCGTGATTTGTTCACTCAGCTCGGCGAGGCGCAGGCCCCCTTCGCCATGTTCGTCGCTTGCTCTGATAGCCGCGTGGTGCCGGAGCTTCTCACTCAGCGGGAGCCGGGCGACATTTTCGTCGTGCGCAATGTCGGCAACATCATTCCGTCCTACGCGCCCTCGGCAGGCGGCGTCTCGGCCAGCATCGAGTATGCGATAGCTGCGCTCGGCATCGAGAGCATCGTCGTCTGTGGCCATTCTGACTGCGGGGCCATGAAAGCGATCTTGCGCGAGGACAAGGTCGATGAGATGCCGGCAGTGGCGAGCTGGATCAGAAATGCGGCGGCGGCAAAGAAGATCGTCGATGCGACGCTATCGCCCTCCGCGGACGAACGCACCCGCCTCCACGCGCTCGTTCACGAAAATGTCTTGTGTCAGCTCCGCAATCTTCAAACGCACCCCGTCGCCGCGGCGAAACTCGCGACGGGCAAGCTCAAGCTTTATGGCTGGGTTTATAATATCGAGAACGGCACGGTTGATACTTTCGACGCGGCGACGGGCCAATTCGTGCGACTGACCGAGGGTTCGCTGGCGCATGCCACGCCGCCAAGACAGCTTGCATGTGTTTTGCCGCAGGACTAGTCTAGCTAGACTGGAGCAGGCTGCTGAAAAAGCAAGATCTTGGCTTCATCCTTCGACAAGCTCAGGGTAAGGTCGAGCGATTTCAATGGCTTGGACTTCATGGTGAGCTTGTCGAACCATGGGCAGCATGGCCTGAACTTTTCCGATCCCGGCTCGCGCTTCGCTTGGCCGGGATGACAATCCGTCGACCACATGAGCGAAGTTTGCCTAGCGCCAGCGATGGGGCCCAGGCTCAAGGATCTATTTCGCGTCCGCGGCTTGCAGCGGCTTCTTCTTATTGCCCTTCGCGGGCTTGTCTTTGGCGGGCATGCGGTGCCCCGGTTCCAAGGCCGGCCGTTTGCCTTTCTTCTTTGCATCCTTGTTGGCGATCTTCGCGAGCCTGTGGCCATTGCAAACGATGTTGCGAAGATCGGGAACTTTGGCGTCCTCGGGAGTCTCGACCGGCCATGTCGCAAGCGTGGGCGCCAGCACGGCCTTCCAGGGATAGATTTCGAAGCCATGTTCGAAAAGACCTGCTGCGCGGATCGTGCGCGCCGCGCCTGACCTTTCGCCCAGCACCACGGCCACAAGCTGCCGTCCATTCCGCGTCGCGCTGGCCACGACATTATAACCCGCCGCGCAGACAAAGCCCGTCTTCATGCCATCCGCGCCGTCATAGCTTTTCAGAAGGCCATTATGCGTGGTGATGAGGCGCTTCCCGATCCTCACCTCAGTGAGAGCGAAGATGCCGGCATATTGCGGGAACTCTTTCAAAATCATGTTTGCGAGAAGGGCCATGTCGCGCGCCGTCGTAACGGCTTGTTCGGGCGCTTCGGTATTGCCGTCCGGATTGAACACGGGCAAGCCGTTCGGATTGACGAAGTGCGTGTTCGTCATGCCGAGGCGGGCGGCCGTCTTGTTCATCATCTCGACGAAATTTTCGGACGATCCGCCGATTTTTTCCGCCAGCATGATCGCGACGTCGTTCGCCGATTTGACGATCAGCGCCTTGACCGCGAGATCGACCTTGAGCTGGCCGCCAATCGGCATGCCAAGCTTGCTTGGAGGTTGACTCTGCGAGAGCGATGAAGAGATGACAACGTCTTCGGGCGAAAGCTGGCCATCGCGAATCGCCTCGAAAGCAAGATAGGCCGTCATCAGTTTTGTGAGAGAGGCCGGCCGCCAGGGCAGGTCAGCGTCCTCCGCATAAAGGACAAGCCCCGTCGATGGCTCGGTCACGAGCGCCGGCCCGGCGGCGGCCTGGTGCAGACAGGCAAATAAAGCCGCGAACCCTGCCAGTAATGTCTGCGCTTTCTTTCCGATTGCTACGTCCATCTATAAAGACACTCGATTTGGTGCCCCAGGCCGGACTTGAACCAGCACGCCCTTGCAGGCAACAGATTTTGAGTCTGCCGCGTCTACCATTCCGCCACTGGGGCACCCCCATCGGGATGCCGGATCATAGCGCCGAACTATGGTGCGTCAACTCCTGTCAGCGGCGGAAGGCGCAATACATCCGAACACGCTGGAAGCTTTGGGCTTTCGGCTTGATTCTTGTTCAGGTTCGGCCTTTTTGTACCGATTATGGTTAAAAAATTGTTGATTGTTTTGCATAAATTATGGCGCGAGGCGTTTAATCCGATTGTTTGCCGCGCTTTCGCAGCGCTTCGGCGCGCCTCGGCCCAGCTTTTAAGCCGCGCTTCGATCTCGCGTTCATGGCCGCGCCCTCTCGGCCGGTAAAATTGCTGGCGCTCCAGCCCTTCAGGGAAATAGTTCTGGCCGGACACGCCTTCTTCCGTGCTGTGGTCGTAAATGTAGCCTGCGCCGTAACCCTCCTCTCTCATGAGCTTGGTCGGCGCGTTCAGGATGTGTTTCGGCGGCGGGAGCGAGCCCCCTTCCTTCGCGAAGCGCATGGCCGCCCCAAACGCCTTATAGCCAGAATTCGATTTCGGCGCCGTGGCAAGATAGATGATGCACTGGGCAAGCGCGAGTTCGCCCTCGGGGCTGCCCAGGAAATCGTAAGCGTCCTTCGCGGCGTTCGCCTGCACGAGCGCATTGGGATCGGCGAGGCCTATGTCCTCCACCGCCATGCGCACCATGCGCCGGGCAAGGTAGAGCGGGTCCTCGCCGCCGTCGATCATACGGCAGAGCCAGTACAGGGCTGCGTCGGGATCGGAGCCGCGCACCGCCTTGTGAAGCGCGCTGATCAGATCGTAATGCCCGTCGCGGTTCTTGTCGTAGAGCGGCGCGCGCCGCTGCACGAGGGCGACGAGTTCGTCCGGCTCTATGGGCTTCGTGATGTCGTGCGCAGATGCAAGGACGTCTTCGGCCAGGTTCAACACTGCGCGGCCGTCGCCATCGGCCATGCCGATCAGGGTCTGCCGCGCATCGGGCGTAAGGGGCAGCGTCTTCCCAAGCACCGTCTCGGCCCGCTTCAGCAAATGCTCAAGGTCTTCATCGGTGAGGCGTTTGAAGACCAGCACCTTTGCTCGCGAAAGAAGCGCGCCGTTCAGCTCAAAAGATGGATTTTCGGTCGTGGCGCCGATCAAAATGATTGTGCCGTCCTCGACATAGGGCAGAAAGGAATCCTGCTGGGATCGGTTGAAGCGATGGATTTCGTCCACGAAAAGGATAGTGCCCTGGCCGAAACGCTGTCTGTCGCGGGCGGCCTCGAACACTTTGCGCAGATCCTGGACGCCTGAAAAGATCGCGGAAAGCTGCTCGAAATGCATACCGGCGCCGCGCGCCATCAGCCGGGCGACCGTCGTCTTGCCGGTGCCGGGCGGACCCCAGAAGATCATCGACCGGGGCCTCTCGCCCTCCGCAATTCGTCGCAACGGACCGCCTTCGCCCAACAGATGATCCTGTCCGATCACCTCGGCAAGCGAGGCCGGGCGCAGACGGTCTGCCAGCGGACGGGACGCGCTATCGGCGACGACCGCCACGCTTTCGAAAAGCGGCGCGGAAGGAGTGGATCTGGATTTAGCCATGAAAGTCACTCCACTATCAGGATGCTGAAAAAGGCGGAAATCCCGGGCTTCATCCTTCGACAAGCTCAGGATGAGCGAGAGCGATTTCAATGGCTTGGACCTCATGGTGAGCTTGTCGAACCATGGGCCGCATCGCTTTTCAGCAACCTGTTATATGGCGGCGACGCGCCATCATTTCACCCGGCGATGACGGTGCGAATTGTTTGGCCGCCGCGCTTGATGGTCATGCGCCAGAGGCGCGCGCCTTTGCCGACGAGTTTTTCCAGGCTTTTTGTCGTATCGACCTTCTCGCCGTTGATCTCGGAGATGATGTCGCCGGCCTTGACGCCCACGCGTCGCGCAATCGAATAGGCCTCGGTCTCCACGACCACGACGCCTTTCGTGTCGCCGATCGAAAGCTCATCCGCGACAGCCGGCGAAAGATTCGCAACCTTTGCGCCGCCCAAGGGATTGTTGCCGGAAAGATCGCGAATATCCCGCGGCGGGCTCTCCGGCGCAGTCCTGAGAGGCACGGAAAGCTTCCGGCGCGTACCGGCCCTCAGCACCTCGAGTTCGACTTCGCCCGACGTTCCATGCGTGGTGAAACGGTAGGCGAAGGCGTTCGGATCGGAGACATCCTTGCCATCAACCGAGACGATGATGTCGCCCGCGCGCAGGCCGCCAGTGGCGGCGGGGCCGCTGTCCATGACATCAGAGACAAGCGCGCCCGATGCGCGGTCAAGACCCGCCGCATTGGCGATTTGCGGGCTGACCTCGGCGAGGCTCGCGCCCAGCCACGGCCGGCGGACAGTGCCGCCCTGCAAGGCCAATTCCGTGATGAGCTTCACCATGTTCGCGGGGATTGCGAAGCCGATCCCCTGGCTTCCGCCGCTCTTGGAGAAGATCGCGGTGTTGATGCCGACGAGACGGCCTTGCATGTCCACAAGCGCGCCGCCCGAGTTACCTGGGTTGATCGCGGCGTCGGTCTGAATAAAGAACTGATAATCCGAAATTCCTAAGCGCGTGCGGGCGAGCGCAGACACGATGCCGCTTGTCACCGTTTGTCCGACACCGAAAGGATTGCCGATGGCGAGCACCTGATCGCCGACTTCAAGGAGGTCGGCGTCGGCGAAGCTCACATAGGGATACTCGATATCCGAGCTCTTGATCTGCAAAACGGCCAGATCGGTGCGCTCGTCCTTGAGGAGAACTTTGGCGTCGAACTCGCGCGCGTCGGACAACGCGACCTTGATCTCGGCGCCGGCGTCGCCCTGAATGACATGGTTGTTCGTCACGACGATGCCGTTCGGCGCGACGATGACGCCGGAGCCGAGCGAATTTTGCGCCCGTTCGCTATGTCCGAATTCGCGGCCGAAAAACTCTTCGAAAACCGGATTATTGAAGGCTGAAATCCCGCCGGACGCGCTGGTGCACATACACATTCACCACCGCAGGCGCAGCCAGTTTCACCACAGGCGCATATGAGAATATGATCTGCTCCCGGCTTTCGGGAACCTTTCTCAGCGCTTGTGCAGACGCGCTTTCCGACCATGAACCGGCAAGCAAACCGATTACACAAACCGCCTTCAACATTGGCGCGAGCTTCATGACTTAGATCCCGTCTGAGATTCGACCGGGACTTTAAATCGCGCCTGCGCTTGCGATGCAAGAGGCGTTAACGCTGTCTCCCAGGCAAACTCATCGCTGACTTCTTTTCCAGGCAAAGTTCACGATATGACCAGCGGACGTGCTGGACGCCGCTGGCTCCAGGCTTCGTCATCCCCGCCAAGCGAAGCACGAGCCGGGATCACAAAAGCATGGATCGATCACGCCGCTCAGCGGCCCGCCACTTCCTGAAAGCGCCTCGGAGACCCGACGCCAAGCGGAACCTCCTTCGACCAGAGATGGCCGGAGAGCGCCTTTTCATAGCCGTAACGGTAGAGCGCCGCCATATAGGGGCTGTTGAACCCCGGCTGGATGCTTGGATTGGCCGCCAGCCACTCGTCGAATCTGTTGTCGATCGATGTGAGGTTGAACCGGTCGCTTCCAACATAGTTCAAGGTCGCCAGCAGCACGCTCTTCGCGTCGCTCTTGATGAGCGTCGAGAAAGAGCGCGAAACCGTCGGCAAAAGCCCCAATTCCACAACCTCGAACTGCGGGGTGATGTGATTGTTCATTACGATCCAGACGCGCGGCCGGTTTCTTGGGTCCGCACCCCTTCTCCCGCGCTCATAGACAAAATCGGGAAGGACGAAAAACTGGCTGGTGGCGCCGCCATCCACATGCATTTCCCGGAAGAAATGGCCGTTCGCGTGCACTTCGATATAGGTCGGACCGAACAAACCCGGGATGCTCGCCGAGGCGACGAGCACGTCACGGAAGAGCTGGCGGTATTGCGGGCCGCCCGCTGCGATGGCGCCCATGTCCCATAATACGCCGCGCTGCGCATCGAGATTGGTCGTCAGGATGAGAAGCCGCCGTCCCTGCGCGTGCTCGGCCGCGACCGACGCCATAAGTCTCTCGTTGACAAACTTCTCGACGAGATTCTCAAGCATGCCGTGGCGCAAATCCACGGTTCCGAGGAGTGAGAAGATGCCTCCAAGATCGCCGAGCACCTGCGCCGCATCGACGGAAAAGGCTTCCCGCATTTCGGCATCGTAATTGGGGCCGAGAAAAGCAAGCGGCGCAATGAGCGCGCCCGCGCTCACGCCCGTCACGAAGACGAACTTTGGCCGGGTTCCCGTGGCAGTCCAGCCGCCAATGACGCCAGCGCCAAATGCGCCGTCATAGGCGCCGCCGGACAACGCAAGGATGTCAAAACTCTCCCCGAACCCATTTGGGGAGCCAATCGCCGTGCCGCGCAGGAAGCTCCGGAACTCGGCCTCGCTGCCATCGACCCAGACACGAGCGTTTGGTATGCCGGGAACCTCTGCTATGGCTTGCTCGCTCGCCGTGAAGGGTTCACGCGGGATAAAAGAACAGGCTGAAAGGAGTGACGCCGACGCGCCGAAAAGGAACGATCTTCGCCCAAGGGCGGCAAAGCCGCTGCGCGCGATGGGGTTCGGATCTCCGCTCATATGTCCTCCCCAACTAGCACTCAGCCTATCCTCGACTCCTCTCATTGAGCCCAGCCTGCGTCAATGGCGCAAAGCTTTCTGAACATGTTGTTAGGGGCGCATCGTGGCAGAAATGCAATAGCAGGCGGCCTCCTACGCGGAAGGAGGAGACCAGTAATCCTTAAGCTCAAGGTCTCCGCCTGGAAGCGGCGCGAAAAGCGATTGCAAGAGTGCGTCGCTAGCCTCGGCCAAGGACGGCGGGTCCCATTTCGGCGATTGATCCTTGTCGATGATGATGGCTCGTACGCCCTCATGAAAATCGTGACGCCGGATCATTCGCGTTGCGAGGCGGTACTCGACGACAAGCGCTTCCTTGAGGGTTCTGAATTCGCTGCCGCGTTTTTGAGCTTCGAACGTGACCTTAAGACTGAGCGGCGACCGCTTGGCGAGGATCGAGAGCGTCGCCTGCGCCCAGTCCTTCCATTCTCCTTCTTCGCGTTCGAGGCCCTTGAGAATGTCTTCAAGCGACGGAGTCGAGAAGATGCGATCGACCGGGCTACGAAGCCTTTGCAGCTCGCTTTCTCCCGGCGGTTCATGGAGCCCATCCAATACCGCGTCGATAGGCTCCGCCTCGATCATCGCCGCCTTTATCGTCTCGAACTTGCCAGCCGGGACGCAATGCGTTGCGAAGCCCAGATAATAGCAATCCGCGCGGTCGCAAATCCGGCCCGTGAGGCCAAGGTAAAGCCCCAACTTCCCTGGCATGCGCGGCAGAAACCACGAGGCGCCGATATCCGGCACAAAGCCTATCCCGGTCTCGGGCATGGCGAAGCGGATGTTCTCGCCCGCGACCCTGTGCGTGCCGTAGACGCATACCCCGACGCCGCCGCCCATCGTGACGCCGTTTATGAGAGCCACGTGCGGCTTGCGGAAACACTGAAGCGTCCAGTTGTGCTGATATTCCTCGATATAGAACTGGTCCGCCTCGCCGGGGCTGTTCCGGCCCCAATCGCTGACGGTCCGGATGTCGCCGCCGGCGCAAAAGCCCTTCCCCTCCGCCTCCATCACGATCCCATAAATATGGGGGTTCTTCGCGCAGGCATGCGTGAAGGTCTCAAGTCCTCTGATCATCCCGAGGGTGAGCGCATTCAAGGCTTTCGGCCGGTTGAGGCGGATGAGACCTGCGCGGTCTCGTTCGGAGCAAATAACTTCGTTCGGCGCTTCGTCCATGTTGTCCGTCGCTCCACTAAACTTCAGAAAGTTGCTAGCGGTTCACCATGTAGTTCGCTATTTCGATCTTGGAGCGATAAACGGCAATGCTCACCGGCGCGAAAAGAAACGCCTTGGCCTGGTTGAGCAATGGCGTCGGCGCTCTCTCAAAAAGGCTCATCTGATGCTTGCCGCATTCGCGCCCCGCATTCTCGAAGATGAGATAGATGGGCCGCGGATCGAGCCGGAGAGAAGCAGTCACGTAATTCAGGATGATGTCAAGGCGGCCTGCGCTGAGACTGTCCGGGAAAAAGAGAACCGCGGGCTGGGTGGGAACAACGACCCCGTCGCGGTCTCCCCGCAGCGCCCGGACATCCCGGCACGCCAGATAAGACCTCGGATATTGGGCGAGGTTCATCTCAAGTGTTTCGGCGCCTTCCGCATCGAATGCATATCCGGCTGCATATTCGAAATTACGCCGGGCGGCCAGGAGCAGGGTGCGCCCGTTGCTGGCGCGAAAATCGACGAACGCATATCTCTTCAGATCTTCGGGAAGCGCCGAAAGCGCCCAGTCGAAAAGCTTTTTGGGAATCGGCCCGTCGTAGACGAAAAACTTCTGCAAGCCCTTCTCTGTCTCCTCAGAATGATAAACTTCAAGCTGAGGCGTCTTGCAGAAAAGAAGTTGCTCCGTCGTTCTATCGAAAACAGCACGATGGATATGGCTTAAGAGAGCGAGGCGGCGGCGGTTCCAATCCCGCATCCGCATTCGGCGCGTCATCTGGCGAACCCTGTGCGCGAGGGCCTTTGCCCAGCCGTTAAGACCAGCGCCCGCAGAAAGAGTCTGCCGCGTTTTGCCGCTCAGATGCTCCTTCAAAGCTTCGGCCGCCGGAAGAAACACGGTGTCGGGTTCCGCCAAAATCGTCTCTTCGCGCAGTCCTGGCGCGAACAGTTCAGGCCCGGAGACCGGCTCCTGTTCAACAAAGGCGATCGTTTCAGGCGCAGGCTTGTCCAACCGTCTGTGCTCAATCGGCGGCTCTGTATAGTCCGGTGGCGCCGTATACTGAACCGGCGGTTCGGACTGCATCTGTTGCTGCGCGGTCGTCAATTCCTCGATCAGCCTGTCATGCAGAAGTTTGGGCTCGGTTGTGCGCTGAAAGGCGTCAGGCTCGCTGTGAACGATGCGCGCGCGCTCGGGAAGGCCGCTGCCGCGGATCGCATGTTCCAGGAGATCTGCGAGAGGCGGGTTGTTCCCCGCCATGAAAAAAGAGGCCGGATGTCGAAGCTCGGGACCGGCTTGGGGAGCATAGGCTCGCCAGTCGGCGTTTGAGAATTTGCTGAGCCGGTTTTCTACTAAATCGTCACTCATCATGGGCCGTTCGCAATGTCATTGCCGGAATAGCGGTCCCAGAGCGCCGCCGCCGCCGACTTTTAAAAAAACACGGACTGCGATGTTTCACAACTGCCAATGAATTGGCGATTGGTCAGGAAGCGCATCGTTGAGGAAGACGGTGACAACTCCCATTCCGCGATTCCTTGTTGCAATTTTACTGCGCATCAACCTTTCCCTGTCAAAGTCATGCATGTTGGCCGTTATTTTACTTTGTTTAGGAGAGTCCGCGTATCATGGCCCCGTTTGGACAAACCCACAGCCGCCCGCGCGATGCCTTTCAGAGCATCCTTGTCAGCCTTTACAAATTCGCTCTCGTTTTGACGGTCCATGAGGAACTCGCGAGGGCGCTTCTTCGCAGCACGTCCAAGGGGCTGAATTTACGCAAAGGTTTCGCCGGGGATGAGCGCGATCATCTCGTCGAGTGCCTCCGGCGCATGTACGCTTTGTGGATTGCGAAGCTTAGCGAAGACCCCAATATCCAAAAGCGATGCCAGCCCGACCCGCGCCTGTTTGGGGCGATCCTTCCTAAAGGAGCGCTCGCCGGGAACGCTCATTTTGCAAAATTTGTCGCAAACATGTCTTCGTCTCAGAGAGCAGCCCTTTACCTTGTTTACGGCGAGGGCGCGTCTTATGACGAGGCCGCCGAGGTGACGGCGCTTGACATGTTGTCACTTATGAAGCTCTTGGCGCGCGGCCATGTGGCTTTGTCCCAATGGCTCGATCATCGCGGCCTTTCCGAAGAGTATGAAAGCGATGCCTCGCCTGGGCGGGAGCGTGCCGCATGACCCAGTTGAGTGACGAGTTTCTGCTCGCCTATATCGACGGCCAACTCGAGAGACGGCAGTCCGGCGAAGTCTCCCAGCTCGCGAGCACGAATGCGGAGATTTCACGGCGCATTGCGCGTTTGAAGCGATCGCAGGCTCAACTCATCGAGAGTTTTGGCGCTTTCGCCCGCGAAGAGATCGTCGTTCCCCGGAGCGCGCTTCAGTTCGACGAAAATGAGGGCAAGCAGCTCTATAAAGGGAAGATCAGCCCGCGAGCTGCGGCGCAGTCACTAGCGCGCAAAGAGCCGGACGCGATCCGGAAAATGCTTTTTGTGGCCGCGGTTTTCGCCGGGGGCGTTTTCGGCGGCTACGGGGCGACAGTCCTGACGGGCCAACACGCGCCATCGCCGCCGAAGGATACCGAGAGAGCCCCGGCCGCTCAAATGTCGCCGTCGTCCTGGCCGGCTGACATCGCGCGATTCCACAGCTTCTTCCCGCACGAAACGCTGACCCCCCATCCCGACGCCATAGCGAACCCCGAGCTGATACGCTTCCAGCTTTCCAAGATTACGGCCAAGGCCTTGACGCCCCCCGATTTCACCCGGCAGGGCTACACGCTTTTTCGCGGTCAGACCTTCAATTATCGCCAGGACCGCATGATGCAGCTCACCTATGCATCGAAAACAGAGCCGCCGCTAACGCTCTATGCGCTCCCTGCGGCTGAGCTGTCGGACAGCTCTATAGCTGTGCAGGCGCTAGGCTCGAGCAAAGCGGCAAGCTGGGTGACGGACCATGTCCGTTTCCTGCTGACAGGCGAAAAGAACGAGGATGACCTGAAATTGCTCGCCGTTATGGCGCAAAGCCAGATGCCGAAGAAATCCTAGGCGGGCGGGGACGCGCGCATAGCCCTTTTTGGCTGGTTCACAGGGATATGCGGCGGATTAAAGGACGTGAGCGATCACCCACGTTCCAGGCGGCTGGCAAAACTACGCCACTCGATAGACTGCCGGCGCCCGCGCCGAGCCGGCGCGGCTGGTCTGGATCAAACCTTTTTTCTCAAGCGATCCAAGGACTGAGTGAAGAGATCCAAGCGGTATTTGAGCAGCTTGAGCGAGGACGGCGGCCCGTACTGCGACCTGTTTATGCTCATCCATTTTTTCACGAAGCGCTTTCAAAACGGCGCTTTGCCGTGGGCTGAGTTCGGCCTCGCCCGCCTCCGGCCTCGGAGCTTTCCGTTCTGGTAAGAATGCTTCTATAGCCCCCTGTTCGTTTTCTTGGGGATGCCCGAACTGACCGTTTTGCAGATCTGCATAGTCTTTCGCCCGCTTCTCATCATAGAAGTTCGCTATTACTTCCATGAAACGGGGGCGAGTGGGATCCGTTCGAACGACCGCCCAGGTAGAGTTTTCCAATGCGACTGTCTTGTATACGTCGCTACTGTCTCCCATAACCTGCTACCCTTTTTTGTACTAAGGTTACGGGCCAATCCCGTCGCCATTTTCTGTATCTGTGTCTTGAAAGAGTGAGAACTATAGCTTACATTGGAAGAAGATATTCTAGGCTGAGTTTTGGCCTATAAGTCACTTCGGTGTGGCCATAGGCTGATCCAGTGATCAGAAGAAGACTGCCAATGATTTCTCCTGCGAACTAGAGACCTCGCATTTCGCAATGGAGGCCGCTGCCAAGAATATCAGTTTTCCGCTTCGCAAAAGGCTCGCGAGTATCTAAATAGTATGACCAGCGGCCCGCGACAGCCCTGTCAAATTACAAATTAACAAGCAATTTTAAAGGCTTCAAGCCTACTAAGCAGGGAATAAGGAGGTAAGACCAACGACATTTGGACTAACTTGGCGCTGTGGGGGGGTCGATGGGCAGACCACCACCTTAGGATGCTCTGTCCTCGAGACGCATTGGCAGTTCGCCAGGAGCAGTCCGCTGGCGTATCGCTCGCTTCCGCTTCCACCGGCCGCAGCCGCATCCATGCGCCGCCGCTATCCTCTCTACGGTTGATATGGGCGGTGAGGTTTAGCCTGCGGCAGCCCTCCTCACAATAGATCCAATAAGTCATCAGTCAGCTTCTGGCGAGAGGGTCGCCCGTCCTGGGTTCGAACTCTGGACTATATTTGGCCTCAGGGATCGAGTGAATAAGTCGGCGGATTATACCGTTATCTTTGATATCTCCGCAGATCTGGTCTCGGCGCCGCACCTCATGTCTGGACACAACTTTATCTGCTGCAAATGCCGGGATAGTCGCAGGAGCCAGGATCGCGATAGACGTTCTATGCGTGTTCGGCCCTCCTTTGAATCTCGCGACAGTCGGAGCCAACTTCCCGGCCTGATTTGAGCGACCGGCCATTATTCAATTCGTGAACCATCCCGCGCGCCAGCCTTCCTCAATCACAGAGTCGCGCAACCTCCGGATGCATTTTCGGCATCCCACCAGCGACTGCGCCGCATCAATCGAAGGAAGTAACCAGGTTGAGCGAATACAATCTTTGGAGAGGCCCGCTCACTGGATGTGAGGGCGCTTGTCTCTTCAAATCAGAAAGCAATACTATTTAGAATGCATTAAATCAAAATGTTAGATGACCATGTCAAGCGCAAATGCCGACAAGACATGCGCCGCTCGCGCTCTCTACTATGTGGCGCCTCGCGCCTCGGAGATTCGCCCGGCCGGCCTCACTTCGATGAACATCAGTGCAAATAGCGACCGCGTCATCGTCAGAACCCTGTGGTCTGGCATTAGCCGGGGGACAGAGAAGCTGGTGTTTGAAGGCCGGGTGCCTGAAAGCGAGTTCGAGCGGATGCGGGCGCCTTTTCAGGAAGGCAGTTTCCCGTATCCGGTGAAATATGGTTATTCCGTCGCCGGCGTGGTTGAGGAAGGACCTCCTGACCTGATCGGAAGGACAGTTTTCGCTCTGCATCCGCATCAGACACTTTTTTCGGCGCCCCGCAATGCGGTTACGCCCCTGCCTGACGGCCTACC
The DNA here is from genome assembly GCA_963819665.1 of uncultured Alphaproteobacteria bacterium. Lineage (GTDB taxonomy): Bacteria > Pseudomonadota > Alphaproteobacteria > Rhizobiales > Rhodomicrobiaceae > Rhodomicrobium. The sequence continues at coordinate 42,202 of CAWFXN010000022.1, forward strand.
GGCGCGCCGCGCCATTCTTTCGGCCAACATGGAGACGGCTCTGAACGCGACATGGGACGGCGGAGCGGGTCCTGGAGATAAGATCGTGATCATTGGCGCTGGGGCAGTAGGTCTCCTCATTACAAGTCTCGCAGCGCGACTGCCCGGAGCCGAGGTCCTTGTTTGCGACATCGACCCGGCCCGTGAGCCAATCGTTCGCTCGCTTGGCGCGAATTTCATTCTGCCCGATGCGCTCGGCAGCGCGGAGGCCGATGTCGTCTTCCATGCTTCCGGCACATCTTCAGGGCTCGCGGCTGCTCTTCTTTCGGCTGGATTCGAAGCCAGGATTGTCGAACTTAGCTGGTATGGCTCCGCAGAGATTTCTGCCCCGCTCGGCTTGGCGTTTCACAGCAAGCGGCTACGCCTGATTTCCTCTCAGGTGGGCGCTGTTTCGGACGCGCGACGCGCTCGCTGGACGCACACGCGGCGTCTTGCCAAAGCGTTGTCTCTTCTTGTTGACGACCGTCTCGATGCGCTCATCACCGACGAAGTGGCATTCGATGAGCTTCCGGACGCGCTTCCCAAACTGCTGGCCCCGCGGTCGCCATCGATCGCTACGGCGGTTCGCTATGCGGATGGGATTGCATAGGGATCAGCGTCAATCGGGGCCCCACAGCCCCATGATGCTTAAAGGCGCAGAGCGCTGGCTACGCGCCTATTTTTGCTCCGGCCTCACGAATTGTTTGAAAGTCTGCACGGTGTCGGACCATGCTTGAGGCTGAGTTTGAGCGGGCGCTGCGGGTTCAGCCGGCTTGGCGCTCGGTTCATCCGATTTCGAACCCGGGGAGGCTACGCGTCACCCGAAACAGCGGGTGACGCCGTCCGCTGAAGACCACCTTTCTTCGGGCTCGGCTGGTCTGCACGCGCCAGCGGAGCTTCAATCTGGGTCTCAGCAGCGGGGACTGCGGCCCTTGCTTTGACATCGGGAGATGATGACCCCATCAAGAAATAAACCGCTGCGCTGCCTGCCAAGAAAGCGAGCACCGCTGTCGCCGCCACGTAAGGCATCGCCGCCGCCCTTAACGTTTGCGAAGGCACCTGCCACGCTTCGGCGGTCCTGTATGAAAGCCTCTGAGCGAGTTCACGCTCGTCGCCGTAATCGTCGAGCCGTGTGTCGTTAAGGCTCGGCTTCCGGCGCGAGGGTCCGGCGAAGTTCCCGGCGGCGACGGCGGAGGGTTGCGGCCAAATGGCGCTTCCTCGTCCGCAAAAGAGCGGGCGGAGGCATCCCCCTTTGAGGCCCGGATGTCCGCAGTCAAATCTTCAGTAGCGTTCTGGATGATTCTGAGCCAAGCCAGGGCATCGTCTGGGCTGGATGGCGCAGCCGCAGCCGGCTCGCCCGCAGCGCTTTTCCCAGCATCGGGCGCTTCAGGCGATTTCGAACTGCCTGACGCCAAGGGCTCCTTATAGCTCAGCCCAGCTGCAGCCGGCTTTTTTGTGATATCATCAGTATGATCAAAGCTGGCATCCTGATCGCCGTTCGCATGGTCACTCAACTTGTAGATGTTACTTCCATCGCTTCTCTTGGCCGCGCTTTGCATAAGACGCCCCTTTCCCAAAAGTCTTCTGCTCAGCAATACGCCCTTTTAGATAATTCGCTGTCGGAGTGAGGAAAGCCGATGCTTTCATAGGTGTTGATAACATGCAATGTTAATATGCGACTGTTTTTCGCAACCAGAACTCTAACGAAGGAAAGAAACCGTTGGCTGAATTTGCGCTGGAAGTTCGCGAACACATTATGATTGCACACAGTTTGCGCGATCCTGTATTCGGGCGCGCCGAAGGGTTGCACGGCGCCACCTTTCTTGTGGATGTAACCTTCTTTCGCGACAAGCTGAGCGACAAAAACATCGTTGTTAACATCGGCCACGCTCATGAAGTCCTGAAGGCGGTGCTCGCCCCGCTGAATTACCAAAATCTCGACGAGAGGCCTGAATTGGCGCACAAGCTCACGACGACGGAATTTCTGTGCCGGCATATCTTCGAGCAGCTGGCCGAAGTCATCGCTGACGGAATGCTGGGCGAAGATGGCAAGGCCCTTTCCCGCCTTCGGGTAACCCTTCAGGAGAGCCACGTGGCCCGCGCATCCTATGAGGGCGAATTGCCGAAATGACGCTATGCGCGTTCGCGATCCCCGGCGATCTTGCTACGCCGACCGGGGGATATGTCTACGCACGGAAAATCCTGCCGCTGCTCGCGGAAAGGCTCCGCATCGAGGTTTGCCAGCTCCCGGCGGGTTTCCCGCTGGCCTCCGAAGCCGAGCTGGATGAGGCGGCCGCCGCCTTGGCCGCGCTCGATACGCCCGGCACGGTCTTTTTCATCGACGGGCTTGCTTATGGCGCTCTGCCCGCATCGACGCTTCGAGTCGCTAAAAGGGCCGATCGTGGCTTTGGTGCATCATCCGCTTGGCCTTGAGGAAGGGCTGAGCCCGTCCGAGAAATCGCATTTGCTGAAAACAGAGGAGGAGGCGCTGGCCTTGGCCGAGCATATTGTGACGCCAAGCCACGGGACAGCGCGGGAACTGACGCGGCTCTTCGGCGTCGCCGCCCGCAAAATAACAGTCGCGGAGCCAGGCATCCTTCGCGGGAAGCGCGCTCAAGGCGCTCCGGCCGGAAAGCCGCCTCCATATTGTTTCCGTCGGGACCATGACGCCGCGCAAGGGGCATGGCGTGCTCATCGACGCCCTTAACCGGGTTCGCGATTTGCCGTGGCGAGCCACCATTGCAGGATCCCTGGACCGGTCGCCGGAAACCGCCGCGCTCGTCCGGCGGAAACTTACGGAATACGGTTTGGAGGAAAGGGTGCGGCTTGCAGGGCAGCTCGACGAGGCGACGTTGTCCTCGCTTTACAGTTCCGCCGACATCTTCGCGCTGGCGAGCTTCTACGAGGGCTACGGCATGGCCTTCGCGGAAGCTATGGCGCATGGCCTGCCCGTCGTCGCCTCGGGAGAAGGCGCGGTGCGGGACACAGTGCCCATTTCCGCGGGCTTTATTTGCGCCGCTGGCGATAGTGCGGCTTTCGCCGAAGCGCTCCGCGTTCTTCTCTCAAACGCAGCGCTGAGAAACCAAAAGGCCGAGGGCGCCTGGCGGCATGGGCGAACCCTGCCGGACTGGGCGCACACGGCGGATACCATCGCACATGTCTTGAAGCAGGCGGCTCGATGAACGACTTTTCGGAGGAATGGCTACGGTTGCGCGAGCCCGCCGATGCGGCCGCGCGGAACCCTGAAATTGCGTCTGGCCTCGCCGCGTCTCTCGCAGACCGAACCAAGGTGACGTTCGTGGACCTCGGATGCGGCGCGGGGGCCAACCTGCGCCATACCGCGCTTCTCCTTCCGCGAGGCATGCGCCAACGCTGGCGGCTTCTCGATCATGATCCGCGATTGTTGTTGTTAGCGCGCGTGCGACTCACCGCCTGGGCCGATAAATTTTCGGAAGCGCCGGGCGGAGCGCTTCAACTCGAAAAAGATGGGCGGGAAATCGAAGTCAGTTTCTGCGAGGCGGATCTCAACGGCAATATTGAGCGCTTCCTTCACCCGGACGAAATCGTCACGGCCTCGGCATTCTTCGATCTTGTTTCCAGAGACTGGATCGCGCGGTTCGCTGAAGCCGCTGCGGCGTTGGGGGCCACCGTTTACGCTCCGCTCAGTTACAATGGCATTCAAATCTGGTCGCCGCCTCATCCGGCCGACTTGCCAATGCTCGTCGCTTTCAATGTTCATCAGCGCCGCGACAAGGGATTCGGAACAGCCGCCGGACCTGGCGCCGCCGCCGCGCTTCACGAAGTGTTGTGCGAAAGGAAATATACCGTTACTCGGGGCGACAGTTCCTGGCGACTTGGGCCGCAAGATGCGAACTTGATCGCCATGCTTGCCGAAACCTCGGCCGCCGCCGTCGCCGAACTGGGGCTCTTTGACGAACAGGCCATCGCCAAATGGAAGGAAAGCCGCCTGGGGGCGGCCTCCTGCCTGATCGGTCACACCGATATTCTCGCGCTGCCCGCAGCCTGATCGGGGACTACTTCTTATCCTCGTTCTGCTGCTGCGCGGCCGACTCCTCCTCCTTCGGAGCGTCCTTCACCTCAACGTCGCCCTTGGCATTGATGGTGACGAGCGCGCCAATATCGGCGTTGGAGTTGCTGTCGTAGCTCGTGACGCGCCAGGTGACCTCATTCTCGGTCCCGTCTTCCTCGACGGCGAGGAACGCATTCGGAAGCTTCTTGTCCGCGATCTTCTTAACCGCGACCGTCTTATAAACTTTCGATGTATTCCCGTCCGCGCTCACCGCCATCAACTGAAGAACGAGATGGGCCTGGGTCGCATCGCCCGAAGGCACGGTGAGGACGGTGGCGCGGAAAACGCCCGAAGCATCGCCGTCGGACCATGTGCCCGCTGTCGCGACCTCGGTCACCTCGGGCGGGATCGAAAGCGTCAGCTTTTCCGCATCTTGTGCTCTTACCGGCGAAAGTGTTAGACACGCGACGATTACAGTGGCGGCTATTCTCGCGTACATCGAAGCTCTCCTGGGATCAAAACTGGCGGACCGCTCTTCGGACGGCGGCGCATTCACGTCGCTGAGTATGCAGTGGTTGTGACATTAGCGTGGCGAAGCGGCGATAAGCATCCTAACAATACGCAACGCGCGCGTGCAATAACAACAGTGGCATTGCGCGATTTCAACAATCTGGCAGGGGGTTATCGTGGCTCAACCGGACGCACTCTCTCAAGCCCGCGCATTATTGGCGCCCATCAATAAAGATGGTTATAAATTTGTTGCTGGGGCGGCGGCCGCAACGGTTCTCGCATATCTGCTCTCGCTCCATACGCTCGCGCTTTTATGCTTGATCGTGACAGGCGCCTTGGCCTTTTTCTTTCGCGATCCTTATCGAATCGTTCCTCAGCGCGACGGACTTGTGATGGCTCCGGCGGATGGCGTCGTGATTGGCATCGAGCCGATGGCGCCACCTGCGGAACTCAATCTCGGGACGGAAATCCGGACGCGCGTTTCGATCTTCCTCTCCCTCCTCGATGTCCATGTCACGCGAGCGCCTATCGCCGGCCGGATTGAAACGTCGGTTCATACCGCCGGAATTTACAAGAACGCCGGGGCTCCGGAGGCTCCTGCACAGAATGAACGCCAAAACATTGTGATCGAAGCCAAGAATGCGGTGCGGCTGGGCGTCGTTCTCGTCGCGGGCTTCGTTGCGCGCCGCATCGTCACGGATGTCAAGGCCGGCGACATTATCACAGCTGGCGAGCGCCTTGGCATCATTCGCTTCGGCAGCCGCGTCGATCTTTATCTTCCGCCATCCACCTTGCTTGTTTCGGAAGGGCAGCGCACGCTCGCCGGCGAAACCGTCATCGCGGATCTAGAGTCGCAGGAGCCTCATCGGAGCTTCCAGCGCATCTGAATTTGATGTTTCTCATTGAAAGCTGGGCGTCGAAACCAATTTGTTGAGTTGTATTTTCCTGGCAAAATTGTTGCCGGTACGTCCCGCGGGAAGTCCCGCCCCATTTGCAGGCAAGCGCGAACGGGACTTCCCGGCGGATAAGGCGTACAAGCAATTCTTTGAATCGAGTACCAGCTTACGGTCGGAAGTTCGCTTAAATGCTCACGGCAATCGGGGCGCGAACGTCCGGCCAGCTGTACTAGGAATGGAGGCTAGCCTTACGGTGATGGAGACGGAAGTTCAGCCCTCAGCGCGCATCGGCGTTATGGCTAGCGTCATGAAGCATGATCATGGGCAACCTTTCAAGGTCGTCGGCAGCGATAGCGCCGCTGCGGAGAGATCGCCGCTTCGCCGGCTTATGCGCCTTATTCCGAATGTGCTGACGCTCGCGGCCGTGGTTCTCGGCTTGACCGCAATACGCCTCTCCGGCGAAGGGCAGTTCGCTCTGGCGATGACGGCGATCCTGGGAGCGGCCCTGCTCGACGCCGCCGACGGGTTTCTCGCGCGCAAGCTTTCGGCGGAATCCGCAATTGGAGCCGAACTCGACTCGCTTGCCGATTTCCTGAATTTCGGAGTCGCTCCTGCAATGCTTTTGTATGACCGGCACTTGTACTCGCTTGGAGCGGCAGGCTGGATCATCGCGGCTTTCTATGTCATTGCAACGGGCCTTCGTCTGGCGCGCTTCAACGTTCATTCGAAAGCCGTTCTGCCGGTCCCGGCGGATCCTTCGCGGCCACGAAAGAAATGGTTTTGCGGCTTGCCATCAACGGGAGCCGCCATGGCGATCATGGGAACCGACGCAGCAGTGCTGCGTCTCCATCCAACGGATATTCCAATGGTGATTGCGGGCGCCGCAGTCACCGCCGGCGCGCTCATGGTGAGCAAGCTTCCCGTGCCGTCTTTGGCGGCGCTTTTTGACGGAAGCTCACCCAAGCGCTGATAAAACGCTAATACTGGACGGGATAATTCGCCTGCGTTTGAACCCGCTCCCAGAAGGTTTGATTGTTGTAAAAACCGGGATAGTTGTAGGCGGCCCCGTTCACAAATGGCCATGCCCGGTGTTGCCAGTAATAGGAATGGCCTCCAACCGGGCCGCGAACGTAATATTCGGGATAGCCGAACGAAAAGAACCCGTAAGTGCGCGGGGCCTGAGCGTAGCGCTGATGGGCTCTCCTCGGATGGTAGCCATATTCGGCGGCCTGCGCCTGGACTGTTGTACCAAGGACGGCAAGCGCCAAGGCTGCACTCAATAGAATTCTCGACATGATCATCTCCCCGCTAGCGCGCCCTCCAAAGCCTGACCGGAGCAGATTTGTCACCTGCTCGATCCTTACCTGACATTATAGGCGCGACGCCGATCCTACTAGTGAGGTTTTACAACGGCGTAAATATATTGCCCTACCCTGCTTTTTGCATGGGGAAGGCCGGCCCGAAATCATCTCCCTTGAACCGCTGCCGGAGGATTTCGAGCTGACCCAGCGGGGTTGCGTGGAGGAGCATCACTTGCCGCTTGACAAGGCCGTAATTCAACAGCTTTTCGGCGTGCTCCGATGGGATATCCGTTGAAAGGCATGGGCGCTTGATGATCTTCTCAAGCGAAAAACGCTCACCGCGAGACATCTGAATTGCTGGCATGGACACCTACGCAAACGGTCTGGGTTCTAACAATTTGGAACAGAACGACGGCTGATTGAGAGCCTTGATGGCGGCTGGGCCGACACGCACTTAGGTGTATAAGCTGGATTGCGGCAAAAAAGCGTAAAGCGGAAATCTGAACGACCTATAAATGGTGGAAGCCTGGAGGAAAACGCATGACACAGAACGGCGCGCAGGAGCCATTGGTTTCCGAGTTGCGGTTAAATCCGCAGAAGTCCGAGCTTTCCGTCACGTTCACCGATGGCGTCGCAGGCAGGCTTTCGGCCGAATTCCTGCGCGTGGTGAGCCCCAGCGCCGAAGTCCAGGGCCACTCGCCCTCGGAACGCAAACTCGTGCCTGGCAAACGGAACGTGACAATCCGGGCGATCGAACCCGTCGGAAATTATGCGGTTCGCCTTGTGTTCAGCGACGGTCACAACACTGGCCTCTACTCCTGGCACTATCTTTATGAACTCACCCGCCGGACGGACGATCTTTGGAACCAATATCTCCAAGAGTTGGCCGCGGCGGGCGCCAGCCGAGATCGCTGAATGCGGCATCGCCGCCTCCGAGCCAGGTGTTGAAAAAATGTCGCAGGCTTGCTGTATCCTGCTCGTCGCGAGGAAACGATTCGTTTGAATAGAAGTCTTGGGCCGGACAAATCATGAGCATTCTCGACAGCTACGATAAACGCTCGGATGTCCCGTCCCCTGGCGTCTCAATTCCCGCCGGTTCAACACCCGGGACCGATGGGGTGGAAGCGGGGACGGTAATGGCCCGCAGCGCTGTCGCTCAGCTCGTTGAGCAGCGGTGGCTCGTGCTCCTCTTCGCCGTCATCCTCCTTGCCTTATCATTTATCTACAGGCTGCCCTGGGAAGCAGAGGCAGCGGCGCTTCTTGCCGCCGCCGCTGGCGCAGCCCTCATTCCGCGTTCCGGCGCCAAACCGGTTACCTCCGAAGGAATGGCCGAGCCTCAGCGCCAAGAACCGCTTCATGTCGCGGCATCGGTCATCGATGCGCTTCCGGAACCCGCAATTCTCCTCTCGCGCGACGGAACCATTCTTTCTTCGAACGGCAAGGCCTGCGACCTTTTCGGCGGCTTGAAACCGGGGTTGCACATTTCGAGCGCCACCCGGAGTCCTCAAGTCCTCGATGCCGTCATGGATTGCGGCCCCGAAAAAGCACAACGAACTGTCACCTTCAGCGAAAGGGTGCCCGTCGAACGCTACATGGCGGCGACGGTTTCGTATCTCGAAGGCGGCGCCCTTCACGCTGCTCTTCCTGCGGGATCTGACGGAGGAGCGCCGTCTCGATCAGCTCCGCTCCGATTTCATCGCGAATGCCAGCCACGAGATCAAAACGCCGCTTGCGTCGCTTTTGGGTTTCATCGAGACCCTTCAAGGCGCGGCTCGCCATGACGATGCGGCGCGCGACCGTTTCCTGCCGATCATGGCGAAGCAGGGCGAACGCATGGCGCGTCTGATCGACAATCTGATGTCGCTAAGCCGCGTGGAGATGCACGCGCATTTGAGGCCGCGAGACGTCGTCGCGATCTCCGAGCTTGTCCGGCACGCCTGCCACGCCTTGGAACCCATGGCTTCTGAGGCGAACATCGACGTTCACGTTCATTCCGAACTCGATGGCGTTCAGGTGCTGGGCGATCACGATGAACTGACCCAAGTCTTCATCAATCTCGTTCACAACGCCATCAAGTATGGACGTCCCGGCGGTAATGTCGTTGTGAATCTCGAGCGCCAGCAGGGCGGAGCTTCAGGCGCGATTGCGATCAGCATCGAGGATGACGGCCCTGGCATTGCTGCTCAGCATTTGCCGCGCCTGACCGAGCGGTTCTATCGGGTTCAGGGGTCAGCCGCTATGGAAAAAGGGGGAACCGGCCTCGGGCTCGCCATTGTGAAGCATGTGGTGAACCGCCACCGCGGCGAGCTTCGTATTTCATCGAAAGTGGGAGCGGGCGCGAAGTTCACGGTCCTTCTGACCGAGCACGCTCCGATTCAGGCTACGAATTAAGCTTCGAGCAACACACGAGATAAGCAGATACCTGCTTTTGATATAATTCCTCAATATCAATCAATTTGCTGGTCTGTCACAAAACCTTCGTTCAGCTTTCATAAAACAGTTGTTGCGCTGTCCTACGATCCTTGGCGCACACAACCGCACAAGCTTCCCGGTTGGTTTTCATTTTCAAGGGAGAGCACAGTAAATCATCGTCTCGCCGCATTGGTTGCGGCTATGGCGGCTGCCGGACTTCTTTCCATTGGCTCCGCATCGGCCCGCGATCAGGTCAAAATCGCAGGTTCCTCGACCGTCTTTCCCTACGCAAAGATTGTCGCAGAGAGTTTCGCGAAGGCGAATTCAACCCTGAAGGCGCCTGTTGTGGAATCCGGCGGCTCGGGCGCGGGCATCAAGCAGTTCTGCGATGGCGTCGGCGAGGACAAGATCGACATCGCAAACTCGTCTCGCCGCATCAAGAAATCCGAACAGGATAGCTGCGCGAAGAACGGCGTCGCCGATATCGTCGAGGTCAAGTTCGGTTATGACGGCATCGTCTTCGCTTCTGACGTCAAAGGCCCCTCATTCGCCTTCGAGCCGAAGGACTGGTTCCTCGCGATCGGCGCCGAAGTCCCGGTCAATGGCGCGCTTGCCGCCAATCCCAACAAAACCTGGAAAGAGGTCAACCGAAATTTCCCCGATTGGGATATCGTTGCTTACATCCCCGGCGAGAAGCACGGAACGCGTGAAGTGTTCGAAACGAAGGTGCTCGTCGCCGGCTGCAAGGCTGCTGGCGCGGACAAGCTCATCGAGGAGAAGCTTAGGGCAAACGGCACACCGGCGGAGAAACTCGCCGAGGCCGCCGAGAAGGCTTGCGCGAAGGTCCGCAAGGACGACGGCGGCAAGCACGCTATCGATATCGACGGCGATTACACCGAGACGCTGGCCCGTCTCCAGAGCAACAAACAGGCGCTCGGCGTCTTCGGTCTCTCCTTCTATGAGAACAACACCGATAAGCTGAAGGTCGCCCCCGTGAGCGGGATCGCACCTTCCGTCGAGACAATCGCCGATGGGAAATATCCCGTATCCCGGCCGCTCTACTTCTATGTCAAGAAGGCTCATGAGGGCGTCATTCCCGGCCTGAAAGAATATGCCGAGTTCTTCGTCAGCGACAAAATGATTGGCGAGGATGGCCCTCTTGCTCAGTACGGGCTTGTTCCGCTTCCCGAGAAGGAAGCGAAGGAAACGCGCGAGACCGTCAAAAATCTGAAGACGATGGGTCCGCTCAGCTAAGACGCAAAGAGCGCGTGGCGGCTGGGCAGCCGCCGCGCTTGCATCAAACGTGTTGTGGCGTTTCGGGAGTCGGCTGTGTCTCTCAGCACATTGCTTCTCAGCCTGCTAGGGCTGGCGGTCGTTGCATTTCTCGTCGGATTTTCCCGCGCCAAGATCATGGCGGACGGCAAGGAAAGAACGCTTCACTCGCGCCCGGGCTATCATGGCGGCTATCTCGCTCTTTGGTCCTCTCTCCCGGCCTTCATTGTTCTGTTGATCTGGGCTGCTATCGCTCCCGGTTTCCTCGATGCCCAAGTCCGGGCAACCCTACCCGCGGAGGTGCTGCAACGATCGGAAGCGCAGGTCGGGCTTACGATGAGCGTCGTCAGGAACGTCGCATCGGGGCTGAAATCACTGACCTCGGAGCAGCTTCAGGCGGCAAAAGCCAATCCCCAGGAGGCGCAGCGCCTGCTTTCGGAGAAGGGAATTGCCGTCGCGAGCGCGCCCGATGCAGCAATTATCCAAAGCGCTGAACTCCTTAACGGCCTGAAACGCAAGAACAGCGTCGCCCAGGCCTTCGTCGCCGCGATTCTCGCTATTGCGGGATTCGCCTTCGCATTTTTCAGGATTTCGCCGAACCTTCGCGCCCGCAATCGCGTCGAGCACGCCGTCGTTGGCGGTCTCATGGCAGCCTCTTCGGTCGCAATCCTGACCACTGTCGGGATCGTGCTTTCAGTGCTCTTCGAAAGCGTCGACTTTTTCAAACATGTATCGATTATCGACTTCTTGACGGGAACGGTGTGGGATCCGCGTTTTGCGGACGCGGGCTCGTCCGGCAACTCCGAAGGCCAGTTCGGGCTCGTGCCGCTGATGTGGGGCACCCTTTATATCTCCTTTGTGGCGCTGCTCGTGGCGGCGCCGGTAGGGTTGCTGGCAGCGATCTACATGTCCGAATATGCGCATCCGAAAGTCAGAGCGACGGTGAAGCCGCTGCTTGAAATGCTGGCTGGCATTCCGACAATCGTCTACGGCTTTTTCGCGGTCATCACCGTCGGTCCATTCCTGAACTTTGTCGGATCGAAAGCGGGCCTCGTCATTCAGCCGACAAGCGTTCTGACCGCAGGGATCGTGATGGGGATCATGATTATCCCCTTCGTCTCCTCGCTTTCGGACGACATAATCTCCGCCGTTCCACTGTCCCTTCGCGAGGGTTCTTATGGCCTCGGCGCGACCCAATCCGAAACCATCAAGCGCGTGGTGTTGCCGGCCGCGCTCCCCGGCATCGTCGGCGCGATCCTGCTCGCCGCATCGCGCGCCATCGGCGAAACCATGATCGTGGTGCTTGCCGCCGGCATTGCCGCCAACCTGACGCTGAACCCCTTCGAGTCCGTGACAACCATCACGGTCAAGATCGTGAGCCAACTCACCGGCGACCTCGAATTTAACACCCCGCAGACGCTCGTCGCTTTCGCGCTGGGCCTGACACTTTTCATTCTGACGCTCGGGCTCAACGTCTACGCGCTTTACATTGTCCGGAAGTATCGGGAGCGGTATGAATGAGCGTGCTTACCGATGACCCATCCATGACCGATCTCGCCGCTCCTTCGGTTCCGGGCCGCTTCGATAATCCTGCGCTCATGCGCCGCCGGCGTCGGGCCGAAATCCGGTTCCAGCTCTACGGGCTGGCCGCGATAGCAATCGGCCTTGCCTTTCTTGTGATTCTGTTCACATCGATTATCGGCAACGGTTGGACCGCCTTTTTCCAGACCTCAATCAAGCTGCCCATCACCTTCGATGCCCAGGAGATCGATCCTGACGGCAACAGGAGCCCGAGTACGCTTGCTCAGGCCAATTACCAGAAGCTCGCTTATACGGCGCTTTATAAAGTTCTTGGCGTTGATCCTTCCAATCGGCCGGAGCGGATTGCCGCGAACGCCCTTCTCTCTCGCGAAACAGACTCCCAGCTTCGCCAGATGGTCAGGGACGATCCTTCCTTGATAGGCCAGACCAAGACCGTCTGGGCGCTGGCGAGTGGCAACGCCGACGCTTTCATGAAAGGGAAGATCGATCGAGCGCTGCCGCAGGAAAACCGGCAGATTTCAGACCAGCAGATTGCCTGGATCGACAAATTGACCGGCGAAGGCATCATGAAAAAGGTCTTCAACACCGGGCTTTTTACGAATACGGCTTCGAGCCAGCCTGAGACCGCGGGTTTGGCCGTGGCGCTCCTCGGCTCCTTCTACATTATGCTCATTGTGGCGCTGCTGTCGGTGCCGCTCGGCGTCGCGGCGGCGATCTATCTTGAGGAGTTCGCGCCCAAGAACCGCTTCACCGACCTGATCGAGGTGAACATCAACAATCTCGCGGCTGTGCCCTCGATTGTTTTCGGTTTGCTCGGGCTTGCGGTCTTCATCAACTTCGCGGGGCTCCCCCGCTCCGCATCACTCGTGGGGGGGCTCGTGCTCACGCTTCGCACGCTGCCGACGGTCATCATCGCAACGCGCGCCGCGATCGGCGCCGTTCCCCTTCCATTCGGGAAGCGGCACTTGGCGTCGGCGCATCGCGGGTGCAGACCGTCTTTCACCACGTTCTGCCGCTTTCCCTTCCCGGCATCATAACTGGCACCATCTTGGGGCTTATCCAAGCGCTCGGCGAAACTGCGCCCCTCCTCATGATCGGCATGGTCGCCTTCGTGGTGGACATTCCCAAATCGCCCATCGATCCGGCGACCGCCCTGCCCGTCCAAATCTACATGTGGGCAACCGAGGCCGAGCGAGGCTTCGTCGAAAAAACGGCAGGCGCAACCATCGTGCTCCTCGTGATCCTCGCGGTGATGAACATCATCGCCATGATCTTGCGCAGAAGGTATGAACGCAAATGGTAGAGATCTCTGTCGAGCCAACTCAAAGCGGTTCTTCCGCGCGACTTGGCTCTGAGCGCGCGGATACCGCGCACAAAAGCCTTCCGAAAGCCACGGCCCGCGACGTCTCCGTGTTCTATGGCGAGAAGCAGGCCCTCTTCGGCGTAAACCTCGATATCCCGGATCGCAATGTGATGGCCTTCATCGGGCCGTCCGGCTGCGGAAAAACCACCTTCCTCCGCTGCTTCAACCGGATGAACGACACGATCACAGGCGCGCGAGTAACGGGCGAGGTAAAGATCCAAGGCAAGAACATCTATGATCCCGATGTCGATCCTGTTCAGGTGCGGGCCCGTGTCGGCATGGTGTTCCAGAAGCCGAACCCCTTCCCGAAATCGATCTTTGAAAATGTCGCCTACGGCCCGCGCATTCACGGCCTCGCCAAGTCGAAAGCGGACCTTGAAGAAATCGTGGTGAAAAGCCTCAAGCGCGCCGGTCTTTTCGAAGAAGTGAAGGACCGCCTCGACAGCGAAGGCACCAGCCTCTCAGGGGGGCAGCAACAGCGCCTCTGCATAGCACGCGCCATTGCCGTCAGCCCTGAGGTCATCCTGATGGACGAACCCTGTTCGGCCCTCGACCCCATCGCGACGGCCAAAGTCGAGGAGTTGATCGACGAGCTTCACGAGAACTACTGCATTGTGATCGTCACCCATAATATGCAGCAGGCAGCCCGCGTTTCTCAGCGCACCGCCTTTTTTCATCTCGGCTATCTCGTGGAGGAAGACGCCACCGATCATATTTTCACCAATCCAAGGCAGAGACGGACGCAAGATTACATCACTGGACGGTTCGGCTAAGTCCCGCAACCGCCCGGCTCACGAAGCAGTATGGCTCAGCGTTCCGGCGCTTCCGGCCCTATACGGAGGAAAAGGCTTTGGCGGAACATCCCGTAAAGGCTTACGAGGGGGAACTTAAATCTCTGGATACGATGATTGCTCAGATGGGCGGGCTTGCGGAGCAGGCGCTTGGGCAAGCCATCGACGCGCTCTACCATCGTGACCCAGACCTGGCCGAGGTCACGCTTGAAAAAGACCGCAAGATCGACGCGCTGGAGCGCGCGGTCGATGAACTCGCGATTTCAATCATAGCAAAGCGCGCGCCCGTTGCGAGCGACCTGCGCCAGATCGTGAATGCGATCCGAATTGCAGCCGATCTGGAACGCATTGGCGATCTTTCCAAAAATATCGCGAAGCGCGCAATCGCAATCGCGGCCGAAGCGCGCCCAACCCAGGTCATGACCGGGTTCATGCATATCGGCGAAGCCGCCTTGACGCAGCTCAAAGATGTTCTTGACGCCTATTCTCAGCGTAGCGCCGGCGGGGCGCTGAAAGTCTGGCAGCAGGATCAGGATATCGACGCGATGTACAATTCGCTCTACTGCGAACTTCTGAGGGCCATGATGGACGAGCCGCAGGGCGCCGGGCTCTACGCGCACCTTCTGTTCAGCGCCAAAAATATCGAACGGATTGGAGATCACGCGACAAACATCGCCGAGACGATCTACTTTCTGGTCCACGGAAAGGCCCTCGAGGACGAGCGTCCCAAATCGGACACGACGAGCCGGACTCTCGTTCTCGGGCACAATGGAACAGGAATGGGCTGACACATTCGAGACCGTGAGTAGCGCCTATGAATGCGAAGGTCCTGATTGTCGAAGATGAGGAGGCGCTGGCGCTCCTGCTTCAGTATAATCTCGAAGCAGAAGGCTTTCGCGTCTCTCTGGCTCAACGCGGAGACGAAGCCGAAGTCGTAATCAGCGAGGATCCGCCGGACCTTATCATCCTGGACTGGATGCTGCCGGGCCTTTCCGGCATCGAGTTATGCCGAAGGCTCCGCACGGGCAAAACAGCCCGTCCCATCCCCATCCTGATCTTGACAGCTCGCGGCGAGGAGCAAGACCGCATTCGCGGCCTAACCGTCGGCGCCGACGATTACGTGGTGAAGCCCTTTTCCGTGCCCGAGTTGCTCGCCCGCGTGCGCGCAATCCTGCGCCGGGCAAGCCCATCGCGCATCGCTCAAACTCTTGAGGTGGATGGCATCCAGCTCGACCGTGAAGCCTATCGCGTCGTGCGCAACGGACGCCAAGTTCGCCTAGGCCCGACGGAGTTCAAGCTCCTTGAGTTTCTGATGGAGAGCCCTGGCCGCGTCTTTACGCGGACGCAGCTTCTCGACGGCGTGTGGGGCCACGACGTCTATGTGGATGAGCGCACCGTCGACGTCCACATCGGCCGGCTTCGAAAGGCCATCAATCGCGGCAAGGAAAAGAATCCGATCCGCACAGTGCGCGGAGCGGGCTACGCGCTTGGAGAAAAGTTTCCGGGCCGAGGCCTGCTTGAGTGAAGAAGTGGAGCCAGGGCATCCGCCCTGGCTCCCGGCCCCCGCCGTTTATTCCTTATCCGCCTTAAACTGCCCGGCGCTTGCGCGCGATCGGATTATAGGCGATCGCCGCGTGGTGCTCGCAATAGGGCACGCCAAACGACTTGCGCCGCCCGCAGAAATGAAACCCTTCCTCCATCGGATCGCCGATTGGCCAATGGCACATGCTTTCCTTGAGATCGACCAGCTTGACCTGCCCATCGGGCGCCGGTTCGAGTTCCGGTATCGCGCGAAGCGGAATGATCGCCGCGGCCGGCGCCTTGCGCTCAAGCGGCTGAGGCGCCACTTTAATGGCCGTATTACCGAAGGTGCGGTATTGCACCTGGGATGAGCGTGCAGGGAAAAGCGCAATATTCGAACGCGGGCGGGCCGTTCTAATACGCGATGTCGTCGCGCGGCCAGCAAGGCCCAGGCGATGGACTTTTCCGATAACGGCGTTACGAGTGACTTCTCCAAGCTTCGTCGCGATCTGGCTCGCGCTAAGGCCGTCCGCCCAAAGCTTTTTCAAGAGTTCAACACGTTCGTCTGTCCAACTCATAAATGTTAGCTCCTCGTTCATTTCGGCGGATCGACCGCGAATAAGGGACGCGGCCGCCGGGAGGTTGACCAGCGGGGCCACGGGCGCTAACGCAAGACAAGACAAGCAAGGATACGCGGCAGCATTCGACCGCCCGAACCAAGGGCTACTTCCGGCAAAGGCCGGGAAATTCGAAAACGCTACCTACTGAGATACAAATGTCGCCGTACACTTTGCGACGCGGTGGGGTGCGAAAGTCTTTCGCATTCGGAAGGAGATGCCACCACCTCATCCTTATACTTTGATGATTGCACAAAAGCGGCCGTTCGACAAATTACCCGATCCTTAAAACAGAGGAATGGCGTTCCATTTTAGCGGCACTGTGTCTTTTATGCCGGTTGACACTGGGGCGAACACGAGGAAAATAAGCTCGTCAGCTGAAGCCGCCCGGCGCCGGAGCGGCTTTTTTAATTGGAAAACGAGTGGAAAGAATGTCTGCGGTTCTGGGAACCTATGCACGCCTCGACGTTGAATTCGATCACGGTGAAGGAGCGTGGCTCTTCACGGCTTCCGGCGACCGCTATCTCGACTTCGGCGGAGGCGTGGCTGTTAACATCCTGGGCCATGCCCATCCTCATCTCGTTGCGGCGTTGACCGAGCAGATACGCAAGCTTTGGCACACTTCTAATCTCTATCGCATTACGGGCCAGGAACGGCTTGCCGAACGGCTTTGCAGCGCGACATTCGCCGACAAGGTGTTTTTCGCCAACTCCGGCGCGGAAGCGATGGAAGCGGCCATCAAGATGGCGCGGAAGTATCACAGCCATCGCGGCGATCCCGAGCGCTACCGCATTCTCACCTTCGAAGGCGCGTTTCACGGCCGCACGCTGGCGACGATCGCGGCGGGCAATCAGCCGAAACACACGGCCGGCTTCGGCCCGAAGGTCGAGGGTTTCGACCAGGTTCCACTCGGCGACCTCGAAGCGGCGAAAGCGGCCATCACGAAGGAAACCGCAGGCATTCTCATTGAGCCGATCCAGGGCGAGGGAGGCATCCGGTTTGCGGGCTGGCCCTTCCTGCAGGCGCTGCGCAACCTCGCCGATGAGAACGGCGTTCTCCTTATACTGGATGAGGTGCAATGCGGCATGGGCCGGACCGGCAAGCTCTTCGCCTACGAGTGGTCGGGCATCGAACCCGATATCATGGCGGTCGCAAAAGGCCTCGGCGGCGGCTTTCCCATCGGAGCGTGCCTCGCAACTGAGAAAGCGTCGGCGGGAATGACCGCCGGCACGCATGGCTCGACCTTCGGCGGCAACCCGCTCGCGGCGGCGGCTGGCAACGCCGTCCTCGACATCGTCCTGGAGCCAAAATTCCTGTTACAAGTCCGCGAGATGGGCTTGCTTTTTAAGAAACAGCTTGCTGATATTACTGATCGGCATGCGCGCATCGTCGCCGAAGTCCGCGGCGAGGGCCTCATGCTCGGCCTGAGATGCAACGTCCCTAACACGGACGTGGCGAGTGCGTTCTTTGCGGAAAAATTGTTAGCTGTTACCGCAGGTGAGAATGTTGTCAGACTTTTGCCACCTCTTATTGTAACAGAAACGGAAATAAAAGAGGCGTGCGCAAAAATAGACAGCGCATGTGCGAGGCTCGATGCTACACTTTCAGCGTGATACCACGCTTAAATCGCCAATGACGCTGCGTCATTTTATTGACATTGACGATTACGACAGCGAAACGCTCCGCTTCATCCTCGATTGCGCCAAAGATCTGAAGAAATCATTCAAGTCTCCAGCCGCGTCGCGCCCGCGTCTCGCGGAAGGTTCCTTCCTTGCGATGCTGTTCGAGAAGACATCCACGCGCACGCGTGTTTCATTCGATGTCGCCATGAGGCAACTCGGTGGAGAAGCCATCGTTTTGAACCATTCCGACATGCAGCTTGGCCGGGGCGAAACGATTGCGGACACGGCGCGCGTCCTCTCCCGCTATGTCGACGCGATCATGATGCGCGCCATTTCCCACGAGACGCTGATCGAACTCGCAAAATACGCCACTGTCCCGGTGATTAACGGCCTTTCGGACCGGTCGCACCCCTGCCAGATCCTGGCCGATGTGCTGACGCTCGAGGAGAAGAAAGGGCCGGTCGAGCCGCTCCTGGTTACGTGGGTCGGCGACGGCAACAATGTCGCCGCGTCCTGGATTCATGCCGCCGTTCGTTATGGCTTCACCCTCCATCTTGCGACGCCGAAAGAACTTCAGCCACCGCTCGATCTGATCAACTGGGCCCATTCGGAGGGCGGCAAGCTCGTTCTCTTTGAAGATCCGCGCGAGGCGGCCGAGGGAGCCGATTGCGTCGTCACCGACGTCTGGGTCTCGATGGGTCAGGAGGAAACGGCCGAACGAATGGACATGTTGGCGCCCTATCAGGTCAACGCGGCGGTCATGGAAAGAGCCTCAAAGGACGCCATCTTCATGCATTGCCTGCCTGCGCACCGCGGCACGGAAGTGACGGCTGAGGTTATTGATGGGCCGCAATCCGTTGTGTTCGATGAGGCGGAGAACCGCCTGCACGCTCAGCGGGCCATCATTGCATGGTGCCTTGAGAAAGTTTGAGTGAGCCACCAGCCTCTCATCGAATCTCCGTAGCGTTCAATCGCCTCCTCGCGAAGGCGCAAACCAGCCATGCGACCATTGGGCAGCGCGAACGCCCTGTCATGTCGGCCCGCAAACACCCACATTTAATGGAGAAGCTTGGATCGGATGGCCAGGGCGGTTGAGAAGGATTGATGGGCGGGGATTACGGAAGATTCGCCGATGTCACCGGCGCGGGTAAGTTCGACGATTATGCCCTCCCATTCCAGCTAGAAGCATCCGGCGCTCGCGGGCGCTTTATCCGTCTCGGCACGGTTGTCGACGAGATCCTGGGCAGGCATGACTACCCGGAACCGGTCTTGCTGCTGCTCGGGGAAGCGGTGACGCTAACTGCGATGCTAGGAGCGGCGCTGAAATTCAACGGCAAGTTCATCCTGCAAACGCAGTCGAATGGGGCTGTCAGCTTCATGGTCGTGCATTACAGCGCGCCGGGGCACGTCCGCGGCTACGCCAGTTATAATCGTGACGATCTCGCGGCCTCCATGAATGGCGCGGGATCGAAGCCTCTGCTGGGCGAGGGTCATCTCGCCATGACCATAGACCCAGGGGCTGGCATGGAGCGTTACCAGGGCATTGTCGGCCTCGCCGGAAAAACCCTTACCGACGCGGCGCACGCATATTTCGATCAGTCCGAACAGATTCCCACCTTCATCCGCATCGCGGTCGCCCGGCATTTCACGGCGGGAGACGGAGCGCGTCCGGGACAATGGACGTGGCGGGCGGGCGGCTTGATGGTGCAAAAGCTCAGCCGGGAAGGCGGCCGGCAGGCCAGCGACGATGCTTCGCCGCCTGACGCAAGCAGCGTCGACGACGACGGCTGGCGGCGCGCCCAGGCGCTTGCCGCGACGGTCGAAGATCATGAACTCCTCGATCCGACGCTTTCTCCCGAGCGGCTTCTTTACCGGCTTTTCCATGAGGAAGAGGTGCGCGCCTTCGAGGCCACGCCCCTCGATGCGCAATGCAATTGCTCGCGCGAGCGGGTCGAGACCATGCTGAACCAGTTTTCCGCGGAAGAGCTGGATGGCATGGCCGAAGACGACGTCATCACCGTGACTTGCGAATTCTGCAACACGCACTATCGGTTTGATGCGGATCAATACCTCAAGGGCGATAGGAATTAGACAGGGTGAGCGAAATCGGAGGCGGTTGCAACGTCATTCCGGGGCGATTGACAAGGACATGATGCATGCGCTTTGAAGGAACCGATACCTACGTCGCCACCGACGATTTGCGCGTCGCGGTCAACGCCGCCATCGTTCTTGAGCGCCCTCTGCTCGTGAAAGGCGAACCCGGCACCGGCAAAACGGTGCTCGCCCGCGAGGTCGCGACCGCGCTCAACACGCCGCTCATCGAGTGGCACATCAAGTCGACCACGAAAGCGCAGCAGGGGCTTTACGATTACGACGCCGTGAACCGCCTGCGCGACAGCCAGCTCGGCGACGAGCGCGTCAAGGACATCAGGAATTACATCCGCAAGGGAAAGCTTTGGGAGGCGTTCGAGTCCGGCGTAAGGCCGATCCTCCTCATCGACGAGATCGACAAGGCCGACATCGAGTTTCCGAACGACCTCCTGCAAGAGCTCGACCGCATGGAATTCCATGTCTACGAGACGGGCGAGGTCGTGAAGGCGAAGCTGCGGCCCATCGTGATCATTACCTCCAACAATGAGAAGGAACTGCCCGACGCCTTCCTGCGCCGCTGCTTCTTCCATTACATCCGCTTCCCGGACCGCGAGACCATGCTCTCCATCGTGGATGTGCATTTCCCCGGCCTGAAGCCGCGGCTCTTGAGCGAGGCGCTCAATATTTTCTTCGATGTGCGCGACGTGCCGGGCCTGAAGAAGAAGCCTTCGACATCGGAGCTTCTGGACTGGATCAAGCTTCTCCTCAGCGAGGACATCGACGCCGAGACGCTCCGGGAGCGCGACCCGCGCAAGCTCATCCCGCCGCTGCATGGCGCGCTGTTGAAGAACGAGCAGGATGTGCAGCTTTTCGAGCGCCTTGCTTTTCTCAACCGGCGGAAGGAGCGGGAATAGTC
>CAWFXN010000023.1:0-53637 GCA_963819665.1 uncultured Alphaproteobacteria bacterium
ATGCGCTCGTCGCCGCCTGCCGCGCTTTGGATCGCGTGCTGCTTTGGAACGCCTATGTCGTTCCGCAATGGCATTCCGCCAAGGAACGCGTCGCTTACTGGAATAAGTTCGGCGCGCCGAATCCTCTGCCGACGCAGACAATCGGCTTCCCCGACGTTTGGTGGTACGACGCCGCTCTCGCCGCGAAGAGCGCTTCCAAATGAACCGGGGGCTAAGCGGAACCTTCCGGGTATGCCAACCGATCACCGCCGCCGTCATCCCGGAAAGGCGCAGCCTTATCCGGGATCGTAACGGATCGAAGCGCCGGCCATTGTGCGATCCCGGCTCGCGCTTCGCTCGGCCGGTCCTTGGGGCTTTTCTGGCTTTGGCGTTCACGATGGGCGCGGCAAACTCCGAAGCCTCGGAGCGCCGTCACGGTCTTTCTGCCTTCGGAGAGCTTAAATATCCGGCTGACTTTAAGAATTTCGACTACGTAAACCCGGACGCGCCCAAGGGCGGCCGTCTGGCGACCATGCCGACAAGCTCGATCAACACCTTCAACCATTTCAACGATTTCATTCTGCGCGGCGACCCGGCGGCAGGGCTGCCCTTCCTGTTCGACACGCTGATGGCGCGGGCGCAAGACGAGCCGGACGCCGTTTACGGGCTGCTCGCAGAACTCCGCCGAGGTCGCGGACGACAAGATGTCGGTGACCTTCTATCTCCGGCCCGAGGCGCGGTTCCGCGATGGGACGCCGGTGACGGCCGCCGATGTCGCGTTCACGCTCGAAACGCTGAAGCAGAAGGGACATCCGCGCTATCAACTTGCGCTGCGCGATGTGGCGAGCGCCACCGCAATCGACCCGGCGACCGTCAAATATCAGTTCAAAGGCGAAAACCTCCGCGATTTGCCGACGCTTGTGGCGACGCTGCCGGTATTCTCGAAGGCGTATTACACCGCGAACGATTTCCTGAAAGAAAGCCTGGAGCCGCCGCTTGGCTCCGGCCCCTACGAGGTCGGCGATTTCCGGCAGGGAACATTCATCACCTACAAGCGCCGCAAGGATTACTGGGCGGCGAACCTTCCGGTGAACCGCGGGCGGTACAATTTCGAGGAAATCCGCTTCGAGTACTATCGCGACAGGGCTGTCGGTCTGGAGGCGTTCAAGGCCAAGGCCTATGACCTGCGCGAGGAGTTCACCTCGAAAAGCTGGGCGACTGAATACGATATCCCGGCGGTCCGTTCAGGCCAGATCCTCAAGCTCACGCTGCCGGATGGCCGCCCTTCCGGCGCGCAGGGCATTTTCATAAATGTGCGCCGCGAAAAGCTCAGCGATCCGCGCGTGCGGAAGGCGCTCGATTACGCTTTCGATTTCGAATGGACCAACAAATCGCTGTTCTATGGCCTGTATACAAGAACCGCGAGCTATTTCGAGAATTCGGATCTGAAGGCGCAAGGGCTGCCGAGCGCTGAAGAGCTAGCGCTGCTTGAGCCGTTCCGTGACAAGTTGCCGCCCGAGGTCTTCGGCGAGCCTTACACGCCGCCTGTGACCGACGGTTCCGGCCGCTATCGCCCCAGCATGAGGACTGCCTCCCAACTCTTGGACGAGGCCGGATGGCGCTTGCAGGATGGCGTGCGCAAGAACGCCAAGGGCGAGACTCTGGACATCGAATTCCTGATCGACGATCCCGTTATGGAGCGCATCATCGGCCCCTATTCGGGAAAGCTGACAGATTTGGGCGTCAAGGCGGTGCTCCGCCGAATGGACCCGACTGAGGAACAAGAGCGGCTGAGGCGCTATGAGTTCGACGCCATTTCGCAGCGTTATTCGCTTTCGCCCACCCCCGGCCCCGAGGTGCGCGCTTTCTGGAACAGCGAAGCCGGCAAGCAGGATGGAAGCTACAACCTCTCCGGCATTGAGGACCCGGTTGTCGACGCTCTTATCGACAAGATCCTGAACGCCAAAAGCCGCGATGAGCTGCGAACAGCCTGTCACGCCATCGATCGCGTGTTGCGCGCCGGGCATTACTGGGTGCCGG
This sequence comes from uncultured Alphaproteobacteria bacterium, assembly GCA_963819665.1. GTDB lineage: Bacteria > Pseudomonadota > Alphaproteobacteria > Rhizobiales > Rhodomicrobiaceae > Rhodomicrobium. The sequence goes on from CAWFXN010000023.1 coordinate 2,020, forward strand.
AATGGTACAAGTCCGTCCACAACATCGCAACGTGGGACAAATATTCACGCCCCGCGGTCCAGGCCACCTATGACGACGGCGTCCTCGATACCTGGTGGTACGACCCGGTAAAGGCGGCGAAGCTCGGCGGGTGAGGGCGCAGCCCGGATAACATTTCCGATGTGTAACTGGCTTTCGCGCGCCTCTTGCCTAAGTCTGTTCTATCTGGCGCTTTTGCGGGCAACCGGCTCGATTTAAGATATTTACCATAATCTGCGGCTTGCCTGACGACAGCCACAAAACGGAGATGGTATCCCCTAAGCGAGATGCGCTTTAGCGAAACCGAGAGACATGACCGCGTATATCATTCGACGCTTCGCCCTGATGATCCCGACGCTGCTTGGCATCATGCTGATCAGCTTCATCATTATCCAGTTCGCGCCAGGCGGCCCGATTGAGCGCATCATCGCGCAGCTCAACGGCACGAATGTCGACGCGACCGCCCGCATCGGCGGCTCGACAACGGGCGACTTCTCGCGCGCGGCGCAGCCCGGACAGGATTCGGGCGTCAATTCGCGATATCGCGGCGCGCGCGGCCTCGACCCGGAGCTTATCAAGAGCCTCGAAAAGCAGTTCGGCTTCGACAAGCCGCCCATCGAGCGCTTTTTCCTGATGATGAAGAACTATCTGACCTTCAACTTCGGCCAGAGCTATTTCCGCGATGTGAGCGTGCTGCAGCTCATCAAGGAAAAACTGCCGGTTTCGATCTCGCTCGGCCTTTGGCTCACGATTCTTACTTATACGATCTCCGTGCCGCTCGGCGTTCGCAAGGCCGTGATGGATGGCTCGAAATTCGACATTTGGACGAGCACCGTCGTCATCGTCGGCTACGCAATCCCGAGCTTCCTGTTCGCGATCTTCCTGATCGTGATCTTCGCGGGCGGCTCCTTCCTCGATTGGTTCCCATTGCGCGGGCTCGTCTCCGATAATTTCGCGCAATTGAGCTGGCCGGAAAAAATCGCGGACTACTTCTGGCACCTTGCGCTGCCGGTCACGGCGATGGTCATTTCGTCACTGGCCACGATCACCTTCCTGACCAAAAACTCCTTCCTCGATGAAATCCGCAAGCAATATGTGATGACGGCGCGCGCCAAGGGCTTGAGCGAGCGGCGCGTTCTTTACGGCCACGTCTTCCGCAACGCCATGCTGCTTGTGATCTCGGGCTTCCCCGCGGCGTTCATCAGCGCCTTTTTTACCAACGCGCTCCTGATCGAGACGATCTTTTCCCTGGACGGGCTCGGGCGCCTGTCCTTTAAATCCGTGCTCAATCGCGATTACGCCGTGGTGTTCGCGACGCTTTACATCTTTTCGGCGATGGGCCTTTTACTCAATCTTCTGTCGGACCTCATTTACACATGGGTCGATCCGCGCATCGATTTCGAGACAAGGGAGGTCTGACGGATGGACGCGAGAGTCGAAAGATCCACCGCTCCCGGCGACGTTCTTGCGAGGATCGAGACAGCGGCGCCGGACCGTGGCTGGTTCGAGCTTTCCCCGCTCAACAAGAGACGGCTGCGCGCGTTCAAAGCCAACCGGCGCGGCTATTACAGCTTCATCGTCTTCACGGCGCTCTTCCTGATCACGCTGTTCGCGGAATTCATCGCGAACGACAAGCCGTTTCTCGTGAAGTATGACGGCGCGTATTACACGCCCATCTTCAAGATGTACACCGAGAAGCAGTTCGGCGGCGAGTTCGAGACGGAAGCCGATTACCGCGACCCAGAGGTGCAGCGGCTCATTCACGAAAAGGGCGGCTGGATGGTCTGGCCGCTGATCCCTTACAGCTATCGCACAATCAAGCTCGATCTGCCCGTGCCCGCGCCGGCGCCGCCATCGTGGGACAATTGGCTCGGAACCGACGATCAGGGGCGCGATGTGCTGGCGCGTGTGATCTACGGTTTCCGCATTTCGGTGCTGTTCGGACTGACCCTGACCTTCTTCTCCGCGCTGATCGGCGTAACGGCGGGAGCAGTGCAAGGCTTCTTCGGCGGCTGGACCGATCTCATCTTTCAGCGTTTCATTGAAATCCTGAGATCGCTGCCGGAGCTTTACCTGCTTCTGATCCTGTCTTCCATCATCGCGCCGAATTTCTGGCTCTTGCTGACCATCCTACTTTTCTTCGAATGGACCGCGTTCGTCGGGCCGGTCCGCGCGGAATTCCTGCGCGGCCGCAATTTCGAATATGTGCGGGCGGCGCGCGCGCTTGGGCTTTCCAATACGCAGATCATGTTCAAGCACCTCCTGCCGAACGCCATGGTGGCGACGGTGACGTTCGCGCCCTTCATCCTGAGCGGCGCCATTGCCGCGCTGACCGCGCTCGATTACCTCGGGTTCGGCCTCCCGCCAGGCTCGCCGTCTCTCGGCGAACTGCTTCAGCAAGGCAAGCAGAACCTGCAAGCGCCTTGGCTCGGCCTGACCGCGTTCTTCGTGATCGCGCTGATGCTGAGTATGCTCGTGTTCGTCGGCGAGGCCGTCCGCGACGCCCTCGACCCGAGGAAGACCATGGCCGCGCCTCAAGTTGTTGTGGCCTGATCGCATGACAAAAGCATCTCAAACCCAATCGGCCCCGCTGATCGAAGTCCGCGACCTGAGCGTCTGCTTCGCGGGAGCGGGACCGGGCGTCTATGCGGCGCGCAACGTGTCTTTCGACATCAAGAAGGGCGAAACCGTCGCTCTCGTGGGCGAGTCCGGCTCGGGAAAGACGGTGTCGGCGCTCTCGATCCTGCGCCTGTTGCCCTATCCCTCCGCCTCCCACCCGAGCGGCGAAATCATCTTCGAGGGCAAAGACCTGCTCCGCGTGAAGGAATCCGAAATCCGCCGCGTGCGCGGCAACCGCATCTCGATCATCTTCCAGGAGCCAATGACATCGCTGAACCCGCTCCATACGGTCGAGAAGCAGGTCAGCGAAGTCTTGAAAATTCACCACGGCATGTCGAACACGGCCGCCCGGATTCGGACGCTCGAACTCCTGATGAAGGTCGGCATCCGCGATCCCGAAGTCCCGCCTTGGAGCCTATCCGCACCAATTGTCGGGCGGCCAGCGCCAGCGCGTCATGATCGCCATGGCGCTTGCGAACGAGCCCGATCTTCTCATCGCCGACGAACCGACAACCGCGCTCGACGTAACCATCCAGGCGCAAATCCTCGACCTTCTGAAAGACCTTCAGCGCGAGCTTGGCATGGCGCTTCTTCTCATCACGCACGACCTCGGCATCGTGCGGAAGATGGCCGACCGCACCTGCGTGATGAAGGACGGCGAGATCGTGGAGCGCGGGCCAGCCGAGGAAATCTTCGCGGCCCCGAAACATCCGTACACGAAGCGGCTTATCGAAGCCGAACCCAAGGGGCAGGCTCCCCTGATGGACGAAACAGCCCCGGTGGTGCTCGAGGCCGACAATTTGAAGGTCTGGTTCCCCATTAAGCAGGGCATCCTTCACCGCACCGTGGACAACATCAAGGCCGTGGACGGCGTTTCCTTCAAGCTCAGGACCGGGCAGACGCTCGGCATCGTCGGCGAATCCGGCTCCGGCAAGACCACCCTCGGCCTCGCAATCCTCCGCCTCATCTCAAGCGAGGGGCCGATCGCCTATGTCGGCAAACGGATCGACGGGTTCAGGTCGAAGGACATGCGGCCGCTCCGCAAGGAAATGCAGGTGGTGTTCCAAGACCCCTACGGCTCGCTCAGCCCGCGGCTTTCGGTGGGCCAGATCATCGAGGAAGGTCTGCTGATCCAAAGCCCGGAGATGTCGCGCGCCGAACGCCGCGAACGGGTCTCCGCCGCGCTGGATGAAGTGGGGCTCAAGCCCGAGTGGCAGGACCGCTATCCGCACGAGTTCTCCGGGGGCCAGCGCCAGCGCATCGCCATCGCCCGCGCGGTGATCCTGCAGCCGCATTTCCTCATGCTCGACGAGCCGACAAGCGCGCTCGACGTCTCGGTCCAGGCCCAGATTGTCGATCTCCTGCGCGATTTGCAGCAAAAACGCGGTCTCGCCTACCTCTTCATCAGTCATGACCTGAAGGTCATGCGCGCGCTCGCGAGCTATGTGATCGTGATGCGTAACGGCGTCGTCGTCGAGGAAGGCTTGACAATGGAAATTTTCGGAAATCCGCAAACTGATTATACCAAAGCCCTCATCGCCGCCGCCCTCGATCACCGGACGCTCATACCGCAAGCGGCCTAATCCATTATCGTCGTCCCGAAAAGGCGAAGCCTTATCCGGGACCGTAACAGATCGAAGCGCCTGTCTTTTTTGCGATCCCGGCTCGCGCTTCGCGCAGGCAGGGGACGGCAATCCGGCCCTCAGTACACCTTGCGGGGCGGCGCGAGGAAACAAAAGCTCGACTGATCGCCGCCGGGACAGGTACTCCCACAGCGAATGACAGGTTCACGCAAATCGCATAGGCGGGGGATCAGGAACGCGGCGTCGACAAAAACGATGTCGCCGATTTTGCATTTTTCCCTGACTTGTTTTTCGGCGAAGTTGCGGTTGACGGAGCGCGACATGATGTCGGACGTATCACAAAAGTCCTCCGCTCTGGCCGTGGAGGCTGTAAGAGCGGCGATTCCGAGGATTGCGGCCGCCGCGGCGCCCTGGAAGAGGGTTAGCTTTCCCATTTGAGTGATTCGCCCCGGTGTTGAAATTTTTCAGGATTTACAACCGTTCCGCTGAAGGCGCAACGTTGAATGCAGCCCCGCTGCCACTATAGTGGGCCAGCGCTGACCGTTGACGGTTCCCTTCAGCGAACTGTATGTTCAGGAAGGCCGAACCTAGGAAACAAATAGCGGCCGTCGGGGTGTATTCATGGCCGCAAATCCCGTAAATTATGAGAACAGCGACGGCATTGGCGTCGTAACGATCAATAATCCCCCTCTCAATGCGTTGTCCCGCGAAGTTCGCGATGGCCTTCTGGCCGCCATCAGGCAGACAGAAGCCGACGATAGCGCGCATGCCATCGTGCTCACCGGAGGAGGCCAGAATTTCTCCGCCGGCGCCGATATTACGGAGTTCAACTCATCCCTCAAAGGGACTGAAATCAACCAGATCTGCGCCGCTATCGAGGACTCGCCCAAACCCGTCATCGCAGCGCTTCATGGCTCATCGCTCGGTGAGGGACTGGAGATCGCGCTCGCCTGTCATTACAGGATCGCTTCGAAAGACGCCCTCCTTGGCTTGCCGGAGGTCAAACTCGGTCTTATTCCGGGCGGCGGAGGCACGCAGCGCCTGCCGCGCCTGACCGGGGCGAAGGCCGCCCTCAGTCTCATCCTGTCCGGCGAGCCGGTCTCGGCCGCGGCCGCCCTTGAGGCAGGTATTGTAGACGAAATTGCAGAAGGCGATTATCTGGCCGCCGCCATTGCCTTGGCGAAATCCAAAGCCTCCTTGGCCAGCCATCCCAAAACCAGCGAGCAGAATGCGAAAATAGAAGCAGAGCGGGGCTCAGCCATTTTCGACGAAAAACGCGAAGAGGTCAAAAGGCGCCACCCCGGTCAGCATGCGCCGCTCCGCTGCATCGCCGCGATCGAAAGCGCATTCGAGTTTCCATTCGGCGAAGGTCTTAAGCGTGAGGGCGAGCTGTTTCATGAGGCTTTGCACGACTGGCAAAGCAACGGGCTCATCCATGCCTTTCTCGCGGAACGGCAGGTCGTTAAAATTCCCGGCCTTTCCAACAAGGTGAAGCCGAGAGAAATCAAGAGCGTAGGCGTCATCGGGACCGGGACGATGGGCGGCGGCATCGCGATGGCCTTCGCCAATGCCGGCATTCCGGTCGTTGTCCTCGATCGCGATCAGGCCGCGCTTTACAAAGGGCTTGGCGTCGTCGCGAAGAATTACGAGAGCATGGTGGAACGCGGGCGGCTCGATCAGGCCGGAATGGATGCGCGCTTCAACGCGATCACGAGCACCCTCGATTACGGCGCGCTCGCGGATGTCGATCTCGTCGTTGAAGCGGCCTCCGAAGACCTGGGCGTGAAAGAGCAGAATCTTTCGCGAGCTGGATCGCGTGTGCAAAAAAGGCGCGATCCTCGCCACCAACACCTCGACGCTCGATATCGACAAGATCGCGAGCTTCACCTCGCGCCCCGCCGATGTGGTCGGGATGCATTTCTTCTCGCCCGCCAACGTCATGCGGCTTGTCGAAGTGGTCCACGGCGAAGAGACAAGCCGCGAGGTGCTCGCAAGCGCCATTGCGGCGGCGCGGATGATCGGAAAGATTGGCGTTTCCGTCGGCAATTGCGACGGCTTCGTCGGCAATCGCATGATAGCGAAGTATATCACCGAGGCCATGCTGATCGTCGAGGAGGGCGCTTCGCCGGCTGACGTCGACACGGCGCTGACCCGCTGGGGCATGGCTATGGGGCCCTTCGCCGTCTGCGATCTCACGGGCATCGACGTGAATTGGCACATTCGCCAGAAACGCCTCGACGAGGGAAGGGCTTACGCCTCGCCCTTGCTGGACCGCTTTTATGAAACGGGACGTTATGGCCAGAAGACAGCCGCGGGCTTCTATCGCTACGAGCCTTATGGCCACATCGCCCTGCCCGATCCGGCGGCGGACGCCATCATCGAGGCCTACCGCGAGGAACTCGGCAATAGGGTAAGCTCCGTATCCGACCAGGAGATCGTGAAGCGGACGATCTACGCGCTCGTCAACGAGGGCGCGAACATCCTCGATCAAGGGATCGCTTACCGCTCCGGCGACATCGATATCATCTACATCCACGGCTATGGCTTCCCCGCGTGGCGCGGCGGCCCGATGAAGTTTGCGGAACTGCGAAGCCTCGCGGAGGTCTTATCCGATATCGACATCTTCCATAAGCGCTTCGGGGACCGCTGGCGGCCCGCGCCGCTCCTGAAGGCGCTCGTGACCGAACGTAAGCCCAAATGGCCGCGATGAGCATGTTCAGCCTTAAAGGCCGTGTCGCCGTCATCACCGGTTCCTCGCGCGGGATCGGGCGGGCGATCGCGATTGAATACGCCAGGATGGGCGCCAGAGTTGTGATTTCCTCCCGGAAGATCGACGCCTGCAAGGCCGTTGTTTCCGAGATCCGCCGCGCAGGCGGCAATGCGACGGCGGTCGCATGCAACGTCAGCCACAAGGGCGATCTGGAAGGTCTCGTCGCGCACGCTCTGCGGGAGTATGGCCACATCGACATCCTGGTCCCGAACGCGGCGATCAACCCGGTGTATGGGCCGTCATCGGAGGTTCCCGACGCGGTCTGGGACAAGGTTCTCACCACAAATCTCACCTCGACCCATTGGCTCTGCCAACTGGTTCTTCCCGGCATGGCGGACCGTGGAGGCGGCGCGGTTATCATGCTGTCCTCGATCATTTCGATCGCGGGAGCCGCCAATCTCGGGGTCTACGCTGTGTCAAAGGCGGCGGAGGCCCAGCTTGCGCGAAACCTCGCGGTCGAGTGGGGAACGCGGGGCATCCGCGTCAACGCGATCGCGCCCGGCGTCATCAAGACCGACTTCGCGAAAGCCCTTTACGAGAATCCGAGGACGGCGCAGCTTGTCGCAAGGATGACCTGCCTGAAGCGGCTCGGCGAGCCGGAGGATATCGCAGGCGTCGCAGTGTTCCTGGCTTCCGATGCGGCGAGATATATCACAGGACAAATGATCCTGGTGGACGGCGGCGCTTCAATCTTCACCCCTATCGGATAATGCATCGTGGCTGAACTCATCGACGTTCTTCCAAGTCATCGCTTCGACGAAAATAAGCTCTGGCGCTTTTTAAGAAGCCATCTTGAGGATTTCGGTGTTCCGCCAATCATCCAGCAGTTCCAGGGCGGCCAATCCAATCCGACCTATCTTATCAGCACGCCCTCCCGGAAATACGTTTTGCGCAAGCAGCCCTCGGGAAAGCTTTTGCCGAGCGCGCACGCCATGGACAGGGAGTTTCGCGTCCAGTCGGCGTTGAAGGGCACGCCCATCCCCGTGGTCCCGATGCAGCTCTTCTGTGACGATCTCTCCGTCATCGGGACGCCGTTCTACCTCATGGACTACATCCCCGGCCGTATCTTCCACAGGCCGGACCTCCCCAATCTCAGCACTTTGCAGCGAAAGGCCGCCTATCGGGCTTTTGCCGAGACGCTGGCCGCCCTTCACGAGGTGGACTTCGAAGCGATTGGGCTGAGCAACTATGGGCGAACGGAAGGCTACGCGGCCCGCCAGCTCAAGCGGTGGAGCGAGCAGTACGAGTCGTCCAAGACGTGTCAGATCGCGGCCATGGACAAGCTGATCGCGTGGCTGAAGGCGAGCGTTCCCTCGCGCGACGAAGCCTCGATCACGCATGGCGATTACCGCATCAGCAATGTGATGTTCGAGCTGACGGCGCCGCACATCATTGCGGTGCTCGACTGGGAGCTTTCGACGCTGGGCCACCCGCTCGCCGATCTCGGCTATGTCTGCATGGCTTACCGGACACCATCGGAGGTGCCATTCCTCGGCGGGTTGCGCGGGCTCGATTTGGCGGCGCTGGGCATCCCGAGCGAGGATGAACTTGTCGGCATGTATTGCCACCGCGCAGGCCGCGACAGCGTTCCCGACCTCACCTTCTTCATCGCCTTGTCATTTTTCCGCTTTGCCTCGATTGCGCAAGGCGTTTACGCCCGCTCGCTGCAAGGCAACGCCGCGGACAGGCGCGCGCCCCTTGCCGAGCAGGCCGCCATCGCGCTGGCGCAGGAGGGGTGGCGCATCGCGGAAGCTGCGGGCTAGAGCGCGCCCGCGCTCACGTGGAAGAGAGGCTATTGGATCACGGTCCAATGCGGAGATTCCGGCTTCATCCTTCGACAAGCTCAGGATGAGGCCGCGTGTTTTCAACGGCTTGAACCTCATGGTGAGCTTGTCGAACCATGGGCCGCATCGACTTTCAACATCATGCGGTCGTAACGCCACTGTGATGGCGCGAAAGGAATAATCGGAGCCGCGGTTCGAAGTCTCAACGGGTAGATCGGCGACGGCAAGCGCGCACCCCAGCCGGTTCATTGCAAACCTGAAACAGACAGGCAAAGGAACCGAGACATGAAAACTCCCTCCGTAAAAACAGCGTTCGCCCTCGCAATCGCACTCGTTTGCGCCGGAACAGCCTCAACCGCGTTTGCCAAAGCACATGCGCCCAAGGCACAAGACTATGCCGCGCCGGACACCTTTGTGAACAGGCCCTTCACGCCAAGCCAGAGTCTGGAAACCTGCATATTTCCGGACTGGCGGTGCTCGTCTTCTAACGGCGGATGAGCATCAGCGAAGGCAAGGGCGATCGCCAAAGCGGTCGCCCCGGGGCCGGTGTTCCAGGCCGGCGATGATCATGCGGCTGGAACCTCCCGGAAATCGGCGTTACTTTTCAACGCTGAGACCGGAACACGGGAGGCCAGGGCGCGCAATGACCGATTTCTTTCGGCTTTCTCCGAGAGCCGCCGATTACAAGGCGCGGCTCGAGCGCTTCATGGCGGAGCACATTTATCCAAATGAGGCGGCGCTGTTCGAGACGGCGGAGACGCAAGCGGATCGCTGGGAAGCGCTCAAGCTCATGGAGGAGCTGAAAGCCAAGGCGAAGGCGGAAGGGCTCTGGAATCTTTTCCTTCCCGACAGCAAGCTTGGCGCGGGCCTCACCAACCTCGAATATGCGCCGCTTGCCGAGATCATGGGCCGCTCGCATTGGGGGCCGGAGGCGTTCAATTGCTCCGCGCCCGATACCGGCAACATGGAGGTGCTTGTCCGCTATGGCGGCGAGGCGCAAAAGGAGCGCTGGCTGAAGCCGCTTCTGGAAGGCGCGATCCGCTCAGGCTTCGCGATGACGGAGCCGGACGCAGCCTCGTCCGACGCGACGAATATTTCGATTTCCATCGAGAAGGACGGCGGCGACTACGTCATCAACGGGCGCAAATGGTGGACATCCGGCGCGGGCGACAAGCGCTGCAAGATCCTGATCCTGATGGGAAAGACGGACCCGGAAAATCCCGATCCCCATCGGCGGCAATCCATGCTGCTCGTGCCGATGGACACGCCGGGCGTGAAGAAAGAGCGTATGCTGCCGGTGTTCGGCTATCTCGATGCGCCGCACGGACACGGCGAAATCAGCTTCACGGATGTGCGCGTGCCGCTCGAAAACGTCATCCTGGGCGAAGGGCGCGGATTCGAAATCGCACAAGGCCGCCTCGGCCCCGGCCGCATTCATCACTGTATGCGCACCATCGGGCGGGCCGAACGCGCGCTGGAAAAGATGTGCCGCCGCCTCGACGGCCGCGTCGCGTTCGGCAGGCGGATCTCCGATCAAAGCGTTTGGCTGGAACGCATCGCCGAAAGCCGCATGATGATCGATCAGGCGCGGCTTCTGACACTGAAGGCCGCCCATATGATGGACATAGCAGGCGCCAAGGCGGCGCGCGCCGAGATCGCGATGATCAAGGTCATAGCCCCGAACATGGCCTGCAAGGTGATCGACTGGGCGATCCAGGCGCATGGCGGCGCGGGCATTTGCGACGATTTCGGCCTGCCTTACGATTACGCCTCGATCCGCAGCTTGCGCATTGCCGATGGGCCAGACGAGGTGCACCGGAATCAGATCGCGAAGCTGGAGCTGCGCAAATATCGCGATCGGGCGAAACTGACGGAAGAGGCTAAACTTGTGAAATGGGCGGCGTCTTCAGAATAATCCCGAATAGACCTTTTTTGTTGAAGCGTCTTAGATCCGGACGCAGCGGCTCGGCCGTGCAAATCAAAGAAACCTGACCGGAAGCGTTCTGAGTAAAGGACCGGAAGCCCCAATTGGCGTCGACGTCGTCAACAACGACTGCGCCCTTCGGCCCCAAGATTGGCCAAGCTCGATCCAGCTCAAACAGAACGTTACGCTCACTATGAAGGCTATCGTGAATGAAAAGGTCAATTTGACCGAGGCTGTCAAACAATCCAGGAAGACGGCGCCTGCTCGAACCCTTGATGTATGTCCACCGATCTGAGTGGCCGTCGCCGACGGCGACGCCGACCTCTTGGCGCCAGGACCTCTCCAGGGGTGGAAGATCAATGCTCCAAAGATGGCCGTGTCCATTTCTCTTAAGCGCCTCAAGAATAAAGCGCGATGTCACGCCGTGAGCCACTCCGGTCTCGACAACCTTCCGTGGTTTTAGGTGACGCGTTAGACACCATATGGCTCGCACCAGTCCGGTATCGCCATCGTTCCACCATTGAAAGCTCTCGGGGCCGGCTCGTATGCCCTTTGCCTCCAGCTCGCTTATGACCTCGCGCCATAGCTCCGAAAACTCCGAAGTCTCATCGCAGGGCCACGGAATGTTGAGGGCTTCGTGAAGTTTCTGTTCCCAGTTTGGATCTGGGTCGTAGGGGCATTGAGGTCTGCGTCGCTCGCGCTTGGCCACATAGGCATCGTGGACAGTTGTCCAGGTTTCGACCGGATCGGCTAGTAAATCGGCGACACCGGTGACCGGGTGCTTTAGCAAGTAGCGTACAGGTATTCCCAGCATTTCTACCTCTCCAGAGGTAAGCCATTTGGGTACAACTACGGCCAAGCACAAGTTACCAACAGCCGTGTTCACGCAAATATTCATTGTATTACTTAATCTCGGCCAATATAACACCCTAGCAGCTGATCAGCGATCTGGCAAGCTTCGGAAAGCGTGGGGAATTTCTGGAAAACAAGGAAGCGAATATGCAGGGACTTGGCGAGATTGCCGTCATTGGAGCGGGTCCGTACGCTCTGTCGATTGCCGCACATTTATCGGCCCGCAATGTTCCTCACCGGATCTTCGGCAAGGCGATGGAAACTTGGAGCACACAAATGCCGAAAGGCATGCTCCTGAAGTCGGACGGTTTCGCCACATCCCTTTATGATCCGGGACGCACGTTTACCTTGGAACGCTATTGCCGCGAGCGGAATATAGCCTATGCCGACCTTGGCGCGCCCGTGCGTCTTGGGGATTTCATCGACTATGGCCGGGCGTTCCAGCGCAGGTTTGTCCCCCATCTTGAGGAAGTGCTGGTCAAGAGATTGGACCGGCAGGGAAATCGCTATCGCCTGCAGCTCGAAACCGGGGCCGAGTGCGCGGCTCGGTCCGTCATTGTGGCGGCGGGCATTTCGCACTTTGCAGCGCTACCCGAGGCTGTTTCCGGAATGCCAAAGACTCTGGTGACGCACACCTCCGATCACCATGATCTGACCGCTTTCAAAGGGCAAAAAGTCGCCGTCATTGGCGCTGGCGCGTCAGCGGCGGACGTGGCGGGCCTCCTGCACGAGGCAGGCGCTGATGCGCACCTCATCGCGCGCGGTCCACTGATTCCTTTTCACACCAAGATGCGGCTGCCGAGGCCCCTCAAAGATCGAGTGCTTAACCCTGGAAGCAAGATCGGCCCTGGCTGGCGATCACTTCTCATGACTAAATTTCCACACTTCTTTCGTCACCTTCCAGAGGCAGCCCGTTTGCGTATCGTGCGCATCCATCTTGGGCCGGCGCCAGGGTATTTCATGCGCGACCGGGTTATTGGAAGAGTTACGGTTCATCTTGAACACGAATTGGTGGCGGCGAGGCCTCACGAAAACGGCGTCGTCTTGATCCTTTCCAGCAATGGCGGCCAAAAGCGAGAGTTTTATGCCGACCACGTGATCTGCGGGACGGGCTACAAACCGCAATTGTCGCGTTTACCTTTTCTCGCTGAAGATTTGCTGTCGCAGATAAAGTCTGTTGAGGGCGCCCCAGTTCTATCCGGAAATTTCGAGTCGTCCATGCCTGGGCTCTACTTCGCCGGGGTGATCGCCGCGAACACCTTTGGTCCGGTGTTGCGCTTTGCGTGTGGCGCTGAATTCGCGGCTCCCCGCCTTGCTCGACACCTCAGCCGCCATAATCGTCTAGCGCCACCCCCCGTGACAGCGCCTGCGCCCGAGATAAAGGCAAACCTGCCAGGAGTTCGCCCGCAGTTGCCCCCAGCAGTTGAACTCCCAGGCTTGGCAGTCCCTGAGCCAAATACTAATTTACCTGCGGCCAGTGTGCGAAGCCATGGCCGAGCCTAAAATATTGCTTGCTACGACAACTAAATGGCCAAACGCTTCCCGACTCATGATCGAGCTGTTGCGAGCTGGGCACATAGTATCAATCCTATGTCCCAGTGATCATCCCTCGGCAAAGATTAGGCGCGCTCACGATACATTTTTATATTCGCGCCTTCGCCCACTCGATTCTCTTGCTAAAGCTATCGAGGGAAATATACCCGATATTGTCATTCCCTGTGATGATTTGGCGGTTCATCACTTGCATCAGTTGCATCAATTGCATTCGAGCAAACGGGAACGCTCCGCCTCTGGGATCGATATTTCGGCACTGATTGTGCGTTCCCTGGGGCCTCCAGAGAGCTACCCGATCGTTGATTCCCGTTATATGCTCCTCAAGATCGCCCGCGATGAAGCAATTCTGACGCCAGAGACAACCGCCATCGGTAGTCTCCAAAATCTCCGCCAGTTACTCGCGTTTCAGCCTTTCCCCTGGGTCCTGAAGGCGGATGGATCAACGAGCGGGACCGGCGTGAGGATTGCGGCCACGTTGGCCGAAGCTGAGGATTATTTCGCCGACCTCCGCGGATTTATCAGACTGGTACGCTTTGCCAAACGCCTGACTGTGAATAGGGACGCATATTTGCCAATGCGATGGCGGGACGTGGTCTGGAGCGCCCGGCCCGCGGTGATAGCCCAGCCGTTTATCCACGGCCGTCCTGCCAACTGCGCAGTCGTCTGCTGGAATGGGGAAGTTCTGGCTGGAGTGGGCTGCGAAGTTGTAAGCGAACAGCGCTCATTTGGCCCCGCGAGCGTCGTGCGGTTAGTCGACAATGCGGACATGAGGAATGCCGCCGCGAAAATCGCGCGCCGATTGAGCTTATCGGGATTCTTTGGACTCGATTTCATAATTGAGGAAGAAACCGGTTCGGCTTTTCTCATAGAAATGAATCCGCGATGCACTCAGCATTGCCATTTGCGGTTAGAAAAAGGGCGCGACATGATTGGAGCCCTCTCCGCAATCCTAAAGGGAAAACCGGCTGACGATCAGGCGTTGATCACTCAGAACGACCTCGTCGCCTACTTCCCTCAAGCGTTGCTCAGGGGAAGCAGTTTTTTTTCATCGAGCTATCATGATGTACCCTTGGACGAACCCGAGTTGAGCCAGGAACTCATTTGCATCGAACGGGCGAATTTGCGCAAAGAGAAGCAGAAGGACGAAAGGAAAGGGGTGTTGGCGTATCTTTCAAAGGCCGCCTATCAGAAAAGTAGATGTGGAAGCGTTTTGAGTCGTAAGGCGCAAAGGGCCGGCCAATATGTAAACGAACCGTTACATGGCGCCCCGCTCCGCGATGGTAAATCGCCCGATGGTTAACAGGAGCGCGCCGGAATTATTTCCGGCCTGTTTATCCTTAAAAAACAGTTCACGCGGCGCAGAGAGAGGGGCGCATCGCTCTCGATGTGACCGGAAATAATTGCTCTAGGCGATTGAAAACAAATGACTTTTCCTTGCATGTGGCCTCCCATTAAATAGAATTTAATGCCGGAATTTTTGTCTTTACTGGGACGCGCAAAAGTCCGTTAAATATGTTTCGAGTTCGGAAATTAAGACTTGCGCGCAGCCGGATACGCTGCGCCGCAGGCGCGGCGACGGTGCCGCGAGCGCATTTTTCCTCATATTTATCAAGGGTTGGAGCGGGCTGAAGCCGCGTTAACCTGCCGTCAAGGCGATTTCGCCGAAGATCCATCAGAAGACGGAAAAGGCGCGAAAACGTCAGAGGGATATTGACAAACGGATGGCCATTCGCGGGATGTATACAATATACGGTTGGCCTCGAGGCCGGATTCTGCTCCGGGCAAAGGGCCGCAACCATCCGGCGGCGCGTCTGGCGAGCCCCGCTAGTCTCCGCCCAGATCATCCAGAAAACGGGCGACCGACCTGTTCCTCTTCAGCGCCTCCAACTGCTCGTCAGTGGGAAGCTGCGGCTTGTCCCGCTCGGCATTCACCATGCAGAGAAAGCCGAACGGCTCGCCCTTGCTGGCGCGGAACTGATGCCATGTCATTGGCGGGATGAACACAAGGTCAGGCGCGGCGACCTCGCGCACTTCGCCGCCCACCAGGCACAGGCCGCGCCCGCGAAAAATCATGACGGCGTGCGCGTGCTCGTGCCGCTCCAGGGTGGAATGGCCGCCCGCCTCCATCTCGAAATAGCGCAGCTCGCATTGCAGCTCCGGGCGCTGAAAGAGAACCTGCCGGGTGATCGCCTTGAAGGGCGCGCTGCCTTCCTCCTTGTAGGCGTTGAGTTCGACGCCGTCCCAGCGAAACCCGTCGCCCTGCCCTTGCCGGATGTTTGGCGCCTTATCCATCGCTTTTGCCATCCTCGAAGTAACCCGCAACCCGCTTCACGAATTGAGCCGTCGCTTCGGTCAGCCGGTCTCTTTCGGAAAGCAGGCTTCCGCCGATCAGCAACATTGTGTCGGGCCCATAGAAGTCCAGAATTTCAGGCGCCCGCTCCAGCGTCATGCCTCCCGCCGGACACGGCAGGCAGCGTCTCAGACCATGCCAATCGCGCCGCGCGGCATCGGCGACGGCGCGGGACGTTTCGGGCGAATAGCTGAAGCGCCCGCCATAGTTCGGGTAAATGACGGCGTCCGCGCCGAAAAGGCGGAACAGTTTGCCAAACAGGAGGGGAGGCGCGATCCGCGACGCGCCCGCCATGGCGGGATGACCGAAGAACGCCATGCTCGGGAACTCGCGCGCGAGGCGGTGAAAATTCGAAACGCCGAGGATCATGGGCGGGATCATAACCGCCTCGACGCCCTCCTCGATGGCGAGCGCGATCTGTCCCCTCGCAACGTCAAAGCTGCCGGAAATGTTTGGGACATAAAGCGTGCCCGACCCGCCGCGCCGCACAGCCTCGGCGCAGGCGCAAACGCGATCCGCGAAGGGGCTGTAGGCCTGATCCGCGATGCCGTGATCGTCCTTGATGAAGTCGAGGCCGCCCGCCGCGAGCCGCGCCGCAAGCGACGCAAGCTCCTTCGGCGGCAAGCCCTGCGGCTTCAGCGCCGCGCACGTAAACGCACGGGCGTCCGCGCCGCATTTCGCCCGCAGCCCTGCGATGCCGGCATTCGGGCCGCCAAAGCGCGCCGCCATCATGTCCGGGATTTCGGCGTCGTGAAGGGTCACATCCTCCTGCATCGACGAATTGCCGAACAGCATGTTGAGGAGCTGCCCGGCCTCGAAGCCCGTCGTCTCCACCGCGAGCCCGATCCGCACCTCGAACAGCGCGGCCTCAAGCTCGCGAATGCCCTGCACCTCGCCCAGAATATCGCGGAGCACGGTTTCGTCCGAAATGGCTGCGAGCGGGGTCTCAACGCTTTGTTCGATCGCGATGGCCTTCGCGCGGGCCTCGATTGAGGCGGCGTCGCTGCGAACGCGATAGGTCACGGTCATCCGAGACATGAGCTTTGCCCTTGTTAAGAAGCTCAACGAACCATCCACAGGCAAGGTATATCGCTCCGCCGCCGATGGACAAGGACGGCGCGGCGGGTTATCTCCGCACAAACATCTGGGAATGCCCATGCTCAAAAACCTCTATTCCTGGACGATGCGCATCGCGCAAGGGCCACGCGCTCTCCTGGCGCTCATCGCGGTCTCGTTCGCGGAAAGCTCGTTCTTTCCCATTCCGCCCGACACGCTGCTCATCCCGATGGTGCTGGCGCAGCGGCAGCGCGCCTTCACGCTCGCGCTGTGGTGCACGGCGGCATCGGTTGTCGGCGGGATCGCCGGATATGGCATCGGCGCGCTGCTCTACGACAGCGTCGGCAAATGGATCATCGACCTTTACGGCTACGGCGACCGCATCGAGCAGTTCCGCGAGACTTACGCGAAGTGGGGCGCATGGATCATCCTGCTCAAGGGGCTGACGCCGATCCCCTTCAAGCTCGTAACCATCGCGAGCGGGTTCGCGGGCTATAATTTCGGCCTCTTTATCATCCTGTCGCTCATCACGCGCGGCTTGCGGTTCTTCCTTGTCGCCGGGTTGCTCTATATCTATGGCGAACCGATCCGCGATTTCATCGAGCGCCGTCTGGGAACGGTGACTTTAGGTATGGCCGCGGCGATCGTTTCAGGCTTTGTGATCGTGAGATATGTCGTATAGCGCAGTAACGGCCCGTGATGGGCAGACAGAACTCAGCTTCAGCACGGCGGCGCTCATTCTAGCCGGTGTGAGCTTCGCCACGCTTGCCGGAGCCTGGGCCTTCCAATATTTTGGCTATCCGCCGTGTTCGCTTTGCCTGGAGGAGCGGATTCCCTATTACGCGGCTGTCCCCGGCGGCCTTCTCGCAGCTTTTCTGGCGGGTAGAAGTCCAAGGATGGCGGCTCTCATCGTAGCGGCCCTGGCGCTCGGCTTTCTCTATAACGCCGGCTTGAGCGTCTATCACGCAGGCGCGGAATGGCATTTCTGGCCCGGTCCCGACACCTGCACGGGGAACGGCGACGTCCTGAAGCCGGGAAGCCTTTCGAAGGCGCTGCAGCACAACCAGGCGGTTCGCTGCGACGAGGCGGCGATTCGCATCTTTGGCGTGTCGCTGGCTGGATACAATGTTCTTATCTCGAGCGCGCTGGCTGCGCTTGGGGGCTTCGCCGCGTGGCGAAGTTTTAGAAAGGGCGCCCGGGTCTAAGCCCGGCCCTGGCCTCCATCCTGCGTGCCTTTAGTCAGAGGACGGGACGCCCGCGAAGCTGAGCGGCGCCCCGTACATCAACTCATGACGGCGTCCCTGATTGCGACGAACTGGCAAGCAGCGCCGCCAAGCACGAAGATATGCCAGATCACATTGTGGAAGAGCAGGCGCTCCATGAGATGGAACGCGACGCCCACGGTATAAACGACGCCGCCTGCCACCAGCAAGGTAAGCGCACGGTTCGACAAGGCGGCCGCTATGGAATTCGAGCGCAAGAAGCACGATCCAGCCTTGGGAAAGATAGAGCACAACCGAAAGCTTATCGAAACGCCTTGGGTAGCGAAGCTTGATTGCGATGCCGACAACGGCGATGGCCCATACAGCCGCAAGCAAGGCGTGTCCCGTCCTGCCTCCGACGACTAACGCAAAGGGCGTATAGCTGCCAGCGATCATGACGAAGATGGCGGCGTGATCCAGGCGGCGAAGAATTTCCTTCACGCCGACATGCGCAACGAGATTGTAGGCCGCCGAGGCTGCAAACATGCCGACCAGCCCGATACTGTAGACGATCAGGCCAACGAAGATCGCGGCGGGCAAAACTCCGGTCGCGCCGACCAATAGGAGAGCCGCCGCCGCCAAGCTGAAAAAAACGCTCACCGCATGGACGCAACCATCCGCAATACGCTCAAGGCGCGTATAGGACGGGAAAGCGTCTTTCAGGACGGCCCCCCCGCGCTCTAATTTTTCTCGGCGGCGACGCGGGCGCGAAAGCGGCTCAATCCATACGCGACCACGCCAGCCACAAGCGGAATGCTAAGACCCATGACAAGCTCGGGGTTCACTTCGAAGCCGCCTGCGTGAGCGGCCTTTGCGGCATAACCCACAAGACCGACAATGTAGTAGGTGATCGCAGCGACCGACAGCCCTTCAACGGTTTCCTGCAGGCGAAGCTGAAGTTTTGCGCGGCGGTCCATGGAGGCGAGGACTGCCTGGTTTTGCTGCTCGAGCGTGACGTCGACCGTCGTGGAGAGCATGTTCATCGCGCGCGACACCTGGGTCGACAAGGCTTCCTGGCGCGCGGTGCTGGCGGCGCAGGTTCTCATTGCCGGTTCAAGGCGGCGCTCGGTAAACTCCCGGAAAAGCTGCAAACCCTGGATTTGCTCTTCCCGCAGCTCGTCGATACGCCGCTGCACGATGTCATAATATGCCGTCGCGGCGCTGAAACGATAGGCGCTCGCTGCGCGGCGGCTTTCGATTTCTGCTTCGAGCTTTGTCAGGCGAGCGAGAAGAAGAGCCTCATCCTTTTCCCCCGACTGCACCATCGCGGAGGTGATTTCGACAAGCTCGCGCTCCCAAGAGGCCAAGAGCGGCGTCAACTCCTGCGCGAACGGCAAGGCAAGAAGAGCCATCATCCGATAGCTGTCGATCTCTACCAGTCGCTGAACGAGCCGCCCGGACTGTCGAGGGGTCAGCGTAAGGTCCTGTATCAGGATGCGGCTGAACCCATCGCCATGGATACGAAAGTCCATGAATGCGCGCGCCGAGCCGCTCGAAACCGTCGACCCAACAAGGGTATTGCCATCGAAATAGCGTGCGGAGATATCATCGAGATGGGGCAGAGCGGAGTTCGCCCGCGTGACCATGATATTGACCGCGACCAGGAGCTTGCCCGGCAAACTCGCGGCCCATTCCTGCGGCACGGCCCTGATCGGCGGGTCGGAAAACGGCGGGCTTTCATCCTTTTCGATAATGAACTCATAGCGCGTGAATTCCGAGTGACGCTCCCACTTGACACGGAATGGCCCAAGGTCGGCGCTATAATGGTTGGCTCCCTCGACCGGCGGAGGCGCATTGAAGCGGTCCGCTAACTCGCGAATCTTGGCTCCGCTTTCCCGGCAGGCGGCTTCGTCGGTAAAAAGCGCCAGATAGGAGATGGAGCACGGCGCATGCAGCTCTTCGGGCGGACGGGCGTGAACCTCGTCATTCAATTTCTGCCGCAGAGGATGGTTCGCCGGAAGGATCATACCGTGTGTCTGGTCTATCCATTGCGATCCGTCAAGGCTTCGTCGGAGGGACTCGCTCATAAGGCCAATTTCCAAATTTTTAGAAAAAGGTGACTGTTCCTGCGGTATAACCATGCGGCGACGGACGTTGTCTTCCTCTATGTGCAGCAGCCTCTGCCCTCCAGTCTATCGAATCATGAAACTTCTTCGCATCCTCGCCGTCCCCGTCGCGCTGATCTGTATTAGGGCCGGACTTTGGCAGCTTGAAACCACAACGGCAGGTCTCCCGATGACACAGGCCACCGTTGGCAAAACGCCCGTCACGGCGCGCCGTGTTTCCTTCGAGCATATCGGGGTGCTTTATAGCCCCGACACCGGCAATGGCCATCTCGACGAGCGCGGCCCGGCGCTTGGTCTCCTCTTTTTTGGGCTTACGCTTCTGGGGTGGCCGCTCGCGGCAATGCTTCCGCGCGTGTCGATTCCGCCAACGGGGGGGGAGCTTCAGTGGCGGAGGCTGCTTCCCGTCGCGATCGCGCCCGCGATCCTTACCCCCCTCATCCTATGGAAGATGCCGACGAATTTTCTTCCCATCCTGCCAGGTGACTACATAACCATCCATTTCGCACTGTATGGGCTTCTTACGCTGGCCGGACTTTGGCTCGTCAAGCGTGGCGATCCCAAACAGACAAGAGCCGCGCCACCGCCCGGCTATGCCGTCGCCACTTGGGCAAATTCACCTTCTGCCCGCGAAGGAACGCTTACTGTCCCGCCCCCGCCCAATCTCATGCTGCCCGGGCCCGCGACCGGAGCTCCATTCAGAACGAATGAAATTGTCCCCATTGCCCAGCGAAATCGCAGCCTCACCTTGGCGGCAGCCGCCCCGGCCTCGCCGCTTCCGCCAATGCGGAATTCGCTGAGCTACAAGAAGTTCATCGCGGCGACGATCTTGGTCGCAACCTACAGCATCCTCGCCTTTGGGGCGCCCCTTAGCCGGTACGTGCTGCCCGCCGATTTCTGAGCAGGTTCCTCTCATCCTCGCCGCGCTTACCGGGACCGTGCCCTTTTTTCTCGCGGATGAATGGCTCACCCGAGGACAAAGCGCGGCGCGGGACAGCTATCCGGTAACAAAGCTTCTTTTCCTTATCTCGTTAGCCATTGCTGCTGCGCTGAACGTCAAGGAGCTGCTCTTTCTGATCATGGTCATCCCGGTTATCCTGATTTTCTTCATTATCTACGGCTTCTTCAGCGGCTGGGTAAATCGGCGGACGGGAAACCCTCTCGTCGGCGGAGCCGCGAATGCGCTTGCCTTCGCCTGGGCCATCGCGGTCGCTTTTCCCCTCCTCAGCCCGTGATCGTGAAAAAGAACGCTTGGGAAACGCCTGTTTTTTTTCGTGAAATCGCTTATCAATAAGCTGAATAACATTGGACACTTCAATGAAGCATCGTTTCCTGGCTCAGGCGCTGTTACCATGTCTTGCCGCGAGCATAGCCCTTTTGCCGGCGCCGAAAGCGTCTTACGCTCAGCTTGCGCCGGCTGCGAAGGGCGTCCAACTGGCCGCGCATCGCGCGGTTTACGACCTCGCGCTCGACCACACGGGGGCAGGCTCCAACGTGAGCGACATTCGAGGCCAGCTTACCTACGACTTCAGCGGATCGGAATGCCAGGGCTATACGCTCAACACGCGTCTTGTTACGGAAATCTTTGATCGCGAGGGCAAACCCAGCATCACGGATATCCGGTCCGAAGCCCAGGAAGACGCGGAGGGGAGGCGTTTTCGATTCAACACCTCTCAGTATGTAAACGACAAGCTAAGTGAAAACACGAAGGGTGTCGCGGTGCGCTCCCCCCGCTCACGCGATATTGTCAATGTGGAACTTGAAAAGCCTAAGAGGGGAATGCTGACCCTGTCCGGCAATGTTTATTTTCCGACGCAGCATTCACTCGCCATCCTGAAGGCCGCTGCAACTGGCCAAACCCGCCTTCAGGCCGACATCTACGACGGGTCCGAGAAGGGGACAAAAATATACGAGACGACAACCGTCATCGGCGCGCCGCTCGAACTCGCAGCGAACGCGCAATTGCCGGTCATCAAGAACTCGGAAGCGCTGGATTCGATCCAGTCCTGGCCTGTCGTCGTGAGCTATTACGATCAAAGTCCCAAAAAGGATGGCCTCCCGGCCTACGAAGTTTCCTTTCGCATGTATGCGAATGGCGTCAGCCGGAAGCTGAAGCTCGATTATGGCACATTCTCTCTGAACGGGGAGCTGTCAGCAATCGAGTTTTCGAAGACGAAACCTTGCCCGTGACCATGCTCAGCATTCAACATGCCAGAGTGGTCAACCCAAGACCCCTAGCACCATCGGTGGGTACTCCCGGTCGTCGGTCACCTCGACCCTGCTGGATATGATTGAGAGCAAAGCCAATAATGGAGTTGGCTGGGGAACCTGGATTCGAACCAAGACTAACGGAGTCAGAAGTCCGCTGTTCTACCATTAAACTATTCCCCAAACCCAGCGAACGAACGACGCCGACGCAAAGTTTGAGAGCGGAGAATGCGGCAGTTTTTGCGTCGCTGCAAGTCTTAGTTACGCACAGCGCCGCCGCAGCACGCTCACGTCAAAGGCGGATTTGACGCAATACGCCAACTTGTTTGCTTCCTGCCCGTAGAATACATACAAGTGTACGATCGTGCGGAAGCACGCAAAGATGGTGCGGCTCTGTGGGGCGGAAGCGATGGCGGAAAAGGTTCTATTCGTGTGTCTTGGTAACATTTGCCGGTCGCCTCTTGCCGAGGCGGCGTTCCGGCGAGAACTGAAAGCCATCGGCCTCGAAGCGGAAGCCGATTCCGCCGGCACAGGCGACTGGCATATCGGCGAAGCTCCGGACCGACGCGCTCAGGCTGTTGCAAAGCGGAATGGGATCGACATCAGCGGCTACCGCGCCCGGCTGGTGACTTTGGAAGATTTCCGGCGATTCAGCCATATCGTGGCGATGGACCGCGAAAATCTCGCGGTGCTCAAAGCGATGCGGCCCGCCGATGCAACCGCGGAGCTAAGCCTCCTCCTCGACCACGTCGAAGGCCGTGAGGGTCAGCCGGTTGCCGACCCCTATTACGGCGAGGAAGACGGTTTCGATGTCGCTTGGGCAGATGTGACCCAAGGCGCCAAGGCGCTTGTGCAGCGCATCGTCCGGGGATGAAGGCGCTCGCCGAAGCTGCTGCGGCTTTGCTCGGCGGCACATTGCGCACTGCAAAAGCGCTTCGCGGCGGCTGTTTGTCCCAAATCCTTCTCATCAGCCTCAATGATGGGCGGGAGGCGATCGTTAAGGGCGGAGCAGCTTCGCCTATAGAGGCCGCAATGCTGCGTGCAATCGCGGCCAGCGGCGCGCCAGCCCCTCAAGTGTTCGCGGTCGAAGACGGCGTCCTTGTCATGGAGGTGATACGCGCGGATGGCGGGCTCTCTAACGCGTGGGCGAGCCTCGGGGAAGCGCTAGCGAAGCTTCACGCGGCAAAGGGGAACGCGTGCGGCTGGGCGGACGATTACGCCTTCGGCGCCGTCGCCATTGAAAACGGCTGGATGAAAAACTGGCCGGTCTTCTGGGCCGAACGCAGGCTGCTGCCGAATTGTTCTCATGTTGCATCAGCACTTGGCCGCCGCATTGAGGTTCTCGCTGCGGACCTCCCGAACCGGCTGCCGGAAATGCTTACGCCATCCTTGTTGCATGGAGACCTGTGGGGCGGGAATATTCTCGCCGCTGGCAACGAAGTCACCGCGTTTATCGATCCCGCCTGCTACTATGGCCACGGTGAGGTCGACATCGCGATGCTGAACCTTTTCGATGGCCCCTCGCCCGCATTTTACAACGCTTATGGCGCGCTGGACCCAGGCTGGAAGGAGCGCCTGATCATCTATCAGCTTTGGCCCGCTCTCGTGCATGTGCGGCTCTTTGGAAGCGGCTACAGGCCGATGGTTGAGCGGCTTCTGTCACACGCAGGTGTTTAGACCAATATTTGCGGGGCGGCGCGCAAGCAAAAGAGCATGCGGCGCCGCCCCAGATACCTATGGAAGATTATGGACTAACCTGGTGATGCGTCGTGCTGCTGTTGTCGTTTGATGCTGCAACGGCAATGCCGACTCCGGCTCCGACAATAAGTCCGCCGACAAGAAGCGTATCAGTGCCAAGACCGGCAGGCGCGTATGCCACCCCACCATCTTTCAAGCTGGCTCCTTGACAAGCGGGCGGTGTTGCCAATACGACCGCAACCTGAGAAGGCCCAACCCGCGTGGAGCAACCATTCTCATAAACGATATTGGCTGAACCACTGGCGTTGGCACGTACCCGGTCGCCAGACGATAAAGTCGTTCCAATCGAGGCCGGTTGGAAACCGTCGCCGAACCGAAACTGTGCCTTCAACATTAGACAGCGTCACGGCTGCTGCGTTGGTAGCTAACAGCGCCGCTATAACGGCCGCCGACGCATATGTGCGCACCCTTGTTCCACTTTTCATTGCAATACCCCCATTGTTCAACCGAACCGTGTTCTTGGCTCTTAACCAAGCCGACTGAGTCGAACAAGCGGCATCATAATTGGTTTCCTCTTTGAGTTGTGGTTGTTGCTGATTTGGCACAACTATAAGTGGTTGTTGTGTTAGGTTTGTAGGCGCTGTTTGCGTGTTCAGCAAGCGGCGTGCTAAGGGTCAAAGATGAGATTTGAGCTTCGATATGTGCGTTTTGGATTGTTGCCAAATGTATGATCTGCACAGCCATTTGTTACCAGGCATTGATGATGGGGCTCCGGATTACGAGACCAGTCTCGTTATGGCCCAGGCCTATGTGGACCAGGGCGTGCAATGCGTGGCTTGCACGCCGCACATTTTGCCCGGCCTCTACCAGAATTCAGGTCCGCAGATAAAGGCCGCGGTTGCGGAGCTTCAGCAACGGCTCGATGATGCTGCGATTCCGCTGAGGCTTGTTTCAGGAGCCGACAACCACATCGTACCCGATTTCGTTGCAGGACTGACGCAAGGCCGCCTGCTTCCGATTGGAGAGTCCAACTACGTTTTGGTCGAACCCCCGCACCACATCGCGCCGGCCAGGCTCGGAGACCTCTTTTTTAGTATTCTTCTCGGTGGCTACATCCCGATCCTGACCCATCCCGAGAGGCTTTCGTGGATCGAGAGCAAATACGAGGTGATGACGACGCTTGCCGCGAAAGGAGTCTGGATGCAGCTCACATCCGGATCGCTGACCGGCCGATTCGGCCGGCGCCCCCGCTATTGGGCCAAGCGAATGCTGGAGGAAGGGCTTGTCCAAATCCTCGCAACCGATGCTCATGACACCATCCGACGTCCCCCCGATCTCGCCAAAGGGTTGAGGGAGGCAGAGCGGCTGGTTGGGGCGGAAGAAGCCCGGCATCTCGTCCACACCCGGCCTTTGGGTGTGCTTATGAACAAGCCGCCTCGGGAGTTGCCAACTCCGCAGCCCTGCGTCAGCGCCGAAGAAAAGGAAGAGGATAACGGCTGCGGCCCCGTGGAACAACGGAAGCGCAAGTGGCGCTTCTTTGGCTAGAGCGTATCCGCTTTTGATTCCATCAAAAGCGCGCTCTAGCTCTTTGTTTTATCGTGCGTCTTATCGGAAAACCGCTTCACACTTTTCCGGACGCACCCTAGAGCCGGGTGGCTACATTTCCTGTAGCGGCGCGGTTTTTTGCGACGCCAGATCGATGCGAACAATGTTCACGCAGCCAGAACAAGGCGCGCCGGAGCAACAATTTGCTCCCGAGGAGAGCATCAGGCCCAAGGCCTGGAGAGAGACGCCGTTTCCTCGAAGGCCTGGATCTTATCCGCCTTTTGCATCGTCAGCCCAATGTCGTCCAGACCCTCGATAAGGCATTTTTTGCGGAAGGGATCAATCTCGAAGCGCACAACCCCGCCATCCGGCCCGCGAATTTCCTGCCTTTCAAGATCGACGGTCAGCGTCGCGTTTGCTCCGCGCTCGGCATCATCCATAAGCTTTGCAAGGTCTTCCGGTGAGACCACTACGGGCAGAATGCCATTCTTGAAGCAGTTGTTGTAAAAAATGTCGGCGAATGACGTGGAGATCACGCAGCGGACGCCGAAATCGAGAAGCGCCCACGGCGCGTGCTCGCGGCTCGACCCGCAGCCGAAATTGTCGCCAGCCACCAGAATTTTGGCGGTCCGGTAAGCTGGCTTGTTCAAGACGAAATCAGGGTTCTCTTTGCCGCCGTCGTCGTAGCGCATTTCGTAAAAGAGCGACGTCCCAAGGCCCGTGCGCTTGATGGTCTTCAGGAACTGCTTCGGAATGATCATGTCGGTGTCAACGTTGATCATTGGCAGCGGCGCGGCAACGCTTGTGACAGTAGTGAATTTTTCCATGGGCCAATCCTTTTACTTCCTTTTAGCGCTTAAGCTGCGACGATCAAGCAGCTTCAGCCACATTATCGCCTGACCACACCGGCGGACGACGATAGGTCCAGGCTTGCGCAAGCTCAAGCTGCCGCGCCAGCCGAAGCAAAAGGCCATCGGCGCCTGCTTTTCCGGCAAATTGAATGCCGATCGGAAGCCCCTCCGGCGACCAGAACAGCGGAAGTGAAATGGCAGGCTGACCCGTCATATTGAACTGCGCGGTGAAGGGCGCGAAGGCGAAGTTTTTCGCGGCGATTGCCTTCATAAGCGCTTTCATGAGCCAAAGTGAGTGGAGTTCGCCAACAACCCTCATGGCGATTTTTTCGCTGGCCGTGGGATTGTTCTGGCCAATTCTTAGCGGGAGAGACCCCAGGACGGGGCTCATGATAACGTCGAAGCTTTCCGAGAAGGTCAGAAATGCCCTGGTGGCCCGGTCAATGACGTCGTTCGCCCAGGCCTTCTCAGCTTCCGGCACAATGCCGCCGATGCTGGCGAGAGTCCATGTGGCCAGCTCCACATCCTGGCGCGATGCCGGATGCCCAAGGAGATCTGGGGCGCTATCGAGCGCCTGTTTCGCGCTGATGGCCCAATAAAGGAGAAAGGCCATGCCGAATTCGGCATAATCGACTTGGGGTTCAGCGTCCTCGAGATGATGGCCGAGCGATTCCATTAGCCTGACTGCGCTTTCCAGCGCCGCTCGCACTTCCGGCGCCACCGACGTGCCGAACATCGCGCTTCGGACAACCGCAACCTTCAATGGCTTTGGAGCGGCGTCGAGCCCGGATAGAAAGCTCGCATGCTGACAAGTGCAGACGGCGTCAAGCGTCGCGGCGGAATCGCGGACGCTGCGGCTCACGACGTGATCCACGGCGAAGTCCGAAACGATGGTCTCGATTTGCGGGTCCCTGGGGTTCAGCCCGCGCGACGGTTTCAGACCGACGAGACCGCAACAGCTCGCTGGAATGCGGATGGAGCCGCCGCCGTCCGAAGCATGCGCCATGGGCACAATGCCCGCTGCGACCGCCGCCGCCGCGCCGCCGCTCGACCCGCCCGGCGTGCGATCGAGGTTCCATGGATTCCGGCACGCGCCGAAAAGTTCCGGTTCGGTAACCGGCACAAGGCCGATCTCCGGGACATTCGTCTTCCCGAAGGCGACGAGGCCCGCGGCTTTGAAGCGCTTTATGATTTCGCCATCGTCTTCAGGAACATAGTTTGCGAACAGCCTGCTGCCGCAGGTCAGCGGCGCGCCCGCAAGCGGGGGACCGAGGTCTTTGACCAGAAATGGCACACCGGCGAAAGGCCGATCCCTATCCACAGCGGTTGCCGCTCGCTCAGCATCGGCATCCAATCGGTACACAACCGCGTTGAGCCTGGGGTTCACGAGATCGCAACGCCGGCGCGCTTCGGCGAGAAGCTCAGCCGCACTCACCTCCCGTTTGCGCACAAGGTCAGCCAACCCGACCGCGTCGTAGCGGTCGTATTCTGCAAAGCCGCTCATTGCATCTCCTAGCTCTTGCTTACTTAGAGCGACCGCAGAAAAATCCCACTCCCGGAAATCCCGTTGAACACTGATTGAACGGCGATGGCGCTGAGGAGGATACCAAAGACTCGCATCACCACTTTCTGCGCCGTGACACCAATCCAATCGCGGATTTCCTGGGCCGCCAGCAAGAGAACGAGCGTAAAGGCCATCACGGTCAGGAGCGCTGCGATGACGGCGATCTGGTTCAACAATCTCCCGCCTGTATTCGCCATCAGAAGCATTGCGCCAGACATGGCGCCCGGCCCGGCGAGGATCGGCGTCGCCAGCGGAAACACGGCGATCTCGTCATTCTTTCCGCTCGCCTCGACGCTTTCCGGCTGCGTGATCGTACTTCCGCCGATCTGCAACTCGAAGATCATGTCGAGCGCGATGATGAGGAGGATGATGCCGCCCGCAGCCTGCAAAGCTGGAAAGGTGACGCCGAGCGCCGAGAGTATAGAGGTTCCGAGAAGCGCGAAGAACAGGATGATCCCGGTTGCAATCGCGGTCGCTTTCAGTGAGATCGCAACGCGCTCAGCGCGACTGAAACGCGGACAGAACGTTGCGAAGAGAACGGCGGCCTCCACCGGGCCTATCGTGGCGAAGAACGTCGCAAACGCCGACAATGCGGTCTTGAGCATACCGACACAAAGAATAATAGGCTTCGCCGTGCGTCAACGCCCCCGAGTTCTCGACTTCCCACCGCCGCATGGCCTCAAGCAAAACCACGTTTTGCATGATATTGTTAATCCGTTCCCGGCGGATGCGTTCCTTCTCGTCCGGGCACTCATCCAGCGACATGGTTGCGCCAGAACTTTCTCAAAACTTGTTTCAGGCGAAACAGGTCTTCTGATTTTACCCATTGATGGCCCACCTAAATGACAGCGGAGATGGCCGAACTTGGGTTCCAGAATACCAGAGTATAACTTTCAATTTCATCAACTCCGATTGACTAAAAAATACGGAAAGTTCTGAGCGCGTAGCCTTTCGATCACCACAAAAATGAACGTTGGCTTTAGCCGCAGGCCTACTCAGGCCTGCGGGCTGGCGTTATGCGCGCCTCGATGACTTCGCCTCGGCGCAGGACACGAAGCGTTGCTTCGCGCCCGATCGAGTTCCCATCGAGGATGCGATGAATGGCGTCGACCGAAGGCGCTTCCTGTCCGTCGACAGATAACATCACATCGCCCGCGCGAAGCCCGGCTTGTTGCGCAGGGCCGCCTGGCACGATCTGAACGATCTGCACTCCGGCAGGTATGGATAGCCCATATCTGGCGGCGGCCGCCTTTGGAAACGGAACAGTCTGTCCCGCAAGCCCCAGATAGCCACGCACCACGCGACCCTCGCGCATAAGGTCGGGAATGACCCGCTTCGCCGTATTGATCGGCACGGCGAAGCCGGTGGCGTTTGCGCCCGCGATAATAGCGGTGTTAACGCCGATGACGCGCCCGCGGCTGTCCAGTAAAGCGCCTCCAGAGTTACCGGGATTGAGCGCTGCGTCGGTCTGGATGATGTCTTCGATGAGGCGCCCTGTCGTCGCGCGCAGAGTGCGCCGCAGCGCGCTCACTACTCCAGTCGTGACCGAAGCCTGCAGGCCGAACGGGTTGCCCATGGCGACGACAAGCTGACCCACACGCAACGCGTCGGAGTCGCCAAGTTGGACCGGGACGAGCCGGCCGGTGTGCGCGCGAACAAGCGCAATATCGGTATCAGGGTCGCCGCCAACTACGTCGGCGGGCGCAGTACTGCCGTCTGCGAAAAGCACTTCGATCGCCCTGGCGCCTTGAACGACGTGATTATTGGTCAGGATGTAGCCGTCCGGCGTAATCACGAAGCCAGAGCCCGCGCCGCCCTGCATGCGCGGATTGCCTTCCGGCTCGCCCGGCTTCGCCTTGCGCTGAATGCCGACCATGGCGGCGGCCACGCTCTCGACGACGCCGGTGACAATCTCCGAATAGGCATCCAACGCTTCCTGTTCGCGGGGCGCGTCGCCATCGCCGGTCACGGGGTTGGATTTCAAACCGAAACTGATAGGAATGATTTTCATTGCAAGTCCTTAGGGCGGCAAGAACGCGCGGCCCTTCACTTGCAACACATGGTTAAAGGCAGCCCTTTTTCAATTTCCCGCCAGGCAGGCATTCGCCCCCTAGCCGAAGGCGTCGCTTAATATCCGGTGAAGATTGGGTTCGTTTGGTAAAACGGCTGTATAGTAAGTATGTAAGTATCTCTCTCGAAAACCTTGATTTTACAGAGCCGCCAAATGGGTGTTTTGCGAAAATTACTTCTCTTTGCCGCAGACTGCACTGAAATTACAAAAACCCGATGGTAGCCCAAGGTTAACGCGATAGGGGGCGCAGCCTTTCTCCAGGAAGTTGGCTTCCTGACGCTGCATTCCCGGCTTGCGTGCGCACGCGCCGGAAAGTTGGGTTACCCTCCTTTGCTGGGATCGTCCGCCGGATTAACGTAGTTGAGGCCGAAGGGGCCGGTTCCGGTAACCTGCACAATGGATGCGGTATCGGCCGTCCAGACCGAATGCGGCATATTGGCCGGCAGATAGACGAAGCCGCCGGGCTGCATAAGATCACCGCGGGCTTTTTCCAAGGTTCCGCCCATTTCGTGGTAGAAGTCGCCTGTGAGCACGGTCAGGTTCTCGGCCGTGGCGTGCGTGTGCGGAGCGACCACCGTGTTTGGGGGAAACTTAACGCGCAAGACGAACGGCCCGGGCTTGCCGGGATCGCCCGCAAGAACGACCAACTGTGTGCCTTTGGGCAGATTTGCGGGGCCGGGTTGCCACTGCACCGACGCGGCGCCCGGCATCAAAATCATCTGGGCGCCATCCTCGGCCATGGCGATCTGCCCGGAGATCGCAACGAGCACGGCAGCTACAGCACCGTAAGTCGCACGCATAGTCGTTTCCTCGGTTTTAGTATCGCAATACATCCATAGAGTTAGGCTCTGCCTATCGTAACTAATCCCTCACTTCTTAGAAAGGGCGCTTTCGATTGGGGGAGGCTCGGGAAGGTCCAGTGTGCCAGCGGAAGGCAGCGCGCTGGCGGAAGCGGCTCGTGTTCGCCCTTGAACCCCATTCGAAACACCCGTATAACCCCGTCACCTCGAAAGACTGCTGGGGTGTAGCCAAGCGGTAAGGCAGCGGATTTTGATTCCGCCATGCCCAGGTTCGAATCCTGGCACCCCAGCCAATAGCCCAATAATATCAACAACTTAGGTGGTTCTTGCACGGGAGAACGCGCCGCGTGCGTGTCGTAAGCCTTTTTTGGTTTCCTGTAAAATCTCCCCTCTTATGGGGCGATTGGCGTGAAGAGCCGCGCTGCGTCACCGCCGGAACCATCCGGCTTAAACTCTTGAAGCTTGGCGCCGGCCCTCATCCGTCGTGGTGATCTGAGAGCCGCGGCGCTCTACTTCTACGAGGAGCACATCGGCGCCTAAGAATGCAGGCATAAAAGGGCGCCTTTTTCGAGTGCCGTTCAGCGCACCATTGGCGGATTAAATCACAGCGCGAATGCGCGCTGCTGTCCCGCCTCAGCGCGCTTTTGATTCCACCAAAAGCGGATACGCTCTAGCCGTAAGGGTCGGGCGAAAAAACTGACGTCAGCCGTTCCAGAGAGTGGCGGTGGGCCAGGACCCGGAGCTGTCGAGTCGGCCCAAATGGCTCGGTGCGTCACTTCATGAGCCGAACCGTTCGTTCACGCCGGCTGCAGTCACTGCCAGCCCTCGACGCCTTTCATGTCAGGTAGTTTGTGCGCGATGCCCTTGTGACAATCGATACAGGTTTTCTGGCCGGTGAAGAGGAATCGCTCATGCGCTTCCACCGCGCGCGGCGACTGCTTTGTCAGGTCCATCGATTGCGCGCTATGGCAGTTGCGACATTCCAATAAGTCGTTGGCCTTCATGCGCGCCCATTCATTGCTGGCAAGGGCAAGTCGGTGATCGAGAAATTTCTCGCGTGTGTTGATGAAGCCGAATAGGTGGCCCCAGACCTCCTTGGAGGCTTGCATCTTTCGGGCGATCTTATTGGCCCAGTTATGCGGCACATGGCAATCGGGACAAGTGGCGCGCACGCCGGAGCGGTTCGAGAAATGGATCGTGCTCTTAAGTTCCTCAAATACATTCGACCGCATTTCGTGACAGCCTGTGCAAAAGCGTTCCGAATTGGTCGCTTCCAGGGCCGTGTTGAACGCGCCCCAAAAAGCGACGCCCGCGACGAATCCGCCAAGGACAAGGGCGCCTAGAGGAAAATATACGCTCGGCCGTGAGACTGCCTCCCATATCGGCCGCGCCCAGCCGAAGCGGTTGGCCACATTGCCGAAAAAGCTCATTTCTTGGAGCCTCGCACATTAATGTGGGCGATCAGGCTGTCGATATCGATGAAGTTATTGGCGACCGGCGGTTTTATATCGCTTTGCGAGACGTGACATTCGGTGCAGAAGAAACGTCGCGGGGAAATGGTGGCGAGAAACTGGCCGTCGCGATCCATGAAATGCGTGATCGAGATCATGGGCGCCCGGCTTTCACCTGTGCGCGAGCGTGCATGGCAAGAGAGGCATTTGTTGCCGTTGAGATCGAGCTGATAGCCCTCTATGGAATGCGGAATGATGGGCGGTTGTTCGGGATAGTTACGCACCTCCTTCTCCGCCTTGTTGATTATGGGCGGCAGGCGCGGCGCAGGAGCGACCTCTTCGACCGGCGTTAGCCCTCGCAGTGGCAGCGACACGCCCTCATTGCGGCCAAGCGATTGCGAAAAAGCGCCCGGCGTGGTGAGCACGAGCGCAGAAACTACAGCCACGTGGCGGAGGATTCGCACAAGGCCCCTCACCTTGGTTCTCCTGCAAGAGCGAGGCGGACGGCGCATTTCTTGAAATCCGTCTGAAGGGAAATTGGATCCGTGGCGTCGAGCGTTACCTTGTTGATCAACTGGCCTTCATCGAACCACGGCACGAAGACCACCCCTTGCGGCATCTTGTTACGTCCCTTGGTCTCTACCCGTGTCCGGATATAGCCCCGTCGCGACTCGACCTTGATTTCGTCGCCGCGGCGGAGATTCATCGCCGCGGCGTCGTCCGGATTCATAAAACACACCGCCTCGGGAAAAGCTCGGTAAAGCTCCGGCACCCGGCGCGTCATGCTGCCGGAATGCCAGTGCTCCAGCACGCGGCCGGTAACCAGCCAGAAGGGGTAGGTTTCATCGGGGCTCTCGGCCGGAGGCTCATAGGGCAGAGCGAAGATACGCGCCTTGCCGTCGGGATAGCCATAGAATCTCAGGCCCTCGCCCGCTTTCACGTAGGGATCGGAACCCTCGCGGAAGCGCCAGCAGAGTCTCCTTGCCGTCGACCACAGGCCAGCGCAACCCTCGCTCCTCATGATAACGGTCGTAGGGCGCCAGATCGTGGCCATGGCCGCGCCCGAAGGTAGCATATTCCTCAAACAAGCCCTTCTGAACATAAAAGCCGAACGCTTCGGACTCCTGATTGGCGAAGCCTGGCGCAAGGTCGGAAAGGGGGTATTTGTCCACCTGACCATTGCGGAAAAGGGCGTCGAAGAGGGTCTTGCCACGATATTCCGGCTTCTTAGCCACCAGCTCTTCGGCCCAGACTTCTTCGATCTTGAACCGCTTAGAGAATTCCATCAACTGCCAAAGGTCTGATTTGGCTTCGCCTGGCGCGTTGACGAGTTGCCGCCAGACTTGGGTGCGGCGTTCGGCGTTGCCATAAGCGCCTTCCTTCTCGACCCACATCGCTGTCGGCAGGACGAGATCGGCGCACACCGCCGTCACTGTCGGATAAGCATCGGAAACGACGATGAAATTATCTGGATTGCGATAGCCCGGAATGCCCTCTTCGAGAGTGTTGGCGGCGGCCTGGATGTTATTGTTGACCTGCACCCAATAAGCGTTGATGAGGCCATCCTTCAACATACGATTTTGCAGGACGGCGTGAGCGCCATTCTTGTCGGAGATCGTCCCCTCCGGCAGCCGCCAGATTTCCTCCGCGTGATCGCGATGCGCTTTATTGGTCACCACCATGTCCGCCGGCAAGCGATGGGAGAAAGTGCCGACCTCGCGCGCTGTGCCGCAGGCGGAGGGTTGGCCGGTGAGCGAAAACGGGCTGTTCCCCGGCTCGGAAATTTTCCCAGTCAGAAGATGGAGATTGTAGGCGAGATTGTTCGCCCATACGCCGCGCGTGTGCTGGTTGAAGCCCATCGTCCAGAAGCTGACGACCTTGGTCTTCGGGTCGGCATAGAGTTCAGCCAGCGCCTCAATCCGATTCGCGGGCACGCCGGTCCGCTCTACGGCATTGGGGATCGTGTATTCGGAAACGAAGGCGGCATAGTCTTCGAAACTCATGTCGGTCAAGTCGTTCGGCCTCGCGGCGCCGGCCGCCTTTTGCTGCAAGGGATGATCAGGGCGCAGACCATAGCCGATATCGGTCTGGCCACGCTTGAAGACCGTGTGGGCCGTGATAAAATCCTTGTTTACGCGGCCGGTCTTGACGATGTGATTGGCGATCGTGTTGAGGAGAATCAGGTCCGCCTGTGGCTTGAACACGATTCCGATGTCCGCGAGATCGAACGAGCGGTGTTCGAAGGTCGAAAGGACTGCGACCTTGACATGGGGCGCGGAAAGCCGGCGGTCGGCGACCCGCGTCCAGAGGATCGGGTGCATTTCCGCCATGTTCGAGCCCCAGAGCACGAAGGCGTCCGCGGCCTCAATGTCGTCGTAGCAGCCCATTGGCTCGTCGATGCCGAAGGTGCGCATAAAGCCAGCCACCGCCGACGCCATACAGTGTCGCGCGTTGGGGTCGATATTGTTGGTGCGGAAACCAGCCTTGAATAATTTTACGGCCGCATAGCCTTCAAAAATGGTCCACTGACCCGAGCCGAACATCGCCACGCCATTGGGGCCGCGCTTTTTTAGCGCCGCCTTGAACTTGTCCGCCATCACGTCGAAGGCCTCGTCCCACGAGACGGGGACGAATTCGCCTTCCTTGTCATAGACGCCGTTCTTCTTGCGGAGCATCGGCGTAGTCAGGCGATCTGCGCCATACATGATCTTGGAAAGGAAATAACCTTTCACGCAATTGAGGCCACGGTTGACTTCGGCCTTGATATCACCGTGTGTGGCCACGACTTGGCCGTCCTTGACCCCGACCATGACGCTGCATCCGGTTCCGCAAAATCGGCACGCAGCCTTGTTCCAGGCGAGCGAGGTCGTCTCCCTGTGGGTTTCGAGATTGGCTGCTTCCGCCGGAGAGGCGAAGCCAGCCGCGGCTGTGGCCATGGCGACTGCCTCCAGCTTGAGGAAGTCCCGCCGGTCGAGTCTTGTCCCCGTCATGTCAGGCCGCTCCCTGGATCGAAGATTCATGTTCCGAGATCGCGTGATAAACCAGAGTAGTGGAAATCACGTCTGGCATAACGGAAAGCTCGGTTAGTCTTTCTCCGAGCCGGTCTCCCGGGCCAGCCTCGACCATCACGACGAGCTTGCCGCATCGATCGGTTGCAGCTACTTCGGTCCCTGGAAGCGCACAAATGGCCTCCCGTACCGCATCGAGACGCTCAGGACGGACATAGACGACGAGGCTTGCGATTTCCATCATTCCGTCCGGCGTCGGAACACGAGCGAGCCTGCGCAACCACGCGCCATGCACGAATTGCCTGCGATCATAGCTCATTGGATTAACCCTTGTTAGGCGGGCCTGGCGGCCCCGCGATCCACTGCCAGGTCCAGACCGCTAGGCCATATCCGCCAACCACCCCGACGGCGAAAATCGGAATCAGCACCGCCGTCAGCAACAGGAAAGCGGCAACTTCGTTCTTCCTGGCGGATCGACCCGAAGTTTCGGCCGTCATCGGCAATCCTCCCCCGAAACAATCCGCCGGCAACCTTCTTGTCCTGCGCTCGCTGCCCTGTGGCGTCGCAGCAATGCTTTCAGCTTTTCGCGACAACAGGACGCGCGAGTTTTTGTTCCGCAGCGCAGGCGCGGAACCAACTGAAACTCTTGCGTTAAAATTGAAATCCCTGCCGCGCTCGGAATATGCGCGGCGGCTGGTTTCTGGTCCGGGAATTGAGCCTGGACACCGCCGTCCGCTGGGCCGATCATCGCAAGGTCATCAAATCGCGTTCAAGCCCGGCTGGGGCGCCGAGGGGAAGGCCGCGCGCACCGCGCCCGCTTTTTCGGCTTGGAGCGATAAGCCAGCCAGGACCAACTCACTGTGCCGTTCCAGCCGCAGCTTCTTTCGCCTGATCTGCCATGTGCCCTCTGACGACGCTGAGAAACGTCTCCCCATACTGTTCAAGCTTCGCGGCGCCCACGCCATGGACCATAGTCATTTGATCACGCGTTTGCGGCTTGAGCTGCACCATGTCGAGCAGAGTTTTGTCGGGGAATACCACATAAGCCGGGACTTTCTTTTCGGTTGCAAGCGCGCGCCGGGTTGCTTTCAAGGCTTCGAATAAAGCTGCGTCCGCGCCCGATAAAGCCTGGCCATTCGCGCCGCCAGCGGGCGCGGGGCGGGGCTGCCTCTTGTCCCCGCGCTCCACGAGCGCTTCCTTTCGCAGTTCCACAGCGGCCTTCCCCCGCAGAACCTCGCGGCCCCGCGCCGTCATGGTCCATGAGCCGTACCCGGCGACATCGAGAGCAATGACGCCACCCGCATAAAGCTGACGAAAAATCGCCCGCCACGCATTTGCGCTGATGTCGCTGCCCACACCGAATGTCGGCAAGCGGTGATGGTTGAGCTGGGTCATGCGGTCAGTCGCCTGGCCGCGGAGCAAAGCGATCAGATGCTCGGCGCCGAACCGTTCGCCGGTACGCGCGATGGCGGAGAGCGCTTTCTGCGCGAGGATCGTGCCGTCCACAAGTTCGACGCCCTCCGCGCACAGATCGCAATTACCGCAAGCCGGCGCATTCTCACCAAAATAGGCAAGGAGCGTCTGGCGCCGGCAATGCGGGGCTTCGCACAGCGCAATTAGAGCATCGAGCTTTCGGCGCTCGACGCGCTTTTGTTCGTCCGGAGCCTCGCTCTCCTCGATCTGCTGGCGGCGAAGGCGCATATCGTCGAGGCCATAAAGCGTCAGCGTCGAAGCCGCTAATCCGTCGCGTCCCGCGCGCCCGATTTCCTGATAATAGGCCTCGATCGACTTCGGCAGATTGGCGTGGGCCACGAACCGCACATCGGGCTTGTCGATCCCCATTCCGAACGCGACCGTCGCCACCATGACGAGGCCATCCTCCTGCAGAAAACGATCCTGGTTTTCAGAGCGCGCGGCGCTGTCCATCCCGGCGTGATAATGGAGGGCCGGAATGCCCTTTTCACAAAAGAAGGCGGCGAGGTCCTCGGTCTGCCGTCGCGCGCTGCAATAGACAATGCCGCTTTCACCTTTATGCCCGGCGATAAAGTCCAAGAGCTGACGGCGGGCATCGCTTTTTGCGCGCATGGCCAGGCGCAGGTTCGGTCTGTCGAAACCGTGAACGAAGACCTGCGGCGTGCGGGTGAAAAGCCGCCTGAGAATATCCTCGCGTGTGGCCGCGTCCGCCGTCGCGGTGAGCGCGAGAATTTGAACGCCTGAAAGCGAAGCCGCAAGCTCGCCAAGATTGAGATAGTCGGGGCGGAAATCATGCCCCCACTGAGAAACGCAATGCGCTTCATCGATAGCAAAGAGACCGACCCCTGCTCTTTGCAGCATCGCTTTCGTATCGCTGAGCGCGAGCCTCTCAGGCGCAACGTACAGGAGCCGCAAGCGCCGATTTGCAACCGCGTCGAGAAGGGCGGCCGTTTCATCGCGGCTGTTCGAAGAATTGAGAGCGCCTGCCGCAATTCCATAGGCTTGCAACTGCGCGACTTGATTGCGCATCAGCGCGATCAGCGGCGAGACGACAATGGTCAGTCCATCCCTCAGAAGCGCGGGCAATTGATAGCAAAGCGACTTGCCGCCGCCCGTCGGCATGAGAGCGAGCACGTCTCTCCCATCAAGGATCGCGCTGATAATATCATCCTGGCCCGCCCGGAAATCTGCGAACCCAAAGGTTTTTCGCAAGCATTCCTGCGCCGTCTTCAAATCGCTCATGCAGGTGATTTACAAAATATTGACCCGCCCTGGGAAGGGCGAAGACGGCCGCGCGCATCTGCCTCGCCGCTATGCGCGTTTCACGTCATTTTTGGTGGGACAATTCCAGAAAAAGGCTAATAGCGCGATGCGTGGAAATTATCCCACAAGTTGTAAGAACCAGGCCCTGACTTTAAGCAGCCGCCGGGGCAGGCTTGTCTGTGGAGGGCTGGGCTTCCTGAGCCGCGGTCGCAGCGGCCAGCGCCTTGCGCAACTCTTCCTCCTTCGTGTGATCGAACGAGGTGCGGAGCACCTTGCCGCCAACGCCCTTCAAGTCATCGAGAACCTTGTCGGTCGTCATCTTCTTGATGAGGACGAAGAGCGCCGCGCTGCCAGAATCGATGGTCGCCGCAACCTGCTTCATGAAGTCATCGTTGATGCCGACATCGGAAAGCGCGCCTGCGAGGGCCCCGGACGCCGCGCCGACCACGGTTCCGACCAGGGGCACGAGAAAGATCAGCCCCACAAGCGTGCCCCAGACGGCGCCAGAAGCTGCGCCAATTGCGGTTGGGTGGTAGAGCTGGTTCAGTTTGATGTTCCCGTCCGGCTGCTTAACCGCGATCACGGCGTCCTTGATGTCTATGATGTAGTCCTGCTGCATGCTGAGAAGTTTCTGGCGGACTTCTTCAGCTTTGGCTTCCGTTGGAAACTCGATAACGATGAGATCGGCCATGACGGGAAACTCCTTCGAGGGGACAAACTCCGAGCCGGAGATTACCGCGGCCGCGGCAAAGCGTCACCACGCTTCATGGTCCGAAGCATCACTTTTTATTTAAGAATTTACATTGCTTTATACCTAAAACGCCTGGATGCCGGTCAGCGCTCGGCCGAGAATGAGCGCATGCACGTCGTGGGCGCCTTCATAGGTATTGACTGTTTCAAGGTTCTGGGCATGACGCATCACATGATACTCGCCTGAAATGCCGTTGCCCCCGTGGATGTCACGAGCTGCGCGCGCGATGTCGAGCGCCTTGCCGCAGTTGTTGCGCTTGATGAGCGAGATCATCTCCGGCGCCGCCTTGCCTTCGTCAAAGAGACGGCCGAGCCGCAGCGCCGCCTGAAGGCCGAGCGCAATCTCTGTCTGCATATCGGCAAGCTTCTTTTGAACGAGCTGCGTCGCCGCCAGCGGACGGCCGAACTGTTTGCGGTCGAGCGCGTACTGTCGCGCGCGATGCAGGCAATCCTCTGCCGCGCCCATGACGCCCCAGGCGATGCCATAGCGGGCGCGATTCAGGCAGTTGAACGCGGCTTGCAAACCAGACGCGTCCGGCAGAAGCGCGCTTTCGGGAACCTCCACGTCGTCCATGACGATCTGGCCGGTGACAGACGCCCGCAGCGAGAGCTTGCCTTCGATTTTCGGGGCTGAAAGCCCGCGCATTCCCTTTTCCAGGATGAAGCCGCGAACCTTGTTCTGATGCGCGCGCGACTTCGCCCAGATGACGAAGACGTCGGCGATCGGCGAATTCGAGATCCAGGTCTTCGACCCGCGCAGCCTATAGCCGCCTTCGATTGGCTCCGCGACGGTGGTCATTGCGCCCGGATCGGAACCTGCGTCGGGCTCCGTCAAGCCGAAACAGCCGACATATTCGCCCGTTGAAAGCTTCCGCAGATATTTCCGCCGGTGCTCATCGTTTCCGTACGCATAGATGGGAAACATGACGAGTGAAGATTGCACGCTCATCATGCTACGGTAACCGGAGTCCACGCGCTCGATTTCGCGCGCGACGAGTCCATAGGCGACATAGGATGCGCCCGCGCCCCCATACTCGGGCGGCAGGGTCAGGCCAAGAAGACCGAGCTCGCCCATCTCATTGAAAATAGAGCGATCCGTCGTTTCATGCGCGTACGCCTCAACCACCCGTGGGCGTAGCCGGTCTTCCGCGAAGGAATGCGCCGTCTCCCGGATCAGGCGCTCTTCATGGCTGAGCTGCTCATGCAACAAAAAGGGATCGGCCCAATCGAAGGAGGACGCCTTATGTGCTTTCGTTTCGGCTGTCTTGTTCATCCCATGACTCCCGGACGACCAATGCCCTGTCGCCTGATCCTAAACTCTTCGCGGAGTATAGCAGAGTGCGTGATGCGAGGGTCTCCGCCGGCAGGTCGAGTCAAGACTCAGCGATAGTTGTGGAAACGGCCCGGTCGCAAAGAGTTTGGCATCAAGATTTTACCCAGATTTGTGGATTTAACCGGTGCGGAAAAGAGATTCGGGACATTGCACGGAGGATCCTGCTTATGACTCAAGGGAGAATGCTGCGCTCGAGGATTTTGGGAGTTGCGTGCGTTATGGTCTTTGCAAGTTCAATGGCGCTGGGGCAAACGGCGCAGGACACGAATGCCGCCTCATCCGAAAAGGCTGCTCCCGCAGACGCAGCGCCGAAAGCCAAAGGAAAACAGCCGGACAAGAAACAGCACGCCGGAGACCAGCCCGATAAAGCTGCTAACTCCGAGGCGAAGTCCAAGCGCGGCCAGTATGGCAGCGAGGCGGAGGCGAGGGCCCATTGCAAGGGCGAGGTCGTGTGGATCGACAAGGACAACTTCAATCACTACGCCGGATCTCGCGAGTATGGCCGCAAGCCCGGCGCTTTCGCCTGCGAGAACGGCTAAGGAAAACCCTTCCTAATAAAGCCAGGGATAAGACGGCTTGTGCGGGCGCGATAGGGCATGCCGCAAAAGTCATTCCTCGGCGCGCATCCATGCGACGGCTGGCGCCACGCCCGGCCAGAAGGCAAGCCCGCCAAGCGAACCGCAACGCAGGCGTCAGCCTAATGCGTCCAGCTTCCTATGCGGCCAAACTTGAAGTTGTCGGCGTAGGATTTCTTTATGAATGCGCGCGGGTGCGGCTCGAAGACGCGGAAAGGAATTCCATTCTTCTGCGCGTAGTCGATCGCCTCCTCCTTGGTTTCGAAAAAAAGGCGCACCTGAGAAAGCATGTCATTGGAGCTGGTCCAACCCATGAGAGGATCGATCTCCCGCGGCGTGGCGGGCTCGTACTCCAGCACCCATTCTTTCGTTTTTGCCCGCCCGGACTGCATGGCGGTTTTCGCTGGCTTATAGATGCGTGCAAGCATGATGACCCTGGCGATTAACTTGTCTCGCTTTCGAATTTGGGACATTCCGGCCCAAATGACAATCGCAAACAGCGGCGCAAGAGATCTCGAAACAGAACTCGCCTCGTTCCGCGATTTACCTCACGGAAATCATACGGCGTCGAAATCCGTAAATTTTGAAACAAAGAGGGCAAAGGGAGCGCTTTTAACAAAAGTTAACTACAGTCCGATCTTGTTTGTTTACTTCCGGCATGCACAGTTTGCACCTGGGATCGTTCAAGTAATGCGTCATGAGATCAGTCCAGTTAGCTGTCGCAAGTTTGCTTGCGCTTCTTCTTTGCGAAGAGGCTAACGCCGATCCTTGCAATGACCCTAAAAAATTGCCTGCTTCTCAACCGGATACGGTCGCAAAATGCGAAACCGTCGTTAAGAAGAAGACCCCGAAAGCAGCATCCGCGCCCGGGTATTCTCTGCCTACCGCGGCACAGAATAACCCACAGGCGCCGCCTCAATTGCCGCCTTCACTGAAGCCGGACTGGGTCTATGTGGGCACGGGTATTGTTGACTCACATATCGGAGAAAAACAAATCTTCGTGGACGGCCGTCCCACCGATCGATACAGCGGCGTTACCTTGATCACCCCTTTTGAACAAAGCCAATATAATCCTTATCCCGTGGGACCGGAAATTGGCGTTGGATGGAAGACCCCGGCTTTGGCCGCCTACGGAATTACTGACATCGGCGCCGGTTTCACCGTTTTTCGGAATAGCATTTACAGGACCGCGACAATCCTTGCTTTTCGCGTGGGCCATGACCTCGCGGCCGGCATCAACGCCGGGCTCATCGTCGGCCCGATTTTTTCAGGGTACTCCCAGCCCGTTGCGGTCGCAGCCGAGCTGGAACTCGACCTCAAAGAGATCGCCGTTTCGCAAAGATGGAATATCGCTGATGTCATCCCGAATGGACTTATCATCAAAAATCGCGTCATGCCGTGTAAGGCCGAATTCTGGGCGCCGGGTGAAGGCGTGAATGCGGCCTTTGAACTCTGGGCTGGGTTCAAGTTCCGCCTCCAATAACAGGCGGCCTAAAGTGCGCCAGTAGCGATGAGAACTGGCGCCGAGGATCGCCCCGGCTGATCTGCGCCGACTACATCGTCGCCAGCGACTGCAGATGCTGGAAGAGCCACGTCTCGCTCAGCGCATCATTATCCTTTTTCAAATATACGCGCAGATCGACTGGGTCCTCGGAAGCAGCGGTAAAATCGAACATCACGCGCCACGTGTCGGTGTCGACGACGGGGTAAACTGCTTGCCGTTCGATCTTGCCCGAAGCAGCGGACACGACGACGTCAATGTCGCCGCGCTTCGTAAATTCGCTGAGCCGCCCGCCACGGAAATCCACGACATATTTGACCATCCCCTTAGGCCGTGGCTGCCCCGGAATGCCGCCTGTGCCAGCCCGCGTGGCAATCACGCGGGCCAGGGGCGCAGGATATGGCTCGTCCAGCCGCCAATGGAGCTTGTACTGCGCCTCGTGATGCTCGCCCGCCCGGTAAGGTTGCCGCGGTTTCCAATACGCGACGATATTGTCGTGGATCTCATCGTTCGTGGGAATTTCGACGAGCTGCACCGCGCCTTCACCCCAGTCGCCGATGGGCTCGACCCAAACGCTCGGGCGCTTATTGTAAAAAGCTCCGTCGTCTTCGTAGTCGCGGAAATCGCGCTCGCGCTGCAGAAGACCGAAGCCTTTCGGACGCTGATCGAAAAATGAACTGGTCTGAACGCTGAGAGGATTGTTGATGGGCCGCCAAATTCGCTCGCCGGTTCCGGTCCAAACGCTGAGACCATCGCTATCGTGAATTTCAGGGCGCCAATCCGTGCCCATCCGGCGGTTCGGCTTGCCGTACCAGTACATACTGGTCAATGGTCCGATTCCAACACGCTCAATGTCCGCTCTTGGAAAAAGATGGGCCGTTACGTTCATCAATGCGGAGCCATCATGTGTGGTCTCGAAGCGGTAAGCGCCGGCGATACGCGGTGAATCCAGCAATGCGTTGATGATCACGCCGCGCCGCCCCGCCATCGGTTCCAGCCAGAACTGCGAAAAGCGAGGAAATTCCTCCGGCGTTGGCATGGCGACGTCGATGGCAAGACCGCGGGATGAAAGTCCATATTGTCCCGTTTCGGCCGGACTGCGGAAGTAGGACGCTCCAAGGAATGCAAGCCAATCCGGCACGCCCGGCGCGGCAAGAATGCGAAACCCCGCAAAACCGGTGTCGGGCGGAAGCGCCTTTGCAAATTCGCTTTTCCCATAAGTAAAAAGGTCGGGACTATAGCCAACCTCCTGCGCCGACCCCGCCGCAGAGACGACGAAGATGCGGACGGGCTCCTTAAAGAA
Organism: uncultured Alphaproteobacteria bacterium; assembly: GCA_963819665.1. Lineage (GTDB taxonomy): Bacteria > Pseudomonadota > Alphaproteobacteria > Rhizobiales > Rhodomicrobiaceae > Rhodomicrobium. The sequence goes on from CAWFXN010000023.1 coordinate 45,249, forward strand.
CCGCCCGACGTGAAAAAGTTCGATGGGATAAGGTCCGTCGCCCCCTCCCCAGATCGCCAGCTCCGGCCGGAACTTGATCTGCTGATAGGCATCGAAGTCGATCCGCTCCACCAGCGCTGGATCGTGCACGACTGGCTTCTGATAAGGTCTTTCGCTGAGCTCCTTGGCCGAGGCGATGAGCTTTTCGAACGAAAAAGGAATCTGTGGGCCAACGAAAATGCTTTCCGGCTGCCCCATCGCCCTCGTGCTCGCGGCGAAACCCAATGCTGCAGATCCAATCAGCAGTGTCCGGCGATCAATCATTTGGTGTCTCCGCAAATTGGCTCACGGCTTCGGTCCTGGTTAGTGAAATGCGCATGACAAGTATGAAATTAAAGCTCGACAAGCGGAGGAGTGAACACCTATTGCACACTCCGAGCTACTTTTATAACAGCCACAATGCCGCGCTCAAGCAATCAAATGGGCTCATAAGGTGGTGTAGGAAGCACTTTTTGACTATCATCCATCCGCCATTCCGGAGCCTTCGTCCCATGCAAATCCACCATCCCTATCTCCTCTTTCTCGGTGACGTTCAGGATCGGCTTGCGGCCAAGACAGCGCAGGGAATCGTGGATTGGCGCCCCGAGTGGAGCCTGGGACAGTTACGAATGCCAGGATGCAAAGCGAGTGTCGGCATTCCCGATATGACCATCCCCGACGCCGTGAAGGCGGGCGCGCGCACCTTGATCGTTGGCGTTGCAAATGCGGGCGGCGTTCTTCCCGAGCAATGGACGGCGCCCATCGTCGAAGCGCTGGCGTCAGGGCTTGATGTCGCAGCCGGCCTGCATATGAAGCTTGCTGAAAGGCCGTCCGTGGCGGACGCCGCGCATCGCTATGGCCGGAAGCTCTTCGATGTGCGGCAGTCCGGCGAGCGCTTCGAGACAGGGAAGGGTACGAAACGTTCGGGCATGAGGCTCTTAACCGTCGGCACCGATTGCTCGGTTGGCAAGAAGTACACGGCCCTGGCGCTCGAGCGCGAAATGCGGGCTCGCGGCTTCGATGCCGACTACAGAGCGACCGGGCAAACCGGCTTGTTCATTTCGGGTCATGGGATCGCCATAGACGCCGTGGTGGCGGACTTCATCTCCGGCGCCGTGGAATGGCTTTCACCGGCGGCCGCGCCGCGCCATTGGGACCTGATCGAAGGCCAAGGCTCGATGTTCCACCCCTCTTTTGCGGGCGTGTCGCTGGGGCTTCTGCATGGCGCTCAGCCCGATGCGTTCGTGGTCTGCCACGAACCTTCGCGCACGACAATGCGTGGCGTTTCCTTTCCCGTGCCTTCGATCCAGCACGTAATCGACATCACAATGCGCTGCGGGTCGCTCACAAATCCCGGCATAAGGCCAGTCGGCATCGCGATCAACACGTCATCCATGAACGAGGATTCCGCGCGCGACTTCCTGAAGCGGCTTGGCCGCGATCATGCCCTGCCTGCGACGGATCCCATGCGGTTTGGCGCCGGAGCGATCGTCGACTACATTGCATCTGAATTTCCCAACACCCTGCCCGCCACCGCCAGTTAGCTCATGCGAAGACTGAAGGTCGATGTCGAAAGCTGGCCCATCGCCGGCGTGTTTGCCATTTCTCGAGGAAGCCGCACTGAGGCGCGGGTCGTTGTCGCCACGATAAAAGATGGCGGGCATTGGGGACGCGGTGAGTGCGTGCCTTACCGGCGGTATGGTGAAACCGTCGAAGGGGTCGCGGCCACAATCGAGAGCCTTGCGGACGCAATTGCTGGAGGAGCCAGCCGGACTGACCTGTTCAATCTGCTTCAGGCGGGCGCGGCGCGGAATGCGCTCGATTGCGCGCTTTGGGACTTTGAGTCGAAGGCTTCTGGAAAGCGCGCCTATGAGCTTGCGGGCTTGCCCGGTCTTCGGGCTGTCACCACAGTCTACACGCTGAGCCTCGGGGCGCCAGAGACGATGGAAGCGGCGGCGCATTCGGCCAGCCGCAGGCCGCTCCTCAAGATAAAGCTCGGAGGCGATGGCGATGCGGAACGTATCGCTGCCGTGAGGCGCGGCGCACCGGATGCGACCTTGATCGTCGACGCGAACGAAGCATGGAGCGAGACCAACTTCGCGGACAATCTTGAAGCGTGCCGTGCGGCAGGCGTTGCTCTTATTGAGCAGCCGCTGCCTGCCGGGCGTGACGGTATGCTTGCTTCGATTTCGGCTGAGGATCGCGGCGGCATTCTGTTCTGTGCCGATGAAAGTCTGCACACGGCCGAGGATCTGGACGCCCTCGGCACAGGCTATCAGGCCATCAACATCAAGCTCGACAAGGCAGGCGGCCTCACCGCGGCCGTTCAACTTAAATCGGAAGCGCTTGCCCGCAGCCTGAAGATTATGATCGGATGCATGGTCGGCACGTCGCTCGCGATGGCGCCTGCCCTGTTGCTCGCCGGCGATGCGAACTTCGTCGATCTGGATGGTCCGTTGCTTCTCGCCCGGGACCGCGAGCCCGGGCTCGTATTCAACGGTAGCCTGATCCAGCCTTTTGGCCCAGAGCTTTGGGGCTAACCGACGCTGACACGCCGCCGGTAAAGAACGCTTTGCTTGAACAATTGGCGGAGCTTCCGCCTGATCAAAGCGGCTCCGCCCGGTCGCAGCACGGACGGGAGCCGTATAATATAGTTATAATAAACGCGTTGCGCCCCGTCCAACAGCCGACCGAAAATCGAGACCTGGGGTTCCTGAAACCCATCCGGATCGAAACTTCGCCAGCTACCGCGTTCCCAGTCTGACCGATCGCGAATTACGGTGGCGAAGGCGCGGGCAATCCGGTACTCACCGGGGTACTTTACGTAGTGGCCCACTGCAGGTTCGTATTTTCCGCGCGACCAAGTTGGACTACGGTCGCGCAGCGGCCGCGCCGTATACATCACGTAGGGGAAGCTGCGGATACGATCACTCAGGCCGCGGCGGGACAGATGATGCGCGAAAAACTGTTCGTCATTCCATGTCTTATGCTGCATCTCCTGGCGAAGCTCCAAGGGATACAGCACAATTTCGTCGAGCATACTCAAGCACTCCTCGATGTCGCGGCGTGACGCCACCAGATGACGGTCGTTGATGCCGCCGTAGTTCTCGCCCTCGGGCACCCAGATTGCATGCGGATCAAGGACGCTAAGCGGGGGGTGGGGGGAGAGCCAGGTGAAGTCGGAACGGGTGACAATGAAGCGGTCGTAACGTTCGAGCACACCGTCCTGACGCAGGCCGTGTAGGAGGAGCCAACGGCAGAATATCAAGATAGACGAGGCGCTAGGCTGCGGATCCGGTGCATGGATGCGGCCCTGCCATGCACCCTTCACCGCGAGTAGCGCTCGCCAGTCCGCAGGGGCCGTGTCACGCTCCGCGCAGGTCAAGCGCTGCGCAAGATCAAACCCTTGCCCGTAATCAGCGAAATCCGGCGCGGTCCAGCGGTACTTGGCGTGTTGCCAGAAGGGGTTCGCGTAATCGTAATCGTGATCTGTCGTCAGCGCGACCGCCAGGTCCGCGTTCAACTCGTCCAGCACACAGCGTTTGAAACTCGCAAAGCAGAGTTCGTGCGCGCGAGTTTTCGCCAGAACGCAGACGAGCACTCGTTCCACTTTGGAACTCTGTCGCGAGGGATGCATAGCTGAATTCATTAAGAAACCTCGCCAAGAAAAACCTGTGTGGACTACCTCGAAATGTGTATCGAATTTTAATTCGCCAATTTTGGCTAATATTGGACACATCAATCCAGCGCCCGGACCGATTTCGTCGCCCTTGGGCCATCACAAGGAGTGAAAATTCAAACGGCCTCCGCCACTCTGCACGCCGGATGAAACTAACGCCGCATAAGAGAAAGCCAGATCGCACTTTGCAAAGCCACGAGCCGCCGTCTATATAACGCAACTGGCAACCCGCCTGGCGAGAACAGCGCAGCGAAAGCATGGATCTGCGGAATATTCCCTTTGTAAAGATGAACGGCCTCGGCAACGACTTCGTGATGATCGACGCTCGCGCCGAACCTGTCGGGCCGTCCGCAACCGCGGCAGGCGCGATCGCCAATCGAACAAGCGGCGTAGGCTGCGATCAGGTCATCGTGCTGGAACCTTCGTCCACCGCTGACGTGTTCATGCGCATCCTAAACGCCGACGGTTCCGAGGTAGGCGCCTGCGGGAACGCCAGCCGTTGCGTAGCAGCCTTGCTGCAGGCTGGCCTTGGGCGCAACCGGATATCCATCGAGACGCGCGCCGGAACGCTCGACGCCCGGATCAGTGAAGACGGCCGTGTGACCGTCGATATGGGCGCACCCCGCTTCGCGTGGGATGAAATACCGTTGGCGCAGGCCGCCGCTGATACGCGCGCTATCGATTTGACCTTCACGTTGCCCGATGGCCGTGTGCTGGCCGAGCCAAGCGCGGCCAATGTCGGCAACCCGCATTGCATCTTTTGGGTTCGCGATGCCGAGAGTTATGATTTGGCGGCATTCGGCTCTGAACTTGAGCATCATTGGCTTTTCCCGGAACGCGCCAACATTTCGCTTGCCGAAATTGCTGACGACCGCATGATCAGGCTTCGCGTTTGGGAACGTGGCACGGGCATCACGCGCGCCTGCGGGACGGCTGCGTGCGCCGCCGCTATATGCGCCGCCAGAACCGGTAGAACCGATCGCAAGGTGGACGTACAACTTCCCGGCGGCGTGCTTGCGATCGAGTGGCGCGTGGATGACGACCATATCTTGATGACTGGCCCAGCCGAATTTGAGTTCGCCGGAATCATTCGTTTGAACGGCAGCGGGACGACTGTCGAGGTGGCGCGGCACTCATGAGCGTCGATGTCATCACTTTTGGCTGCCGTTTGAACGCTTACGAAAGCGAAGTGGCAAAGACGCGCGCGGCAGAGGCAGGGCTCGACGATGCCGTGATCGTTAACACCTGCGCCGTGACCGCCGAAGCCGTCCGGCAAGCTCGTCAAGCCGTTCGGAAGGTTCGCCGCGAACGGCCCGACGCGAAGATCATCGTAACCGGCTGTGCGGCGCAGATTGAACCTGCAACTTTCGCCGAGATGGACGAGGCCGACTTCGTGATCGGCAACGCCGAGAAAACCGCTGCCGAGACATTTCTGCGCATTGCGGCAAACGATCTTGCGCGAGTCAAGGTCAACGATATCGCCTCAGTGCGTGAAACGGCTTCCCACATGATCTCCGGCATTGGCGGCAGGAGCCGGGCTTATCTCGAAGTGCAGAACGGCTGCGATCATCGCTGCACGTTCTGTGTAATCCCTTTCGGGCGCGGGCCATCGCGCTCCGTGCCGGCAGGCGATGTTGTGCGCCAGGTCCGAACGCTGGTTGAGGAAGGCTACCGCGAGGTGGTGCTTACGGGCGTCGATCTAACCTCCTATGGCTCCGATTTACCGGGAGGCATGACGCTGGGCCGGCTTGTGCGCACCATCTTAAGGCTCGTGCCGGAGCTGCCGCGCCTGCGCCTCTCCTCGATTGACACAATTGAGGCGGATGAAGCGCTTACCGAGGCCTTCGCCGAAGAAGAGCGGCTCATGCCCCACCTTCACCTCTCGCTTCAGTCGGGTGACAACCTGATCCTGAAGCGGATGAAACGCCGCCACGCGCGCGAAGATGCCATTGAGTTTTGCAGAGTCATGAGGCGCCTTCGCCCGGATATCGTATTCGGAGCAGACCTGATTGCCGGTTTCCCGACCGAGGACGAAGCCATGTTCTCGAACACGCTCCGGCTCGTTGACGAGTGCGGGTTGAGCTTTCTGCACGTCTTTCCCTTCTCTGCGAGGCCTCAGACAGCCGCCGCACGCATGCCTCAGCTCGACCGCGCGCTTGTGAAGGAGCGCGCCGCGCGTTTGCGCGGCAAAGCGGCGGAGCGCCTGAGCCTCCATTTGCAGGCACAGCAAGGCGAAGTTTTCGAGGTTCTCATGGAGCATGACGGCATGGGCCGCACGCCGGGCTTCACTGAAATCGAAATCAGCGCCGAAGGCATGGGGTTGGGCGGCAGAATCGTGAAAGCGCGGGTCACCGGCTGCGGTGAGCGCCACCTTATCGGCGAGCGCCTGTCATGAGCGATACCCCAAAGCGAAGTATGTTTGGCCGCATGTTCGGCGGAAAGGCCGAAACGTCGGAGAAACCGTTAGATACTGAATTGGCGGCTGGCGAGCCCACGTCGATCGAAGCCGAAGAGAAGGCCCCGGAACATACCGCGCCCTTCGGCTGGTTTCAGCGCCTGCGTCAAGGGCTGACAAAAACGTCCTCGCGGCTGACCGACGGCATCACGAGCGTTTTTGTAAAGCGGAAGCTGGACGACGAAACCTTGGAAGAGCTGGAAGACCTGCTCATCCAGGCGGACCTCGGCATCGATGTCGCGTCTCGCGTCACGAATGCTTTGCGCCAATCCCGCTATAACAGCGATATTTCCTCCGAGGAGGTTCGCGACATCCTGGCCCAGGAGGTGGAGAAGACTCTCGCACCGGTCGCTGAGCCGCTGGAAATCGACGAGTCAAGGAAGCCGCACGTCATCCTTGTCGTCGGCGTCAATGGCACCGGCAAGACCACCACAATCGGCAAGTACGCGAACCAGTTTGCCCGGCAGGGGCTGCGGGTGATGCTCGCTGCGGGAGATACCTTTCGGGCTGCAGCAATCGAACAGCTTAAGATTTGGGGCGAACGGACCGGCTCGGAGGTCGTCGCCAGCGAGCCGGGCGCCGACGCGGCGAGCCTTGCGTTCGATGCGTTCCAGCGCGCGAGGGCCGAGGGCTACGATGTTCTCATCATTGATACGGCGGGCCGCTTGCAAAACAAGTCGGCATTGATGGCGGAACTCGAAAAGGTCATCCGGGTGATCCGCAAGCTGGATAGGGCCGCGCCGCATTCAGTCCTGCTGACGCTCGACGCTACGACGGGGCAGAATGCGCTTTCCCAAGTTGAGATCTTCGACAAGACGGCAGGGGTGACAGGTCTTGTCATGACCAAGCTCGACGGGACGGCGAGAGGCGGCATCCTAGTCGCTATCGCAAGCAAGTATGGCATACCCGTGCACGCAGTCGGTGTTGGTGAAGGAGTGGAAGATTTGCAATCCTTCGATGCGGGAGATTTCGCACGCGCCATTGCTGGTATGAGTTGATATTTGGGAGGTTTATGTGGAGCACCTTGATACGCCCAATAAGAAGCGTGATGTCAGTCCCCTCTTGAAGCTTGCACTTGAGGTCGGTCCTCTTGCGGTTTTTTTCATTACGAATGGCAAATTTGGTATTTTTTACGCGACCGCTTCGTTCATGGCCGCCACTTTAATCTCTCTGGTTACCAGCCGTATCTTTCTCAAGCGCATCCCTGTCTTGGCCCTTGTCACGGGCGTCTTCGTTATGGTTTTTGGCTTCCTGACGATCTATTTGCATGACGATACCTTCATCAAGATCAAGCCAACGGTCGTTAACACACTTTTCGCCTTCATTCTGGCTGCAGGCCTTTATTTCCGCCGGCCCGTTTTGAAGCTCGCTCTCGGCGAGATATTGCAAATGCGGGAGGAAGGCTGGCGCCTTCTGACTTTGCGGTGGATTGGCTTCTTTCTCTTCCTGGCCGTCCTCAACGAGGTCGTTTGGCGAAATTTCTCGACGGACACCTGGGTCAGCTTCAAATCCTTTGGGTTGATGCCCTTGACCTTTTTTTTCATGATGTTTCAAATCACGTTGATTATGCGACATCAGATTTCCGAGGTATCCTCTGAGCGATGAGGGATCTCGCCCTTCTTGACGGGCGGATCTTTCTTAATCTTTCCGTGCTCTGCATGGAACCGAACGGTTGCCCTATTCATTTTCGTAGCAATGTTCAGAGTTTAACCGAGCAGCCGGAAGAGAATGCTGGACGCAAAAGCAGGGTTGAGCCAACCGGGGCGGAAGCGAAAGAAAGCGGCGAGCGCACGCGCTGATCCCATAGACAAATCTGTTATCCATCTCCTGCACCGCGCAAGTCAGCGAGCCTCAGAAATTTTCGCGCAAGAAACCAGGGACTTCGATCTCACGGCGCGGCAGTATGCGGTGATTACGACGGTTGCTCACCATGAAGGGCTGAGCCAGACGGATCTTGTCCGGCTGACCGGAATCGACCGGTCGACACTCGCCGATGTCGTGCAGAGGCTTCTAAAGCGCGGGGTGATCCAGCGCCAGCGCACGATGCAGGACGGACGGACCTACGCGGTAAGCCTGTCAACAGAAGGACGTGAACTTCTTGAAGCGATAAAGCCTAACGCCCGGCGTGCTGACCGGCTTGTGCTGTCCTGCCTGGGTGACGAGGATGGTAAGTTGGCTACTCGCATCCTCGGCAGGCTTCTTCGTAAAGTTGACGATAACCCGGCAGATGGCGCTGA
>CAWFXN010000024.1:0-112314 GCA_963819665.1 uncultured Alphaproteobacteria bacterium
CCCTCCCTGGCCGCTGCCCCCCAAAAGCGCGACTGAAAAAATAAAAAATAGCGATTTGGACGCTGACGTTTGGACTGTGCGGCTGGAAGGTGTCTGTTCGGCTTTCCTTTGGCCCTGCGTTGCGGCACACTCGTCCTCTGATGACGGCCGCAAACTGGCCCCACGGAACAATCGTGGACAACCATACCGCGTCAACATCCAACTCCCAGCGGGCGGAAGCCTCGGCTTCAGCCGAGAACCAATCTTCCGCCGACCGCGTCAGTCAATATCCTGATCAGCAATAACGCAGGCACGATCATTTTGGCGGCCGTCCCCACCGACACGAACAAGCTGAACGCCTCGGTCCTGCCGATGGGCCGGTGGACAATCTATCGATCATCGTCAATTTCCGGGGCCAGTAGCTGGCCTACCCGCATTTAAGCGCGCTCGCGCGCCGGCGCGAACCGCGCATTTACGTCGGCGGTCGGATGGAATAAAACCGCGTCATGTCGCAAGAAAACGCACCGCCAAGTTGGATCGTCAATATCACACTCTGCGCGGATGAAGAGCACCGCGAGGTTGAGATGGAAGTGCAGGCGGCGACAAGCCGTACAGCGCTTATCAAAGCGATTGCTTCCGTCAAGCTGAACCAAGGGGAGCTATTCCACGTCGCACATATCGGAAGGCCGAGCGTTAAGCAAACCCTCCCCGAAGACGATAGCCTCATGGACCGCGTTCTTGCCGATGGTATGGACTTCATGGATCGGCACGACGCAGCTTTTAGGGAACTCGCGGACAGGTGTAAGCGGCGGTGAGAAAGTCGGCCAGTGGAGCGGCGGCGCTTGTGCTGCTGCGTGGCGGAGTAATAACCGGCCACTGGTTAGGTTGCCCCTTTCTGGACGGGAGAGGGGCGACAGGGGATGTACGCCGTGGACAGCTATGCCGCGGTCCGACGTTTCGTTTTTGTCGAGGGTAAGAGCCGTCGTGAGGCCGCCCGTGTTTTCGGCTTGAGCCGGGACACGATATCGAAGATGTGCCAGTTTTCGGCGCCGCCGGGTTATGTTCGCAAGAAGCCTCCGGCGAGACCGAAGTTAGGGCCTTTCGTTTCCATCATCGATGCGATTTTGGCGGCCGATATGACGGCGCCGCCGAAGCAGCGGCATACCGCCAAGCGGATTTACGACCGGCTCCGCGCCGAGCACGGCTTCGACGGCGGCTACTCGGCCGTGAAGGAGTATGTGCGGCTTGCGAGGTCGCGAGCTCGCGAGACCTTTGTGCCGTTGGCGCATCCGCCCGGGCACGCCCAAGTCGATTTCGGCGAGGCGATCGGCGTGATCGGCGGCGTCCGGCAGAAGATGCATGTGTTCTTCATGGACCTGCCGCATTCGGATGCGCCCTTCATGAAGGCCTATCCGGCGGAGACGACGGAAGCCTTTCTCGACGGCCATGTTTCGGCCTTCGCCTTCTTTGGCGGCGTTCCGCAGTCGATCCTCTACGACAACACCAAGCTGGCGGTCGCCAGGATTTGCGGCGACGGCAAGCGCGAACGGACGCGGGCCTTCAGCGGACTTGTCAGCCATTATCTGTTTCGGGACCGGTTCGGCCGGCCCGGCAAGGGCAATGACAAGGGCAAGGTCGAGGGGCTTGTTAAAAATGGCCGCCGGCGGTTCCTGACGCCGGTTCCCGTCGCCGCAAGCTTCGAGGCGTTGAACGCGAAGCTTGAAGCGGATTGCCTTTCGGAACTCGATCGCAGCGCCGGCTCCCGCCCGGAGACGATCGGGGTCCGGCTTCAAGCGGACTTGGCCGCCTTCCGCCCGTTGCCGTCTGGCGTTTTCGAGCCCTGCGACCAGCGGACAGCGCGCGTGTCGTCGACGGCGCTCGTTCGCTACCGCACGGCCGACTACTCGGTTCCCACGGCGTACGGCTTTCGCGACGTCATCGTAAAAGGCTTCGTGGACGAGGTGGTCATCATCTGCGCCGGCGAGGAGATCGCCCGCCACAAGCGATCTTATGAGCGCGGCGACTTTGTCTGCGATCCCCTGCATTATCTGGCGCTGATCGAGCAAAAGCCCGGAGCGCTCGACCAGGCGCGGCCCTTGCAGGATTGGGCGCTGCCGGAGCAGTTTCTGCAGTTGCGGCGTCTTCTCGAAGCCAGGATGAGCGACCGCGGCAAGCGCGAGTTCATCCAGGTCTTGCGGCTTATGGAGACGTTCGATCAGAACCTGGTCGCCGATGCGGTCAAAGACGCCCTTAAACTCGGCGCGCCAAGCTTTGACGCCGTCAAGCAACTGATCCTCTGCCGGATCGAGAAGAGGCCGCCCCGGCTTGATCTCGCCTCCTATCCCTATCTGCCCAAGGCCGCCGTTCAGGCAACGCGCGCCGCCGACTATACGGCGTTGCTTGATCAGGAGGCCGCATGACCGAGGCCACGGATAAACCGCAGCTGCTGCTCCGGCATCATCTCAAGCAGCTCAAGCTGCCAACCGTTCTCGCCGAATACGAGAAAGTCGCGCAGGAATGCGCGCGCAGCGGCGTCGATCATGTGCGCTATCTGCTTCAGGCTTTGCGAGCTTGAACTGATCGAGCGCGAGCGGCGTATGGTGGAGCGCCGCATTCGCGCCGCGCGCTTCCCGGCCGTGAAGGGGCTCGACAGCTTCGAGTTCGACGCCATCCCCTCGCTCAACAAGATGCTGGTCCTGGAGCTTTCGCGAGGCGAATACATCCTGAGGCGCGAGAACGTCATCGCGCTTGGCAACAGCGGCACGGGCAAGAGCCACATCGCCTTGGCTCTCGGTCTCGCCGCCTGTCAGCGCGGCATGGCGGTCGGATTTGCGACCGCCGCCGGGCTTGTCCATCAGCTCATGGAGGCGCGCGACGAGAAACGGCTTCTGCGCCTCCAGGCTCAACTCGCCGCCTATAAGCTTCTGATCATCGATGAACTCGGCTACGTGCCTCTGTCGCCGACCGGCGCCGAGCTTCTGTTCGAGGTCTTCAGCCAGCGTTACGAGCGGGGATCGACCATCGTGACGTCCAATCTTCCCTTCGAGGACTGGACGTCGATCTTCGGCTCCGAGCGGCTCACCGGCGCGCTGCTCGACAGGCTCACCCACCACGTCCACATTCTTGAGATGAATGGCGACAGCTACCGGCTCAAGCAGTCGAAAAGCCGACGCCGCCGAGCTTCGCGATCCGCGAACACAGACGCTTCTGAAGCCGAAAGCGTCGATCCAAGCACTGGCGAAATCACTTCCCGATAAGAAGGATTGCCGACAAGCATAAAGCCCCATCGCGATGGGGCTTTATGCTTTCAGCGCCAGCAAAGGTGGCCGGAAATCTCTCCGCCCCGGTGGCCTGAAATTACTCTGCCGTTGACACTTGTCTCCGTCGCGCGCCCCGATCGCCCTCGCGTAGTCCAAAACTGGCCTCCAATCCGCTGACGCACGCGGCTAGCTGTTTCGGGCTTTGTGGTCCATATCGGCGTCAATACCTCCAGAACATGGTCGGTTGAAATCTTGCGAACGTCCTGATCGCCAAGACGTGGGAATGCATACTGACCCAGTGTCGACGACCACTGTGCCGCATGCTTCTCATTTCTCCAGCCACTCCGCTTCATCTCGATCAGGGCTCGACCTGCGTCACGAAGGGTTAGCGCTTTGGCTTTTCGCTTCTCATCAAGGGGATCGAGGGCAAGAGCTATTGTGCGCCGCGCCTCCAAAGTCTTCTCCCGCGCCATTGCTAAGCTCACGTCAGGCCAGGGGCCCAGCCCCATATCGCGTCGCTTGCCTGCAACCTGGTAGCGGAGCACCCAAGATTTTGCCCCGGATGGTTTCACAACCAGCATCAAGCCGCGGCTATCGGTGTACCGTCCAGGCTTTGCAGTCTCGACTTTGCGAGCGGAAAGCGCCATATGTCCCCACATTCGTTCCCACATCCGAACACGGTTTCATATGTACTGCCCCGCACATCGGCAAGCAAGGGAGGAAGCTAAATGGCTGATAAGAAACAGTAACATTGAACAAGTACGGATGCTGCCGAATATGTGGTGAATGCTAATATGGCGGACACCCCCTCCGCCAAGCTTCCGGCGCTTCGCGTGCGTTCTCCTTCAGCCTCTTCCCGTGGAGCGGCCGGCCTATGAAATACTGGATCGACACCGAGTTCATCGCAAAGCCGTTCACCATCGATCTCGTCAGCATCGGCCTCGTCGCCGAGGACGGGCGGGAGTTTTATGCGGAGAGCAGCGAAGTCGACTGGTCGAAGGCGAGCCCGTGGACGCTCAAGAACGTGCGCCCGCAGCTCGAGGGCAACGGCGTGAGCCTCGAGGAGATCGGTTACGCGCTCCGCATCTTCACCGATCACGATGAGCATCCCGTGTTCTGGGGCTATTTCCCGGCCTACGACTGGGTCGCGTTCGTGGGGCTCTTCGGCGGTCTCGAAGTGTTGCCGTTCCACTATCCGCAACTCTGCCTCGACATCAAGCAATGGGCGATCGAACTCGGCGATCCGGAACTGCCCCACCAGAAGGAGAACCGCCACAACGCGCTCGCCGACGCCCGCTGGACGCGCGAGGCCTGGACATTTCTCGCAAACCTCCATCCTGAGGGCGGCGAGCGCCGCGCCGTGGGCCACAAGAACCCCGGCCAGTTTGTCGCCGCCCGAGAAGGCGGCCAAAGAGCAGAAAAAGCCGGGATAACAAATCAGCAATTGTTCGCCGCGAGGCGCAGGCGCCTTAGCCTTCAGCCGCTCGTGGCAGTAAAAGAGTGGGGCGGACAAAAAGATATCCGCCCCAAGCAGCGGCGTTACGCTTGCAATTGATCCTTGATCGGCAACGAGCGGATGCGCTTGCCGGTCGCGGCGAAGATTGCATTGCAGATCGCAGGCGCAACAGGCGGCAGGCCCGGCTCGCCGACGCCGCCAAGAGGCTGGTTCCAGTCCTCGCCGCCGACAAAGTGCACCGAGATCTCTGGTGGCGCCGCGTCGATCCGGGCGACTTGATACGTATCGAAGTTCCCTTGTTCGACCGCGCCGTTCTTGAAGGTGATCTCGCTCAGCAGCGCGAGACTTTGGCCCATGATGAAGGCGCCTTCCATCTGAGCGCGAATGCGATCCGGATTGACCCTTGGGCCGCAGTCCACGGCAATATCCGCCTTCGGGATTGAAAGTTCGCCCTTTTCGCTGACTGCGACCTCGACCGCCACGGCAACATAGGTCACGAAGCTGTAATGCCCCGCGATGCCAAGGCCGTGGCCTTTTGGCATATTGCGGCCCCAGCCAATCGCGGAGGCGGCTGTTTCGACGACGGCCCGAAGGCGTCCCGTATCGATTGGATAGCGCGCGGGGTCTTCGCCGTGATTCCATTTGTCGCTGATGCTGTAGGGATCGATCTTTCTCGCAGGCCCGATAAGTTCGAGAAGATAGTCCTTGGGATCGCGGCCCGCCGCCGCAGCCAGCTCCGCCGCGAAGGACTGGATCGCAAAGGCGTGCGGAATGTTGGAGACCGAACGGAACCAGCCAATGCGGGTATGCGCTTCCGCTTCGGGATTTTCGAAACGCGCATTGGGGAGCTGGAAGGGCGTGTTCACAAAGCCTAGCCCAAGCTCAATCGGGATCTCGTTTCTGACCCCAGCCTTAAACGTCGAACCTATCGATGGCGCAACGCTACGATGCAGCCAGGCGAGCGGCTTTCCGCTTGCATCGAGACCCGCCTCAAGCCGCTCCACAGAGACAGTGTGGTAGTAGGATTGCTGTAGATCGTCGTCGCGAGTCCAGGTGACCTTGACCGGCTGCCCGTCTACGGCTTGGCTCAACAGCCCTGCCTCGACGAAGAAGTCAGGCTTCGATTTCCTGCCGAACCCTCCCCCGAGAAGGGTGACATGCACGGTCACGTTTTCGGCCGGAATGCCAAGCCGCTTGGCGAGCCTGTCCCGCGCCGCCTGGGGTGACTGAACGCAGCCCCAAGCCTCGCATTTACCATCCTTGATGCGGACCACCGCGGCCGGCGCCTCCATCGGCGCCTGCGCGAGATGTGGAATGTAGTAGGAGGCCTGAACGCGTTTTGCGGCGCTGGCCATGGCCGCATCGGCGTCGCCTTCGTTGCGGACCACCTTGCCGGGCTTCGCGGCGGCCTCCTCCAATTGGGCGCGATAGCTATCCGAGGAATAGGTGGCGTTCGGTCCGGCGTCCCACTCGATTTTTAACGCTTCGCGGCCTTTGATTGCGGCCCAGGTATTTTTGGCGATGACGCCGATGCCGCCGACCGGCATGAATTCCGATGGGGGCGGCGTTCCCTCGATCAGGACCACTTTCACCACGCCCGGCACCTTCATCGTTTCGGAGGCGTCGTAGGATTTGACCTTTCCCGCATAGACGGGAGGTCTGGCGACCACCCCGTAAAGCATCCCATCGACCCGTATGTCGATCCCGTACTGCGCACGGCCGGTGGTGATGTCGAAACCGTCGACGATGTCAGTTTTTCCCTTGCCGATGTAACGGAAGTCAGAGGGATCTTTCAGCTTGATGTCGACTGGAATCGCCAGCGACGACGCCGCTTCGGCAAGCGCGCCGTAGCCCAACTTCCGTCCGGATTTTTGGTGGAGAACTTCGTGGTTGCTGGCCTTCACCTCCGCGACCGGGACGCCCCATTGCGCGGCCGCGGCGCTCTCCAGCATCATCCGGGCG
Organism: uncultured Alphaproteobacteria bacterium; assembly: GCA_963819665.1. GTDB lineage: Bacteria > Pseudomonadota > Alphaproteobacteria > Rhizobiales > Rhodomicrobiaceae > Rhodomicrobium. Next base: position 6,658 of record CAWFXN010000024.1, read on the forward strand.
GCGGCGCCGATGCGCCGCATGGCAAGGAAATGATGCCTCGTCGTGCGCGACCCGTCGGTGTCCTGATTGCCGTATTTCTCTTCGTCGCCGGGCGCTTGCATTATCCGTAATTTGGACCAGTCGGCCTCCAATTCGTCGGCCACTATGAGCATGAGCCCCGTTCTCACACCCTGACCCATCTCGGAGCGGTGACAGGTAAAGGTGACTGTTCCGTCTCCGGCAATCGCAAGGAATAGCTTGGGATCGTCGCGCAAGCCGTGCGGCATCCCTTCGCCCGCGAATTTTGGGGCTTCCTCCGCCAAGGCGCCGAAGCGAAGGGTTGCAGCGAGAACGAGCGATGCGCCTGTTGCTCTTAAGAAAGTGCGGCGACTGACATTGGAAATTTCCGGAATATGGGTCCCGTACATCATAGCGAGGCTCCTTTCCCGGTTGTCTTCATGGCTTCTGCGGCCTGCCTGATTGCGGCGCGGATGCGCGGATAGGTGCCGCACCGGCAGATATTGCCGTACATCGCATCGTTGATTTGTTGATCGCTGGGACTGGGCGTGTCCTTCAATAACGAGGCAGCCTGCATGATCTGACCGGCTTGACAAAAGCCGCATTGCGGCACGTTCAGCGCGCGCCAAGCCATTTGCACGGGATGCATGCCGTCAGGCGAGAGACCCTCAATGGTCGTAATCGTCGCGTTTGACGCTTCGCCAAGCGTGGTCTGGCATCCTCGCACAGCGGCGCCATTGAGATGGATGGTGCAGGCTCCGCAGAGGCCTGCCCCGCAGCCGAATTTGACGCCGGTCAGGCCTAATTCGTCGCGTAGAAACCACAGAAGCGGCATGCCGGCGTCGGCGTCTGTCTTGACCTGCGTTCCGTTTATCACGAATTGCATAGCTCATTCCTTCTCCAGATTTTTCGCCGGGCGGTTTTGCGATCCCTTCTAAAGAGAGCTTCGTCGAAGTAATGATGAAAATTGTTTGATTGGTTATACTGGTCTCGCGAAGCGGCGTGCTACTTACGTGAGTGTTCATCAAGCCGGTGGCGGCCGATTACAATCTAACAGGCCTCGATCAAATGGGGTGCATTGCTAACTTTTTCGGCCAACCGCCCTTCACAATTTGGTGCGCGCTTGGTGTGAGCCGCTTGGGAATCGAGGTTAGTGGTGGAGGATAGTGTGAGGAAGCGGGTTGCTTAGCCTAACCTCGCCACGCGAAAAGCCCGCCTCGCCGTTTGACCGGAGAAGGCGGGCTTTGGGGGAGGAAGACGATCAGCTTGCGTTTGCTGCGATCGGGCGAATGGGGGTGGCGCCGTTGGCATGAGTTTCAACGGGTTTTCTCGAAGGATCGGAGGAAGAGACGGCCGCAATGCGATTGCCGCGCATCCTCGAGAGGACATCGTCGCGCTGACCGAATGCCAGGACCTGTCCGAACGCCATCACAAGCATTTTATCGCAGCTGGCGAGAACCGTTGGCCGGTGCGTGACGACGACGACGGTGCGCTTTTCTGCCTTGAGGTTGGCAAGCGCTTTGGCAAGCGCCCTGTCGCCTTCGTCGTCGAGGTTGGAGTTCGGCTCGTCGAGAATGACCAGCGCGGGATTGCCGTAGATGGCGCGTGCAAGGCCGACCCGCTGCCGCATTCCGCCCGACAGAGCAATTCCGCTCTCGCCGATCGGCGTGTCGTAGCCATTCGGAAGGCGCAGGATAACCTCATGTGCGCCGGCGAGTTTGGCCGCGGCGATCACAGCCTCGTCCTCAACCTCTCCAAGCCTTGCGATGTTTTCGGCCACGGTTCCGGAGAACAGCTCGATGTCTTGAGGCAGATAGCCGATATTCTTGCCAAGCTTGATGCCATCCCACTGCGTATAGTCGGCGCCATCGATGCGAACGCTGCCGCCTTTCACGGGCCATACGCCTGCCAGCGCCTTGATGAGGCTGGATTTACCCGCGCCGGAAGCGCCCACGACCGCAATTGTTTCGCCTGGCTGGATGGAGAAGCTCACACCTTTCACGGTCGGCCGGTTTCCGCCAAGAGGCCACACGACGATACCGTCCGCTTCCAGGTGTCCGGCTGGCCGTGGCAATGACATGCTGGCGCGCGGCGCGGGGGACGATTCGAAGAGCCGCTTCAGGCGGAAGTAGGCCCCCCGGCAAGCAAGGACTCGCTTCCATTGCGCGACGGTTTGCTCGATGGGGGCAAGAGCGCGGGCCATGACGATGGAGGCCGCCATGATCGAGCCGGACGAGATCTGCTGTTCGATGGAGAGCCAAGCGCCGGCGCACAGAAGCGCCGCCTGAACCGCCATGCGGGTGAATTTTGAAATGGCGACCAAGGCAGAGGAGCGCTCGCTTGCTTCAGCATGAAGCGCGACCACGGCGGACTGCGCGCCGGCCCAGCGATCGAGGACGATATCTCCCATGCCAAGCCCGCGAACGGCGTCGCCATTCCTGAGCGCGGCCTGAACCATCATGCCCGCTTCGCGAGAGAGCCTGCCGGCGTGCTCAAACCTTGATTTTGTGATCTTCTCGGAGACAACCGCAAGCATGAACAGGACGACGCCTCCGATAAGCGCAACCCATCCGAGCATCGGGTGCAGAAGGAAGCAAAGCGTGATGAAGACAGGGGTCCAGGGCAGGTCGAACAGGGTTGGCGCAAGGGCGCTCGATACGGTTTCGCGCAAGAGTTCGGCATCGCGGATGGCTTGTGCGCCGAGGCGATGAGCCGGAGATAATTCCGCCCGCATCATGGCGTTGAACAAGGGGCGGCGCAGGATGCCCTCGAAGCGCAGTCCGGCGCGGGTGAGAACGCCTGAACGCGCATATTCCAGCACGCCGTAGAGCGCCAGGAAAACCGTAACGATGACGGTCAGCATAACGAGCGTGGTCACGCTCCGCGACGACATCACCCGGTCATAGACCTGCATGCTATAGATCGGGCTCACGAGCATGCATACGTTAATGAACAAGCTCAGTATGAATGTCGCGGCGAGCGCCGGAAGGGAACTTCTGAGAGCGCGGTTCAGAGGGGTCTTATCGGTCGTCATTGTCTCACTCCCAATGTGTGCGGAGAGCCCTGTCAACTATCTTCACACACTTTGATCGAAAGTCCCGAATTTGACTGTTCCCCAAGATACAGCGCCCGCGCCTAACTTATTGCATCTATAATGTCTAAAGGCACGCTATGGAGGAGCATTAGACTATGGATACCACCGTTGAAGAGGAAATGCGAGCAAGTGATTTTCGCTTTTATGCGCGCATCGGCTATCTCGCAATTGTGATCGTCTTCGGAGGTTTCGGCGTCTGGGCGTCCTACGCGCCGCTGGACAGCGCTGCTGTCGCTCAAGGCAAAGTGGCGTTGGAGACCGATCGCAAACCCGTCCAGCACCTGGAAGGTGGAATCATCGATGCGATTCTCGTCAAAGAGACCGAGCGCGTGGTTGAAGGACAGGTTCTCTTTCGGCTGAGACCGACGCAGGCCAAGACGAATTCGGAAGTCCTTCTAAAGCAGCTCGACGCCGGTCTCGCCACGGAGGCCCGGCTTGTGGCTGAGCAGAGCCAGGCGCCCGCAATCACCTTTCCGGCCGAAGTTCTTGCGCGCGCATCAAACCCGGAAACAGCGCAAACGCTGGCGGATCAGCAGCAATCCTTCATCGAACGCCGGCGTTCGCTTGAGAACCAGGTCGAACTGCAAAAGGCGAAAATCGACCAGGCCACCCGCGATAATGTGGGGAAGGAAGCGCGTCTAAAAATTTCGCAGTCGCAATACGACAGCTACGCCCTTGAGATCGGAAGAGTTACGATCCTCGCCGACAAGGGCTTCTACCCCCAAAACAAGCTCCTCGGCTCCAAACGCGAACAGTCGAGAATTGAGGCTGAAATCACGGCCACAAAAACCGAGATTGCCTTGAACCTGGCCCGGATCGACGAAGCTAACCTGCAAATTCGCCAAATCCACCAGCAAAGGCAGGAGCAGAATGCGGAAGCCCTTGCGAAGCAGCGCGGCCAGAATTCCGACTATCGTGAAAAGCTTGCGGTGGCCAACGACGTGCTCAATCGCGTTGACGTGCGCGCCCCCCGCGCCGGCGTGGTTCAGGCCATAAAGTTTCACGCCCTTGGCGCCGTCGTGAAGCCCGGCGATACTTTGGCCGAGGTCATTCCCGTCTCCGATAATCTGGTGCTTTCGGCCAAAATCACCCCAACCGACATCAACAACGTCGCCGTTGGGCAGACAGCCGAAGTACGGTTTCCTGCCTTCGCCTACAAGCACCTGCCCGCGATCTTCGGTCAGGTTCGAACAGTGTCCGCGGATAGCCTGGTCGACGATGAAAGCCCGACCAAGGCGCACTATTACTCGGCGAAAGTCGTCATCGACCAGAAAACCATCCCGGCTGAAATCGCGGGAAGTCTGGTTCCCGGCATGCCAGCCGACGTCGTTATCATCACCGGCGAGCGCACCCTGCTTCAGTACCTCCTCGGCCCGGTCATCCAGCGGCTTACGGTCGGCATGCGCGAGAAATAAAGATCACGGCTGCGGCGCTCACTCTCGGGCGCCGCATCCCTTTCAGGGGTCAAGCATCGGTGTAGGCTTCCGGCGATTGCGTCAGAATGCTGATCGGAAGATCCCGGCCTCTTGCAATCCCAATGACCTGCATCTTCGAAACGACGCCCCGCACTTCAACTTCAATCGTCTTCGCCTCGGCTTCGGTCCAGGCGACATTATCGAACACTTCCTTTGAAGCCATGATCTGGAAGCCATGCGATTTGGCGAGGGATTCGAACCGGCTGGCGACATTGACCGCATTCCCGATCACTGTGACGTCGCAGGATGGTCCAAAGCCGATGCGCCCCAGGATGCATTGGCCCGTGTGCAATCCCATCGCGACTTCTTAAAGGGTTCCCAAGCTCGGCTTCCAGTTTGGCGTTCACATGATCGAGTGCGAGATCGATGGCGCGGGCCGCGCATAAGGCGTCGCGGCAACCGGCCTGGACTCCGTTTTCCCGGCCGAAGAAGGCGAGGAGACCATCGCCCAGGAATTTGTCGATCGTGCCTCCATGCGTGATGATCGCGTTTCCGACGGCGGAAAAGAATTCATTCAAAACATAGACGACGTCGTAGGGCAGGCGGCCCTGAGCCATTCGCGTGTAGTCCCTGAGATCGACCATCATAATGGCGAGGGCTTTCTCGGCTCCGGCGGCATCGAGATCGCCCGGCGCCATATGGCTCGGCGAAAGGATCGCCTCGCGCACAAGCTGGGTCACCGTTAAAGAGCCGCGTGGACGGATTTGGCAGGCAAGGCGAACGTCATGCTGCGCCCCGATGCTCGCCAGCGTGAAGGCTTCGGCAAATGTGGGCCGCGCGAGTTTTTTCTCGCTGCTCTCAATTCGAACACGGCAGGTGGAGCAGCGCGCTCGCCCGCCGCACGCCGCCGCATGCGGGACTTTGTGCATCCTGCTCATTTCGAGAAGCGTCGGCCCGACAGCTGTCTTTATAGTCGGGCCGCCCGTATAGGTTATGGTGACGCGCCGTGTTGTCTTGAAAGTCAGACGACGCCAGATGAAAACGCCAAACGCCAATATCAGGGCGGACCCGAAAAACAGGCGGACGCCAAGCCGGTACTCGGCCAGCGCATCCTGCGCATCCGGGCTTGGCCAATGGGTCAACTCTTTCAGGTGCTTGAATTGTTCGGGGTTTGCTGTAAGCCCTGCTATCGCCCGTCCCGAGATCATGAAGCCGCAAAGAGCCAACACCGGAACGGCGACCGCAAGAACGACGAACAAAGGCGCCGCATACCGGTACCAGCTCTTGAAAGCCAGCCACTTGTGCAGGCCAATGCAGCCATGAACCCAAACCATAATGAGAAGCAGGCTCTGCAAGAGGGCGCTTGCTGGCCAAAGCCGGGAAAGTTCGTAAAGGTAGGTGTCATCGACGCCAAAAAAGACGTGCGCAACGCGCGTATTGACGATGTGTGGGAGTAAGAGGAAAGGGATTGCAAGCCCAAGCCCAAGCTGTGTGAGCTCCCAGGTGGAAAGGCGCAAGGTTGCGCGCATCGCAAGTCCGTAGAGGCCAAGCGCCACATGAGTTAAGAGCGCCAATACCAGGATCGTCGTGCCAGTCACGGAGCGGGTGACGGCCCAACGCCACTGCTGCACCTCGTGCATAAGTTCAAGGCTTATAAGACCTGCGGCGTGGTTCAGGAAATGGGTCGCGGCGAATAAGAAAAGGATGAGCCCCGATATCAGCCGAAGGAGCTGAGCAGTATCCTGACCTCCGAGCTCGCGGTTTGTTTTAGGCCGATTCTCGTCGGTGCGGTTCCTTACCGTTCTGCCTTCCATGGAACCTCTCCGAGCAGCAATTATTCGTCAAAAGGAAATTTAGGCTGGGAAGCCGATTTGGGCAGGCATGATGCTCGCGATAGAGAAAAAAGCCCACCAAAAACGTCCTTGCTGTGGTGATGAGTTCTATCTAAAACTTTACGTGGAACAGGCCTGCGAGAGCCTATGCCGTAGCTGATACCTTTCCCGAAAGGCCACAGGCCAGGACAATCTTCATAATGACTGCCACTGCCTGCCAGAAGAAGCTCACGACTTCAAGAGGCGTCCTCGGTATGATATAGATCAAAAAAGTAAAAACGCTGGCGAGCCTTCGCAACCGCGATGGGAATCACCCATCTTGGCGGCGTCCATAGTGCAGTCACAGACGGCGCCGGCTGATGACTTAGCTCAAGAGACGGGCGCTCTGGAGGAAAGAGTGAAGGGTCCCCAACTGACGACGCCGGAACTGCTCGCAAAAACCAGTTTTTTTGGTCCGCTTAGCCCCGAGGATCGTGAGGCCGTTTCCCTCTGCATGCGGCCTGCCGCTTTTGCCTCGGGACAAGTTATTTTCCTAAGGGATGACGCGCCGCGCGATCTTTTCCTCGTTCGCAAGGGCCGCGTCAGGCTTTCGATCCTGTCGAGCGAAGGCCGGGAATTGTCGCTCGCGCACGCGACGGAGGGCGACGTATTCGGCGAGATTGCGCTCCTCGACGGACGCCCTCGCACGGCAAACGCGACGGCTTTGACTGAGGTGGATGCCCTGTCCCTTTCCCGAAGCGCCTTGCTGACCCTGATGGAAGCCCGGCCACGCATCGCGATGGCCGCGATCACATTCTTATGCGATCGGTTGAGAACGACGGACACGAAGATGGAGGCGATAGCGCTCTATCCCATCGAGGCTCGGCTCGCCCGGTTTCTCTTGTCAGCGGTTCAGCTTCAGTCGCCGGGGACGAAGGGCAGCTCTTCCCGGCTCAGCCTCGACATGTCGCAAGGCGAACTCGCTCTCCTCCTCGGAGCCAGCAGACCGAAAGTCAACAAGGCGCTCGCAACGCTGGAGGAGGCTGAAGCGGTGCGCCGGAATGGCGCTGAATTGATTTGCGATCTTGAGATGCTCCGGGCCTATGCGGCTACGGAATAGAAGCGGTGGCGCCTGAGCGTCGCCTTCGGGTTTTCAGGATGGCGGAGAGCCTGGCAAGCACGGTAGCCGGTCCCGAGGGGGTGTGCTCACTCGGATATCTGGAACGAATCCACGAACCGGTTCACTTCCTGCAGATCCTTCGGCTTCACCGACAAGGCCGAAACCATGATGACCGAGCGGGGCGTTGTCACGATGGCAATGCCGCGGCCGGAAAGCTTTTCGCTTTCGAAAGTAAAGTCGACCCGCGGCATACGCCCGCTCGCCGCCGTAATAAGATCGGTCCTTTTTTGCCCTGTCACTTCAGCGCCTATCGACTTCACGAAGGCATCGATGTCCGCCTGAAGCTCGACCCCCAAATCGACGTTCTTCGCGTATTCTGTATAGCCGCTCAGAAAGGATGCATCGCTGTGGTTGACGGAATATACGGTCGTTTTTGAATTTGCCGAGGGGGCTACCTCCCGCTCAGCCGGCTTCTCGGGAAAGGCGATTGTGTACCCGCCCTTGAGAGGCGAGCGAGCTTCCTCAGCGTTCAGGCCGAGCGAACCAACGACTGCGGCGGTGGCGACGAACGCCAGCCTGAAAAGAGCCTTCTGGACCATGGCTGGAAGTATCTCCGAAAACGAGGGGCCGGTTTTTACAGGCTGACATCGTTAACAAATTTGCAGGCTGAAGCCAATGTGTCAGAAGGCAGGGCTTCCCAGACAAGCCGGGAAGCCCAATCTAACGCTGTTTTGCGGTCTTCGATCAAGCCGCGCGCAAAATGCTCCGCCCTGCGTAAACCGCGATATCGCCCAGTTCCTCCTCGATGCGGATGAGCTGGTTGTATTTCGCGATGCGGTCGGATCGCGAGAGCGAGCCTGTCTTGATCTGGCCCGCATTCGTGGCCACCGCAATGTCCGCGATGGTTGAATCCTCGGTCTCGCCCGAGCGGTGTGAGATGATGGATTTGAACCCGGCGCGATGGGCCATATCCACCGCGTCGAGCGTCTCGCTCAGCGAGCCGATCTGGTTCACCTTCACGAGGATCGCGTTCCCGCAACCCTTCTTGATGCCTTCGGCAAGCCTCTTCGGATTTGTCACGAACAGATCGTCGCCCACGAGGTTGATTTTCGAGCCGAGCTTGTCCGTAATCAGCTTCCAGCCCTCCCAATCGTCCTCGGCCATGCCGTCCTCGATGGAGATGATCGGATAGCGGCTTACGAGATCGACATAGACCTGAACCATCTCTTCCGACGAGAGGCTCTTGCCTTCGCCCTTCAGCTCGTAGCGACCGTTTTTGTAAAACTCGCTCGAGGCCGGGTCGAGGGTGATGGCGATATCGTCGCCCGGCTTATAGCCCGCCTTCTCGATGGCGCGAACCACGTAAGTCAGCGCCTCGTCGGCGGATTTCAGGTTCGGCGCGAAGCCGCCTTCGTCGCCCACATTCGTGTTATGGCCGCCCTCTTTCAGGATCTTCTTCAGCGTGTGGAAGACTTCCGCGCCCCAGCGCACGGCTTCCGCGATCGTCGGCGCGCCGAGCGGCGAGATCATGAATTCCTGGAAGTCGATGGGATTGTCCGCATGCGCGCCGCCATTGATGATGTTCATCATCGGCACGGGCAGCACGCGCGCGTTCACGCCGCCGATATAGCTGTAGATCGGCAGGTCCGCCGCCTGGCTTGCCGCTTTCGCAACGGCCAGCGAGACGCCAAGGATCGCATTCGCGCCAAGACGGCTCTTGTTCTCGGTGCCATCGAGGGTCAGCATCGTGTTGTCTACGCGGCGCTGGTCTTCGGCCTCCATGCCCTGGAGCGCATCAAAGATTTCGCCGTTCACGGCCTCGACGGCCTCCCGCACGCCCTTGCCGAGATAGCGTGCGCCGCCATCGCGCTTCTCGATGGCCTCATGGGCGCCGGTCGAAGCTCCGGACGGCACAGCGGCGCGGCCCACCGATCCATCCTCAAGCACGACGTCGACTTCGACGGTGGGATTGCCGCGGCTGTCGAGAATCTCGCGGCCGGTAATGTCAGAAATGGCTGTCATGAGGAACTCCATCTTAAGCGAAGGGGTAAGGCATGGTACCTAAAGAATGCAGCGTTGTCTTAAAGGACTCGCCCGGCCTATCAAAGAGGTTTAATCGGTAGGTATGAGTGGTATACCAGCGAACTCCAGGAAATGCCTTGTCCTGCTGTCCGGCGGTCAGGATTCCGCCGTTTGTTTGGCGTGGGCGCTGACTCATTATGACGCAGTCGAGACGCTTGGTTTCTCGTATGGGCAGCGTCACAGCGTCGAGCTTGAATGCCGTCCGAAGCTCAGGGAAGCGATCTCAACCGCTTTTCCCGACTGGTCCAATCGGCTCGGCCCCGACCATGTGCTCGATCTTTCGGTTCTAGGCGCGGTCAGCGACACGGCGCTCACAAGCGACGCCGAGATCGCGTTCGGAGCGAATGGCCTGCCGAATACGTTCGTTCCGGGCCGCAATCTCCTGTTCTTTACGCTCGCGGCGGCGCTCGGCTTTCGGCGCGGCATTCGCGATCTCATCGGCGGAATGTGCCAGACCGATTATTCAGGCTATCCCGACTGCCGCAATGAAACTTTGTCGGCGCTTAATCACGCCATCAATCTTGGCACGGATGAACGGTTCGTGGTCATCACGCCCCTGATGTGGCGGACGAAGGCCGAGACCTGGGCTGTGACCCATTCGCTCGGCGGCGGGAGGCTTGTCGATATCGTTGCCGAATATACGCATACTTGCTACAAGGGTGACCGCGAGCACCGCCACGAGTGGGGGTATGGGTGCGGGGCATGTCCTGCCTGCAATCTTCGCGAAAAGGGCTATCGAGCGTGGCGTTCCGGCGCCGAGGCGCCAGCGTAGGTCCATGTACACGGTCAAAGAAATCTTCCCGACATTGCAGGGTGAGGGCGCGCAGGTTGGGCGGGCAGCCGTTTTCTTGCGCTTTTCGGGATGCAATCTCTGGACCGGGCACGCGCAGGACAAGCCGCGCGCCCTCTGCCGCTTCTGCGACACCGACTTTGTGGGCTATGACGGTCCTGGCGGAGGCAAGTTCGAAAGCGCGGAGACGCTTGCCGATACGGTTGAGCATGTCTGGCGAGAGGCCGTCGAATCCCAAGGCGCCAGGCCTTACGTCGTTTGCACGGGCGGGGAGCCGACATTGCAGCTCGATGCGCCGCTCGTCGAAGCGCTTCACGCTCGCGGCTTCATGGTCGCGCTGGAAACCAATGGAACACGTCCGGCGCCTCGCGGCATCGATTGGATTTGCGTCAGTCCCAAGGCAGGCGTTCCGCTCGCGCAGCGCGAAGGCGACGAGCTGAAGCTCGTCTTTCCGCAGGTCGGGGCGCATCCGCCTCAGTTCGAGCGGCTGAATTTTCAGCACTTCTTCCTGCAGCCGATGGATGGGCCGAACCACCGCGAGAATCTCGATGCTGCGGCCCGTTACTGCCTTGCTCATCCACCCTGGCGGCTTTCGCTGCAAACACACAAATTGATCGGCATTCGCTGATAAAGCGCAAGTTCGCGTAAGTTTGCGTAAGCGGAGCTTGAATGGACAACCCTGATTATGCACGTCACCTGACCCAGCTCGGACGGCTTTCGTCAGTCCCTGCGTCCCCGGACGAAGCACGCCTCGAGGCTGTGCCGAATCCGCATCCGGGCACGCTTTACGCCGTGCGCTTCGCAGCGCCGGAGTTCACTGCTCTGTGCCCGGTGACGGGCCAGCCCGATTTCGCCCATCTTGTGATCGACTATGTGCCGCGCGATCTGCTCGTGGAGTCGAAATCGCTGAAGCTTTACCTCAGCTCTTTCCGCAACCATGCCGCCTTCCACGAGGATTGCACCGTCGCGATCGGAAAGAAGCTGAACGAGATGCTGAACCCGCATTGGCTTCGCATCGGCGGCTATTGGTATCCGCGCGGCGGCATTCCTATCGACGTTTTTTACGCCGTGGGCGATCTGCCTTCCGGCGTATGGGTGCCAGACCAAGGCGTTGCGCCCTATCGCGGCCGCGGTTAGACTGATAGATGGATTCGCTAATCATCACAAACGGCGACGATGCCGTCGCGCGTATGCGCGAGGCCGGGATCCGCGGCGAGATCCTGCCCTGGCGCGATATTCTTCACGAAGGCCCGGTTCCACCGTCGCTGCCACTGGAGGACTTGTCCGCCGTCAGAGCTGATTTCCTTGCGCAACGAGGGTGGCTGCCCAAAGAGGAACTCCACGCGGCTTTCCGGTCCCGTGACGCGATGATCCGCCGGCACGGCGAATTTGAAAGCGTGGTTCTTTGGTTCGAGCACGATCTTTACGACCAGCTGCAACTCATCCAGCTGCTTGATTTCTTCGCGACGGAGCGCCGGGAGGGCCTGTATCTCATCCAGGCCGGCAAATATCTCGGCCTCGAAAAGCCAAAGGCGCTGAAGGCGCATTTCCACCTCATGGAGCCGGTTACCGACGCTCAACTCGCGCTCGCGCGGCTCGCCTGGAATGGCTTTCGGGCGCCGACGCCGGAGCCATGGGCGTGGCTTTTGGGGGGGAGCACGCGCATTCTTCCATTTTTGCGGCTGGCCCTGTTGCGGCTTCTTGAAGAGCTGCCGCACCCGGCATCGGGGCTATCGCGCACGGAAGCCGCCATTCTCAGCCTTGTCTCTGGGGGCGTTAAGAAGCCGCCCGAACTCCATGAAGCTTTCACCCATGCCGAAGAGGCGTTCTTCATGGGCGATTTGAGTTTCTATCATGCCCTCGATGGCTTGGGGGCGGGCGCAGCTCCTCTGATCGCGGGTTTCAAGGGACTGACTTTTTCTCCTTCGATGCCGGAAGAGGAGCGGGACGCGTATCTCGCCGCCGAGCTGTCATGTACGCATCTCGGCATTACGGTCCTATCGGGGAAATCGGACGCCTTGCAGCATCGGCCTTTGGACCGTCACATTGGAGGGTACTGGCTGCATTCGCGTGCGCCATGGCGCTGGAACCCCGAGAACGGCCAGCTTTTGCCTCCATATGCGCAGTGAAGAAAAGACGGCCGGGCGGCATTCCGTGAGTGTGTACCCTTGGTTTACCAAATTGGGTTCGTTTGGTAAAATGGCCATAGATAAGTAAGTAAATACTTTTCTAGGACGGCCTTGGACAAGGGAATGGTGACTTTATGACTGTCTGCATTATTCCTCGAGCGAGAGCGTTTCCTCGCCGCCGCCGCCGGACCAGAGCCCTTTCAGTTCATTATCTCCCGTAAGCGCATAGACCACAGGCATTTCGGCGCCCCAGTGCACGGTGAGAATGCCGCCGTCGAGCTTTCCCTCGCCATGATAGGCGTCGCGGCCCACCTTCCAGTCGAGGCTGTAGTCGCCCGACGGGCGTTTTGAGATGTCGACAGCGCCATCGTAGCTGGTCCCGTTCGGGTTGTGTCCCGTCACGGCATAACGGCCCTCGGAAAGCGATCGGGCCGCCGGCGCAACGCTTGCGAACAGTTCAAGCCGCTCATTCGCCTTCCCGTCCGCCCATTCGCCGTTGAGAAAGCCGTGCTTGCCGAAAGTGTAAATGACCGGGTGGGTATCGCCCCAGTTCACGACAAGCATCTTGCCTGCGAATTCCCCGACCCCTGCGAAGATTTGCTTGCCGATCCACCATTTGACCTGGACCTGGTTGCCAGCCCAGTTGACGGCTGTGATGCCCTTGTAGCGGGTGCCATTCGGATTGATTCCGTCGGAGCGGTACACGCCAGCGAGCGTCCGCTGCGGCTTGGCCTGCTCCTCATCCTGTCCGCCGATTGCGGACCCGGGCGGTCCCTGCCGGAAAACGAACTCGCCGAAATAGGACGAGGAGAGCCAGGGAGTCTGCTGTCCTTGCGTCTCCTGATACACGCCCTTCAAGGTTCTCTTGAACACGCTCTCCAGATTGAGACGGGGTGTTGCAATCGCCAGCGCCAGGTGCTTGGCGTAAGGGCTGTTGCGGTCGTCCCCGTCGAAAGCGACTGCTCCTGGCTTCGTGGAAAAGGATACGAACAGCCGGTCGCTCGTATCGATGCGCGACAGCCCGCGGACGCGGGTCGACCCGAGCGGGTTGTCGCGGCATGCATCGAGAACAAGGATGTTGAGCGTGTCCTCCGCCGCCGCCGCTGCGTCGACGATCAGGCTGGCGCTGACCGCGCTTTGCTTCAGGCTCGTTTCGTCTCCTGTGGCGGCGTCGACCGGAACAAGGTAATTCTCGCCTGCGATCTGCGCCCCATGCCCCGCGTAGTAGAAAAAGCCGACGCCTTTGCGGTGCGTCAGCGCATCGCCAAAGCGGCCGATCGACGCCATCATGTTTGCTTTGCTGGCGTCGAGAACGAGATCGACCGCAAAGCCCGAACCGCGAAGCGCATTTGCGATATCGGCGGCGTCATGCTCGGGGTTGGGCAGCGGCGCAAAGGCATAGCGCGAATTGCCGATGACAAGCGCAGTCCGCGCTTCGTCCGCGCGAGCGCCGAAGCCATGGCGCCGGAGACAAGGCCGCGAGCACAAGGAGGCTCGCGCCGAGCAAGCGAAACACCGTGAAGCTTCTCCTGTGCGGTAAAAAAACCTGCCGTTAAGGTTTACACTCCTTAACACTTTTCCCGACAAAAACAAGCGCAGCCCCGAGCCCCTTTCGGTCGACGGAACCCCATGATCGCAAGTTGATGAATTTCTTGGGTGAAATGCGCAAGTCACTGTTCGATATTTTGGCTGCGCAAGAGATAATAACCATGACAGTGTCTTATTAAAATTGTTTCTAGTATCAATAAAGACAGCTATACCTTGAGAATAACTAGCCAAAAGACGTGGACAATAACTGTCATCATGTCCTACAAGACTCTCCCATCCACGATATAAGGGAGAAGTGACCTCATGAAGCGAGCAACCGTAATTTCAGCTGCTGCGTTTATGCTTGCCGCCTCGGCCGTCAGCCTTACGACCGCGACGCCTGCCGCCGCTCACGGGTATGGCGATCGCGTATCGGATCGGGGCTCAAGGGAAGAACTGCGGGATCTTCTCGCGAACCGCATCCGCAGCCGCGAGGATTTGCGCGATCTCATCCTGGACCGGTTGCAGGAACGCGAAGCTCTCCGCGACCTCATGGGCGATCGCATTCGGAGCCGGGAGGACCTTCGCGGCCTCTTAGCGGAACGCGCTGGCGGCCGCGACAATCCGCGGGACCTATTAGCGGACCGCATGGAAAGACGCAGCCAATTGCGCGATCTCATCTCGGATCGTCTGCAGGAACGCGAAGCTCTCCGCGAGCTTCTGGCGGATCGCGCCGGCGGCCGTGGCGATTGGGGGGATCGCATGGAGAGGCGCGGCCAATACCGTGACCTCATTCGCGACCGCCTGCAAAGCCGCAACGATCTCCGCGACCCTATGGCGGACCGCTCGGAAAGGCGGGCCATGGTCCGGGAACTTCTGTCTGATTGCGCACGCAATCGAGGCTCCATGGCCGACCTCATCTCCAACCGATCCGAGAGCGCGGAGGAGAACGCAGGCGGCTCGGCCGGGGTAAATCGTGAAGATCTCCGCGATCTCATTCTGGATCGCATCCGCAACCGCGGCGACGTCGATCAGCTTTTGGAGCAGATCCACGATCGCATCGGGGGTGAAGACTAGGCTTGAGCTTTTCTTGACAGGACAGGGGGCGGCCGTCACGCCGCCCCACAACAGATGTGGGAGACGTTCAATGAATAAGGCTATTTTATTTGCCGCGGCGCTCTCGATGACGCCGCTGCCTGCAATGAGCCAGCAGGCGCAACAATCCCAGGATCAGTCTCAGGATCGCCAGTCCACCTATTCGGAGCGCGACCGGGATAGCAGACGCGGCGATTTGCTTGACCGGCTATCCAGGTCCGATCTCAGAGACCGCCTGTCCACGGCAATTCAGCGCCTCGAAGGCGCATGCGGAGAGGACATCGAGCAGTTCTGCAGCGACGTCACGCCCGGCGGCGGCCGCATGGCGAGCTGCATGGATGCTTATTCGGACCAGTTGAGCCGCTCATGCAGCGTCGCGCTGAGCCGCGCGGCTGACAGGATTCAGCAGGCCGTGGAACATTTTGCTGATACATGCATCTCGGCCGTCCAGCAGCAATGCGGGGACGCCGACAACGTGCGGCAGTGCGTCCAGCAGAAGAACGCATCGCTTCCGCGCTCATGCCAGACCATTATCGCCGCCGTGCAGCAGGGAAGACAAGCACTCGCCGGAAGACTGGAAGGACAGGACGAGCAGGCTCAAGCGCGGACTGGACCAGAACAGGGAGGACCCCGGCAGAGTGCTCAAGCCCAGGGAGATCAGGGGCTGGGGCGTCTGAAAGATCTACAGGCTTTCAGCTCTGACGGCAAAGATCTTGGACAGATCGTCAAGGTTGAGAGAGGGCCGGACGGCAAGCTCCAGTCAGTTCAACTTCAAGTCGGCAAGCTGCTCGGCCTCGGCGAAAAGACGGTCACCATCGAGGGGAACAAGATCGAGCAGCTTGCCGATCGCGTCAGGGTGATGATGAACAGCGACCAGATCCGCACGTTGCCGGACACAAAAGGCCAGGGGAGCAGCGCGCAGAGGTAAATGGACGCGGCGCCGCTGGCGGGAGCCAAAGGATCGTCCGCCAGTCGTCCCAGCCCAGCGAAGCGCGAGCCGGGATCGCAAAGAGCGCGGCATTTTAATACGTTACGGTCCCGGATAGGCTTCGCCTTTCCGGGACGGCGAAGCGCCGCCGCATTTGATCCGCAGCGGAGCGATAAATCCTCCAACGCTACGTTCGTATCTCCGAGCGCGAGGAGGATGTGAATGTGAGCGCCAGCCGCGCTGTTTCGCTTGTTCATAAAATGCCGGGCTGAGCGCAGGATTTAGCCGCAGTCGCACCGCAATGGCGCCCTTATTCCGGGGGCAGTTGTAAGGCTCGTTTCCAATTCCATTCGGGTCAAATGTCATGAAGCGGATCATCACGGCGGCCGCCCTGGCCGCTCTTCCCCTGACGGCCGAGGCAGACGAACTGCCCTTGAAGCGCGTCGTCCTTTCAACCTCAGGGCTCGCTCAATTCACGCATGGTGGCGAAGCGGCGGCAGGCTCTGTTATCGGGTTGCCGGTGCGGCTCGATCAGGTCGACGATGTTCTGAAAAGTCTGACGATTTTCGATGCGGCGGGCTCTATCGGCGCTGTGAGCCTGCCTGGAAAAACGCCCCTCGTGGAGCTGTTTCGAGATCTGCCCTTCGACCAGGCGGCGCTCGCCTCGCAACCAGATTTGCTGAATGCGCTTGTGGGAGCCGAGGTGGAAATCGAGGGAAGCGTCAACGCGACGGGCCGTGTGTTCCGCGTTGAGGAGGAAAAAGTTCAGCTCCCGAACAATGGCGGGGAGACGACGCGGCACAGGCTCACGCTTGTGACTCCGAAAGGCTTCGTTCAAGCCGTCATCGAAGAGCTGACGGCCTTGCGCTTCGCGGATGAAACGACACGCGCCCAGATCGACCGCGCTCTGTCGGGGATTGCGACCAACCGCGCGAAGGATCAGCGGATCCTGTCGATCACACTCGCCGGCGAAGGAAAGAGACCCATCGGTTTCAGCTATGTGGTGGCCGCGCCCGTCTGGAAGACGTCCTACAGGCTTGTTCTTCCCAAGGACGGCGGAAAGGCCCGGCTCCAGGGCTGGGGCGTCCTCGAAAATCTCACAGGCGGCGATTGGAAAGGCGTGGACCTGACGCTTGTCTCCGGCAACCCGGTGGCGTTGAAGCAGCCGCTTTATTCGGCGGTCTTCGTGGACCGGCCCGAGATTCCGGTGTCTTCCGCATTGAGGATCGTGCCGAGGAAGGACGAGGCCGAAGAAAAAGCGCGTGATATGGCTGAGGCGGCGGCGCCACGCGCGAAGACGTCACGCGCGCTTATGGCGGCGCCGCCGAGTCCGGCAGGTGTCTATGGGTTATGGCGCTGGGGGGCTACAAGCACCTCGAGAGGAGCTTGGTTCGGCTGCTCATGCCGCTGAGGCTGAGGAGGCCGCGACGCAGGTGCTTTACCGATTCCCCTCGAAAATCACGCTCGCCTCGGGATCGACGATGATGATTCCGTTCACCGACCGCGAGATCCCTGCGTCCCGCACCTTCATCTATCAACCTGAAACCAACGCCACGCGCCCGCTTGCCGCTGTCCGCCTTACCAATGATGGCGATTCCGCTCTGCCCCCAGGGCTTGTTACGTCGTTCGAGACGAGCGCGGACGGCTCAGCCAATTTCGCAGGCGACGCGCAGCTTCCGCTGCTGTCGAAGGGAACGACAAAGTTCATAACTTTCGCGCTTGATTCGAAGACGGATATCCGCCGCGAAGATCGAGGCGTGAAGCAGACCCGGCTTGGCAAGGCGGCGCGGGGCGAGTTGACGCTGACAGTCAAGTCGCGCTGGGCGATCGACTATGAAATCACCCCGCCCGGCGAGGAAGACCGCGAAGTCTTCATCGAGGAGCCGCGTCTGGACGGCTGGAAACCGGCGGGTGACACGAAGGACGTCGAGGAAACGGCCACGCGCCTGCGCTACAGGGTTGTTGCGCCGAAAGGGAAGACCACGAAGGCGACGCTCACTCGCGAGCACACCGACTATCAAATGGTGAGCCTGACTTCGCTGGCGCCAGACCGGATTCTCGCCACGGTTTCGGGGCTGCAAAATGAAACGGGCGCCTTGAAGGAGGCGATCACGAAGCTCGGCGCCGTCGTTGGCGACATCACGAAAGCCAATGCACGCAAACGGGAGCTTGAGTCGGAGAAGAAGAAGATCGGGGACGATCAGGAACGCATCCGCAAGAACCTCGCAAGCGTCGGCCAGTCCTCCGACCTTGGGCGGCGCTATCTCGACACGCTGAAGGCTCAGGAAGATCGCCTGGCGGCGATCGCTGCGGAAGAAAAGAAACTGGATGATGATCTGGCGGGCAAGACGAAGAAGGCTGAAGAGATCGCCCAGGACCTTGCCCTGTAGAGAGATGCTGAAATGAAACGAGGCGGCAAATCCGCCGCCTCGCAACCGGTGACCTGAAGCCGAAGCCTTAGACCGAGTAGTACATATCGAACTCGATCGGGTGCGGCATCATGCGGAAGCGATCGATCTCTTCCACCTTCAATTCCACGTAAGCGTCGATCTGGTCGTCGGTGAAGACGCCGCCCTCTTTGAGGAAGGCGCGGTCGGCGTCGAGCGAATCGATGGCCTCTTGCAGAGAGCCGCACACCGTCGGGATTTCCCTGAGCTCAGCCTCGGGCAGATCGTAGAGGTTCTTGTCGATCGGATCGCCGGGGTGAATGCGGTTGCGGACGCCGTCAAGGCCCGCCATGAGCATCGCGGCGAAAGCGAGATAGGGGTTCGCCGCCGGATCGGGGAAGCGGACTTCAACGCGCTTCGCTTTCGGATTCGAAGTAACCGGGATACGGCAAGACGCCGAGCGATTGCGGGACGAATAAGCGCGCAGCACCGGAGCCTCGTAGCCCGGAACAAGACGCTTGTAGGAGTTGGTCGACGGGTTCGTGAAGGCGTTCAGCGCCTTGGCGTGCTTGAGAATGCCGCCGATGTAGAACAGACAGGTCTCCGACAGGTCTGCATAGAGATTGCCGGCCATGACGGGCTCGGAGCCCTTCCAGATCGACTGGTGCACATGCATCCCCGAGCCGTTGTCGCCGAAGACGGGCTTCGGCATGAACGTCGCCGTCTTGCCGTAGGAGTTCGCGACGTTGTGGATGACGTACTTGTAGATCTGCAAGGCGTCGGCCATCAGGGTGAGCGGGCCGAACCTGATGCCAAGCTCGTGCTGAGCGGACGCCACCTCGTGGTGGTGCTTCTCGACGACAACGCCCATCGCGGCCATCGTAGACAGCATCTCGGAGCGGATGTCCTGTGCGCTATCGACCGGCGGCACGGGGAAGTAACCGCCCTTCGTGCGCGGACGGTGGCCGAGGTTGCCCATCTCGTATTCGGTCGGCATGTTGGTCGGAAGCTCGACCGAGTCGAGGCGGTAGCCACAGTTGTAAGGATCGGCGGAGAAGCGCACGTCGTCGAAAATGAAGAACTCGGCTTCAGGACCGAAATACGCCTTGTCGCCTATTCCGGTCTGCTGCAGATAAGCCTCGGCCTTGCGGGCGGTGCCGCGCGGATCGCGCTCATAACGCTCGCCCGAGTGCGGCTCCAGAACGTCGCAGAAAATCGCGAGCGTCGATTGCGCAAAGAATGGATCGAGATGGGCCGTTTCCGGGTCGGGCATCAACGTCATGTCGCTTTCGTTGATCGCCTTCCAGCCTGCTATCGAGGAGCCGTCGAACATCACGCCGTCGGCGAACGCTTCATCGCCCATCTCCGACGCGGCCATCGTCACGTGCTGCAGTTTGCCGCGCGGGTCGGTGAAGCGGAGATCGACAAAAGGGATGTCTTCATCTTTTATTTTTTTTACAACTTCAGTCGCGTTTGACATTGAACTCCCTCGTGAAGTTAGGGTCGAGTCTTTGGGGTGGGTGATTTGGGCGCCGATTTGATCGGCTCGCTCGGTGGGTATGCTATTGCTTCCGGGAGAAGCAGGGTAAAAGCTAAATTGCCTCGGGTCCGGTTTCGCCAGTGCGGATGCGGATCGCATCCTCGACGTTGATGATGAAGATCTTGCCGTCGCCTATCCGACCGGTCCGCGCCGAATTCCGGATGGCTTCCACAGCTTTTTCGACCATGTCCTCAGGCAGCACAATCTCAATCTTCACCTTGGGCAGAAAATCGACAACATACTCCGCCCCGCGGTAGAGCTCCGTGTGACCCTTCTGGCGGCCGAAACCTTTGGCTTCGGTTACGGTAATGCCCTGAAGGCCAATTTCCTGCAAAGCCTCCTTAACCTCATCGAGCTTGAACGGTTTAATAACCGCTTCGATTTTTTTCATGACGAATGGGTTCCTCCGAAGGGGACAAAAAGCGCGCTGCGCCCTTTATTAGCATCGGCCATGCCAAACACGACATGGCCTACGAGACAACGATAAACCTGGGCGTAACCAATCCATCCTGCCTAGAAAGTAGGCAATTTGCATATGAATTATCCAGACCTTGAGCGGTGCAATTTGGCTATGGGCGGTGTCTATGGTTTTTATTCGGGGGCCTTAGCATGCCTCAGCGTTCCTGTGCTCATTCGGCGCTTTTCTTCCAAGCTCATGCAAATTTCGCTACATTCGCCCCAGATGTGACTTTATGCATCGCAAGAAAAATATCCGTCAAATCACGGGCTGCGCCTTGCTTGAACTTCTGACCGCCGAAGAAATGGGCCGCGCCGAGCAGATCGCCGCGGCCGCCGGCTTGCCAACTTTGACCATGATGGAAAACGCAGGGCGCTGCGTTGCTGAAGAAGTCGTCCGGCGCTACCCGCGCGGCAGCCGTGTGGTCGTCTTGTGCGGACCGGGCAATAATGGCGGCGATGGCTTCGTCTGCGCGCGCTATCTGAGGGAGCGAGGCTATCATGTGCGTCTTGCGCTTCTCGGACGCCAGGAGGACTTGAAGCGCGATCCCAAGGAGATGGCGAGGCGCTGGGATGAGGCCATCGAGCCGATGACGCCTCAATCGCTGGAAGGCGCGCAAATCGTCGTCGACGCTATTTACGGTACGGGCCTGCGCGACAACGTCGCCGGAATCGTCGCCGAGATGATCGAGGCTGTGACGGGGCGCAGCCTGCCCGTCATCTCCGTCGACGTTCCGTCAGGCATCAACGCAACGAGCGGCGCTCTGAAAGGCGTCGCCTTCAAGGCGGCGACAACGGTGACATTCTTCCGGCGCAAAACGGGGCATGTCCTGCTTCCCGGCCGCCTTTATTGCGGAGATGTCCGCGCGGTCGATATCGGGATCCCGGCGGCGGTGCTGGGTGAGATTGCACCCCGGACTTTCGCCAACGACCCCGAATTCTGGCTGCGCTATTTTCCGAAGTTGAGAATCGACGGCCACAAATATGATCGCGGGCACGCCGTTATTGTCTCTGGCCCGATGGAGAGCACAGGCGCAGGTCGGCTGGCGGCGCGAACGGCATTGCGGGCGGGGGCCGGGCTCGTCACGGTCGCAACGTCGAAATCGGCATTTTACATCAACGCAGCGCAACTGACGGCCGTGATGGTCGCGGCTTACGAGGGGCCGTCCGGTCTGTCCGCGGTTCTTTCCGACCCGCGGATCACCGCTGTCCTCATCGGCCCCGGCGCTGGCCGCGATCCGGAAGTCATGGGTCTTGTCGGAAGCGTGCTGGCGAGCGACGCGGTCGCGGTCCTCGATGCGGAGGGGATCACAGCCTTTCAGGCGACGCCAGTGGAGCTTTTCCGCCTCATCAAGTCCAGGCCTGCGCCGACGATCCTGACGCCGCACGAGGGCGAGTTCAGAAAAGTCTTTCCCGAGCTTGCGAATGAACCGTCGAAGCTTGAACGCGCCCGGCGCGCCGCCGAGATGTCCGGAGCGGTTGTCATCCTGAAAGGCGCCGACACCGTGGTCGCCGCGCCCGACGGTCTCTCATCCATTAGCGAGAATGCGCCTGCGTGGCTTGCCACGGCGGGAAGCGGCGACGTTCTGGCTGGCCTCATTACCGGACTTTGCGCGCAAGGCATGGCGGCCTTCGATGCGGCGGCGGCGGGGGTCTGGATGCATGGCGAACTCGCGGTCATCTTCGGCCCCGGACTGATTGCCGACGACATGGCCGACCTCCTTCCTGGCGTCCTGCAGCGGCTTGACAAGCGCGGGAAGATTTTCTCATAGGCGGCCCATCGCAGGTGGGAAAAGCACGGGCTTGAGGCCGGATATTCGAAGTTCGGCAACCTGCTTTCGTGCTCACGGGACAGGGCTCAGTTGCAGAACTGCATCACAGCAGAGAAACATAGCCTGAATTTGGCGAACCTCATCCAAATAGGTGATGCTTAGCTCACAGGACTGAACTATTCTCCTCTCATACTTCGTTTGTAATGACGTAAACGTACTGCAGGCATTGATATTGCACAGGTGGCCCGGCGAAAGCTGGGTCACCTGGGGCAACTGACCAGCTGAGCCGCTCCTCTGACACCGCTGGAATCGCCCCATTTGTTGACCTTCAGCGGTGTGCTGAAGCAATCCGAAAAAACCCATTCCGGAAGCTGTGCGGCGGCATCATTTATTAAAACTGATATGTTCGATAAACCGCCGCCGAAAACGATTATGTCGGGGTCGGCGATATTGATCACTGTCGCCAGCGCTTTCGCGAGCCGCCGCGAATAAACAGCCAGCACTGTTTGTGCGGCGAATTCGCCCTCAGCGGCTTTCTCAGCGATCGCCCTGGCGTCCAGCACGCAGCCGGTCAGTTCTTGAAACTGACGCTCCAGCGCTGGTCCGCAAAGAAACGTCTCGATGCACCCTCGCTTTCCGCAATAGCAGACTGGGCCGGGATATTCTTCGGCGTCTGGCCACGGTAACGGATTGTGGCCCCATTCGCCTCCAACGGCGTTATGTCCAAGTTGAGAATGCCCGTCGATCACGAGGCCGCCGCCGACGCCAGTTCCCAGGATCACGCCGAAAACAGTCCGGCAGCCCTGCGCCGCCCCGTCCGCGGCTTCCGAAAGGGCAAAGCAGTTGGCGTCGTTCTCTATGACAACGGGCCATGGCGAGCGCGCTTGCAGATCGCGATGGAGTGAACGGCCATTCAACCATGTCGAATTCGCGTTGCGGACGAGCCCAGTCCGAGGCGAAAGGCTGCCGGGAATGCCAACCCCGACGCCTGCTATTTCGGAAGCAGCCAACCCATCTGTGCAGGCCTCCACGAGAGAGACAATTGCGTCGAGCGTGCCTTCATAATCGCCGCGCGGTGTCGGCGCTCTGACGCGCACGCGCTCCTGGCCCGAAGGCGAAAGCGCCAGCGCTTCGATCTTGGTCCCGCCCAGATCAACGCCGACACGCCACATCAGGCTCGCGCTCCTACTGCATCACATGCGCGCTGGCTATGATCCTCTTCGCCTCATCGACTGCCTCGAGCACCTGCTGTGTTCCATCGCGCGTGCCGACCACAGCTTTGCTCGCCGGATTGTGCAAGCCGGGAAGGGCGTTGTAAATGTCGGTAACCTTGCTGGCGACCATGTAAATGATCTCGCCGTTCGGAGCCGTGAGCTTTGTCATCGGCACCTTTTTGCCAAGGTCGTCGATGAGAGTGTCTAGCTGGGTTGCAACAAAGAGCCGGGTGTTGGCAAAGTCGATGACGGTGGTGCCTGCCGGCTCGTCGCTGGCGAAGGCTTTGCGGACGCGCCAGATCTCGCCGAACTGGACCACCTGAGTGCCGCCATCGCGAAGATTGACGACAATACCTTCGTTGGACAATCCCGTAATTTTTCCAGGATGGGCCCGTCCAAGGAAGTTTTTCGGACCCGTCGGGGGCCGGTTAGGAGCCTGTTGATCCCCTTGGAGGAGGGCAGGATTAGCTTGGGCAAGGACAGGGGACCATGCATCGCCAGCGATACTTGGCGTGCTGATCGCCGCCAGAGTCAAAAGCAAAATCCCTCTCGTCAGCATCCCGGCCACCTTGCCCTAAATGTGAATTGCGCGCTTATCGACCGCAAGCGCCGCTTCCTTGATTGCTTCGCTCAGTGTTGGATGAGCGTGGCATGTGCGCGCGAGGTCCTCGGCAGAGCCGCCGAATTCCATGAGAACGGCCGCTTCGGCGATCATATTCCCCGCATCGGGTCCGATGATGTGAACACCGAGAACGCGGTCTGTCTTCGCATCCGCCAGAAACTTCACGAAGCCTTCCACCTGCCGGTTCACCTTTGCGCGCCCGTTGGCCGTGAAGGGAAACTTGCCGACATTGTAAGCGATTCCGGCCTCTTTCAGCTCTTCTTCCGTCTGGCCGACGCTTGCGACCTCGGGATAGGTATAGATCACGTTGGGAATCACGCCGTAGTTCACGTGCCCCGCCTTGCCGGCGATGATCTCCGCCGCGGCGACGCCTTCGTCCTCGGCCTTATGAGCGAGCATCGGGCCGCGCACCACGTCGCCGATCGCATAAATGCCCTTCACATTCGTCCTGAAATGATCGTCGATCAGAATGCGGCGCTTGTTGTCGATCTGGACGCCGGCGTCTTCGAGTCCGAGCCCCTCAGTGTAAGGCGCGCGCCCCACGGCCACGAGAACCACGTCGGCCTCGAGAACCTCTTTTGAGCCGTCGCCATTGCTGGGCTGCACCTGCACTTTGAGCGGTCCCGCCCCGTTTGCTTCGACGCCGGCGACTTTTTGGCCAAGCCGGAATTCCAAGCCCTGCTTTTGCAGAATGCGCTGGAACTGCTTGGCGATTTCGTTGTCCATTCCGGGAATGATGCGGTCCAGAAACTCAACGACCGTCACTTTCGCGCCGAGGCGCCGCCAGACCGACCCAAGCTCAAGGCCGATGACACCGGCGCCAATAACCAGGAGGTGGCCCGGAACCTTGTCCAAGTCCAAGGCTCCAGTCGAAGACACGACGCGCTTTTCGTCGATATCGATACCGGGGAGCCGGGCCACGTCTGAGCCCGTGGCGATGACGATCGCCTTCGTCTCCAGAGACTTCTCGCCGCCTCCATCGACGGGGCGAACGGTGACCTTGCCGGGAGCGGTGATGCGACCGATGCCGTGATAGGTGTCGACCTTGTTCTTCTTGAGAAGGAACTCAACGCCCTTGACGTTGCCTTCGACGCCCTCCTGCTTATACTTTTGCATAGTGGGCAGATCGAGTTCGGGCTTCGTCTTGATGCCCATCGTCGCAAAGCCGTGGCCCGCGTCCTCGAAAAGCTCAGACGCATGCAGCAGCGCCTTTGAAGGGATGCAGCCGACATTCAGGCACGTGCCCCCGAACGTCTGGCTTTTCTCGATCACCGCCGTCTTGAGGCCGAGCTGCGCCGCCCGGATCGCGCAGACATATCCGCCGGGACCGGTTCCAATAACGATGAGATCGTATGTGTCACCCATCCCTGATATCTCCGTTCGATAATGGGCGGTTCGCCATCCGGGTGGCTCGGCTTACTGCCCATCTAAGTATTTCTTTTTATGTGGCGCGTGAAAAGCCCAGATTTCCCTCCAGGAACCGCTCAGAGATCGAGGATGAGCCGCTGTGGGTCTTCCAAAGCCTCTTTCACGCGCACCAGGAAGGTAACCGCTTCCCTGCCGTCGACAAGGCGATGATCGTAGGACAAGGCAAGATACATCATCGGCCTGATTTCGATCTTGCCCCCCATAACCATCGGCCGCTCCTGGGTCTTGTGCATGCCGAGAATGCCCGACTGCGGCGCGTTCAGGATCGGCGTCGACATGAGCGAGCCGTAAACGCCTCCATTGGAGATGGTGAAGGTGCCGCCCTGCATTTCTTCAAGGCCAAGCTTGCCATCGCGGGCGCGTTTACCGAAGCCCGCGATTTCTTTCTCGATTGCCGCGATGGATTTCTTGTCCGCGTCCCGCACGACCGGCACCACAAGCCCGCGCTCGGTGCCGACCGCGATGCCGATGTGGTAGTAGTTCTTGTAAACGATGTCCTCGCCGTCAATTTCGGCGTTCACGCTTGGGATGTCATGCAAAGCGTGGATACACGCTTTCACAAAAAAGCCCATGAAGCCGAGCTTCACGCCGTGCTTCTTCTCGAACAAATCCTTGTAGCGCTTGCGGACATCCATGATCGTGGTCATGTCCACCTCGTTGAACGTGGTGAGCATGGCGGCGGTGTTCTGCGCTTCCTTGAGCCTGCGGGCGATCGTCTGGCGCAGCCTGGTCATGCGCACGCGCTCTTCCCGCGCCTCGGCGGGAGGCGCATAAGGCGCGCGCGGCGCCTGCGCCGGGGGCGCTTGAACTTTTGCGAAGCTGATGGGGCTTGAGGACGATGCGCCGCCTTCGATTATGGCCAGCATATCCCCCTTGGTTACGCGGCCTTCCTTCCCGGAACCGGTAACGGTGGCGGGATCGATGCCGCTTTCCTCAGCGATGCGCCTCACAGAAGGCGCCATCGTTTCAGCGTTCGTCCGGGAGGGGGCGGGTTGTGGCGCGCTGGCTCGCGGCTCAGGAGTTGACGCTTGAACGGGCTGCGGCGCGGCGGCAGGCTTCGACCTGGATCGGCTTTTCCGCCTGCTTCGCGGCGGCCGCCGCCGCTTGTCCCTCCGCGATCGAACCAAGGATCGCGCCGACGCCGACGGTCTCGCCTTCCTTGACCACAATCTCGGAAATAACGCCGGCAGCGGGCGCGTTGACCTCAAGCGTGACTTTATCCGTTTCGAGTTCAGCCAAGGCCTCGTCAGCCTTGACCGCATCCCCGGCCTTCTTGAACCATTTACCGACTGTGGCTTCCGTTACCGACTCGCCCAGGGTGGGAACGACGATCTCAATGGCCATGCGCAGATCCTTCGCAAGCATCGAAAGGAGGAACCGCAAGGAATTCGTCATGCCGCGGTCCAAAATAGACGAGAAAACAAGCTCGGCCGCCGCCAGGAGCGACGGCGCTCACCTAGCCTTGTAACGTCAACGCCTCGTCAAGGAAAGCGTGGAGTTCGGCTGTGTGCTTGCTCATAAGGCCGGCCGCCGTGGAAGCACACGCGGGCCGCCCGATATAGCGCGGACGCCGCGAGTCGGCGCCGATATGATCAAGCACCCATTCGATGTTCGCTTCGACGAAGGTCCAGGCGCCCTGGTTCTTCGGCTCCTCCTGGCACCAGACGATTTCGGCGTTCGGGAAGCGGCTCAGTTCCTGGATGAGAGCGCGCGCGGGGAACGGATAGAGTTGCTCCACGCGCATGAGATAGATCTCGCCGTTGCGGCGGCTCTCGCGCTCTTCAAAAAGATCATAGTAGACCTTGCCGGAGCAGAGAACCACGCGCTGGATGTCCTCGTCCGGCGCGAGCTTCACCTTCTCGCTGCCGCCGGTCTCGGCGTGATCCCACAGTACGCGATGGAAGGTAGTCTCCGGCCCGAAATCCTCGATGGGAGACACGACCCGCTTATGCCGAAGCATCGACTTCGGCGACATCAGAATCAGGGGCTTCCGGAAGCTCCGATGAAGCTGCCGCCTCAGGATGTGGAAGTAGTTTGCAGGCGTGGTGCAGTTGGCGACCTGCCAGTTGTCTTCCGCCGAGAGCTGCAGATAGCGCTCGAGGCGCGCTGAGGAGTGTTCCGGACCTTGGCCTTCATAGCCGTGCGGCAGAAGCAGGATCAGGCCCGACATGCGCAGCCATTTCCGCTCGCCGCTGGCAAGGAACTGATCGATAACGACCTGCGCCCCATTGGCGAAGTCGCCGAACTGCGCCTCCCAAAGCACAAGAGTATTCGGCTCGGCGAGGCTGTAGCCATATTCGAACCCCAACACGGCTTCTTCTGAGAGCATCGAATTGATGACCTCATATCGGGCCTGCGTGTTCGAGATGTGGTTCAGCGGGATGTACTGCTCTTCGTTCAGTTGATCCGTGAGGACGGAATGCCGTTGCGAGAAGGTGCCGCGTTCGACATCCTGCCCGGAAAGCCGGACGGGGAACTTTTCCTCAAGCAGCGTTCCGAACGCCAGCGCTTCGCCGCTCGCCCAGTCGATGCCACGCCCTTCCTCAATCATCCTGCGCCGATTGACCAGCATCCGGCCGATCGTCTTGTGCACTGTGAAGCCCTTCGGGACTTCGGTCAGTTTCGTGCCGATGCGTTTCAGCATCTCGATACTGACGCCCGTATGGCCGCGGCGCGGACCTTCCTCCGCAAGCGTAATGCCTGACCAGCGCCCGTCGAGCCAATCCGCCTTGTTGGGCCGGTAGCTTTCCGACGCCTCGAACTCGGTTTCGAGCATCTCCCAGAAGCCCGAGCGGAGTTTTTCAGCGTCAGCTTCCTTGACCACACCCTCTTCCGCAAGCCGCTTGGAGTAGATCGAGACGACGCTCGGCAGCCCCCGGATCCGCTTGTACATCAGTGGCTGGGTGAAGGACGGCTCGTCGCCTTCGTTGTGGCCATGCCGCCGGTAGCAGATCATGTCGATGACGACTGGCTTGTGGAAGCGCTGGCGGAATTCAGTAGCAACGCGGGCGCAATAGACCACCGCCTCGGGATCGTCGCCGTTTACGTGGAAGATCGGCGCCTCAATCATGCGGGCAATGTCGGACGGGTAGGGCGAAGAGCGCGAGAAACGCGGCGCGGTGGTGAAACCGATCTGATTGTTGACGATGAAGTGGAGCGAGCCGCCGGTGCGATGACCCTTCAAGCCGGAAAGGCCGAAGCACTCCGCGACCACGCCCTGGCCTGCGAAGGCCGCGTCGCCATGCAGGAGAAGCGGCAGAACCTCCGACCTGCTTTTGTCATGGCGCTGATCCTGCTTGGCGCGCACTTTGCCGAGCACGACGGGGTCCACGATCTCAAGGTGCGATGGGTTTGCCGTCAGCGACAGATGCACCTGGTTGCCGTCGAACTCGCGGTCGCTGGAGACGCCCAAATGGTATTTGACGTCGCCCGAGCCTTCCACGTCTTCCGGGTTCGCCGAGCCGCCCTTGAACTCATGGAACAGTGCGCGGAAGGGCTTGCCCATCACATTCGTGAGCACATTCAACCGGCCGCGATGCGACATGCCGATGACGATTTCCTTCACACCGAGCTGCCCGCCGCGCTTGATGATCTGCTCGAGCCCGGGCACTGCCGATTCCGCCCCTTCAAGCCCGAACCGCTTGGTGCCGGTATATTTTTTGTCGAGGAATCGCTCCACGCTCTCAGCGTGGATAAGCTTTGTCAGGATCGCCTTTTTTCCGAGTACGGTGAACTCGACCTCTTTGTCCGGTCCCTCGATGCGCTCCTGAATCCAGAGCTTCTGCTCGGGCGACGAGATATGCATGAACTCGAAACCGATGGTCCCGCAATAGGTGCGGCGCAGGATTTCGATGATCTGCCGAAGACTTGCAGTCTCGAGGCCGAGAACATTGTCGATATAGATCTGATGATCCAGATCGGCAGGCGTAAACCCGTAGCTTGCCGGATCGAGTTCCGGATGCGGGCGAACCGGCGCAATCCGAAGCGGGTCGAGATTTCCAATGAGATGACCGTTTACCCGGTAAGCCCGGATCAGCATGAGCGCGCGAACGGATTCACGGGTGGCCCGAAATGCCTCATCGCGGCTGATTTCGACGCCTTTTTCCTGCGCCTTGACGCTGATCTTGCGGACAATCTCCTGCTCTTCGCGGCCCCAATCCGCCGCGAATGCGTTCAGGAGATCGCCGTCTTCAGACAATTCACCGCTTTTCGGCTTCCAGGACGGCCCGCTGGCCTCGGCGAGAACGCGCTCTTTGCGGTCCTTTAAATCTGTGAAAAATGCGCGCCAGTCCGCGGTAACCGAACCGGGGTTCTCCTGAAATCGCTCATAAAGATCTTCGATATAAGCTGCGTTCGCTCCATCCAGAAAAGACGTCCGCAGAAATGCTTCGTTAAGATTTTCCCGTCTCACTGCAATCACCATTCAGGCGCTAAAAGCGGACTACAGCCGCGAATGCCCGTCCGCTTTCGCCTGACAAGCGGATCAGCCCTTTATGACTTCAACCAGCGTGCTCCCAAGGGCGGCGGGTGATGTAGAAACCGTGATTCCGGCCGATTTCATGGCCTCGATCTTGTCGCCGGCAGACCCCTTCCCGCCTGCGATGATGGCGCCGGCATGACCCATCCGGCGGCCGGGAGGCGCGGTTACGCCTGCGATGAAACCAACCATCGGCTTTTTGCGCCGCGATGATTTGTAGAACGCGGCCGCCTCCTCCTCCGCCGACCCGCCGATCTCACCAATCAGGATGATGGAGTGGGTCTCATCGTCGGCCAAAAGCATTTCCAGAACGTCGATGTGCTCGGTGCCTTTGACCGGATCGCCTCCTATGCCCACGCAGGTCGTTTGTCCCAGGCCAACCACGGTCGTCTGATGAACTGCCTCATAAGTAAGCGTGCCGGAGCGCGAAACAATACCGACGCTGCCGCGCTTGTGGATATGCCCCGGCATGATGCCGATCTTGCACTCGCCCGGCGTGATGACGCCTGGGCAGTTCGGACCGACGAGCCGCGATTTCGATCTGGCGAGCGCACGTTTCACCTTAACCATGTCCATGACCGGAATGCCCTCCGTGATCGTCACGATGAGCGGGATCTCGGCGTCGATGGCTTCAAGCATCGCGTCGGCGGCGAAGGGCGGCGGCACGTAAATCGCTGTTGCGTTTGCGCCTGTCTTTTCGACCGCCTCCCTGACGGTATCGAAAACGGGGATGCCCAAATGCTTCGATCCGCCTTTACCGGGGGTCACGCCACCGACCATCTTCGTGCCATACGCGATCGCTTGCTCGGTATGGAATGTGCCTTGGGCGCCGGTAAGACCCTGGCAGATCACTTTGGTGTTACTGTCGACGAGGATGGCCATTGGATTGCCTTATCTGATTCTTTTGAAGGTTGATGGAGGCTCGCGGCGTTCGTCACGCCGCCTTTTTGACTTCGAGGACGATCTTCTCGGCCGCATCGGCGAGGTTGTCCGCAGGGATGACCTGAAGACCCGATTTCTTGATGATGTCTTTGCCGAGCTCGACGTTGGTGCCTTCGAGCCTCACCACGAGCGGAACCTTTATGCTCATCTCGCGCGCAGCCGCGATAATGCCCTCCGCGATAATATCGCAGCGCAAGATGCCGCCGAAGATGTTGACGAGAATGCCCTTAACATTCGGGTCTGAGAGAATGATCTTGAAACCTTCGGACACCTTCTCCTTCGACGCGCCGCCGCCGACGTCGAGGAAGTTTGCGGGCTCCGCGCCGTAAAGCTTGATGATATCCATTGTCGCCATGGCGAGCCCGGCGCCGTTCACCAAGCAGCCAATATTGCCGTCGAGCTTCACATAGGAAAGATCGTAGCGGGACGCCAAAACTTCCGCCGGGTCTTCTTCGTCAAGATCGCGCAGCCCCATAATATCGGGATGACGGTAAAGAGCGTTGCCATCGAAGTTCAACTTCGCGTCGAGGCAAACGAGGTCGCCCTTTTCGGTCACGATGAGCGGGTTGATCTCAAGAAGGCTCATGTCCTTCTCGGTGAACGCCCTGTAGAGATTCTTGATCAGGTTCACGCATTGCTTGATCTGGCCATCCTTCAGCCCGAGCGCGAAAGCGACCTCGCGGCCGTGAAATTGCGAGAAACCCGTCGCCGGGTCGATGTGGACCGTAAAAATCTTCTCAGGCGTCTTGCGAGCCACTTCCTCGATGTTCATGCCGCCTTCCGTCGAAGCAATGATCGCGACGCGAGATGTGATGCGGTCGATCAAGAACGAAAGATAGAGCTCGCGGGCAATGGCGGCGCCCTCTTCGATCAGGAGCCTCTTCACGACGCGGCCTGCCGGTCCGGTTTGCGCCGTCACAAGCGTATTCGTCAGCATCTGGTCGGCGAAAAGCCGGACATCGTCCATGGATTTCGCAATCCGCACGCCGCCTTTGTCACCGGCCTCGCGCTCTTTGAAGCGGCCCTTTCCGCGTCCGCCAGCATGAATCTGCGCTTTTACCACCGTGATGGGGCCGCCCAGCTCCTTCGCGACCGAAACGGCTTCCTCTGGCGTGAAAGCCACATGGCCCCGTGGAACGGGAACACCAAAATCTCTGAGGATCGCTTTCGCCTGATATTCATGCACATTCATGAGACAGCTCTTATCGTGAGGGAGAAGGCCAAGATTGTAATTGGGGAAAAAAGAGGCCGCCGGTGACGGCGGCTCTAATGCCTACGCTGAGGGTTGCTGGAGGCCGGGCGCGATGCGCATGCAGGCTTCGACGAGATTCTGGACCGCTTCCACGGAGCGCTTGAAGTCCAGCCGCTCGTGGCGCGTTGAGATCAATCTCGACCACGCGCTCCATGCCCTTGGCCCCGATGACGCAGGGGACGCCGATGTAAAGACCCTTCACGCCGTACTCGCCCGTGAGGTAGGCCGCGCAGGGCAAGACGCGCTTTTTATCCTTGAGGTAGGACTCCGCCATCGCGATCGCAGAAGCGGCGGGCGCATAAAACGCTGAACCTGTCTTCAGGAGCTTAACAACCTCAGCGCCGCCGTCGCGGGTCCGCTGCACGATCTCGTTCAGCCGTTCGTGCGTGATCCAGCGCATCTTGATGAGGTCAGGGAGAGGAATGCCCGCAACGGTCGTATAACGTGGCAGCGGCACCATTGTATCGCCATGTCCGCCGAGCACGAACGCCGTCACATCCTCGACGGACACATCGAATTCGCGCGCAAGGAAATAACGGAAGCGCGCGCCGTCGAGCACGCCCGCCATGCCGACGACCTGATTTTTCGGCAAGCCAGTCACGCGCTGGAGCGCCCACACCATGGCGTCGAGCGGGTTTGTGATGCAGATGACGAAAGCGTTGGGCGCATATTTCTTGATGCCTGCGCCGACCTGCTCCATCACCTTCAGGTTGATTTCGAGAAGATCGTCGCGGCTCATGCCCGGCTTGCGCGGCACGCCAGCGGTCACGATCACGACATCCGCGCCCTTGATGTCGGCGTAGTCGTTCACGCCGGTGAATGCGCTATCAAAGCTATCGACCGGCGATGATTCAGCGATATCGAGCGCCTTTCCCTGTGGCAAGCCCTCCATGATGTCGAACAGCACCACATCGCCCAGCTCTTTGAGGCCGATCAGATGGGCCAGCGTTCCGCCGATCATTCCCGATCCAATGAGTGCGATTTTGGCCCTTGCCATGCCGTCCTCCTAAGTGATGGTGCTTGCGTTCCCAGCGCTCCCTTTGGGTACTCGCATTTCCGCTGCGCTGCAACAGATGCAGGAGTTTACCATCCCGCGTGCGCGATCATAAGCGGAATTACGTCGCGCCCCCGCTTGCTTTTCGAGAAGTCGCCTCCTCCAAAAGTTTAGATCGCAGATCCCGGCTCGCAGAGCGTGAAGTTCGAAACATGCGCAGTCTCGAAGCGGGAAGTGCGTCGGACGCCAGAACCCGAGGCCGGCTGGAACTCCCGGATCAAAGTTCGCATCTTCAGAACGGGGCCACAGACGGCGAACCGGAAGATTATTGGATCGCGTGGAGGTCGTTATAATTCGGGAAGCGCTGCAAAATCTTGTCGTAACGGGTCGGCTCAAGGTAGGGCAGCACCCGCTTTATGATAAAGTTCACAACCGGAGATGCGTGCCGGACATAGAGATCAAGCGGGACAAGCTCCTGCCGCAGGCGATATTTCGGCTCATAATTGAGAGCGGTGGAGGCCCACCATTTGTATTTGTTGGCGATCGCCCACACCAGGACATCGCGCGAAACGACATGATAGAGGTGAAGATCGAAAGCGACTTTATAATCGAAGCCGAGATACTCCGAACAAATCGAGTCTCCGTGGATCAGGCAATAATTGAAGGCGACGATCTTTCCATCGAGAAGCCACAAGAAAAATAGGGCTTTGTCCGGCATGTCCTGGCCGACCTTGCAGAAATATTCCGGCGTCGCCTTCTCAAACTTAAGGCTCGATTTCTCCCAAACCGACAGATAAAGGGGATAGACGTCGTTTATATAGGGGGTGATGTCGGAGACGATGCGCATCTCAAGGGTCGCCCGCTGATCCAACTCCTTGAATTTCCGCCGCAGCTGCGAGCGCGTGTTCCGGCTGAGTGTGCGCGAGGTAGTCGTCGTAATTCCTGAAATCATCCAGCCTGAGCCGCGTCATCGGCATGCTCGGAATTCGGGTGAAATCGCTCTTCTTTAGACAGGCGAGCGCTGGACGATCCACGCGCGGAAATTCCTTGAAGACGAGCATCCTGGATTTCAAGCGGCGCGCCTGCTTAAATATGCCCGCGGCCAGGCTCTTCGCCACGAGAAGGCGGGACATTGCATCCCGGGCATCGAGATGCCCTTCGCCTCCGGCATTGCCCACCATCAAAGTCCGCATTTTCAGAAATCGCGGCCAAAGGCGCCGGATAGGAGCAACCACTTTCATGATTTCCGGGCTTGTCCCCGCAAGCATGTCTTGATCGTTGATAAAGAACGGCTGAATGGCGCGGATTTCGCCGGCTTCGTTCTTCAGGGCGAAATAGCCGTAGTCGAAGCCCTGATCGATCGTATCTTCGACGATCTCATAATAACGGCGATCTTTGCGCTCGTTTGCGAAGGCCAACGGCCAGCGCGAGCAGCGTTCGAGTTCCGCTCTTGAAATGATTTCCATGTGCAGGAGGCTGCCGGCCTGCTCTTCCGCGACCGCAAAGTCCTGCGGCATGAGCAAGACTGCGTCGCCTTCCGCAGCCTGAGTTCCCTGTAGCATTGCGCCCTTCCCCAAGATAGGCATGTGATATCCTCTCCATGGATTCTGCTGCCTATGCAAGCTTTCAGGCGTATTCATGATCAAGGAGACGGGACACCAGGGACGCGTCCGGCGCTTCTTTAGCTTTTCCTTGACGGCGGACGATTGCTTCGCCAAGCGTGTTATTAGATTGCGCGCTTGTCTGATCTCTGCGGGAGACCTATCTCTGCCTGGGGTTTTTGCAGCGGCAGGCAAGCTCTATATTCTCACGCATTCAGCTGTCTCATAGAATTATCCGGGTGACATACGCATGGCCATCTCGCTCTTCGGCGGCTCCGCCGCGAAAAAGAATGAAAATGGGGGCGATCTGATCAAGGACACGACGACTCAAACTTTCGTGGCCGATGTGATCAATGCGTCGCGGAAAGTGCCCGTGATCGTTGACTTCTGGGCGCCGTGGTGCGGACCCTGCAAGCAGCTCACCCCGATCCTCGAGAAGCTCGTCAAGGCGGCGAAGGGCACAGTCCGCCTTGTGAAGATGAATACCGACGAGTATCCGGACGTGGCGGCGCAACTGG
Source organism: uncultured Alphaproteobacteria bacterium (assembly GCA_963819665.1). Lineage (GTDB taxonomy): Bacteria > Pseudomonadota > Alphaproteobacteria > Rhizobiales > Rhodomicrobiaceae > Rhodomicrobium. The sequence goes on from CAWFXN010000024.1 coordinate 41,849, forward strand.
GCGTCCAGTCGATCCCCGCCGTGTTCGCTTTCAAGAATGGTCAGCCCGTCGACGGCTTCATGGGCGCCTTGCCCGAAAGCCAGGTGCGCGCCTTCATCCAGCGCGTGGCGGGCTCGGCTGAGGGCGGCGAGGCTGGGCTTGAAGACGCGCAGGCGGCCTTCGCCGCGGGCGACGTGAGCGGCGCCGCGGCGCAGTTCGCGGCGATTTTGCAGGCCGATCCGGAGAATGCGGACGCCATCGGGGGGCTTGCGAAATGCTATATTCAAACCGGGGATCTGGATAGAGCCGAGCAGACGCTCGCGCTTGTCCCACCCGCGAAGCAGACTTCGGACAGCTATCGCAGCGCAAGAGCGGCGCTGGACCTTGCGAAAAAGGCCGGAACAAAGTCGGATATCAAAGGCTTGGAACAAGCTGTCGCCGCCAATCCGCGCGATTGGGACTCACGGTTCAAGCTCGCCATCGCGCTGAACGCGAAAGGCCAGCGGCGCGGAGCCATGGATCATTTGTTTGAAATCGTGCGGAAGGACCGGGCCTGGAACGACGATGCGGCGAGAAAGCAGCTCGTTGAGTTTTTCGATGCCTGGGGACCGAAAGATCCGCTGACGCTGGAGGGGCGGCAACGTCTCTCTTCGCTCTTATTTGCTTGACGCCCGTTTTCGGTGGAGGAGGCGCATTTGGGGATCACGGACAGATATCGATCGCTGGCCGATCTTCCAGCGCAATTGCCGGTGTTCCCGCTTCAGGGCTGCATCCTGCTTCCACGCTCGAACCTGCCTTTGAACATTTTCGAGCCTCGCTATTTGAGCATGGTGGATGACATTATCGCGGGCAACCGCATTATCGGCATCGTGCAGCCGCTCGGCGCCGAGGAAGAGTCGCCCGCGTCGAAAGGGCATCCGCTTCGTCAAACCGGCTGCGCGGGGAGGCTTTCGGCTTTTTCCGAAACCGAGGATGGGCGCCTCCTTATTACCCTGACTGGCATCTGCCGCTTCGACATCATCGGGCGAGACGAGGACAGCCAAGCCATATCGCATTTGCGACGCCAATTTCGCTCCGTATCAGCAGGATCTCGTGCGCGGACACGGTCAGAACGCCGTGGACTGGCCCCGTTTTCTGCAGGTCTTGAAGAATTATCTCGACGCTCGCGATATGACGGCGGACTGGGACAGCATCCAGCGCTCTCCCACCGAGCTTTTGATCAACACGATTTCCATGATCAGCCCTTATGGACCTGAAGAAAAGCAAGCTTTGCTTGAAGCCCCCGACTTGAAGGCGCGTTCAGAGGTGCTCATGGCGCTGGCGGAGATGGAGATCGCGGCGCCGCCCGGTTCCGGGCCTGGGACAAGCCTTCACTAGCACGCCCGCGGATAAGCCACACTAGCGCAAGCCGCGTGGACCTGCCAAAACAGTTTCCGGAATTCCCATCACCATTCAGGCACATTCATAAAAAAGGTTCAGCGCAATGGACGCCTCCGAGACGAAAGACGAGATCGACCCGCTCCTCCTCGAGATCCTGGTGTGCCCGGTAACAAAGCAGCCGCTCACTTACGACAAGGAAGCCCAGGAGCTTGTCAGCAAGGCCGCCGGGCTCGCCTATCCTGTCCGAAAGGGCATTCCGATCATGCTCCCCGAAGAAGCGCGCAAGCTTGGCGACGAGGCGCAGCAGACCGGCGCAGCCTAGACAGGGTCGCCCCTGAGCAGCTTGGGAACATCGCCTGTCAGCCCGGCCGCCTCCTTCATGAAGAAGTTCTTGAGCCGCGAAAGCCTGTCCACGGAGCGAAGGCCCGTGCTGCGCAGCATGCGAAGCGCCATGCTGTCATTTGAAAACAGCGTGGTGATCGCAACCGCTGTGAAGGCGGATGTTGTGCTGTCGAAGCGCCGCCAGCGTTCATAGCGCTTGAGAACGCTCAAGCCGCCGATGTCGAGTCCAAGCCGGGCACCGTCGATCAAGGTTTCGGCGAGCGCGGCGACGTCTTTCAAGCCGTGGTTCAAACCCTGTCCCGCGATCCAATGAAGGCCATGCGCGGCGTCGCCCACGAGCACAAAGCGAGGGCGTACAAAATCTCGCGCGAGCGTCGTCGTCAAAGGAAAGGTTTTCGGCTCCGACAGAAGTGTAAGCGCGCCGAGTTCCGGGCCGAAACGGCGCGACAGTTCGGCGAGCATCGTCTCCCGGTCCTGGCCGAGGATTTGTTTCGCCACGCGCGCCTCTTCGGTCCAGACGACGGAGACGCGGTTCCCGGTCATGGGCAGGATGGCAAAGGGTCCGGCTGGCAGAAAATGCTGACGCGCCACGCCTTCGTGAGGGATTTCGATTCCAACTGTCGCCACGATGCCGACCTTGTCCGAGGACCAGACCGTGGTCCTGATGCCGGCCATGGCGCGGAGTTCCGAGTTCTGTCCGTCCGCTGCGACAAGGACCTTCGCATCGAGCGTGGCCCCGGAGCGGAACTTGATTTCAACCGTCTGGTCTTCTGTTTCAAAGCTCGAAACGCTGTCCGGGGCGAAGACGCGGACATTCTGCAGCGCCTTCCAGCGAGGCGATCAGGGCGCGAAGCAGATGCGCGTTCTCGATAATGTAGGCGGTTGGCTCGCCGCCCGGCGTCTGCTCGGAATCAAGGTTGATGAGGCTTGGCCTGACCGGCGCGTCGAGGCTCGAGTCCGTGAGCTCGATCCGGCGCATCGGCTCCGCCTTTCCTTCGACCGCGGACCAAACTCCGATCACCTCCAGCATCGCCTTGACGGATGCCGTCAGCGCCACTGTCCGCCCGTCTGCGATCACCTCGCCAGGGCGCGGCAAGGCGCGCTGCTCGACGATTGCGATGGAGAATGCGCCGGGCGCCTCGGCGGAGAGTGCGCGCGCCAGCGCGAGGCCGACAAAGCTTCCGCCGCAAATGACAATGTCGAATCGGGTTTTCTCATTTTCGCTCACGGCCACCCTCTTTCTTCCCGCTTCCCTGTCGCTTGACAGATCAATCTAGGCGACCGTTATGTCGGTGTATAGCTGGAGAAGCGCAAATGGCCGCTGTCGAAGAACTTCTGTCCACTCTCGATCTGGAGCAGTTGGAGCACAATCTGTTCCGCGGCCGCAGCCCGCAAAACGGTTGGCAGCGCGTGTTCGGCGGCCAGGTCGTGGGCCAGGCGCTCGTCGCAGCCGGCCGCACGGTTGAAGCGCAGGACAGGCTCGCGCATTCGCTTCACGCTTACTTTCTCTTGGCGGGCGATCCCAAGGCGCCGATCATCTACGAGGTTGACCGCATTCGCGACGGCGGCAGTTTCGCGACGCGGCGCGTCATCGCCATCCAGCATGGGCGGGCGATTTTTTCCATGGGCGTCTCATTTCATAAGGCTGAACCCGGCTTTGAACATCAGGCGGTCATGCCGGATGTGCCTCCGCCGGAATCGCTGCCGTCGGAGGAGGAATTGCTGACGCGCCTGCTGCCGACTATGCCGGAGGAAATGCGCCACTACTGGGAAAAGGAACGCCCGATCGAATTGCGCCCGGTCGATCTGTCGAGGTTTTTCTGCCGTGAGAAACTTGAGCCGAAACAATATCTCTGGATCAAGACCAACGGCAGGCTGCCCGATAATTACAGGCTTCATCAGTGCGCTCTCGCCTATGCGTCCGATTTCTCGCTTCTGGACACGGCGCTGATCGCGCATGGCCGGGTGCTTTTTGATCCGCGTCTGATGCTTTCGAGCCTCGATCACGCGCTTTGGTTCCATCGGCCATTCCGCGCGGACGAATGGCTTCTCTACGCGCAAGATAGCCCGAGCGCGCAAGACGGGCGTGGATTTTGCCGGGGCAGCATCTTCTCCCGCGATGGACGCCTTGTGGCGTCGGTGGCGCAGGAGGGGCTGATCCGCGAGAAGCCGCGGAAGTGACGCGCGCCTCATCCGGGCTGGGCCTTGGGGGCCTGCAAGCGGGCCTGCTTTTGGATGCATTCCGCGAAATGGTCCAATTCCTGCCAATGTCCCACTGACGTTTCCGCTCTTTTTCCGTCCTCTGATGGATCTTCGCCGAAAGCGCCTTTCCGGCAGGTTAACGCGGCTCAAGCCCGCCCCAACCCCTGATAAATATGGGAAAAATGACCGTTCGCGACGCCATCGCCGCGCCTGCGCCGCAGCAATTGCGACTGCGCGACGCGTTAATTTTGAAGCCCGAAACATATTTAACGGACTTTTGCGCGTCCCACTAAATGAAAAAAATCCGGCATTAAATAGAACTTAATGGTCAGTTCGCATGCGAAAAACACTGTTTTTTTTCAATAGAGTTAGCGCAATTACTTCCGGTCACTTCGAGGGCGCGGCGCTCCCGCCTCCGCGCCTCGTGAACCACTCCTTAACCAAACTCATGACCGGAAATAAATCCGGAGCGCCTTCGTTAACCGTAGGAAACTATTACTGGCCCCGGCGCGCCTTGTGCGGCAACACTTTGTTCATCTTCATGGCGGGGTTTTGCGCCATGCGTGGACGATTGGAGGGGACGCCGGTGAGTTCTGTCTAAGATGGTGTAACGGGCCACGGCTAAGGCCAAAGGCTTCTTAGCGGTCATCCCTCAAACTGATGGTGTGCAAACCTGAGTTTGCGTTGGCAGCTCCAAGCATCGTGAGGGATGACCGTGGACCATTATGTTGGGATTGACGTGTCTTTGGAAGCTTCGAGCGTCTGCGTTGTGGACGCCTCCGGCAAGATTGTGCGGGAGGCGAAGGTTTCAAGCGATCCGGCGGCTTTGATCGCCTGGTTCAAGGGGCTCCCCTTTGGGCTGGCGCGGATCGGCCTTGAGGCGGGGCCGTTGTCGCAATGGCTGTATGCGGGCCTGAAGCAAGCAGGATTCGCCGTTGAGTTGTTGGAGACGCGGCATGTGCGCGATGCCTTCAAGGCGATGCCAATAAAGACGGACCGGAACGATGCACGCGGCATTGCGCAGCTGATGCGGCTGGGCTGGTTCAGGCCGGTGCACTGCAAATCGGCGCCGGCGCAGGAGACGCGCGCGGTTCTGACCGCACGCAAGCTTGGTGCAGGGAAAGCTTTACGATATCGAGATGAGCCTCCGGGGCATTTTGCGGGGCTTCGGCCTCAAGGTGGGCCGGACCACGAAAACAGGTTTCGCCAGTCGGATTATGGAGCTTACGGAGCATCACCCGGCCTTGAAGGCGATCGCCAAGGCGCTTCTCGCCGTGCATGCGGTTCTGCTTAAGGAGCTGAACGGCTTTGAGGCACAGGTGCGCAAGCTGGCGCGGAGGCGATAGCCGAGTGAGGCTTTTGATGACAGCTCCAGGTGTCGGGGTCATCGTGGGTCTGACCTATGTTGCGGCCATTGACGATCCGGCCCGGTTCTCGTCCTCGAAAACGGTTGGCGCGCATTTCGGCATGACACCCAAGAAATATCAGTCGGGGGAGACCGATATCACGGGGCGGATCTCCAAGACCGGAGACAAGGGCGTGCGCGCCGTGCTTTACGAAGCCGCCCATATCATCCTGACCATGCCGATCAAAGGCGGCGCCTTGAAGAGCTGGGCCGCGAAGCTCGCCAAGCGCGTAGGGATGCGGAAGGCAAAAGTTGCGCTGGCCAGAAAGCTGGCGGTGATCCTGCACCGCATGCTGGCCAATGGCGCCAGCTTCGACGCCGCCAAGGCTGCCGCGGCATGAGCGCCCCGGCTTCATCAACGATGGCTCCGTGCTCGCGGCCGTCAACACCGCTTCGCGCCGCCTATGGCGGTGGCCTTCGGCCAATGTTGACCGCCACTGCGCGCGGCGCTTTTGAGAAGGCAGGCCGGGGCGGAGAAACGCCGTTCAGCCGAACAAAGAAACTATTCGCAGCCAGATGCGACACGAAAGGAGAAGCACTCAACGGCTTTCGGGCAGGATAACACCAGCCTTCCCGAAGCGGCGTCCCCGCCGGGACGATGGATTGGGTCAGGCCGCAATGTCTGCAGGAGGTGCTTGGACTGAAACCCGGGCAACCCCGCGCATCTAAGATTGGACCGGCCCTTTCCTCTTCAAACACCATCAGGCGGCAGCCCAGCGCTGACCCCGTACAGAAGCATGACCCGGCAGTGACAAAGGCGCAAAAAAGGGATTGACTTCCAGGGGCCCGTTACAGAAGAAGCAGGCATTCGCGGCTTGACCAACGAATGGACGGTGAGATTGAACCGCTTCATTTTCTGCCGGAGTAGGCCGAGAAGAGACATCGGGCCGAATTCGGGGAGTGCCTGCTGTTAGAGGTTGAGCCGCCGTTCCTGCCGGGTACCAGCCCGCCCCTCGAAGCGTTCTTTTGCCTTTCCACATCTACTTTTCTGATAGTGTGCCTGGGCCAAGAGAAGACGTGGACCGCCTCAACAACGCGGTCATTTCACCATGTTAAATGCGACGCGCTAGCGCTTCATCCTTCAGCTTTGCGCTTTGCTTTCAGGCGGGCCCAGACGGGTTCCGTAGGAGTCTACGATACCTTCAGAGCCTGATATATGATGGTGTGCCTGAGGGCGCGTTTTGGCAGCCTGAAATTTCAAGGGAGGTAATGATGTATGCGTCTATCCGTCAAGGTAAAGCAAAGGCCGGTATGGCAGAGGAGCTATCACGTAGGATCAAGGACGACGCAATTCCGATCATCAGCAGTGTCCCAGGGTTCAGAGCCTATTATGTGATCTACGCTCCGGATGACACCGTCACAGCGATCAGTATCTTCAATGATCACTCAGGCGCCGAGGAGTCTAACAAACGCGGGCTCGCCTGGATTGAACAGAACTTGGCGCCTCTACTTAGTGGTCCAGTCACCGCGGCGGCAGGCCCCGTCATCGTGCACACAATGGCATAGTAGCTCGTGGCTTTCAAAATGGAGGGAACGGCGCAGACACACCTGTATACGCTCATTGCTGCTGTCCGGCGGTCTGCTCGCCGGAGCAGAAGCGCATATGGCATTCGATTGCCCGCGCGGGGCCAACGGACTAGAATTCAAGAATGTCAACCCGGCCGGTGCGGCCTAGCGAGTGCGCTTGCCTTGCAAGGTGATGGCAATAAGGCGATCCCGGCTCTCCGGCCTATAAAAGCCGTTCCGCTCGGGCGGCGGCGGGAGAGAAGGCGATGGGCATCGCACTAACAGTTCAGAAATATATCGAAGGCCAAGGAGCGACTTACGAGGTCGCAACGCATGAGCGCACCACGCGCTCCTCAGAAACGGCCAAGGTGGGTTCCATATCCGCGAATAGCCTTGCCAAGGGCGTTCTCATCAAGCGCCAAGACGGCTTCCTCCTCGCCATCTTGCCCGCTTCCCGCCATGTGCGCCTTGAGGCTCTTAGCGATTACCTGAACGAGAGGGTTAGTCTTGCGAGCGAGGCTGACGCCGCTCGCATTTTTGCCGATTGCGCCGTGGGGTCCCTTCCTCCCCTTCCTGCCGCTTATGGGCTGACAGCCGTGGTGGATGACAGCCTCGAAGGGTGTGACGACATCTATTTCGAAGGCGGCGACCATAGTTCACTTGTCCACCTCAGCGGCGCCAGCTTCCGGGGGCTTCTGGGCGGGGCGCCGCATGCTCATATTAGCGTCCGCAACCATTGAGGCTGACAGGGCCGATTGCGCTGGGCCAGCGGCCTGAGCAAACGGGCAGCGGCAAGCGCTTCATGCGGCAACGGGTCTTGCCATGGCTGGGCAAGTTGTAGCGGTGTTTGGCGGAACGGGATTTCTCGGGCGCCGCGTTGCGGGCCATCTTCTGAGCCAAGGGTTCGAAGCGCGGATCGCCTCCAGGTCTCCCAGCCGGCTGCCCCCCGCCGAAGGCCTTCAATGGATGGGCGCAGATATCAACGACGAAGGCCAGGTTGCGGCGGCTGTCGCCGGAGCCTATGGCGTCGTGAATGCCGTTAGCCTCTACCGGGAACGTGGAAGAGAAACCTTTGACGCCCTGCATGTGGGGGCGGCTGAACGGCTGGCGCGCCAGGCCCGGCGGGCAGGCGTGACACGGCTCGTCCATGTTTCGGGAATCGGCGCCGATGCTAGATCGCGCTCTCGCTACATCCGCAGCCGAGGCGAAGGCGAATTGGCGGTGCGAGCAGCCTTTCGCAATGCGATCGTCATCCGCCCTGCTGTGATGTTCGGCCGCGACGACGCTTTTCTCAATACGCTTGTACAGCTCCTGAAAAGGCTCCCGGCTTACCCTCTGTTTGGCCGGGGCCAGACCCGGCTGCAGCCTGTCCATGTTGAAGATGTGGCCGAGGCCATAGCGCGTGCCCTCCTACCGGGCGCTGCCTGTCCCGCCACCTATGAATTTGGCGGGCCGCGTGTCTTTACTTACGAGGAGCTTCTCCGTGCGGTTGCGGACCGGCTCGGGAAACGGCCAGCCTTGTTTTCCGTGCCCTTTACCACATGGCATGGGCTCGCATGGATTGCGGAGAGGCTGCCGGTTTCACCGCTGAGCCGAAGCCAGGTGGAGCTCATGGAAGTGGACACAGCCGCCTCTCCAGGCCTGCCCGGATTGGAAGCCCTTGACATCGCGCCAACCCCTATGGAGGCGGCGCTCGAACAGATTTTGGCGAAGCGTTAGAGCAGAGCTGGCTTCGGCCGGTTTCCCTGAGGCATTGTCAAAGCGACCACGCCGTCCGGACGAACGATTGTATACCTGCCGAGGTGACTACAAGCTCAAGCACCTGCGCCGGCGGCGGCTACGCGCCTGCAGATCTTCGGGAGGGGGGCTAGCTAGGACCAACCGTGCGCAAGACGGCTGCCCGCGGTCGCGTTACCAGCCGTGACTGGCGAGGGAACGCCGCTCACTCGAGGTCATCTTCCAAAAGCCGCTTACATCTCCGCGTAAGTCGGCCCGCCGCCGCCTTCGGGGCAGGTCCAGGTGATGTTCTGGCTCGGGTCCTTGATGTCGCAGGTCTTGCAGTGCACGCAGTTCTGCGCGTTGATCTGGAAGCGCGGCTTGCCATCCGTCCCTTCCAGCACCTCGTAGACGCCGGCCGGGCAATAGCGCTGCGCCGGCTCTGCCCATCGCGGAAGATTGACATCGATCGGCACGGCCGGGTCGGCGAGGCGCAGGTGGACCGGCTGATCCTCCTCATGGTTGGTTCCCAGCCGAGCAGCCGAGCAGCGCTCCGCCGGGAAACACGAGTTTCGGGATCGGCTGCCAGCCGCCCTCGCTTATGGCGCGCGCGCCATAAGCGATGCGTTTGCCACCTTCGAAGACGGGGCGATGACAGGATGCGTCTTGAAGCGCTGGAACTCCTGGAACGGATCGATGTAAGGGTTCGCATAGTTGAGATGCAGCACGAAGCCAACGGCCACCTTGCGATCGCCATAGTGGTAGAGGAACGAGCCGCCACCGGTCCGGTTATCGAGCGGCCAGCCGAACGAATGTTGCACAAGGCCCGGCTGGTGTTTGTCTGGCGCCACCTCCCACAGCTCCTTGAGGCCGATGCCGAACTTCTGCGGCTCGCGTCCCTCATCGAGCTTGAACCGCGCGATGAGCTGTTTTGCGAGCGAGCCGCGCGCGCCTTCGGCGATGAGCGTGTATTTCCCGCGCAGCTCCATGCCGCGAACATAGGAATCCTTAGGTTTCCCATCGCGGCCAACCCCCATATCGCCCGTGACGACGCCGGTGACGGCGCCCTTGCTGTCGTAAAGCACCTCCGACGCCGCAAAACCCGGGTAAATTTCAACGCCGAGTTCGGCCGCCTGCTCGCCGAGCCAGCGTACGAGCTGTCCAAGGCTCACGATGTAATTGCCATGGTTGCTCATGAGCGGCGGCATGAGGATGCCCGGTAAGTTCAGGCAGCCCGCCGGACGAAGATAGAGGAACCGGTCTTTCGTGACGGGCGTGGTGACGGGCGCGCCTTTCTCTTTCCAGTCGGGGATCAGCGCGTTGAGGCCCTTAGGGTCGATCACGGCCCCAGACAGGATGTGCGCGCCAACCTCCGAGCCCTTCTCGATGACGACGACGGAGATATCCTGGCCCGCCGCGGCAGCGAGCTGCTTCAGCCGGATCGCCGCGGCGACGCCTGCCGGTCCTGCACCCACAATAACCGCGTCGAACTCCATGGCCTCGCGTGGAGGGGGCTCCGTCTCTTGCCCGCTCATTGGCTTGCGCCCTCCCTATTACAGATGTGCCTCGGATAGCTGCAAGACTGCCTCGCTGCCCTCGCGGATGCTTGCCCAATAGCTGGCCGCTTGCGGCAGCACATGAGCGGTGTAGAGCTGCGCCAGCGCGATCTTCGAGGCGTAATAGCCGTCTGGGTCCGGGCGGCCGCTAGCCGCCTTGGCAGCGCGCGCAAGCACGTGGGCGCCCGTCACGACGCCCATCAGATGGAGAAAAGGGACGGCAGCGGCGTACGGCAGCCGCGGGTCCTCCTGGGCCGCCTTCAGCACCCATTCAGTTGCGTCGCGGGCCTTCCCGGCCGCAGCCAGAAGGGCCTCGCCAATACTGCGCAAAGCGCCCGGCGAGCCCTGCAGCTCGCGCGCCGTCGCCGAGATCGCCGCAAGCATCTCTGCCATCGCCGTGCCCTTGTCACGGAGGAGCTTGCGGCCGATAAGGTCGTTTGCCTGGATGCCGGTGGTGCCCTCGTAGATCGTCGTGATCCGCGCATCGCGCCAATGCTGAGCTGCGCCGGTCTCCTCAATGTAGCCCATCCCGCCATGGATCTGCACGCCGAGCGAGGTAATGTCGATGCCGTTCTCGGTGCACCAGCCTTTGGCGACTGGCGTCAGGAGATCGATCTTACGTTGTGCTGCGGCGCGCACCGTTTCGTCTGGATGGGCATGGGCGATATCGTGAGCGGCGGCAACCTCATAGAGCAGACCACGCATGGCATCGATCCGGGCCTTCATGGTGGCAAGCATGCGCCGCACGTCCGGATGATGCACGATGGCGGCCTTGCCCTCGCCCGAAAAGCCGAGCGGCGTGCCCTGCACGCGATCGCGCGCATAGGCGAGCGCCTGCTGATAGGCGCGCTCGGCAATGGCAAGGCCCTGCAGCCCGACACCAAGGCGGGCATGGTTCATCATCGCGAACATATATTCGAGGCCGCGGTTCGGCTCGCCGATGAGTTCGCCCCAGGCTCCGCCCCTGTCGCCGAAGGCGAGAACCGCGGTCGGGCTGCCGTGAATACCGAGCTTGTGCTCAAGGGAGGCGCAGACGACATCGTTAGGCCCTGCAGCGCCGCCATTTGCGTCGAGCAGCATCTTCGGCACGATGAACAGGGAGATACCCTTGACGCCGGCAGGCGCATCCAGAAGCCGGGCCAGCACGAGATGGATGATGTTGCTTGTCATCTCGTGGTCGCCATAGGTGATGAAGATCTTCTGGCCCGTGATTCGGTACCCCTCGGCATCGGGAACCGCGCGCGTGCGCACGGCCGCCAAATCCGAGCCAGCCTGCGACTCGGTCAGGTCCATGGTTCCGGTCCACTCGCCGCTCACCATGCGGGGCAAATAGCGCGCCTTCTGCTCATCGCTGCCATAGAGGCGGATGGCGTTGACGGCCCCTTGGGTCAGCATCGGGCACAGAGCGAAGGCCAAGTTCGCGCTCTGCCACATCTCGGCGACGCCGAGGCCGAGCACCTCAGGGAGACCCATGCCTCCGTACTCGGCCGGGCTCGATACGCCGTTCCAGCTGCCCTCCGTAAGTGTCGCCCAAGCCTCGTTCCAGCCCGGCGTGACTACGACCTTGCCGTTGTTAAGGTAAGCTCCTTGCGTGTCTCCAGCCCGGTTGAGAGGAGCAAGCACCGTCTCCGCGATCTTGGCGGCCTCGGTCAAGATACTGTCCACAAGATCGGGTGTTGCGTCCCCATACCCAGGCAAATCGGCGATGCCGGGCAAACCGGCGATCTCGTCGAGGACAAATTTAATGTCGCGGAGCGGAGCGGCGTAGGTCATGGAAATGCATCCGTCTTTGGTGTTTGCGGGGAAATGATCAACTCAGCGCCTTGGTCAGCTCGGGCACCGCTTGGAACAAGTCGGCGACGAGGTAGTAGTCCGACACTTGAAAGATTGGTGCCTCGGCGTCTTTGTTGATCGCGACAATGACCTTCGAATCCTTCATGCCAGCGAGATGCTGGATCGCGCCGGAGATGCCGATGGCGATATAAAGCTCCGGCGCGACCGCCTTGCCGGTCTGGCCGACCTGGAGGTCGTTCGGCACGAAACCGGCGTCGACAGCCGCGCGCGAGGCACCGACGGCAGCGCCGAGCTTGTCGGCGAGCGCCTCGATGATTTTAAAGTTCTCGCCCGAGCCCAATCCGCGGCCGCCCGAGACGACGATGCGCGCCGAGCTTAGCTCCGGGCGCTCCGATTTGGCGAGCTGGGCGCCCAGAAACCGCGACAAGCCAGGGTCGCCGGCAGCGGCAACCGGCTCGATGCTGGCGCTGCCCCCGCTCGCGGGAGCGGCGGCAAAAGCTGTGTTGCGCACGGTGATGAGCTTGATGGCGTCGAGGGATTGCACAGTGGCGATCGCGTTGGCGGCGTAGATGGGCCGCTTGAAGGTGTCCGGCGAGACCACCGCAATGATGTCGGAGATTTGCGCGACGTCGAGCAGTGCCGCGGCACGCGGCAGCACGTTTTTGCCGAATGTGGTGGCAGGAGCCAGAACATGGCTGCAGCAAGGCGCCAGGCTCGCGACGAGGGTAGCGATGGTCTCAGGCAAGGCATGACCATAGATGGCATCATCCGCGGCAAGAACCTTCGCGACGCCTTCGGCACGCGAAGCGGCCTCGGCGGCCGCAGCTATGCCTGCTCCAGCCACGAGCACGTGAATGTCACCGCCAATCGCGCGCGCCGCTGTAATTGTGGAGAGCGTTGCTGGCTTGACCTCGCCCTGGCTTGGCTCGGCTAAGATGAGGACCGTCATGTCAAAGCACCTTGGCTTCGTTGCGCAGTTTCGACACCAGCTCGGCGACATCCGCCACCTTGACACCCCCGGTCCGGACCGGAGGGTCTTCCACCTTCAGCGTCTTGAGGCGCGGCGCGGCATCGGCGCCGAGTTCGGCCGGGCTCGTAACTGCGAGTGGCTTCTTCTTTGCCTTCATGATGTTGGGTAGAGAGGCGTAGCGCGGCGAGTTGAGCCGCAAATCGGTTGTGACGATGGCCGGCAGCTTTAGCATCACGGTCTCAAGGCCGCCATCGATCTCGCGCGTGACCTCGAGTTCGCCGTCCAAGACTTCGACGCGGGACGCAAACGTGCCCTGCGGCCAGCCGAGCAGCCCCGCCAGCATTTGTCCCGTCTGATTGCTGTCGTCGTCGATAGCCTGCTTGCCGAGCAGAACGATCTGCGGCGCCTCGGCGGCTACGATCCGCGCCAGGATCTTGGCTACCGCGAGAGGCTGGATCTCGTCATCGGTCTTGACGTGGATTCCGCGATCGGCGCCGAGCGCGAGCGCCATCCGGATCGTCTCCTGGGCCGCCGCAGGACCGATGCTGACCGCAACGATCTCGCTCGCCACGCCCTGCTCTTTGAGACGCACGGCCTCCTCGACAGCGATTTCGTCGAACGGGTTCATCGAGAATTTAACGCCGGCGGTCTCGACCCCGGATTGGTCAGTCTTCACGCGGATCTTGACGTTGAAGTCCACCACGCGCTTGACACTCACAAGAATTTTCATGGCTATCTTACCCGAACTTGCTCAGGCAACCTCAAACAAGCCGGCCGCGCCCCTGGTAAGGATTCTGACAGAGCGAGAAGGCGAGGTTGCTAGCATTCCCCTGGCCGCCGATGTCGGAGCTGGCAGACATCGCGAAGCGGGCTGCCTGGGTCAGGACCGCTTCGACTAGGCCCGGCTCGGTGTCCTCGAAACCCGGGAATGTGGCGATCTTCGCCATCCCGGCAAATGATCGAGTACGAACCGCAGGTCGTCCGAGGGCGCTGCATAGGTCACGACTCGCCTTCTATCGCATTCCTTGCACGCTCGCGCAGCATGAACTTCTGGATCTTGCCGGTGGACGTCTTGGGGATAGGGCCGAACACCACGAGCTTGGGCACCTTGTAACCAGCCATCTGCTCGCGGCAGAATTGACGAATCCCGGCCTCGGTCGCCGTTATGTCCGGCCGAAGCTGGATGAAGGCGCAGGCCACCTCGCCCCATTTCACGTCGGGCTTGGCCACCACCGCCGCCAGATCCACCGCCGGATGGCGGTACAGCACGTCCTCCACCTCGAGGGAGGAGATGTTCTCGCCGCCGGAGATGATTACGTCCTTCGAGCGGTCCTTGATGCGCACGTATCCGTCCGGCTCGATCACCGCGAGATCCCCGGTATGGAACCAGCCTCCGGCGAAGGCCTCCTCGGTCGCAGAGGGGTTTTTCAGATAGCCGTTCATGGTGATGTTCCCGCGGAACATGATCTCGCCGATGGACTCTCCATCCGGCGCCACCGGCTCCATTGTGACCGGGTCCAGCACCGTCATCGCCTCCTGCATCGGACCGGCTACGCCCTGGCGGGCGTTCAGCCGGGCGCGCTCTGCGAGAGGCAACGACGCCCATTCCTCATGCTTGGCGCACACTGCTGCCGGCCCATAGGTCTCTGTCAGTCCGTAGACATGGGTGATGTCGAAGCCGATGCGCTCCATGCCCTCAATGGTGGAAGCAGGCGGAGCGGCGCCAGCCACGCAGCCGCAGACTTTGCGCCCGAGCCCCTCGCGAAGCTCGGCCGGCACGTTGATCAGCATGTTGTAGACGATCGGCGCGCCGCACATGTGCGTGACCCCGTTTTCGCGGATCGCCTCGAAGATCAGCTTCGCGTCGATCCGCCGCAGACAGACGTTGGTGCCGGCGTTGGCCGCCATCGCCCACGGAAAGCACCACCCGTTGCAGTGAAACATCGGCAGGGTCCAGAGATAGACGGAGTGAGCTGGCATGCCCCAGGACACGATTTGCGACACCGCGTTCAGGTAGGCGCCTCGGTGGTGCGTGACGACACCCTTCGGGTTGCCGGTCGTGCCCGAGGTGTAGTTCAGGGCAATCGGATCAAACTCGTCCAGCGGGAGGGCCCAGGAAAAATCGGGATCGCCGTCCTGCAGGAACGCCTCGTAATCCATTTCCCCCAGCAGCGTGCCGCCCTGGTGTAAGGGGTCGTCGATGTCGATCACCAAGGGCCGGTGTTCCAGCATTCCCAGCGCGCGTTTGACGACCTCGCTGAATTCGCGGTCGGTGATCAATACTTTCGCCTCGCCGTGCGCAATCTGAAAAGTGATCGATTTCGGCATCGAGGCGGACGTTCAGAGTGTTCAACACCGCGCCCGTCATCGGCACGCCGAAATGCGCCTCGTAGATTGCGGGAACATTGGGCGCCATGACGGCGACCGTATCGCCCGCGCCCACGCCACGCTTCGCCAGAGCCGACGCCAGGCGGCGGCAGCGAGTGTAGGTTTGCGCCCAGGTGGCGCGCCAATCGCCATGGACGATGGCCATCCGATCGGGATGGATCGTCGCCGCCTTCGGCAGGAAGCTCAAGGGCGACAGCGGCGCATAGTTTGCCACCCTCTTCCCGAGGCCATCCTTGTATGGGCTGACTCTCATGATGCTGCTTTGCGGTAACGTCGCCATTGCGGTCTTCCCGATAGTGTTGCGGGCTCCGCTCTGTGCCTGTTGCCCGCGGTGTCGCGTGACATGTCGGGCCATCTGCTGCGCGGATCCTGAGCCAAGCCGGCCTAAGCCAGGACAGTCTGTCTTTCGAGCCCGACTGCCCTGAGACGCTCGAGGGCGCGGACGCAGGAAGCGCAACCAGGAGACCTCTGAGACAAGACCAATTCGAAATGCAATCTGCTGAGGATATGAGGATAACTGAGGCGAGTTGGCAAGGGTAGGCTCGGAAAATACTCAGGAACGCGTCTCAGTAGCCCCTGCCTTGCTACCAGCCTCCCAGGCAGCATATCCGGAGTCGGAATAGGGCTGGCCTGGCTCACAATAAATCACACCAACTCAATCTTGACCGGTACAACTAGCTAGTTCGCGTCCATAAACGGCTGTTTTTGCTGACATTTTGAGTGCTTTCCACTCAGTTGCTGTGTTTCGAGGGTAGACAGGCGGGGCGACGGGCGCGACTGTTAAAGAGTGGCGGCCAGCCGGAAGCTTCGAGCATGGCTGGTGTTCCTGTGGCCGCCGGTTTGCTGCTGATCTCCGTGCTGTGGAGCGGCGTCAGGCTGTCCTGAGCCGGGTAAAGAGGGCGAGGTTATAGGCTGCCACAGAGGACCAGACGTAAGCCTTGAAGTGATCGAGCCCGCGCCAGGTGCAGCGCCTCAAGCCATAGGCGCGCTTCAGGCAGGATATGCCCGCCTCGATGCCGGCGCGGAAATTGCGGAGCTTGCGGTAAACCCAACGGCTCCTCACCATATCTTCGATGCGAAGGCCGCACTTTTTATGGAAGGCCATGTCGCTGACGCCGCGGGCCTTGGCCTCGTCGAGATTGGCATGGCTCGCAAAGCCGCCATCGGCGGCTGCCTGCCGGGGCGGCTCTCCGTAAAAGGCGATATGGCGCTCCAGCATCGGCAGGAGCCGGTCGCTATCCGCCGGATTGCCCGCTTCGATCACAACGTCGAGGACTAAGCCGCTCCTGCCCGTGACAAGGTTGAGCTTATGGCCGTAACCGGTATCGCGGCCGCCTTTGACGATAATATCGGCGTGCGGCTCGAACAGGCTGACGAGTTTCTCGCTGGCCTGAACCTGTTCGCCCTTTAGCACCCGCCGCTCGCTCTGGGCAATGATCCGCTCGATAAGCGGCCGGTAATGGTTCGCCTTGGCCTGCCAAAGCAGGCTTTGTGGGGCCTCCTGCTTTGCCAGCCGCGCCTCCGTCTGGCGGAGATCGGCTCTTGTCGCGCGTGCAATTTCGATCAACTCACGATAGAGTTGAACCCGTTTGGACTGGCCGCGAATAAACTGAATGGCGCGCGCCCGTTTCTTTGCCGTGCGGCGGCGATCACGCCAGGCCATGCCGCCGCCAAGCAAGCTATCCGCTTCCTTCAGCAGCCGGACCATCACTCGCACAGCGTCCCACAGCAAGCTACTGTCGCTGGGCTCGCGCATGAGCGCCGCGGTGACTGTGCTATCCAGACGGATGACACCACCGGTTTCGACCTTCTTCTTCCGTGCGCTGCGAAGCACCAGGCGGTTGATCGCTTCCCAGGTCCCGGCGCGGATCGCGCCGATCGTCTTGTGCAGCACTGATTTCTTCGGCGTCCACGATAGCGGCAGGCGCGCGAAGGCTCTAAACGAGGCCGAGTCCTCCAAATGAAAGGCAAGCTCCTCGTAGCTCAGTTGGCGGTGCTGCTTGAGAAGCCCACAGCGAAGCGCCGACTCCGCCGGCAAGCCCTGCCGCCCGGTCTGCTTGACCCCGCAGCGCCGCAGATCTTTCGCCACCAGCCCTATGAGCGTGGGGTTCTCGTCCAGCCAGCCGGACATTGCTTTGAGCTCTCGGCCGATCTCGTGTCCGGCAAAGAGATCGAATATGTTGGTCTGGATGGTGCGTTCCTGACGCATCGTCAGCTCCGGCGGTTGTAGGTTTGTCTTTGGAATCAGTGGCTTGATCCAAAGTTTACCTCCAACCGCCGGGCTTCGGCAGATGGCAATATGAAAATTCTACAAGTCTTTTCAATTGCTTGGCGTTTGTGGACGCGCACTAGCTAGAGGCCATCCGCCTTGCCCGCGGCCAATGCCGGCGACGTAATATGCCGCTCCCCGAAGGCGGCCGCTTTACCCTCGACTTCGGCCGAATTCACACGTGCCTTCGAGTTCCGCTCGCGTGATGGGTTTCAGATGGCGGCCGGATGGATGCGGGCAGGTCTTCTCGGCCCGGCCGGCGTCTGAAAGCCCCCGAGGAAGGAAACCGCGTGCCATAACGGTACGCTATGTAGATTTAGCGGGAGGGTAGCCGCGTTTTTTGGCGGCTTCGATCCGTTCCATTGCGGCGGCGGGCCCGATGGTGGCGGCAGACGTGAACAAACGGGGCCGGAAGGCCGTATAGCTGGGCTGAATGGCCGGATAATACACTGGGCAGACAAGATCCAGCGGCACGGCGTGATAGCCGGCAGTCGAAAACGGCATTGCCCATCTCAACAGCGGATCGCAGGCCATGACGTATCGAACCAGATCACGGCGGCGAAGTGCGGGCGGTGTCGCGGCTGCGTACCGCGTTCGAAAAACTCGATGACGATCATGCGTCCGCCGCAGCACGGGCATGGCGGCAAGACGGTACCTTCCTCCGCCGGTTTGTCTTGACTGGGACTTGCAACCTTCTCCGCAGGCGGCGCAGAGCCCAACAACTCCCGCAGCCGCGCGAAATTGGCGGCGCGACCGGTGTTGGCGAACAGCCCGTAATGCCGGATGCGGTGAAAGCCTTTCGGCAGAATGTGGAGCAAGAAACGGCGGATGAACTCGTGCGCCGCCAGCGTCATCACCTTCCGCCGGGCCAAGCCATCTGCCCGGTAGTCTTTGTAGCGGAAGGTGACGCCATGCTCGTCGTGGGCGATGAGCCTCGTATTCGAGATGGCGATGCGATGAGTGTAGCGCGACAGATAAGCGAGCACCGCCTTCGGCCCCGCGAAGGGCCGCTTGGCGTAGACGAACCAGTTTATCCGCCGCAGTGGTTTGAGCATGGCGGCGAACGCGGCTGGGCTTGTGAGCCTTGCGAGGCTGCCCTCAAGGATCAAGCGTCCCTGTTCGTAGGCGGCGGCAAGTCTTTCCAGCATCAGCCGCCGAAACAGCCGCGACAAGACACGGACCGGCAGGAAGAAGCGCCGCCGGCAGGGAATGAAGCGCTGGCCGTCAAGCGACAGGCCGCCGCCGGGCACGATCATATGGACATGCGAATGGTGGGTGAGCGCCGATCCCCACGTATGCAGCACCGCCGTGATGCCGATCCGGGCGCCCAGATGCTTGGGATCGGCGGCGATGGTGAGCATGGCCTCCGACGCCGCTTTGAACAGAAGGCCATAGACTTCCGCCTTGTTCTGCCATGCGATGGCGCCGATCGCCGACGGTAGTGTGAAGACGAGGTGATAGTAGGGCAGCGGCAGAAGCTCGGCCTCGCGCTCCGCCAGCCATTGGCGAGCCGCTGCTCCTTGACACTTCGGGCAGTGCCGATTGCCGCAGGAGTTGTAGCTGATGACGGCGTGGCCGCAGTCCTCGCAAGCCGCGACATGACCGCCAAGCTCCGCCGTGCGGCAGGCTTCGATGGCGGCCATCGCTTTCAACTGCCCGAGGCTCAGATGCCCGGCGTTGGCCTTGCGCCAGGCGGGGCCATGGCTGCGGAAAATCTCCGCAACCTCAAGCACAGGCCGCGGCATGGCCGCTGGCGCTTACGCCGGCGGATCGCTCCGCTTCTCAAGCAGCGAAAGCCGGTCCAAGGGGCTTATGACCTTGCGGATTGTGCTTGTGGCCACGCGCGTATAAAGCGCCGTCGTGTTGAGCTTCGCATGGCCGAGCAAAACCTGGATAACGCGGATGTCGATGTCCTGCTCAAGAAGATGCGTCGCAAAACTGTGCCTTAGAGTGTGGAGCGAAACGCGCTTGCCGATCTCCGCCACATGAGCGGCCGCGTGGCAGATGCGGTTTAACTGGCGCGTGGTCAGCGGGTTGGCAACTGCCGAACTGACCGACGCGCGGGAGAAGCTGTATCAAGCCAATTTGTTGATCGAAGCCGTCAGGGGCGTCTTTCTTGGCGGCGCCTATATCGAGGGCGCAAGGATGCTGAACGAGGTGGCGCACCTTCTTGCCGACGAGATCACCGCGCTGGACAAAAGCATTGAGGGAGGAAAGGCATGAAAGTGATGATAGAGATTGAGATTGGCAGCGGCGGCCGCCTCGGCGTTCTCGAGCTGGCGGCGAAGTTGAACAAGATAACGGCGCGCGTCCTGAACCAGAAGAACCTGCTGCCATTCCGGGATGCCGACGCTTCAATGGAAGTGGAATACGGGCGCGAGAGCCTTCGCGTCAATCCAATCGTTCTCGCCAAAGAGCCGAACCAGAAGCCGATGACGATGGCGGAGGCCGAGGCCGTGATTGCGAAGATTCTAAAGGCAAAAGACCATTGACGGGGGGCGCGCCTAAATGCCCCGCCAGAACCAATGATGGTGCGCCTGCGCGGCCCAGGACGTGGCCTTGTGTGCAAGCTGCCATGCCTCATCATAGGTCATTTCCGGCGCGAGCTCGCGCACAGCGATCGCAGCGGCATGCTTGGGCGCGTGCGTGTTGACGAGCTTGTGATTGCCATCGTTGCGACGTAGCTCCTCGATCTTCGCTTTGCGCGATGCCAGAACTGCGGCCCGATAGAGGTGGACGTTTTCTGGTGTGGGCGGTTCGACGGCGGCCGGCGTGGGCATGCGGGCATTATAGCCCATGGGAACAAAAATGGAACACATTCGGCGAAGGCTAAGAAACCCGCTTCCCTTTGCTCTTCGGCAGTTCCATCACATCGGAACGTCCGACCAGCCAATCCACGCTCACATCGAGGCGGCCTGCGATCCGAGCCAGCCTATAAACGTCGTGCGCCTTCAGACCCGAGGAAGCGAGAGCGATACGACACCGACCGCCCCCTGAATGCATCCGGCGGAGAGGTAGACGCCGCGGACGCGAGCCGCGAGGCTTTCAGCCCGGCGCAAAGCGTCCCGCGCGTCGGAGAGGACGGCGGAATAAGCCATGTCTATCTCTTCAAAACGAACATCGGACAGGCTATACAATATTAGATATAAGGATTACTCCCAGCAGCTAATCTATTCTCCAGCAGCATGATTGGGTAATCACTCAATGAAAGGGGCAACAACAATGCGGCGTTTGGTTGAGTTTGATGTGCCAAAAGGAGTCCGGGCTTGAGGGTGCTTCTCATTGAATCCGACAGCGCGACGGCTCAGAACATCGAGCTGATGCTTTTGTCGGATGGCTTTAACGTTTTCCAAACTGACCTTGGAGAGGAAGGCATCGATCTCGCCAAGATTTACGATTACGATATCATCCTCGTCGATTTGGGGCTCCCTGACATTAGCGGATATGAATTTCTTCGCGCTCTTCGCGGCAGCAGGGTGAAGACGCCGATCCTAATCATGTCCCGGTCGGGCGGGGTGGACGATAATGTACGCGGTTTTGGTTTTGGCGACGACGATTGCCTGGTCAAGCCGTTCCATAAGGATGAGCTCGTCGCCCGCATTCACGCCATTGTCCGCCGGTCTAAAGGTCACGCCCAGTTCATTATCCGGACCGGCAGCTTGGTCGTGAACCTAGACACCAAGAACGTGGAAGTAGATGGCATCCGCGTCCATCTGACCTGCAAAGAATACCAGATGCTGGAGTTTTTCTCTCTTCGCAAGGGCACGATACTCACGAAGGAGATGTTCCTCAACCACCTTTACGGTGGCGTCGACGAGGGCGGGCTGAAACTCATCGAGGAGTCCATCGCCAAGCTGTGCAAGAAGCTCGCGATGGCGAACAATGGCCAGCAGTATATCGAGACCGTCTGGGGCCGCGGATATGTGCTTCGAGATCCGGACGAAGACTCGCTTCCGACCGCCATTCCGGAAGAACTAGACCGGCACCAGGAATGCTCTTGGCTTGTCGATATCACCCTTCGGAGCGAAAGCGGCCACCGATCCGTTGAGATGGAGATCCAGGCCGCGACCAGCCGAGAAGCGCTGATCGTGGCGATCACACGTGTCGAGCTGAAAGAGGCCGAGCTGTTTCACACGGTTCACATTGCCAAGCCGAGGGGCGCCGAAGCTATGAGTTGAGCTTTCATACCGACGCCGACCATCGTCCAACCGTCTTTCGACACCCCGGAAGAAGCACTTCTCTTCGATATCCGCTTGGCCTTGCAATCCTTCAAGCATGCGCCGCCGCCGAAAGCCATAAAGCTGCAGTAAGCCAACGGCAGGCTGCCTCGCCGAGCACGTGTTTGAGGAACTTCAACGCTGCTGGCAATTTCGGCACCGGGAGCCGTTCGAGATGGGAGCCGGGGCGATCATCCCCTGGCCAAAATCAGACGAAGGCTAAGGAGCAGCTTCCCATTGCTTTTCGGCAACCCCATCACGTCAGTGCGCCCGACCAACCAATCCACGCTCACATCGAGCCGATCAGCGATCTGGCAGACGCGATAGATCGAGGGCGCGCAACACCCCTACGGATTCAAGATCGAGAGCGCGACGACATGCCGATGCTGCGATAAACGCCTCCGATCTCATGCCGCACACCAAGCAGGCTTCGGTGGAGCGGGCGCGGAAAAGGCTGAAGTCGGTCGACATTGTTACGTGGCCAGGAAAAATGTGGCCAAGATAATGGGCCGCTCATCGTCAAAGGCTTTCTGGGCCAAAATTTTTGCTCCCGGTGTAATAATAGGCTCGGCTTCGTCTCCTGCTAAATCGATCGACAATAGGGTTTCATATTTTCGTCTGCCCAACAAAGTCGATGGGATTTCCATTGTCGCCGCAAAATCTGAACGCTCACATGTCCCAAGAAAGGCTAGCTCGTCGGAAGCGAGACCCAGCGTGACGAAGTTTTCTGTCCCCGCAAAATTCCGGTCCGGCTTTTGACGCTGCTGAGCCATCGACTTGTGATTAAAGCTTTTGTGGTGATAAGCACCGCTTTTGTGCCAGCTGCCGTGAGGATCCCATTTCTTCCAGTCCGCTCCAGCCCTTCGATGAGGCAGAAGATAATAGATATCACCTGATGCTGCTCGGCGGATGCGCAACCAAAGCCGAAGACGCTCCTCCTCCAAAATTGTTATCGCGAACATCCTGTTTTCGCCTCGTCGGCGCTTCTCTTCACTCATAGCGCGAATCGCCTCGAACCCCACCAAGCCGCCGGCGATGGCTGAGTTTGGCAGACGTTGGCCTCGTTGAAGGTGTAGGTTTGGCAGGTCTTCATAATTTGTCGCCTTCAGCCGCCAATCCCAACGCTTCCGTGACAATTCGACCGTGACGATTCTTTGAACGCCGCCTCGGTATTCAAAGCGAGTAGACGCGTATCAGCCAGCATTCATGTCGCATGCCGGGCATTGCGACAACCCCTTGCCGCGCGGTCATGTTGTCCTGAGAATCGGCGGATTGTCAGACGTTTCGCCGAGGCAACGACGCCACAAAGCTTTTTACGGTGACGACATGGTGACGATTCTGCGCTTGAAGTGCCTTCGGTGACGATTTGGGGAAGCGGCTTAAACCGACGATTTTCTTGGCTTTTCTTTGGTGGGCGCACAAGGATTCGAACCTTGGACCCGCTGATTAAGAGTCAGCTGCTCTACCAACTGAGCTATGCGCCCGCCTCACCCTGATCCCCCAAGCTATAATGTGTATGGGGGCGTGTGTCCACGCCTGTATTGCTCTTGCGAAGACTGTTTGTTGTTAAACACGTTCCTCCGATTTGGCAAGGGAAGAAGCCGATGGCGGCCGTGGGCCTGGCTGTGTGGCGAGAGGAAGAGTGGCGTGGGAATCGGCCCTTGGAATGACTTCCGGGGCCAGCGCGCCGAGCGACACATAAATCTTCAGAAGATCGTCGACCTTCATGTCGGGGACGGGCGTGATGGCCGTGTCGGCGACGAATACAAGGCCGCCCGACATGGGTATCGGAGCGGCCGGAAGATAGACAAGCCTGCGCCGTTCGCCTGCGATAAGATAGAGCTGCTGGCTTGCGAGAAGGGCAAGGATGTCGACGGCGGTCTCACTGGAGCCAAAAAAGCGGCATGACACAACGCTCATGCCCGAAAGGTCGCCCGGCGCCCCGGTCCTGTTTGTCGCCAGCCGCACCACGCGGGAAACCGGGCTGTAAATCGACCGGATGAGCGGCACCCGTGAAAACAGTCTGTCGAGATAGTTCTGGATAATGCTTTTGGCCCTCGTTTTCACGATCAGGCCCAGCAACCAAATTCCGGCCAAGGCGATGGCGACGCCGAGCCAGAACGCCAAGGTATCCTGGCTGGGGCCGA
The DNA here is from genome assembly GCA_963819665.1 of uncultured Alphaproteobacteria bacterium. Classification (GTDB taxonomy): domain Bacteria; phylum Pseudomonadota; class Alphaproteobacteria; order Rhizobiales; family Rhodomicrobiaceae; genus Rhodomicrobium. The sequence goes on from CAWFXN010000024.1 coordinate 65,720, forward strand.
GAATATAGGTCCCGCCCCAGGTCAGGAAGTCGCCAAGCACCGTGCCGGGGCCGATAGCGCCTCGCACAAAATTCACGATGTAGGCGGCGATGAAAACGGTAAGGACGATCGGGAGAAGAAACAGAAGCCCGGCCAGAAAGGAACCGATCACACTCGTGCGCCAGAATCGAGAGATCCAGTCCACCATACGTGATACTCCTTCGTCCAACGGGCTTTTCATGTCAGCGTCGACGCTGTCCGGTTCCGTTTCAGTATACATGGAACGCATGATGTATGTGTTATTGAGTTATGCGAGTGAAAATTGGGCCGGGCTTTCGTCGTTTATAAGCCATTTACTTCCCGTTCGGAGCGGAGGCTCTCGCTGCCAGCCCCGCTGAGATGGGGATGCTCGTCGCGGAACGGGAGGGCCGCCTGAAGATCCCGGTTGATAGCGGCATAACGGACAAGGCATGGCGCGCGAGTCGCGCTAGGCTCCCGCGCAAAGCGAGGGGAGGGATTGCGCTTGGAACCGTCGATCGTTTGCCCAAACTGCCGGACCGAGGTCAAGCTCACGGAAACCTTGGCCGCTCCGCTTATCGAGGCTGTAAGGCGCGAAAGCGACCAGAAGCTGCGCTCGAAAGAGGCCGAAATCGCCAAGCGCGAAGCCGCGATCCGGACGCAGCAAGCCGCGATGAAAGAGGCAAAGGAAGCGATGGACGCGGAGCTTGCCGAACGGCTGAAGGGGGAGCGAAAGAAGCTTGCGGAGGAAGAGGCCAGAAAAGCGCGGGCCGCTGTTTCCGTCGACCTCCATCTCAAGGATCAGCAACTCCAGGAGTTGACCCAGGCTTTCAAAGAGCGCGAGGCGAAACTTGCGGAGGCGCAGAAAGCTCAAGCCGAGGCTGTCCGCAAGGAGCGCGAGCTTGCCGACAAAGAGCGGGAACTCGACCTGACGGTCGAAAAGCGCGTGCAGGAAAAGCAGGCCGAAATCCAGGAACGCGCGAAAGCGGCGGCGGAGGAGACGCTTCTGCTCAAGGTCCAGGAACGAGAGCAGACGATCCTTTCGATGCAAAAACAGATCGAGGACCTGAAGCGGAAAGCCGAACAGGGGTCGCAGCAACTCCAGGGCGAGGTGCAGGAGTTGCAACTTGAGGCGCTGCTCCGGGCAAGTTTTCCGCATGACACGATCACGCCCGTGCCGAAGGGGGAGTTTGGCGGCGACGCGATCCAGCTCGTGACGACGCCCTTCGGGCAAGCCTGCGGAAAAATCCTTTGGGAATCAGAGCGCACTCGCAATTGGAGCGACGGCTGGCTGCAAAAGCTGCGCGACGACCAGCGCATGGCCAAGGCCGACGCCGCGATCATCGTCAGCCAGGCTTTGCCGAAAACCATCGAAACCTTCGGCCAGATCGACGGCATCTGGGTCGCATCGCCGAAATGCGCGGTCGCGCTCGCCATCGCGATTCGCTGCCAGTTGATCGAGGTCACGGCCGCGCGGAAGTCGGGCGAGGGGCAGCAATCCAAGATGGAGGCGATGTACCAGTATCTGACGGGGCCGCGTTTCCGCCACCGCGTGGAGGCCATCGTCGAGAAGTTCGGCGAAATGCAGGGCGACCTCGAAAAGGAGCGCAAGGCGATGCAGAAAGCATGGGCCAAGCGCGAGCAGCAAATCCGGGGCGTGATCGACGCGACGGCAGGCATGTATGGGGATATGCAGGGCATCGCGGGGCGCTCGCTTCAGGAGATCGAAGGCCTCGATTTCGACGCGGAGCCCGCGATCCCGAACGCCCAAAGAGACAGCGGAAAGCTCCGGCTGATCGAGACCGACGCCGGGCAGTAACAGTCACCATCGGGCGGTGTCCCGACTTGTGCGCTTAATCGTATACAGGCCTCCGTTGTTTTGTATGCATCGGGCGCGTGGCGGCATGTGTTTGTCAACTTGTCCCTTACGCTTTCGTTCTCGTTCCCTCTTATGAAAGATCTTCGCCGAAAGCGCCTTGCCGGGAGGTTAACGAGAGCGTGAGCCCGCTCCTACCCCTGATAAATATGAGGAAAAGACCGCTCGCAACGCCATCGGCGCCGCCTGCGCCTAGGGCGTTCCGGCCCAGCGCGAGCGTTAATTTGTGAAGCCGAAATATATTTAACGGATTTTTGCGCGTCCCAGTAAAGAAAAAAAATCCGGCCTTATGTAGCAAGCGCACCAACGAAAAACTAGCTTAATCAAAGCTTTATCCTCTAAATTTAGAGGATGGCAGAACCCCACGTCATAAGCGCCCTAAAGGCAAAGCAGGAAGAGATCAAGAAGCGCATCTCCGCCCTTAAGAAAGAGATCAAGGCTCAACGCAACGAGCTGGAGACGGTGACAAAGGTCATGCGCATGTTCGAGGCCACGCCGCGCACAGAGGGCAACCGATTATTCAAAAGGGGAACCGTCTCAAGGTTGATATTCGACGCTCTGCGGGTGAATCCTGAAGGCTTGGACACGCATCAATTGGCGGCCATCATCATCAAGGAAGAAGGCTTCGACGCCAGCGATCCCGACCTGGCCGCGACCATCCGGCAGCGCTGCATGATGGCCATGTATCGGTTTATAGATCGGGGGCAGGTCCTACAGGAACGCAAGGGCAAGGAACGGGTCTGGCGGCTAGCGTAAGTAACTTGTTGTTGACCTTCGTTATCAGCGTATCGCGCTTGACTCTTAAGATTTTGGATTCCAGGGTGACGACGCATTTTGCAATGAAAATGCGTCCTCCCCACCAACAGCCTCATTTTGCTTTTGTTATAGCAAAATAAATTCCATAGGATCCTCATGTCCGAACAAAAAAGGCTTGTCCCAATGCGCTATGCTTTATGGAACAACAAGGGGGGCGTGGGAAAGACGTTCTTGTCTTTTATCCTAAGCACAGAAATCGCAAGAATGAATGGCGGAAACGTTCTGGTGGCGGACATGTGCCCTCAGGCCAATCTGTCTGAAATCATTTTGGGCGGAAACGGAATAGGCTCTCAACGTCTTGATCAGCTAATTCAAGAAAGAAAAACAATAGGCGGTTACTTCGACGCCAGAATCAGTTTACCGCACACAAAAACGGGCAGAGAAAAGGATTTCTTGATAAAAGCATCGACATACAATCCTAACTTGCCGTCAAATTTGTATTTGTTGGCTGGTGACCCAAGCCTCGAATTGCAGGCTCAAGTTATAAGCCAAATCAGCGGACAGCTTTTGCCTGTAGAAGTCCTGGATGAATGTGCACAGTTGGCTCGATGATTTGATTTCTGAATGCGAAACGCACTTGGGCGTTGATACAAGCGTCTTTGTGGATTGCAACCCCAGTTTCTCAGCCTACACAGAACTGGCAATGGTGGCCGTGGATTCATTGATCATACCGTGCTCAAGCGATGGTTCATCTGCGAGAGCGATTGATAACGTTGGTTCTCTCGTCTATGGCGTGACCAGTGGCAAGGATTACGGCGCAGCCAATTTCCCAGCCAAGATGAAAAGCTTTAGAATGGAATTGCCAGCTATTCACTCTGTAGTTCTCAGTCGGTCAACACAATATAACAAGAAAGCGAGCAAAGCTTTCGGCGCAATGTTCGATGAAATCAAGCGTCGCACGCGTAATTTGCAAAAGTCAATGCCACACGCTTTTGGGGATGATGGTCCAAAGTTCGCTGATGTACCAGACAGCCATTCGGTGGCAGTTGTGTGTTCTCACCAGGGCAAGCCCTTATATAAGCTTACACCAGGGAGATATGACGTTTACGATGCTACACCGCAGGTCAATGACGAGCCGTTAGATCGCTACAAGGAGGCGGTTAAAAAGTTTATCGCAACTCTGACAGTCTAGACATTGGCGCGCTGCCAATACCCAGCCCAAACGCGGCTCACAGGATGCGCCATCGCAAGAGCGAGCTTCTTGCGGCTTAGTTCTCCGTTCGAAAGACGACGGTGATCCTCCTTCCAAGCCGCTTCATTGGCGAACTGGTAGAGATATTGCGAGCTAACATGATGATGCTGGCCGACAACCATCCGCCGAAGGCGGGCTAAAAAGCTCTCGGCCTGGTTCGTGCAGGCGCCGTTGAGGCTGTAGGCTTGTTGGTGGTTGATGCGCTTCGTGGCGTATTTCGCGTGCAGCGCATCCCAATGCGCGGCTTCATCAGCATGGATCGTCGTATTCGGAGACACGACGCTCTCAACGAACGCAAGACCATCCGCTTCGGTCTTGGTCACTGTCGTAATGGTCCGGCCGCAACGCTCGCGAGCGACGATCACGACGCGCCGCTTGCCGGTCTGGTTCTCGGCAAGACGGCGATCAATCCGGTTCACCTTCTCGTTTGCGGGGCGGACGTGACCGCCGAAGTAAGCGCCATCCACTTCGACCGTGCCGGAAAGTGTTGCGCCCTTGATTTCAGAGGCGATGGCTTCACGAAGCTTGTGAGCGAGAACGAAAGCCGTCTTGTATTGGCAATCGAGGTCGCGGGAAAGCTGAAGCATGGAGACGCCCTTGACCGCATTCGAGAGGATGACAATCGCGGCAAGGAGGTCAACGAAGGCCATCTTGCGTCCAGCAAGGATCGTTCCGCTTGTGACGCTGAATTGGTGCGTGCAAGCCTTGCACTTGAACTTGCGGCGTGTCGTGATCGTGTAGGCGTCAAGACCGCCACAGCGCGGACAAACGGGCTTTCCTTCTGTATCGGCCCAGCGCATCCGGCAGAACATCTCGTAAGCTTTCTCCTCACCGCCGGCATATACCTGCCGGAGGCTTATCGTGCGGGCTGCCGCGCTGAGGAGAAAGTGAGAAGACATCATCAAATCCGATATATTTCACATCGGTTATGATGACATATTGTATCGTTGTCAAGGAGAAAAACATCGAATATGATGATATTCTCATTGGATTCGATGGAGAGTGCGATGCGCGAAGACGTTTGGGCTGATCAAGCCAAGGCGCTTTTGAAGTCTGAGTTGAAACGGAAGAACGTCGGCTATCGCGAATTAGCCGAACGTCTCGCGGCTATGGGCACACCGGAGACGGAGAGGAACATCGCAAACAAAATCAGCCGTGGCGGGTTCACGGCTGCGTTTTTGCTCCAATGTTTTGCGGCTATTGGCTCGCAGAATGTGAGGCTTGAGGATCCACCAATAGTGGAGAATCAGTGAATTATTGCTTGGCTTTCGCTGGGATCCGAATTGGCCTGTGGGGATCAATAAATCGCCTTGCGATTTCCTTCATCAACTTCTCCGTTAGCGCGGTCCCCTTCGCTGCTTCATCGTTGCCGCCGCATTTTTCGTAGAGTGGTAATACAGTTTTGTAGCCCTCCTCCAATACGTCATTCGTAATAGCTCCCAGCTCCATGTTGCTAATCAATTGAGGAGTTGGCTTTGCGGTCTTAAGGACCAAGCAGGAGACGAAAGTCGCCAAGTAAAATTTGATGTCTGTTATAGTTCTCTTACTGGGTTCGACGCCTCCTAAATATACATCTACTTTTCTTGCAATGCAGATGCACTTTCCATAGAGGTCAATTGGATGCTTATCGGAAAAAATTGAGTTGTATATGCGGTCAGCAACCGTCGAAGGGCGAGCCCTAGCGTCGGCTGGTCTTTGTAGCAATACCGCCACAACAGCTTGGGCCATTTGCTGAATGGTCACTATTTCCGGCACAGATCTTCCCTGATTTCTATAAAAATTCTTCCTCCTGTCGTAGTAAAATCCATAGTCTTTGAGGGAAACTTCAATTTTTCTATGGATTGGCTCGGTTGAATGAAGGTGTATTGGTTTTATCTCAGTCTGACTATTTGTTGCCTTGATGATCCTGTCGATGCTAGACGCGTCAGTGCATTGTATCACGCGGATCAAAATTGAGCGTTTATCACGCTTGGCTGGGTCGCTAAAGTGCTTGTACACTATGTGCGATGTTTGAAGGCCGTTAACGACAAGAGGATCAGTGATGTGTACGGGTTTTCCCGTTGACCATATTTTAGAACAAATGATGGTCACGCCATTATTTAGCCACCAAAATTGTTCTTTGCCGTCACCGTTTAAGGTTTCTGAGATTTCTTTGTTCACGTGCGCTCGTCCAAGATAATCACGAACGTTCGCCTCAAATATTTGGCTCCTTAATTGTTTTCTATCATCAACAATAAAATTGAAAAAGTTACTCAGAGGAACTACACATAGATATGCTGTCCCAAACTCAGAAGAGATCGGAAGATTGTCTTCTGTATGAAGAGTTATGTCTTTGTCTGGTTTTTTAAAATACCACTTCAGAAGCTCAGATGATCCCAAAAAGTCAAAAGATGTCTCAGCAAATGAGAAGATAGACTGGCATTTTTCAATTAAGCAATTTGCTCGGAGCTTAACCTTTTCGTCAAGCACCTCAGCTAATGCGGCATAAAAAAATCTTATTTTTACGGTAGGCCTTTTTGATGCAACTTGGTCTATAAGCTCTTTGAACTTTTCCGCCTTTCTGATAACTTCCTTATTGAAAAGTTTTGACGAAACTTTCTTTGTGTCAGCGTCCAGTCTCAGGCACTTCTCGACGAAGTCCTCAAGCTTCTGGATAGCAGCTTCCGTGTATGAGTTCCTGTGCTTTGATTGTACGATATATAAATCAACGCTTATTTGCTGATTACCAAATAAGGCTAAATCAGTATCCTCCATAATGAGGAGGTTGTTGCCGAACAGGTAAATAGAATTGACACCTCCATCACCTCCGCCACCCACAACTCCTGAATCGATCCGCCCGACATCTATATCAACGCCGCAACTCTTTAGGATTTGCTCAGCTGAGAAAACTTCAAAATAATCGTCTATCGAGCTTCTGGGGCCATTGGTTTTATGCTCATCTCTAATTATTTTCGACAAAACTATTCGGTCAACTTCGCTCATCGCCTTAATCCATGCTTGTGAGAGGTGCTTCATATCACCTCTCCTTTTTGCTGAGAATGGCTGAGCTTGGCCTTTGCACCGGATAGAAAACTATCTTGGTGCGCTTGATACATAAGGCCGAAAAAATCCGGCATTAAATTTAATTTAATGGGTAATTTGTTAACGATAAAAGAATGGTTGGTTTCAATGGCTTAAGGCAACGCATCGCTGCCCGGTCAAAGGCGCAGCGGGCCTGCGCTTCGCGCGGGATATACCAATTTCTAACCAAATACGTGACCGGAAATAATTCCGGCGCGCCTCTGTTAACTACAAAGCGATGAACATCCTGGCGCGGCCACGCCAGGCAACGATCCTTTTACCCGGACAGCAGGACTTTGCGCCGTGCGGGCGTCACTTGGAACGCATGTGCATTCGCCCGCGACGAGGCCGGGTCGCTCTTCCTTGGCCGTAATAACGAAGCGCGGGAGGAAGGCGTCCGTGAGGCAAACGTTCATGGCTTCGCAAACGCTTGGATCTGTTTCATCGCGGGTCGATTGCGGTACTTTGAAATTTTACAACAATCTGCTGTTCGTTTGTCCGAACCGGAACTGATTAGACACATTTCATATGAGCTCACTGTTTGCGTGAGCCGGCTTCATTTTTCTTTACAGTGACTTCGCCGCGGCCACGTTCATGACGGCTTTTGCCTTCAAGTTTGTCATTCATTTTACAAAAATTAGTGACCGAGGCTAACTTGATCAATCAGATTCACTTGGAGAACTTCCGGCGCTTTGAGCGTTTCCGCCTGGTCTTGCAGCCGGGAAATATTTTAGTCGGGCCTAATAACTCGGGAAAATCCAGCACCTTGACGCGCTTCGGATTTTAGAGGCGTGCTTGAGGCATTCAAGAACCCGAAACCCACGTCTTTTGGACATTCCAGGATCCGGTGTTTTTGATGGATACGAGGTGCCAGACAGTGTACTTCCAGTTTCGCTTTCAAACATCACACACGACTATTCTGATAACGACGCCGTGCTCAAATTTGTGATGAATGAAAAGCAGGCGATTATTCGGATGCACCCAGATAAACTAACGCGCTTTTACATCGACATGGGTGGTCCCCGTCTGACAACGAGCTCAACTTTTCGCCGCGCTTTCGCGGTGAAATTTGTTATCGTCCCCACGCTATCCGCTTTAGAGGCCGAAGAGTTACATGTCGGTAACGAAACGGTGCAGAGGAATTGGGTTGGTAAGTTAGCAAGCCGCGTACTTAGAAATATCTGGCTGCGAGAGACTGACCTCGAGTTTGAAAGATTCCGGACGGAAATAAGGGCAACTTGGAAAACAATCGATCTCAGGAAGCCTGAGCTCGTCAAGTCGCAGCCTCCCATCGTTCAAATGTTCTACAGTGAAAACAACCGCGATCGGGAGGTGAATTGGGCTGGCTTTGGCTTTCAGGCCTGGCTTCAAATACAGACGCATTTGCGGCGTGCTGAGGCAAACTCAATCCTTGTTATCGATGAGCCCGATGTATATCTCCATCCCGATCTACAGAGAAAATTGCTTCAAAACATTCGCGACTCTTTTTCTCAATTTGTCGTTGCGACTCATTCCGTGGAAATTATCAATGAGGCAGAACCGAGAGAAGTTGTCGCAATTAACCCAGAAAACAAATCCGGGACCCGGGTTAGTACCGACGAGCATTATAGCAAACTGTTTGAATATATCGGGTCAGGCGCCAACGCCGACTTCGCCCGCATCGCAAAAGCAAAAAGGGTTATATTTGTTGAGGGAACAGACGGGCGGCTCCTGAGGCGTTTGGCTGCGCGTTTTGGCTTCAATTCACTCAACGACAGCTCTGCTGTCCCCATCATAAAACTTGGCGGGTTTTCGAGATGGCCTTTAGCTGAGCATGCCGTATGGGCCTTCAAAGAGATTCTAGGCTTGGAAATAGATATCTTTTGTGTTTTTGATCGAGATTACAGGAGCGACGAGGAAGTAACAGCATTCTTAGATCGACTAAATGATAAATCAATTCAAGCTCACGTACTAAAAAGAAAGGAAATAGAAAACTACTTGCTTGAGCCTGGCGTCCTTTGCAAGGCTCTTGCCAAAAGGCTTCAAGAACGCAAGTCGGAAATTGCCGCTCCCTCATTGGAACGTGTGGAAGAATTGATAATGGGCATTACCGAGGTACTAAAGGATGAAGTTTTCTCTCAGAGATCAAGCAAACTAAATAAATTTAAGAAGGGGACGGGCTTGGACGAAGCAACTATAATTAAACAGGCGTACCGCAACGCAGATAAAATTTGGAAGACGCTTGAAGGTAGAATTGAAATTTCACCAGGAAAGCAGGTGCTGTCTGACCTAAACTATATGCTGCAGAATGAGTTCTCTGCATCCTTAACTCAGGTTGGAATTGTGACCTCCTTTAACAAGGAGAACTTGCCTTCGGATTTACATGAGTTGCTCCAAACCCTAAACACGTTCTGCAACGTCGATTAACTGTCGCTTACTTCTCCCACAGGGGACACCTGAAAAAAGGGGCCGCAAAGGTCGACTTTCAGCCTCAAACCCATAGCAGCCCGCGTCCGAACGGACGCGGGCGTCGTCGCGGCCCAAATGTGCCCGGCGCACCCGAGCCCTAATAATTCTGCTGGGTCTTGCTGCGGTATTGGTCCGCCTTCATGGACTTGCGTTGCGCATTCCAGTTCTCGGACGAAAGCGCCCTCGCGTCGGCTTCGTTCTTGTCCGCGAGGCTGCGCAAAGGCGCGGCTGCGGCCGGCGACTGCGCCTGAAGGCGGTTGGCTTCGGCGCGCAAGGTCGCCGCATTCTGCTCAAGCTCAAGCTTGGCGTCCGCAACCTTTCCTGCGTCCCGCGCCAGAACGGCCTTCTCGCTGCGCTCATTGGCAAGCTGCGCCGCCACGTCCGCCGCCACGCTTGCATTGGCGCTGCGCGTCGCCTCCTCGGACGAGGCGCTGAAGCTGACTTGCGCGGTCCCCGCGACTTTGGCGCGAGCCTTCGTCTTTGGGTCGAGATAGGAGACGTTCACATCCGCAATCGCGCCGCTGCCTTGAGCCTTGCCCTTGGCGACCTCAAGCTCGATGACGAGATAGCGCTCCTGCTTGCCGCCGATCTGATTGAGCCGGAAGCTGACGCGGCGGCCGTCTACTTTCACATCGCGCCCGAGCCCGCGCAGCGGCGTCACGCCTTCCGGGCAGATGATTTCGATATCGACGTCCTGGCCGACAACCGAGAGAACGTCGCCAAACTCCTTGTTGAAGATGTCCGCGAGTTGTTCGGGGTTCTCGACAAAAGCGTGATTGCCGTCGCTCGCAAGCGCCATCCGCGTCATCAATTCCTCGCTGTAATCGAGGCCGAGGCCGATGGTGGTGACGGCGATCCCCTGGCTGCCCAGTTCGCGGCCGAGCTGCTCAAGCTCAGCGGGGGAGCTTGGGCCGACATTGGCCTGCCCATCCGACATGAGGATCACCCGGCTGATTCGGTCGGGCGAGACCGCTTCGGCGACGCTTTGACCGGCCTGGCGGACGGCGGCGTAAATCGCCGTTTGGCCGCCTGGCCTGATCGCCTCGATCCGTCTTTTCATCTCTTCGAAATTCTGGAAGGGACCGGCCGGAACGGGGACCTCCACGCGGTGATCGAAGGCGATGACCGACACGCGATCCTGCGGGGATAGTCTCGAAAGAGCGAGGATCGCGGCTTCTTTCGCCTGCTCGATTTTGGCGCCCGTCATGGAGCCGGACCGGTCGATCACGAGCGAGACGTTGACCGGCGGACGCGACGCCGATTCCTCATAGGGAAGGCCCTCGAGCTTGACCCTGAGATAGGCCTTGTTGTTCTGGCCAGCGGCGAGCACGGACTGACTCGGCTCGACCGCGAGCTTGATGTGCTGCTGTGCATGAACGGGCGCGCCCAGCAGGCCAAGAAACAGAATGCTTAAGAGATGCCAATGAATGCGGACAAGTACGGACATGGCGCCATGACCTTTCTTTGCTCCAAGCCAAAGCTATCGTAGTTATTCGGCTTGGGCGGCAATCGGGTCGCGATCAGGCCGAATCACGGCGCAGGAATGGCGTAAACGAGAAGGGCGAGATCGGGGGCTGCGTCAGGAACGGCGAAAGGCGTGAACCCGCAGGCGCGATAAAAGGTGACGGCGCGCGATTTCGCTCCGGTGACGACATGAATGCCGGGCGAACCACGATCCCGGCAGAGTTTGAAGAAGGCTGACATAAGCTGCCGCCCCACGCCCTTGCCCTGATATCCAGGCTTTACATTGATATGGAAGTGGGAGGGATGATCCCGAAGCGCGGCGCAGAAAGCAGGCGTATAGAACGGGATGTCGCTGATAATGATTCGCGCAGGCTCCGAAAAGCTGTCGAGACAGCCTGCCAGATAGCCGATCGCGGCGCCGTTCTCATCCAAGGCCAGCAGGAAAGAGGCTGGGTCGGTTGCGAGGTAATGCCCGAACCAGCGTTGATAGAAGGCGTCTTGAGCCGAGGGCGATTCGAAGACCTTGATGTTCGCGGTCTCGAAAAAGATGTGAGTCGCCTCGCGAATCAGCCGCGACCTCTCTGCCGTGTCCTTCTCGGTCACCGGCAAAATATCGGCCACGGCTGAAGGGTCCTTTCAAAGCGCGGCGGAGCGGTTACTCCGCGGCGCGCTGGACCCTATGAAGACCGTTTCCCGAGTCTTCCCCCGTCCCTTCGCCATTGTCGGTGAGGCTTTCGATTCGGGGCATGGCCACGATATTGTAGCCGGAATCCACATGGTGGATTTCGCCGGTGACGGCCGTGGAAAGATCGGAAAGAAGGTAAAGCGCCGCGCCGCCGACCTCGTCCAAAGCCGGCGTCCGGCGGAGCGGAGAATGCTGCTTCTGGTAGTTGAAAATGACCCGCGCATCCGAGACGCCGGAGCCGGCGAGCGTCCGCATCGGTCCCGGCGACAAGCCGTTGACGCGAATGTTTTGCTGGCCGAAGTCGACGGCCAGATACCGAACCGAGGCCTCCAGCGCCGCCTTCGCCACGCCCATCACGTTATAGCGCGGCACGACCCGCATCGACCCGCCATAAGTCAGCGTAATCATCGAGCCGCCCCGATTCATCAGGGCCGCCGCGCGCTTGGCGATCTCCGTGAAGGAGAAGCACGAAATGACCATCGTGTTGATGAAGTTTTCGCGAGTCGTATCGGCGTAGCGTCCCTTCAGCTCGTTGCGGTCGGAGAAAGCCAGCGCGTGGACGAGGAAATCGAGTCCGCCCCACTGCGATTGGAGTTCAGAAAAGACGGCGTCGACCGATTTCAGGTCTTGGACATCGCACGGTAGGATGATCTTGCCGCCGAGCCCCTGCGCGAGCGGCACGGCGCGCCGTCCAAATGCGTCGCCCTGATAGGTATAGGCGATTTCCGCGCCCTGGCCTGCGAGCACGCGGGCGATTCCGTAGGCGATCGACCTGTCGTTGGCCACGCCCATAATCAGCCCGCGCTTACCGGCCATCAATGGCGACGGCTTTGCAATATCCACCACAGTCATCGATCGAGGCCTTTCTAAACCCTGCGGCGACGACGCTCTATCCGTCGTAGCGCTTGAAGATCAAAGTAGCGTTTGTTCCACCAAAGCCGAAACTGTTCGACATCACACAGTTGAGTTCGACATTATCGAGTCGCTCACGCACAATCGGCATATCCGAGAAAACCGGATCAAGCTCGTCTATATTTGCGGATTCGCACACAAATCCGTTGTTCATCATCAGGAGCGAGTAGATTGCCTCCTGAACGCCCGCCGCCCCGAGCGAGTGCCCGGTCAGCGATTTGGTGGCGGACAGAAGCGGCGCCTTCGATCCAAAGACCTCGCGCACGGCTTCGATTTCCTTCACGTCGCCGATCGGCGTCGCCGTCGCGTGAGGGTTGATGTAGTCGACCTTGCAGTCGAGGCCCTGCATGGCGAGTTTCATGCAGCGGGCCGCGCCTTCGCCGGACGGGGCCACCATATCGAAACCATCCGAATTCGCCCCATAGCCGGCAAGCTCGCCATAAATCTTGGCGCCACGGGCCTTGGCTCTTTCCAATTCTTCGAGCACGAGAACGCCTGCTCCACCTGCGATAACAAATCCGTCGCGATTGAGGTCATACGCCCTGCTTGCTTTTTGCGGCGTATCGTTAAAGTTTGATGACATCGCGCCCATTGCGTCAAAAAGCACCGAGAGCGTCCAGTCCAGCTCCTCGCCGCCGCCTGCGAACATGAGATCCTGCTTGCCCCATTGGATCATTTCCGCCGCGTTGCCGATGCAATGCGCAGATGTCGAGCACGCCGAAGAGATCGAGTAGTTGATTCCCTTGATCTTGAAAGGGGTGGCGAGCGTCGCCGAATTCGTGCTCGACATCGCCTTCGGCACTTCGAAAGGTCCCACCTTGCGCGGCCCTTTCTCGCGCGTGGTGTCGGCGGCATGGACGATGGCGCGCGCGGAGGGACCGCCGGAGCCCATGATGATCCCGGTGCGCTCGTTGCTGACGTCCTTCTCGCCGAGCCCCGCATCGCGGATGGCCTGCTGCATCGCGATGTAATTCCAGGCGGCGCCCGACCCCATGAAACGGCGCACCTTGCGGTCGATCATCCCTTCCCAGTCGAGGTTCGGTTCGCCGTGAACCTGCGAGCGAAAGCCCCTTTCGGCGTAATCCTTGGCTTTGACGATGCCGGAGCGCGCCTCGCGCAAGGAGGCAAGCACCTCCTGGCTGTTGTTACCGATGGACGAGACGATGCCCATTCCCGTGACAGCAACACGTCTCATGTCAGACCCCACGTTTTTGCAACTCAGCTTTGTTCATGCTCGCGGTCCGCCTCACCCGGCGGCTTGCATGCTCATATTGGCCCCGGCAAACAAGCCGACGCGCAACTCGCTTGCGGAATATATGAGCGCGCCGTCCGCTTTGAGATGCCCGTCGCCGACGCCAAGCGTGAATTTGCGGCGGATGACCCTCTTCAGATCCACGACGTATTCCAGCCGCTTGACGCTCGGCGTGACCATGCCGGTGAACTTGACCTCGCCGACGCTGAGAGCGCGGCCCTTGCCCGGCGCGCCTGTCCAGCCAAGGAAAAAGCCGAGCATCTGCCAAAGCGCGTCGAGCCCGAGGCAACCGGGCATGACGGGATCGCCCTTGAAATGGCAGGCGAAAAACCAAAGGTCGGGACGCACGTCCATCTCGGCCACGATACGGCCGCGCCCGTGCTCGCCGTCAGTCTCGGAGACGCTCGTAATGCGGTCGAACATCAACATTGGCGGGAGCGGCAACTGCGCGTTCCCTGCGCCGAATAGTTCGCCGCGCCCGCAAGCGAGCAAATCCTCGTAGTCGTAGCTGTGGCGCCGCTCTGTCATCATATGCCTTTATACTCTCATTACGCCCGCAGTCCGGCAAGGCGTTCCCTTAACTATCACACCTTGCGTCGCCCGCAACCTGTCTCCAATTTTGTTGGCAATGGGCTCGTTGGGTGCGGCGCTTGCGAGTTAAGCCGCCCGTCTTTATAGTACAAGGCTAGAGCCGAGGAAATGCTGCGAGAGATGGCCGACAAGATTTCCCAAATCGCCAAGCGAGCGACTGCGCATGACAGGGTTGCGCCCGACGCGTCAACGCGTCGCGCTGGCCGAGCTTTTGTTCGGGCGCGGAGACAGGCACTTCACCGCGGAAATGATCCATGCGGAGGCGGTGAAGGAGGGCGTGCCAGTGTCTCTCGCAACCGTCTATAATACGCTTCATCAATTCGTCGAAGCGGGCCTCCTGCGGGAGGTCGCCATCGAAGGCTCGAAAACGTATTTCGACACCAAGACATCCAATCACTTCCATTTCTTCTTCGAAAAGGATGGAACGCTGGTCGATATCGAGCCGGCCAATGTCAAGGTGGAAAATCTGCCGAAGCCGCCAGAGGGCATGGAGATCACGCGGATCGACGTGCTAGTGAGGGTTTCGCCGACCAAATAGGCGCCCGCAATCTGGTGAAGGAGCGAAGGTTTTGAGGGATATGCTTGACGAGGAGCAGCCCCAGAAGAACGTTTTCGGAGAGCCGTTGGCGGTCTGTTCGAATAACCCCCTTACCGGATTCTTTCGCGACGGTTGCTGCAACACCGGCCCGCAGGATTACGGCTCCCACACAGTGTGTGTCGTCATGACCGAAGAATTCCTCGCCTTCTCGAAGGCGGTGGGAAACGATCTTTCGACCCCTGTTCCCGAATATGCGTTTCCGGGGCTGAAGGCGGGAGACCGGTGGTGTTTATGCGCCGCCCGCTGGCAGCAGGCTTTCGAGTTCGGGAAGGCCGCCCCGGGTTGTACTGGCCGCCACCCATGAGCGCGCTCTTGAGATCGTAGAGCTGAAGGATTTGAAGCGCTTCGCGATCGATCTCTCCTGAGCCGACGGTGGCGCGCCCCTCATCCCCCTTCGTCTTCCTCGAAACGCCGCAAGGCGTTATCGGGGACCGTTTCAAGCGCTGGCGACTGTTACGGTCCCGGATAAGCGCTGAAGCGCTCTCCGGGACGACGGCACACAGGGCAACCAGCTCTAGCGCTGCTTCACCTTAATGGACTTGCTGGCGATGCGCGGCGTCTTGCCTACAAAAAAGCGGCAGCGCGGAAACTTAAGCGGGCATTCCACGGCCTTGGTGTAGGTGGCCTGGGCCGTGCGGCAGCGCGGATATTTGGTCGGGCAGATCGCTGGGCTCTTTACGGCCGTCCGAAGCATACGGCATTGAAGCTGCTTCGGGTTGCAGGTTTTCACCGCGTTGTCGACGAGTTCCTTGGGGTCCGCGGAGACATCCACTGCGGACATCAGCGCCTTGCCATTGCTCCCCGCGCCGGAAACCAGCATCCTGTTTCTTTCCATTGCGGCGGCGAGAACCGACTGGCTTTGCTCCGACAGGCTTGCCGCCTCTTCCGGCGTGATGGGTTTATCGAGCGGCTTGCAGCCCGGCAGGTGAACGGCGTGACGATGGCTGTCTCCGCGGCGATCCGCGAAATAGTAGCGGCCATCGCAAATCCACGCCGTCGGAGGGACGTGGTCGCGGTTGAAGAGAATGTCGGCGCGGCGAAGATCCGACCAAAACTCGTTCAGCTTCAAGGTGTCTTCGACAGCCGGCGCATATTTCGCGAAGCTGAAGGGCAGCGCTAGCACGGGAATGCTGACCTGGCCATTATGCAGCGCGGCCCGCACGACGTCGTAAACTTCCTCGACGTTATTGTCCTGGATCGCAAAGCATCCGACCGAACCGCATTTGCCATGAATGAGGATGCCCGAGCCGCCCCTGCCGTTTACGACGTCGAACCTGTTCGGATAATTGATATTCATCGCGCGATGCCAGCGCGGATTGACAATCAGATCCTCGGAGGTGATATGGTACAACCCTTCCGGCGACTGCCTGTCGCCCTCGTACATTTTCGGGCCCAGGCCGCCGGACCAGCGGCAAATGCGATAGGTTTTGAACAGCGCGTAACGAGGGCCCTGCGCGATCCACACCTCCATTTTCGAGCTTTGCTTGTAAACGCGTAAGAAAACAGGCGAGCCGAGCTTCAAGCCTTTTGATGCCAATTCTTCTACAAGAAGACCTTCATTAACGGCGGCGACCGAGCTCGGGGATTTATCGATGAGGGTTGCCGCTTTGGCGTCCGCGAAGAGCGCCAGCGAAATGGCGAGCGCACCCAGTAATACGCAAACTCTACGAAACTGCATCTTCGCTCCTGTAACTACACATACTGCATGTAATTTGGGCCGGCCATCAAGCTCGCTGCGTGGTTAACGAAAAATAACCGACCGGTATACATTTCCAGAGAATAAATGTGATGTGAATATGACACGGGCTGGACAGATAGTCGCAATAACAGCAATATTTTTTTACGAAAATTGTTCTAAATGATCCGCGGGAGTGTGGGTTTGTTTCTCTGTCGCCCTCATTGCGGCGCGCATGCGGTGACGCTGAAGCCACGGCTAAAGGCCTAATCTGTTCGCTTCAGAAAAGTATTTGCCTCTGTTTCCTATTCCACGGCTCCTTCTCCCGACGGAAAAACTCAGGCGCCTTGATCGCGTCTTCCGAGTCAGTCAGCGCGCCAGACTTACAGTGCTGCAACGTTCTTGACTTCTTCCGCTATAAACCGGCGCGCAATTGCGCTGTAAATCATGCGAACCGCGAAGATCTGTGGGTACATAGATTTCCTTGTTGATGTGTTATTCTTGACCGCGCAGATTTTCCAGACACGAATCACAAGGGGGAAATCCAGTGGATCCTATCGCAATTATTCTCATGCTAGTGATCGGCGCAGTCGCAGGATGGCTTGCCGGGGTTATCTATTCCGGCGAGGGATTTGGGCTTATCGGCAACATTGTCGTGGGCATTCTCGGCGCTATCATCGCGGGCGCTTTGTTGCCTGGCTTCTTGCATTTTTCGGGGATTATCGGCCAGATCATCAGCGACGCGATTGGCGCCATCATTTTGTTGTTTTTGGTGAACTTCGTTTATCGCATGGCGCGTTAAGGCGTTAGCTGTGGAGAATAGAAGCCGCGTCTTTAACAAGACGCGGCCAAGTCCCATCTGGCGTCAGCACCGATCTGGCGCCCCCGGCTTCGCCGCTTGCGCACGCAATAGTTTATTTCCGCCGCAATGTCGTCCTCAGTCCGGCCGAAAGTAAGAGTTTGATAAAATTCAAAGTGTTGTGCGGCGCACATCTTCCTGTATGATGCAATGCACAATCATGGAGGACGCAAAAGTACCGAGGACGCATGGCCATGGCTCAGGCTCAACCTCTGGATATTTCCACCCCCTCGCAGCCCGCAAGCAGCGGCGCTCCAAAAGGAACCCTCTGGACGGGGCTGCTTCAGGTTCTGAGCAATCGCTATGAGAGGAAATCCGCCGCCACGGTGGCGCTTGTCTTTTTCGTTGGTTCTATCGCTCTCGCGCCGGCGCTAATACGGGATCAGAAGAAGCTAGCAGCGGAGATCAACACCAAAACCCTCAAAGCTGCGGCCGCAATCAAGACCCCTCCGAGGCTGAGGCGTCGTGTCAAACATTGAGTGGATCGGCTTGCCGCCTGCCGCAAGACTTCTAACCATCATATGGATAAAAGGAAGCCACGGCACGCGGCGCGGCATTACTTAAAGACAAGTAGGGCATTGGAAGGTTGTCGAAGTCTTGATGGTTAGATCGCTACAACTTCCAAGCACCGGCTTCTTCCCTCCTCAAATGCTCAAGAGCTGCGCCCTCTTCATTGCTTAGCCTGCTGCTATTGATCCATGTCATAGACGCGCTTCCATAATAGCGCGAGACTATAATGCCTAAATTTCCTCAGGCACAGCCAAATAACCCGATAGCGTTTCGGCAAGGGAAAAAGGTTGGGGAGGCGGAACTATGAATAGGAAACCTCTTTTTGCGGTGGGCGCTGTACTAAGCATAACCCTTGTTGTTGGGGGCGCCGTCATTCTAGCGGGGCGCCCGAGTCCGGCCTGCGCTGCGAACGCGGTCGTGAGCTTCAATGACGACATCTTACCGATCTTCAAAGGCCGCTGCATCAATTGTCACCAACCAGGCGGCGAAGGCTATCAGAAGAATGGCCTTGATCTAACGACCTATGCAGGCGTGATGAAAGGCACCAAGTTCGGTTCCATGATCACTCCGGGTAATCCCGACACAAGCAATTTGGTGTGGCTGCTGGATTGGAAGGGTTCGCCGGAACTTCGGATGCCGCATGGAAAAACGAAGCTTTCAATCTGCGACCGGGATGCGATCCGCGAATGGATTCGTCAGGGGGCCAAAGACAATTAGTCGCGTCGAGACTTCGCAGGGCCGGATCAACAATCGGAAACTTTGACAAGCAGCTTGCCGAAATTTGCGCCTCTCAAAAGCCCAATAAAGGCCTGCGGCGCATTCTCGAGCCCATCGACGATGTCTTCTCTATATTTGAGCTTACCTTCGCGGACCCACGGGCCAACCTCACGCTGGAAATCGCGCGTTTGTTCAGCGAAGTCGTAAACAATGAAACCCTGAATGCGCAAGCGCTTGGTGAGGATCATCCGCATTAACGCGGGAGTGCGGTCCGGACCTTCCGGAAGCGCCGTGGCGTTGTAGTTTGCGACGAGGCCGCAGACGGGCACGCGGGCAAAATTGTTGAGGAGGGGCAGAACCGCATCCCACACCGCGCCGCCCACATTCTCGAAATAGATGTCTATGCCGTTCGGGCATGCGGCCCTTAGCTCTTCTCTCATCTTTGGCGAGCGATGATCGATGGCGGCGTCGAAGCCAAGCTCTTCGATGAGATAAGAGGTTTTCTCCCTGCCGCCTGCGATGCCAACCACCCGGCAGCCTCTGATCTTCGCGATCTGACCAACCGCGGAGCCGACCGGCCCAGCCGCGGCGGCGACCGCAAGCGTCTCGCCCGGCTTCGGGAGCCCGATATTTCCAAGCCCGGCATAGGCGGTCATTCCCGGCATTCCCAGAACGCCAAGGGCGGTCGAAACAGGGGCGGCGCTCGGGTCGAGTTTCCTCAGATCGCCGCCACTTAAGACCGAATAGTCCTGCCAGCCGCCAAAGGCGAGCACGATGTCGCCCGCAGCGAATCCGGGATTGTTCGAGGCGATGACCTCGCTGACGGTTTGGCCGCCAAGGGGTTCGCCGATGGCGAACGGGGGAGCATAGGATTTGGCGTCGCTCATGCGCCCGCGCATATAGGGATCGAGCGACAGAAATTTCGTTTTGAGGAGAACCTGGCCTGGGCCGATGGCTGGGATGGGGGCTTCGACGAGCTTGAAGTTCTCTGGCGTGGGCTCGCCATGCGGCCGTGAAACAAGAATAATTTGCCGATACTTGGCGTCAGTCATGCGCTTGGCCTTTCCCTGAGATGCCGATCGTCCGCGGCGCGAGGCCGCGGGTTTCCAATGGCTTAGCCTCATGGTGAGTTCGTCGAACCATGAGGCTTGTCGAACGCCCTGGAATGGCGATCAGAAATTCACCCGGTCCCCGCCTTTGAGAGAGAGAATCTCCCGCGCCTCGTCGGGGGATGCGATCTCGAGGCCGAGGCCTTCGATGATCTTGCGCACCTGTGTGACCTGCTGTGCGTTCAACTCGGCGAGCCTGCCGGGAGCGATCCAAAGCGAGTCTTCCAGGCCGACCCGCACGTTGCCTCCCATGGACGCCGACATAGCCGCGATCCGCATTTGATTATTGCCGACGCCGAGGACCGACCAGCGGTAATCGTCGCCGAACAGGCGATCCGCGGTGCGCTTCATCATGATGACATCCTCGGGATGCGTCCCGATGCCCCCGAGAATGCCGAACACCGACTGCACGAACAGCGGCGGCTTCACCACGCCGCGGTCGAGGAAATGGCGTAGCGTATAAAGATGGCCGATGTCATAGCACTCGATCTCGCACCGCGTGTTGTTTTCCGAGCAGAAAGTGAGGATGTACTCGATATCGGCCAAGGTGTTCTTGAACATGCTCTTGCGCGAGCTTTCAAGATACTGCTCTTCCCACGCGTGTTTGAACTTGCCCTTGTAGCGTGGGATCATCGGATAGAGCCCGAAATTCATCGTGCCCATGTTGAGCGAAGCAACCTCCGGCTTGAAGGCCGCGGCCGGCCGCACGCGTTCCTCCACGCTCATCGTCGGCGCGCCGCCAGTGGTGATGTTCGCCACCACGTTGGAGCGTTGCTTGATCACCTTGAGGAAGGGCTCGAAGGCTTCCGGCGTTTGGTCGGGACGGCCATCCTCGGGGTTGCGCGCGTGCAGATGAACGATAGCCGCCCCCGCTTCCGCCGCGCCGATCGCTAAATCGGCGATCTGTTGGGCGGTCACCGGCAGATGCGGCGACATCGAGGGCGTGTGGATCGAACCGGTTATGGCACAGGTGATGATAACTTTGCGCGGCTTCGCCATAGGCGTTCCCTCCCGGTTTCGATGTCACGATTGGATCTGAACTTCAACTCTACTGCATGATCGCGAGTATTGAGAACCGGTTTTTGGGAAGGGCCTGCGCGGCAAAATACTCGCCCTGCCGCCGCGCTGGCCTCAAAGGCGCCAAGGGTTGCGGTTGCGCTACGCCGCCAACACATTGAGGACGCGTAAAAGCAGCCATCGAGGACGCTAACGGATAAATTCATGGATATACGTATCGAAAGCCTGCTGGAGGGAGCCGCCAGGGCCTCCGGAGCGGTCGCCATTATCGACGTGTTGCGTGCGTTTACGACCGCCGCCGTCGCTTTTGCCAATGGCGCGGCCCGGATCACGATGGTTGCTTCCGTTGAGGAAGCCTTGGTTCTGCGCGCGCAGGGCGCTGGACAGATTTGCATGGGCGAGGTCGGCGGCCGTCCGCCGAAGAGTTTCGACTTTGGCAACTCACCCTATGAATTATCCAAGGTCGATCTCACAGGAGTCGAGATTATCCAGAGAACGAGCGCGGGCACCCAAGGCATCGTCACGGCGGCGAAGGACGCGCAATCCATGTTCGCCGCTTCGCTCGTCACGGCAAGCGCTACAGCTCGGGCATTACGCTCGCTGGCGGCCGGAAGGATAACGCTCGTCGCCATGGGCGAAGAAGGCCGCGTCCGTTCGAGCGAAGATGAAGTATGCGCTCTCTATTTGCGCAACCTGTTGGAAGGGAGGCGCGGAAATGCCGATGCTGCTCGTCAGATGATCTTGTCCGGGGGAGAGGTTGCGAAATTCAGCGATGTGAGCCGTCCATGGCTTAACCTGAACGATGTTCCTTTGGCCTTGGACGTTGATCGCTACGATTTTGCCGTCAGAGTCGTCATCGAACACGGATATCCGGTGGCGCGCAAGTTCGAGGCGTAACATGCCTTGGATGGTCGGCGAGCGCCCAACTAACCGCCAAGTTGGCTCGGCGCGCTCGCCTATGCGCGCCAACATAGTATAGAAGAACCTTATTCAGATCAGAATAGATCGTATTGCCGCATCAACCTGCCCGATTGTCGCAGGCGCGAAGTCCGGCCCTCAGACCCGGCCCCGCGGCCTGACCAGCAGCGGGCCGAAAACACCCGCAAAGCCGCCAAAGGCCAGGATCCAGGCAGCCGCGGCGATGTGCAGCATGATCTGGGGCGCGATCCCGAACGCGGCCGCGATCCGGGAGAGGGGGGCGATCACGGCGAAGGCGTAGATCGCCAGGACCGCTGGCGACGCGGTCAGCGCATTCCCCGTGTGCCCGAGGCTCGCGCGCGTCATCACGGCGAGCGTCATGACGCCGATGGCGCCCGCCGCCCAGGCATGAACGGCCGCGACCGGCGTGACAATCCCGGGAAACGCGATCGCCAGAGCCATGAGAAGGAAGCCGAGAGGCACGAACAGATAGCCGACATGCAGGATCGTGACGAGCGGCTCTCCAAAAGTGCGGTAGCCTTTCCAGCGCGCGATACGAATGAGATGCAGAACGCCCGCGATGCCGCATGCGGCGCCCGTCACCATGTTCGTGGGAACAAATATCCAGGCAGCCAGCGCGATAATCGACGCCGCGACGGTCACGGCATCGAACCTGCCGAAAGGCGCGGGCAGATTTTTCAGCCCGAACTTGGCGAGCCAGTTCCGTGTGAAGCTCGGAATGATACGCCCGCCGATCAGGGAAATCAGCAGGACCGCCGCTGCGATGCCGATGCGCTTGCCGTAATCGGCCGTGCCGGCGGTCGCCGTTTCGATGTGGAAGACCAGATTGCCGATGGCGAGGAGAGAAATAAGGACCAGAACCTTGAGATTGTTCTTGTTTCCGCCAGCGATGATCTCGCGGGCCACGATGATCCCAAGCGCGATCAGAAAGAGCACGTCGACAATCGCGGCGGCCCCCGCGCCGATCAGCGCGGAGGTTGCGACCGCGGCCCGGCCGGCGAGCCAAATCGCAAAAAGCGCGGCGAGAGGGGCGCCTGCAACAGGAAGGCGGCCTGTCCAGTTCGGCACGGCTGTCAGAAGGAACCCGGCGACGATGGCGGGGAGAAATCCATAAAGCAGCTCATGCTGATGCCAATCGATGGGATTGAGCGTCGTCGGAAGGGCAAGGTGTCCCTGCAGCATCGGGATGAAAAGCAGCATCGCGACCGCAGCCCAGATCGATCCGCCAAGAAAAAAGGGACGGAAACCATAGCTGAAGATCGCGGGTCCGCGATAAGCCCGAAGCGTTTCGGCGGTGGTGGCCATGGTCTGTCCCTTGCGCATTTCCCGATTTGTGGTATTTGAGATACCACTTTGTCGCCTTACAGTCTACCCATTGAAAGCGAAACCATGACAGTCCTGGCGGGATGGGGAGAGATGGCGCTCGCGTTGATCGCCTTCTTCGCCTCGCATGTGGTTCCGGCGCGGCCCGCCATACGGCGAAGCTTGCAGGCGCATCTCGGCGGCGTCGCTTACGGCGTCATCTATTCCACCGTCTCGCTCGCGGTTCTAGTGTGGCTGATCGCCGCCGCCCGGAATGCGCCTCACGTCCAGCTTTGGGACTTCGAACCCTGGCAGCTCTGGGTTCCCAATCTCGTCATGCCGTTTGCGTGTCTTTTCATTGCGTTCGGCATCGCGGCGCCGAATCCGTTTTCCTTCGGGGCGCGTAGAAGCGCATCCTTCGACGCGGATCGTCCGGGCATCGCCGGTATTACCCGGCATCCGCTGCTATGGGCGATTACGCTGTGGGCGCTGGCGCACATGGCTCCGAATGGAGACCTCGCCCACGTTCTGCTGTTTGGGTTGTTCGCCGTTTTTGGCGTCATAGGCATGGCCGCGCTCGATCGCCGGAAGCGAAAGCAGTGGGGCGAAACCTTATGGGCTGAGCGGGCGGCGAAAACGTCGGCGTTCCCTTTCGCTGCCCTGCTCGAAGGGCGCGTCCGCCTTCGCGAACTGCGCCTGGACCCGTGGCGCGCACTGGCGGCGCTGGCCCTTTATGCGACGCTGATCGCCGCGCATCCTTACGCGATCGGTGTTTCGCCGTTGCCCGCCTAGCCTAAGCAAAGCATCCCCGGCCTCCAACGAATGAGGGCGGCTTTTGACGCCCTCGGCAGCCGAGCCGTAAACAGGATCTTCTTAGGCCCCATAGGGTCGTGAACCGACCTTCGATAAATCCGAACTTAAGACAGCAAACCCTTCAAGAGCGAACCCGCTTTCCATGGATGAGGTACATTTATATTTCGGTGAAGTCTATATATGAGAAATCGCGAGCCGACAGTCATAGGGGGTGACATCGGCAACTCTTCGAATTGCGAGAAGCCAATGAATAAATGCCCCTATTGTGGGGCGCGTCGTGCTTGCCACCGTCCGAAAGTGTTTTTGTGGGAGCATAGGTAGGACGCTATCAGGTGTGTGGCCACGAGATGCGCGGGTCCGGAACACAGCTGGCTGGTTATCGTCTTCATGTCGCTGATAATTATGGCGTTAGCCAGCGGACAAATTCGAGATCCTCTCGACCCAGCATCTTGAACACTTGATCGAGGCGCTTGACCTGGTTTTTGGTCTCAGCGAGGTGGGTCCGAAATCCCTGCTTGAGCTGCGGGTCGCTGGCCTTCTTGATCATTGCCGGCATCGCCTTAATGATTTGGCTCGCCGCATAGTATCCGCATAGTAAATGTCTTGGAGCGTGTGCGTTAATAGTTCATCGATAGTAGTAATATCTTTTGAGAATAGGCCAATAGCGTGTCTCCTTACTTCAGGTGCTGGATTGATAGTGAACTTGCGCCTTGGAATATGAATATAACGTCACATGGCGAAGAAAGTTAACATGGGGATTTATAAACCATCGTTGAGCGGCAGGGCCTCAAAGAAGCTAAGTTACGCTTAACCTAGATTTAGTGTCAACAAAGTTACATCCAATATCGGACATAAACGAATATTTCATTTCAGAAATACATGGAACGTAACCAAAAATTCTGAGTTCCACACATAAGCGATGAGTATTCGCACCATTAAAAACCGAGTTATGATTTATGGCGGAGACCAAACATAGCGGGTCAAATAACCCAAAACACGCCGGCGCAAGCCAGAGTGGAAAGAACCCGGGAAACTTCAAGAACGATCCGGAACGGGCCTCAGGCAGGCAAAAGGGTGGAGACCATTCTCATGGAGGCACCCACGAGCAGCATGTGAAGGCCGGCAAACAGAGCCACAAGAGCAAGTGAATTTGCATAGGAATGGGCGGAAAGTGGCTCGTCCAAATAACCACCATTCAATCATACCAACCTTCGCCGAGTCAGAACGCTTATGGGCAGTCTCATGAGTCTCGGCCAGCCATATGGGAAATACAAAATGAGTAATATAGTGGCGCCGACCCCAACAGCAGTTAAAGACATCAACTCTAGAACCGATTATACCGCGGACAAAGCGAAAGCTGGTGTCGACAATGCCAAGTCCGCCGTCAAGAACGCCGCGAACAATGCTGGCGATGCGGCTGAAAGCGCCTTGGAAACCGTCAAGCATACCTATCACGATGCAAAAGACGCAGCACAGCAAAACTTAGGCGATCTTGGGCGGCAGATCCGGGAAAAGCCCGTACAGGCCACCCTTATCGCAGCTGGCGTCGGCTTTCTAGTCGCCACGCTTCTCACTCGTTGAAGGAGTAACGCCCATGTTCGGAGCAGCTCTGAGGCTGATCGCCGCCGGCGAAGCAGGCCGGCGCGTGGGCGACTACGCCAAAAATTTAGCGACGAGGTATCTCGTGCTGAACGCGGCTGGGACAGCCTTCCTGGGCGCGATCGTGTTCGGGATTTTGGCCGGGTTCTGGGCTCTCATGTCCAGGAATTACGATTCGGTGGTGGCAGCTGGGATCATGGCGGGGATTCTCGCCTTGGGTGGCTCCTTGATCGTGCTCATCGCCTATGGAATTACACGGGAGCGACCCAAAAGCGCTAGCCAGGCTTTAAGAAATCCCGCTGATGCGGTTCAAAGCCAAATTCCTTCGATGGACGATGTCGGCAGGAAGATTGAGGATGCCGTCCGTCAGTACGGCCCTGCTCGAGTGACCGCAGCCGCGGTGGCAAGTGGCTTGGTTGCTGGAGTACATGCGAAACGCCTTCGTCATATCTGATAGAGACGAATAACACCGGCCTTACAAGCTTGATCAGCACGGGGCGGTATCGCATCCGTGCCGAGTTCGCTTCTCACATGGGACGCATCGCTCCTGGTAGGCTCGCTTGCCTCGCACACTCGAAGAAAACTAGGCAGGAATAGCCGCTCATCCCTCAAAAGCGGGCACTCTCGGAAATTGGCTCGATGTCCGGACTCGGCCGAGCTTGTGTGAAAACGTGTACGGACAAAAAAGGGGTTCTTTTTTCTGCTTGGGTCGCGGTGGACCTCCTTTGCCCGCTGAAGACTCACATAAAACGTCCTTCAGAACGGAGAGATCAAATACAATCAAGAATTCCCGGCATAGTCTGTGCCTGTGTATCCAGCCGAGGGGAACAGATTTCTAAAGGCTCTTTTTACTCCGACGTTTTTACACGACCTCGGCCTCAACCGGGAATATTCCGAGGGCAGGTTGCGGCCTCGCGCGAAGGAAATCGCCCGCACCGTTCCCCTTCCTTCGCGAGCGAGTCGGGAGAACTCCGCGTGAGGTGCGGTGCGCGAAGCTCTCAGCCCAAGGGTAAGGAGCAAAGCTCCGCCGTGGCGGTAAACAGATCGTTGACGCGGGCGAGCCTTAATTCGAAGCTGGTTAACGGGGGCGCTCCGGAATTATTTCCGGTCACATTATGCTTAAAGAGCCGTTTATTCCCGCGCGAAGGAAGAGCGCCGCGCCCTCGACGTGAGGGGAAATAATTCACGTATGCCATTGAACACAAATAGAGTTTTTTCGCGTGTGACCTCCCATTAAGTTCTATTTAATGCCGGAATTTTTGTCTTTACTGGGACGCGCAAAAGTCCGTTAAATATATTTGGACTTCCGCTGTTTAACCTTGAAAGTGCGCTTCGTGAGCTCGCGCTTACCGCACTCCGCTGAGTTTTTTCTATTCAATATCAATGGCTTAGTGGCATTAACGCTTCGGCAAGGCGCTTTTTCCTAAGATCCTGGCCCAGGCGACGGCCACGCAAATGCAAGCGCAAGCTCATCCAAGGTTCGAACGAATGATTCCTCCCATCGGGTTTTCACCATCGCCACCGGTTCCCCCAAGGCGATTTCCGGGTCCGAAGCGGTTTCAATTCCGATCCGGGTGAGCGGCGCGAGATGGAGCCGGACCCTGGTCAGGATCGCCTCCCTGATCTCGTTCGGCTGACTATGAACAGCCGCCGTCATGGCCCGCAACAGGCTGCGCGCGCCGTTAAGCTGGTCCATGAGCGACAGCACCATCGCCATCTCCTCGTCGCGCAGTTCCATGTCGTAGCAAAGGTCGCACAACAGGTTGGTCCGGGCGATGTCGGCGTCGTCGAAGAGGAAGCGGTCATCGTCGCGATGCGGCTTCAGCCAGCCGACCGCGATCCAATGTTCGAGCACTTGTGCGTTGAGCTGCGTAAAGCGCGCGACGACTTCCGTCTCGGTAATCATCATCTTTTGCCGTCTCCCTGCCGCGGGTTATAGGGATGCTCACGCTCCCAGTCCGCAATGGCGGTTTCAAGCGCCGCATCGGGATGCGGCGGCATCATCACTTGCAATTCCACGAGCTGATCGCCCTTCGGCTGGCTCTGCACGCCTTTGCCGCGAAGCCGAAGAACGCGCCCGGTGTTCGAATGCTTCGGGATTTTCAGATTCACCGGCCCGGTTATCGTGTCGACCTGGACCGATCCGCCGTTCAGCGCCTCGCTCAACGTGATGGGCGCCACCGACTTGATGTCGTTTCCGTCGCGGCGAAAAACCGGATGCGGCCTCACCATCACCGTGATGAGCGCGTCGCCGGGAGGGCCGCCGCCGATGCCAGGTCCGCCTTGCCCCTTGAGCCGGATGATCTGCTCGTCGCGAACGCCTGCGGGGATCGAAATATCGAGCGTCTTGCCGTCCGGCATGTCGACGCGCTTCTTGCCGCCATTGACGGCTTCGAGAAAGTCGACGGGAAGCGTGTAGTTCACGTCGGCGCCGCGCATGCGGAACTGCGGACGGGCGCCTTCGCCGCCTTGTGCGCGCCGGCTGAACAGATCGCCAAAGAGGTCGCCAAGATCGCCCATATCCTCGGGGCGCTCGTAGCGGTAGCCCGCGCCCGCATCCGCGTAGTCGCGATAGAACCGGCGCTCGGGCTTGGGCTGGCCCGTCTCGTCGATCTCGCCGGCGTCGAACGCGCGGCGCTTTTCGGGATCGTTCAGGAGCGAGTAAGCCGCGGAGATGTCCTTGAACCGGTCTTCGGCCGCCTTGTCGCCCGGATTGAGGTCAGGGTGGTGCTTCTTCGCGAGCTTCTTGTAAGCCTTGCGAATATCCTCTTCGGTCGCGGTTTTCTCTACGCCGAGCGTCTTGTAGGGGTCAGCCATAATCGTGGTTTCGTATCAGCGGAACATGAAATTGTCTGCGAGCATGTATAGCAGTCTGCCTCTTCTAACAAGGGCGCGCCGGTTTTCGGAACCGGCAAGGTTCACGCTACGACCGTTCGTTGGCAAGCTTTGTCGCCTCGTAAAATGAGCGTTTTGCGGCAAAAAGGCCGAGCCCTCGCGGAGTCGTCGCGAGTCATGGAGAAAGTCTATCAAAGGCGGATACGCCCTAGACCGGCGTGCGATAGCGTCCGGTGATGAGATCGTGCTCGCCGCGTTCGTGAATGATGTTCGCGCGCCCAACCAGGAGATCGTCGATTGGCCCGATCCGCTCTGGCCCCTTGTCATTGTAAGGCAGGGAATGAAGGACATAGCGCATGGCGTTCAACCGCGCGCGCTTTTTGTCATCGGATTTTATCACCGTCCAGGGAGAGTCCGCCGTGTCGGTGTGGAAGAACATCGCTTCCTTGGCGCGGGTGTAATCGTCCCATTTGTCGAGCGACGCCATGTCGATCGGCGAGAGCTTCCATTGCTTGAGCGGATGATTTTTACGCTCCTTGAAACGGCGCTTCTGCTCCTCGCGGCTGACCGAAAACCAGAACTTGATCAGATGGATGCCGCTCCGCACAAGATGACGCTCGAACTCGGGCGCCTGACGCAGGAATTCTTCATAATCGGCCTGCGAGCAAAAGCCCATGACGCGCTCGACACCCGCCCGGTTGTACCAGCTGCGGTCGAACAGCACGATCTCGCCAGCCGTGGGCAAGTGCTGGGTGTAGCGCTGGAAATACCACTGGCCGCGTTCAACGTCGCCGGGCTTTTCCAGAGCCACGACGCGCGCGCCGCGAGGGTTCATATGCTCCATGAACCTTTTGATGGTGCCGCCTTTGCCGGCCGCGTCCCGCCCCTCAAACAAGATGATGACCCGCTGCTGCGACTCCTTCACCCATGCTTGGAGCTTGAGCAGCTCTGTCTGCAGCTGGAACTTCTGCTCTTCGTAGTCCTTGCGCAGCATTTTGTATTTGTAGGGATAACCGCCGCTTCGCCAATCGTCGGACAACTCGTCGCTCGTGCGCCGCATCTCCCTTTTTGACGGGGGCTGCCCGAGCGAGTTCAGCAGGCGCGCGGCATCGTCCGGGGAGCCGCCGGCGATAATGGCCTGAACAGGCTCGCTGTTGATATCCAGGGGCGGCGGTCCGTCCATAATCACTTTCAGGGCGGCGAGCTGCGCTTCCTGCGCTCCGTGAGTGGCCTCCCTGACGTAAAATTCGCTTACCCCTGTTGGAGAAAGATCAGGCGCGATGTCGCCTTGCTTGACCAAAGTCTGCGACTTGCGACGTTGGCGCTGGGGCGTTTTCGCTGCCTCGGCGCCGCTGTTTTTTCTCGATATACCACTCATCGAACACTCCAAGAGATTCCCAACCCTACCGGCTTTGGGCATGTTTAGCAGCGCGTTTTCGCAACAGAAGCCTGATCTTGCCGGCCAGCAAGGCTTCCTGATTACTCTAAAGTACAGGCTTTCCCTTTCTCCATCCATAAACCAGCCATTTCCGAAATACGGCTTAGAGAAATTCTGTGAGCGCCGCCCGGAGAAGCGCAAGGTCTTGCGGCCGGGACAGGCGATGTTCGCCGTCCTTGATAAGAGTCAGCCGGATATCGGCCCCGGCGATGATATCGAGCAGGTCGAGCGAGCGCCGCCACGGCACATCCGGGTCCTGGCGGCCGTGAAGGATTCGGATCGGCAGATCGAGCGGCGCCGGCCCCCCTTCGAGCAGATGCTTGTCTCCATCCTCGATAAGTTTCTTCGTGATCGGGTAAGGGCCATCGCCGTAAGGGGAGGGGCGATAGAAGACGCCGTCGCGTTCGACGGCGGCGCGCGCCGCGGGGGGCAAACGCCGCCACATGAGTCGCGTCATGTCCCAGGCTGGCGCGATCAGAACGAGGCCCTTCGGCGGGGCCGCGCCCTCGCGCGCCAAACGCCGAGCAAGAAGAAGCGCGATCCAGCCGCCCATGCTCGAGCCCACGAAGACAGCCGAGTCCCCTGGCCGAAGCGCCGCCGAATAGACCGCAGCCGCTTCGTCAAGCCACGCGCTGATTGCGCCATCCTCAAAACGTCCGCCCGAAGCGCCATGGCCTGAATAGTCGAACCTGAGACAACCAGCGCCCGCATCCGCCGCCCATCGCGCCACTTCTTCCGCTTTCAGGCTCCCCATCTCGGACCCGAAGCCGCAGAACCAGACATAGACCGGCCTCTCTGGTTCAGGCTCATGAAACCGGTAGGCGATGGACAATGTTGCGCCGCCGCCGCTGCGAACTTGGAGCAATTGCGATTCTTCGCTGTTCATCCTATGCTTCTTTCATGAGACCGAGCACAGAGGTCACGTTCCTTCGAAATCCATTCCCGTGCATGGCCGCACTCTCATTTTCTGGCGCGCACCGATGTTAAATCGAAACCCTTGGCCGGTCATTTTGCAAGTCATTCCGGAGCTTTCGACCGGAGGCGCTGAGCGGACCACAATCGAAATCGCCGAAGCCGTGACCTTGGGCGGGGGGCTGGCGCTTGTGGTCAGCTCCGGAGGCAGGCTTGAAAAAGAGCTGGCCGACGTGGGGGGCGAGTTGATTCGCTTCCCCTCCAAAACGAAGAATCCAGGCTTGATGCTGTTCAACGCCTGGAGGCTTTCGCGTCTCATCCGCCAGCGAGGGGTCAGCCTTGTCCACGCTCGGAGCCGGGCGCCTGCCTGGAGCGCGTTCGTCGCCACGCGCAGGACCAAACGCTGCTTCGTGACGACCTATCACGGCATCTACAATCAAAGCGGCCGCATAAAAGCCTATTACAACAGCGTGATGGCGCGCGGCGACGCCGTCATCTGCAATTCTCAATACACGGCGCGCATCGTGCGCGGGCGTCACCCCGAGGCCGCTGAGCGTGTCGGCGTCATCTATCGGGGACTTGATGAGACACGATTCGATGCGGCATCCGTCGGATCGGAGCGCGTAAGGGCGCTTCGCGACGCCTGGGGCGTCGGGGCGGCGCTGCGAATCGTTTTGATGCCCGCCCGCCTGACCCGCTGGAAAGGGCAGCGCGTCCTTATTGAAGCAGCCGCTCTGTTCCGCGCGCGGTCTCAGCACGATGACATTGTGTTCGTCCTCGTGGGCGACCATCAAGGCCGGTCTCCCTATCGCGCCGAATTGGAAAGCCTCGTCGAGACGCATGGTCTCGCAGGCCGAGTCATCATCGCGGGCCATTGCGACGATATGCCGGCCGCGTTCAAGGCGGCGTCCTTGACGGTCCTGCCGTCGATCGAGCCCGAGGCGTTCGGCCGTGCAGCGATCGAGGCGCAGGCCATGGGCTGTCCGGTCATCGCCTCCAATATCGGCGCTTTTCCCGAAACGGTGGGGTCAGAGCCCGCCCCCCTGGCCCGGGTCGTGAGCCTGGCGGAAGGCGGCGTTAAAGATCCCGAGCCGCGCCCCCGGCGCAGTCCATGGCTTTTCGAACCGGGTAATTCGCAAGAGCTGTGCGAATCGCTTTGCGTTGCGCTTGCTTTGTCGGGAAATGAGCTGGACGCGCTGCGAGAGCATTGCATCGAGCGCGCCCGCACCGCGTTTTCAAAGCGCGCGCTGCAACTGCAAACATTGTCTGTTTACGACCGGCTCATCGGCACCCAGCTTGCCACAACATTCAGGAGCGCTATAAAAAAGTAAACACAGAGACAGTCTTCCGGGCGGGCATAATCTCGTATGCCGCAACATGCCGCTTGACTTGTCTATTCGTGTTTTTATCCTCATTTTATAGGCGCGCCCCGGAGAAGCTGGAGCGGCCTGCTTTTTCGTTAACAAACACAGGAGAAGTCAAATACGCCGTCCCATCACACGCGCGCCCGCTAAAGAGGGGCCGCGCATAAACGAAGCCATTATTGCACGCGATGTTCAGCTCATCGATGAGACGGGCGAGAATCACGGCACAACAAATAAGCGCGACGCGCTTGCCAGAGCTCAGGAGGTTGGTCTCGATCTCGTGGAGATTGCGGTTAATGGGGAAGTCCCCGTCTGCAAGATCATGGATTTCGGGAAGTACAAGTTCCAGGCTCAGAAGAAGGCTGCGGAGGCGCGCAAAAAACAGAAGACCGTCGAGGTTAAGGAGATCAAGCTCCGGCCCAATATCGACTCGCATGATTACGATGTCAAAATGCGGTCGATTAAGAAGTTCTTCGATGAAGGCGACAAGGTCAAAGTAACGCTCCGCTTTCGCGGACGCGAGATGGCGCATCAGGAGCTTGGCATGCAGCTTCTGATGAAAGTCAAAGAAGAAACCGGCGCCTTGGCAAAGGTAGAGTTGGAACCGCGTCTTGAAGGGCGGCAGATGATCATGGTTCTCGCCCCGCGCTAGAACTATGGGAGGGAAACGGGGCGGAAAAAAATGCTCTCAGAAAATATCGGGCGCTAGGCATCGCGCCCGGTAAAGTATTTTCTCCCCATGGTCTCAGAATACCCTTAGTTGAAATAGTTTTTATGTGTTGCGCCTAATATTCGCCCCATATTATATTATGGTGTGCGAGACTGCCCAAACTTGAACGCCAGAAACCCACAATACTGAAATGACAATCAAGGTAACAGGCAAAAACATCGATCTCGGTGAGAGTCTGCGGGCCTATGCATTAAATCGCGTGGATACGGCTCTCGGTAAATTTTCTGGCCGCTCGCTTTCGGGCCAGATCAGCCTTGAGAAAAATCATGACGGGTTTTTTACCCATTGTTCCATCCATCTCTCTTCCGGATTGGACGTTCAATCGAACGGCAGCGGAACAGATGCTTACGGAAGCGTTGATTCCGCCCTGGGGCGGCTGGAAAAACGGTTGCGCCGCTATAAGCGCAGGCTTAAAAGTCATGGGCAAGGCACGGACGGCGCCGCGCAACTTTACGATGGCGCGGGTATTGATTATGTGATCGACGCGGAGCAGGCCGGTGACGCCGGAAGCGGAGAGGGCGCCCCGGCGGTAATCGCTGAAACGCCAGCGCGCGTGCGGGCCATGTCGGTAAGCGATGCAGTAATGCAGATGGACTTGGCCGACCAAACTTTTCTTGTGTTCCGTAATGCTTCGCATGGTGGAATCAATGTTGTCTACAGGCGTCCCGATGGGAACATCGGGTGGATTGATCCCAGCGGCATTGTCGCGGGCGCTAAACCTTAACGTGCATGAGTGCACATGGAGGACGTTTACGCGTGGGACAAGACATGGATCTTAGCGACCTCGTAACGCCTTATGGCGTCATGCCGTCCCTCAAAGCGGCCAATAAGAAGCAGGTACTTCAAATGCTTGCCGACCGTGCGGCGGATCTCACGGGGCTGAGCAGCTTTGAGATCTTCAACACGCTCATCCAGCGTGAAAGGCTTGGATCGACCGGCGTCGGGTCCGGCATTGCGATCCCGCATGGCAAGCTTCCCAACCTGCGGCAGACTGTGGGTATCTTCGCCAGTCTCGACGAGCCCGTCGAATTCGACTCGATCGATGAAGAGCCGGTTGACATCATCATGCTTCTCCTGGCGCCCGAAACCGCTGGCGCCGATCATCTCAAGGCGCTTGCCAGGGTTTCCCGCCTGCTGCGTGAGCCGGGGGCCGTGGAGAAGCTTCGCGCGTGCCGCGACCGCGCGGCTATCTACGCCGTGCTGACGGAAAAGGCCGCGTCTCACGCGGCTTAATTCCGCACTCATAGGCGCTTGCACGAGCTGAGCGGAGTGATGACGCGCCAAGTGACGCTCGGCGGCGTCTGCCTGGGGAGGGGAGGACCGGCCGGCGCTTTCGCGGGACAAAAAATAAGCCGCACAGAATGCGGCTTTGCGGCGCAACTCTTTCGGACCAAAAGAGCTAGTGAAGCGTAACCAGTTCGAGTTCGCTTTCCTCAACGTTTTCCAACGCCGCCGAGCGGCTATCGGTCAAAACCATCGGCGTGCCGTCAGCGGACACCACAGCATAAAGGTCGATGCCGTCCGGCAAACCGCCGAGTTGCGGGAAAAGCTCCGCCACATCTTTTGCCTTAAGTTGCTTGATGTAAGCCAACTCGCCTTCCCCCCAGGCTTCAAGCTCGAAATCTTTCAGAGATTCTTCCACGGTAGCACCTCCTCGTGCCAAATGCACACTCCGGCCTGTCAGCTATTTCGCCGTTGCAGCGGCGATATGAGGACGTGTCCGATGTGGACGTGTTAAGGAGCATATATGGTGACCGCGTGGTGTTTCAAGAAATTCACCTCGACGCAGCGCAGAACAAATAACTGTCAATTTGGTGGAGCCAGGCGGGATCGAACCGCCGACCTCTTGAATGCCATTCAAGCGCTCTCCCAGCTGAGCTATGGCCCCCCTCGGCACATCTTATAGCGAGCATGCCGACAAGCACTGCTACTTAATCCTTCGAGAGGTGGACGGCAAGGAAAATGCGCGGCGCCGCCCACACTCTTAACCGGGGTGTGGCATCAGTTCTCGTCATCCTTGCCGCCGCCGACGCCAAAGCCGGACACATCGGCTTCACCCTCGTCCTCGCTTTCGAGGAAAGGCTCCTCCTCGCCGCCGGTGTCGAGCGTCTCGTCGTCGTCGGCGGCGTCGCCAATATCACTGCCCTCGATGTCGGGCAGTTCCTCCTCGCGCGCTGCGACTTCATCAAGCGGCACGAATTCGAGGGCGCCCCTGCCAGCGTCCAGCACGGCGTCGTCGTCGGCGTCGAGATTGTTCCCACCGGCCGACGCACGCGCCTGCGTCCCGCCATCCTGGTAAACGGCCTGGCAGATGGGGCAAATGATGGGATTGCGCATGAGATCATAGAATTTGCTGCCGCAGGATTGGCAGACACGCTTGGCGCCGCGTTCGGCTTTTGTAGACATCGCTTTAAAACTTCCTAACTGTTGGGGCGTGGCGCAATGCGCCGAATTTTTCGCAATGGGATAGTCAGCAACCTCTCCGCCTGTCAAAGGCAAAGCAAGCGAAAAGCGGAAATTGTGCGGCGCGGTCCCCGGCCGGATTGACACGCTCGCATAACATAGGTCTATCACGAGCAAAAGTTTCTCTCGTATTTGCAAAGAAGGCCGTTTCGATCGATGTCCGAGCTTCCTGCCGCAGCTAAGCCCCTCACCTCACGAAACTCGGGGCCCATTCGCGGGACCTTTTCGGTGCCGGGAGACAAATCCGTTTCGCACCGCGCGCTGATCCTCGGCGCGCTTGCGGAGGGACGCACCGAAATAACCGGCCTTCTCGAATCCGAAGACATCCTTTGCACGGCGCGCGCCTTGCAGGCTCTCGGGGCGCATGTCGAAAAGACGGGGAGCATCTGGACCGTGATTGGCAGAGGTCTCGGCGGGCTGACGAGCCCCCTTTCGGATCTCGATTTCGGGAACTCGGGCACGGGCGCGCGCCTGATGATGGGCGTTGTCGCGGGCCACCCGATCCGCGCGGTGTTCACAGGCGACGCCTCTTTGCGCAAGCGGCCGATGGGGCGCATCCTCGATCCCTTGAAAAGAATGGGGCTCAATATCGAGGAGGAAGGCCGCAACACGCTGCCACTGACGCTCCTTGGCGCGTCGAACCTCGTGCCTATCGCCTATCGGCTTCCCGTGCCGTCGGCGCAGGTGAAATCCGCCGTCCTGCTCGCGGGGCTGCTCGCATCGGGGCGGACATCGGTGATCGAGAGCGAGAAGACACGGGATCACACCGAGAAGATGCTCGCCTATTTCGGCGCCGGCGTCTCATCGGAGCCGGCCGGCGAGGCGGGCGTCCGCATATCGGTGGAGGGACGGCAAGCTTTCAAGGGGAAGCCCGTTGCGGTTCCGGGCGATCCAAGCTCCGCCGCATTTCTCGTCGCAGCGGCCCTTCTCTGTCCCGGTTCGGACCTTCTTATCAAGAACGTCCTGATCAACCCCACGCGCGCCGGCTTCTACGAAACCTTAAACGAAATGGGAGCCGATCTCTCCTTTGAAAACGAGCGCGAGCTGAATGGAGAAAAGGTCGCCGACATTCGCGCGAAGGCGAGCCAACTCACGGGCGTCGAGGTTCCGGCGGACCGCGCGCCCGCCATGATCGACGAATATCCGATCCTTGCCGTGCTTGCCGCTTTCGCGCGAGGCGAGACGGTCATGAACGGGCTCGCGGAACTCCGCGTCAAGGAAAGCGACCGGCTCGCCGTCATGGCGGCCGGGCTCACGGCTTGCGGCGCGAAAGCGGAGGCCCGCGGCGATACGCTCGCCGTCACCGGGTTGTCCGGGGTGCGGGGCGGCGCTACCATCCTCACACATATGGATCACAGGATCGCCATGTCGTTCCTGGTTCTGGGACTTGCCGCCGAGAAACCCGTAACCGTCGATGACGCTTCGATGATCGCGACGAGCTTTCCCGAATTCCCGCATTTGATGCAACAAGCGGGCGCTGTCATGGACGAGCCCGCGGTTTCCCGCAGGAACTGAAGCCAATGATCATCGCCATCGATGGAACCGCCGCAGCGGGAAAAAGCACGCTCGCCAGGCGGATCGCGCAAGCATACGGGCTTCCGCATCTCGATACAGGTTCGTTATATCGGGCCGTCGCGCGCGACGTGCTGCTCGCGGGGCACACTCTTGACGATGTCGAGGCGGCGGCCGAGGCGGCAAGGCGGCTTGATCCTGCGACACTTTCCGATCCCGGTCTTCGGCTGAAAGGGAAGGGCGAAGCGGCGTCCGTCGTCGCGGCGTATCCTCAGGTGCGCGAAGCGCTTCTGGTGTTTCAGCGCAGCTTCGCCGCCCGGCCGAGTGGCGCCGTTGTCGAGGGCCGCGACATCGGCACGGTCGTTTGTCCACAGGCCGACGCGAAGATCTTCGTCAGCGCGTCAGCGGAGAGCCGCGCAAGCCGCCGGTACAGAGAACTTGTGGGCTATGGTGTTGAAACCACGGAAGAGACTGTGCTGCGCGAGATCAAGGAACGCGACCGGCGCGACAGCGAGCGCCCAATTTCGCCTTTGAAGCCCGCGCACGACGCGCTCTTGCTCGATACTACAGAGTTAGATATAGAAAAAGCCTTCGCAGCCGCGCTTGATCTTATTGATAAAGTGGCGAGCCGCGGATAAATCACTGGCAATACCGCCTTTCGGGCAGCTGCCGATCGACCGTCTCTTATCGTTCCATCTGGAGCCGGTCGCATCTGGTCGCAGCCCAAATACGCATGAAGACGGCTCTGGGCCAACCGTCCGGAGGGCCGTCGTGTTCAACACTAACGCAGACGTGGGCTTCGGCCTATCGGAGTATTAATGATCGCAACGCAAACAATAGAGCCAAAGGCCAAAGAGTACAATCCGACTGCCGACGACTTCGCTGCTCTTCTCGAGGAATCGCTGGCCGGATCGGCGCCAAGCGAAGGCGCTGTCGTAAAGGGCAAGATCGTCGCCATCGAAAAAGACCTCGCCGTTATCGATGTGGGCCTCAAAACGGAGGGCCGCGTCCCTCTCAAGGAATTCGGCTCCTCGGTGCAATCGCCGACCATATATGTGGGCGACGAGGTCGAGGTTTATGTCGAGCGGATCGAGAACGCGGCCGGGGAGGCTGTCCTCAGCCGCGAAAAGGCCCGCCGCGAGGATAGCTGGGCGAAACTTGAGCAGAAGTTCAATGCAGGCGAGAAGGTTGAAGGCGTCATCTTCAATCGCGTCAAGGGCGGCTTCACCGTCGATCTCGACGGCGCGGTGGCCTTCCTGCCAGGCTCCCAGGTCGATATCCGGCCCATCAAGGATGTCACGCCGCTCATGAATGTGCCGCAGCCCTTCCAGATCCTGAAGATGGATCGCAGGCGCGGCAATATCGTTGTTTCCCGCCGCTCGGTCTTGGAAGAGACGCGCGCAGAGCAACGCTCCGAAATCGTCGCCAAGCTCGAAGAAGGGCAGGTGGTGGACGGCGTCGTCAAGAACATCACGGATTACGGCGCATTCATCGATCTCGGCGGCATCGACGGCCTGCTCCATGTCACCGACATGGCGTGGAAGCGCGTGAATCACCCAACCGAGATCCTGAATGTTGGCGACACCGTGAAGGTGCAGATCGTCCGCATCAATCCGGAAACGCAGCGCATCAGCCTCGGCATGAAGCAGCTCGGCGCCGATCCGTGGTCCGGCATCGAGGCGAAGTATCCGATCGGCGGCAAGTTCAAGGGAACGGTCACCAACATTGCGGACTACGGCGCTTTCGTGGAGCTTGAGCCGGGCGTTGAAGGCTTGATTCACGTTTCGGAGATGAGCTGGGTCAAAAAGAACGTCCACCCCGGCAAGATCGTGTCCACGAGCCAGGAGGTCGAGGTTCAGGTTCTCGAAGTCGACGCGGGCAAGCGCCGCATTTCGCTGGGCCTCAAGCAGACCCAGGAGAACCCCTGGAACGCCTTCGCCGACAGCCATCCGAAGGGTTCGATCGTCGAGGGTCAGGTTCGCAACATCACGGAGTTCGGCCTCTTCATCGGTCTCGATGGCGGCATCGACGGGATGGTGCATCTGTCCGACCTCGATTGGCAGCGCTCCGGCGAAGACTCGATCAAGGAGTACAACAAAGGCGACACGGTGCGTGCTGTCGTGCTTGAGACCGATGCCGAGAAGGAGCGCATCAGCCTCGGCATCAAGCAGCTCGCGACCGATCCCTTCCAGTCTGCCGCCACTCTCAAGAAGGGTTCAACCGTCACCTGCGAAGTGGTGGAAGTGAAAGACGCAGGCATAGAGGTGAAGCTTTCCGGCACCGACGTGACGGCCTTCATCCGGCGCGCCGATCTTTCCCGCGATCGCAGCGAGCAACGTCCTGAGCGCTTCGCCGCGGGCGACATGGTCGATGCGGTCGTCACCCAGATCGACAAGACGGGCCGGAAGATCGGGCTTTCGATCAAGGCTCTCGAGATCGCGGAAGAAAAGGAAGCCGTTGCTCAATTCGGTTCGACCGACAGCGGCGCGTCTCTCGGAGATATCCTTGGAGCGGCCTTGAACAAAGCGCAGACCAAAGACAAAGAGTAGAGGCGCGTCAGCGGCTTGGCAGGGAATGTGAGTGGCATGGCCGGCGCGAATGATCGCGCCGGCATTGGAGCAGCCCCCGTCCTTTAGACGGGGACTAGCTGCTCTAACTTTAGAATTGATCAACCCGCCTCTAAACGATTCCGATTAAAGGCGGGTTGGTCCAGTCTTTCAAAGGCGAATGCATGACCCTGGACTTTGACATTCTCATCGATCGCCGCCGCATCAAGCGCAGCCTCACGATTTGGCGCGTGCTGGCTATTTTAGCGATTGTGGCCGCAATTGCTTCTTTTGCCTCTCTAGGAAGTGACAGCGGGACACCTCTGTTCGGAATCGGCCGCGACCACATCGCGCGCGTCACCATCAGCGGCTTTATTGGGGATAGCAGGCAGCGTCATGAGTTGCTGACGAAGCTCGCGAAGAACGACCACGTGAAAGCCGTTATCGTCGCGGTCGACAGCCCGGGCGGAACGACGACAGGAGGCGAGGCGCTTTACGAAGACCTTCGGGAACTTTCGAAAGCGAAGCCGGTCGCCGCTGTCTTCGGCACCGTCGCAGCGTCAGCGGCTTATCTCGGCGGAATCGGAACGGACTACATCGTGGCGCGCGGCAACACCATTACCGGTTCGGTGGGCGTGATCTTCCAGTGGGCGGACGTCACGGACCTGCTCAACAAGATCGGCGTGAAGGTCGATGAGGTCAGGAGCGGCCCTTTGAAGGCGAAGCCATCGCCGTTTACGCCGCCTGACGAGGCTTCCAAGCAGCTGACCGAAGAACTGGTGATGGATTCGCAGGGCTGGTTCCTGGGTTTGGTCGGCGAGCGCCGCAAGGCTGCGGCATCCTCAATGGACGACATCAAGACCGGCCGGATCTACACTGGGAGGGAAGCCCTCAAGATCGGTCTCATCGATGCGATCGGGGACGAGCAAACGGCGATCAAATGGTTCACCGACACGCGGAAAGTGGCTTCCGGATTGAAGGTCAAGGATTGGAAGCCGCAGAGTTCGGTATCCGGCCTTTTTCAGTCTTTGACGGGGCTCGGAGGGAAGCTCGGCCTTGGCTCCCTCATTGGCGCCGGCGTGCTGGAGGAGCTTGAAAGACTGGCGGATCGTCCGCTTGACGGCTTATTCTCGATTTGGCACCCTCAATGAAGAAATGCGAGATAAAGCAATGATTAAATCAGAGCTCATTGAGAAGCTTTCCGTTACCAATCCTCATTTGATGCACAGGGACGTCGAGAAGATCGTGAATGTGATCTTCGAGGAGATCACAAGCGCGCTCGCCCGCGGCGACCGTGTCGAACTGCGTGGCTTTGGCGCGTTTTCCATCAAACATCGGCCCGCCAGGGTCGGGCGAAATCCGCGCACGGGCGATCAGGTTGAGGTGCCGGAAAAGTACGTGCCCTATTTCAAGACGGGCAAAGAATTGCGCATCCGGCTGAATCCGCCCGTACCTGTGGCGGAGAAGCCTAAAGGCCGCAAGAAAGCAGCGAAAGCGACAAAGAAAGCATCCTAATCCTTTTGGCGGCGGGTTTTTGCCGAGGCACCCATGAAGCGCTTTTTCCGTGTCGTGATTCTCTTTATCGTTGGCTGCCTGCTGGTCGCCTTTGGGATTGCGAATCGTCACCCCGTGACCTTCATCCTCGATCCGTTCATCGATGAGAAGATGGCGCTTTCCTTCCGGGCGCCGCTTTCCTTGTTCCTGTTCGTCGCCTTGTTCGCCGGTGTGATCGTTGGATGGCTGACGGCCTGGGTTGGGCAGGGCCATTGGCGCAAGACAGCACGCGAAACGCATAAGGAAGCCACGATCTGGAAGCGCGAAGCAGAGAACCTGAAGCGCGGACTGGAAGCAGCGAGCCCCAAAGCTCTTACGCCTCCCGCGACCCCTCCGCTCCGCTCCTTTTTCTCGCGCTGAACGAGTCGATGGCGAAGGCATCCGCCATCATACACGCATGACAATTCTCGTTAAAATTTGCGGCATCTCGACCGAAGATGCCTTGGAAGCCGCGATTGAAGCGGGCGCCGCTTACGCCGGTTTCGTGTTCTTCGAAAGAAGCCCTCGGAACATTACGGTAAGCCGCGCCGCCGCGCTGGCCCGGCGCGCTGAAGGCCGCATCGAGACTGTGGCTTTGACGGTGAACGCCGGGGACGAAGCGGTCAAGGTCATCGCCGGCGAGGTTCGGCCCGATTTTTTTCAGCTCCACGGCAACGAGAACGTCGGGCGTATCGCCGCAATCCGCGAGTTGACTTCAAGGAAGATCATCAAGGCGATCAAGGTAGGAAGCCTTTGTGATATTCAGGGCGCCCGTGTCTATGAAGACGAGGCGGACCTTTTGCTTTTCGATGCGCAGGCGCCCGCTGTTCCTGAGGCTCTCCCAGGTGGAAACGGCTTGTCTTTCGATTGGCGCTGGCTTCAGGGGGCCGCGCTCCGGCGCGGCTTCATGCTTGCGGGGGGGCTTCGCATTGACAACGTGCTCACGGCTCTACGCGAGAGCGGCGCATCGGCGGTCGATGTCTCCTCTGGCGTGGAATCCTCGCCCGGCGTAAAAGACCCAACGCTTATCCGCCAGTTCATAAAAGCCGCAAAGTCGTTCGAGGCCGCTGGCCGCATCTCGACCGCCGCGGAATGAGGTAAACCCCATGGCCCCCGCCGTCGAAACGACAGTGCAATTGAACAGCTACCGGACCGGCCCCGACGAAAAGGGGCATTTCGGCCTTTACGGCGGACGCTTCGTGGCCGAGACG
This sequence comes from uncultured Alphaproteobacteria bacterium, assembly GCA_963819665.1. Lineage (GTDB taxonomy): Bacteria > Pseudomonadota > Alphaproteobacteria > Rhizobiales > Rhodomicrobiaceae > Rhodomicrobium. The sequence continues at coordinate 107,695 of CAWFXN010000024.1, forward strand.
CTGATGCCGCTGATTCTTCGACCTGGAGGCCGCCTACAACGAGGCCAAGAACGACCCGGCCTTTCACGCCGAACTGTCCGGTCTTCACGCCCACTATTCAGGCCGGCCAAGCCCGCTTTATTTCGCCGAAAGACTGACGGAGCATTTCGGCGGCGCGAAAATCTATTTCAAACGCGACGAACTCAATCACACCGGATCGCACAAGATCAATAATTGCCTGGGACAAATCCTGCTTGCGAAACGCATGGGCAAGAAGCGGATCATCGCGGAGACAGGCGCGGGCCAGCATGGCGTGGCGGTTGCGACTGTCGCCGCGCGATTCGGCCTGCCTTGCGTGATTTTCATGGGCAAGACCGACATCGAGCGCCAGAAGCCGAATGTCTTTCGCATGCGCCTGCTCGGCGCCGAGGTGCGCCCCGTGACCTCGGGCACAGGCACGCTGAAGGACGCGATGAACGAGGCCCTTCGCGACTGGGTCGCCAATGTCGAGGATACCTTCTACATTATCGGCACGGTCGCCGGGCCTCACCCCTATCCCGCCATGGTGCGGGACTTCCAGGCCGTGATCGGCCAGGAGGTGCGCGAGCAAATGCAGGCGGCCGAGGGCAGGTTGCCGGACACGCTTGTGGCCGCGATCGGTGGCGGCTCGAACGCCATGGGGCTGTTCCATCCCTTCCTGGATGATCGGTCTGTGAGCATGGTTGGCGTCGAGGCGGCAGGCCGCGGTCTTGACGTGCCGAACGGGCACTGCGCGTCCTTGAACGGGGGCAAGCCCGGCGTCCTTCATGGCAACCGCACCTATCTTCTGCAAGACGATGACGGCCAGATCCTCGACGGCCATTCGATTTCGGCCGGTCTCGACTATCCCGGCATCGGTCCGGAGCACTCCTGGCTGCGCGACACGGGACGCGTGACTTACGTGTCGGCGACGGATCGCGAAGCGCTGAATGCCTTCCAGCTCTGCACGCGCCTCGAAGGCATCATCCCGGCGCTCGAGCCTGCGCACGCGCTTGCCCATGTGACAAAAATCGCTCCCGCCTTGCCTCAAAGCCATCTCCTCGTTATGAACATGTGCGGGCGCGGCGATAAGGACATTTTCGCCGTGGCAGGTCATCTGGGCATGGAAATCTGAAGTGGCCGAAGGAATTAAGGCGCTGGTGAAAGTGAACGCCTCGGGAATTGAGAATGTCTGAGAGGTTAGACAGAACCTTTAGCGCGCTTAATCAATCGGGACACAAGGCGCTCATTTCGTTCATCACGGCGGGCGATCCCGACTACGCGACGTCGCTCGAAATTCTGAAGGGCCTGCCGAAAGCGGGCGCCGACATCATCGAGCTTGGGATGCCGTTCTCCGATCCGATGGCGGACGGCCCCGCGATTCAGAAGGCATCACAGCGCGCCTTGAAGGGCGGGCAAACGCTTCGGAAAACCCTTGAGATGGTTCGTAGCTTCCGCCAAACGGACGAGACCACGCCCATCGTTCTCATGGGATACTACAACCCGATCTATGTCTTCCCCGTAGACAGGTTTCTAGCCGAGGCTGCGGAAGCGGGCGTCGATGGGCTGATCGTTGTCGATGTGCCGCCTGAGGCCGATGACGAGCTTTGTATCCCGGCCTTGAAGGCGGGCCTGAATTTCATCCGGCTGACGGCGCCCACGACAAACGATCGGCGTCTCGGAGCGGTGCTCACGAATAGCAGCGGCTTCGTCTATTACGTCTCCATCGCAGGCGTCACCGGGACAAGGGCGCCGGACATCGCCGCCGTGGCGCGAAATGTCGCGCGGATCAAGGCGCGCACGCCGTTGCCGGTCGCCGTCGGCTTCGGAGTCCGCACGCCCGAACAGGCCCGCAACATCTCAAGCGTGGCCGATGGCGTGGTTGTCGGATCGGCGCTCGTCGATGCGCTATCACAAAGTCTTGACGGGAACCAACGCGCGACCGACTTAACCATAAGGGCGGTTTTGGGGCTCGTGGAGCAACTCTCGGCAGGCATGAGGGCGGGTTAGGCGCATTAACATGGCCTATTCCGAGGCAAAAAAGGCGTTAGCGAAGTGAACTGGATTAACAGCGTTGTCCGGCCAAAGATCAGCGGCCTGTGGCAAAAGCGGGAGATGCCGGGCGATCTCTGGGTCAAGTGCCCCGAGACCGGACAAATGGTCTTTCACAAAGACCTCGAAGCCAATCAGTTCGTCATTCCAGGCTCGGGCCACCACATGCGGATGGGGGCCGATGCGCGGCTGAAATCCTTTTTCGATGGCGGGAAGTTCGAAACGGTCGCCGCGCCGGATGTCCCCGCCGATCCTTTGAAGTTTCGCGACGAGAAGCGTTATTCGGATCGCATCAAGGAGGCGCGCTCCAAGACAGGCATGCAAGACGCCCTCCTGACCGGGCTTGGCACGCTTGACGGCCTTTCAGTGGTCGCGGCGGTGCAGGATTTCGCTTTTATGGGCGGCTCGCTCGGCATGGCCGCCGGCGAAGCGATCATCACGGGGATGCTGAAGGCGGTCGAGTTGAGGATCCCTTATATCCTGTTCGTCTCCTCCGGCGGCGCGCGGATGCAGGAGGGGATCATGTCCCTCATGCAGATGCCGCGCACCACGGTCGCCGTGCAACGGCTGCGCGATGCGAAGCTGCCCTATATCGTCGTTTTGACCAACCCCACCACGGGTGGCGTGACCGCCTCTTACGCGATGCTCGGCGATATCCACATCGCGGAGCCTGGCGCCTTGATCGGCTTCGCCGGTCCCCGTGTGATCGAACAGACAATCCGCGAGAAGCTTCCTGACGGCTTCCAAAAATCGGAATATCTCCTCGAGCACGGCATGATCGACATGGTGGTGCACCGGCACGATCTACGCGACACACTCAGCCGGCTCTGCAGTCTTTTGGTCACCGAGCGCAAACACCGCGCCGGGATGAACAACGTGAAACACAAGAAGGCCGCCGCCGCCGAGGCTTCTGCCGAAATCAAGGTGCCCGCGACGGCCGAACAGCTTTCCGGCGCGGCCAACAAAGGCAAGACGGCCTCCGAGGCAAAGAAGGAGGAGGGAGACTCCGCCAGCGGCCTCCAACCCATCCCAATGAGGCCCGCCCGTCTCTCCGCGCGCGCGTCACGCTTCAACACCGGACAAAGCCTTGTACTCTAAAAAAACAGAAAGCCTGCTCGCGCGCTTTGAAACGCTGCATCCGAAGAGCATCGACCTTTCGCTCGGCCGCGTGCATCGGCTTCTCTCCGCGCTCGGAAATCCCATCGGCGATTCCGCCGGTTATTCATGTCGCGGGCACGAATGGCAAGGGCTCGGTGGTCGCGTTCCTGAAGGCGATTCTTGAAGCGGCGGGGTATCGGACCCACGCTTTTATCTCACCCCATTTGCGCCGGTTCCACGAGCGCATCATGCTCGCCGGGCCCGGCGGAGCGCGAGCGATCGGCGAACGGCATCTTGCGGACATTTTGGCCGCGCCGAAGCCGCCAACGCGCGGGGAGCCAATCACGTTCTTCGAGATTACGACCGCGGCGGCGTTTCTGGCGTTTGATGAGAATCCAGCGGACGTGGTGCTTCTAGAGACAGGTCTCGGCGGCTGGCTAGATGCGACGAACGTGGTCGATGAGCCGCTCGCGACGATTTTGACCCCGATCTCGCTCGATCATTGCTCATTTCTTGGCGACACCATTGAGGCCATTGCCGGCGAGAAGGCAGGCATTCTCAAGCGCGGCAGGCCCGCCATCATGTCACGGCAGTGCGAAAAGGCGCTCGCCGCCATCGAGGACGCGCGCGCAAGCTCAGCTGTCTCCCCTCATGTCGCCAACCGCGACTTGGGACGTGTTCGAACAGCACGGCCGTCTCATTTTCCAGGGCGAGGACTGTCTTCTCGATCTGCCTTTGCCGCGCTTTACGGGCGTCATCAATTCGGAAATGCGGGCACGGCCATTGCGGCCGCCGGATGGCTGGAAGGACTTTCGCATCCGGACGAGGCGATCGTAAAAGGACTGATCACGGCAGCTGTCTGGCCGGCACGGTTAGAGCGGCTGTCACCGGGGCGGCTCCATGATTTGCGCCAGCGGGCTCGGAAATCTGGGTCGATGGCGGCCACAATCCGGCCGCCGGCGAGGCGGTGGCGCGGGCGTTGGCCGATCTTGAAGAGCGCGTTTCGAGCCCGATTCATCTGATTGTCGGGAGTGCTCCTCGACAAAAGATGCGGCGGATTTCTCCGTCATTTCAGGGGCTAACGGAACATGCCGCGACCATCGAAATTCCTGGCCACACAGCGGCATACAAGCAACTCGCGCATATCGCCTATCGCGAAGGCATCGCCGCCGATCCGGCTGAGAGCCTCGAAGCGGCGTTCAAATCAAGCCGCAGGCTGGCGCAAGGGCCGGTGCAAATCATGGTGACCGGCTCGCTCCACCTCGCTGGACAAGTGCTCGAGGCTCACGAAAACGGCTTTGGCGGCAGCTGCTAACTCCGTTGGAGCCGAGTTGCCAAATCGGAGCCGGTTGCGGCTCAATCCTAAGGCAAAGCCTCGTCGTCCCGGAACGGCGCCCGCGCCGTGTCGGGATCGCAAAAGGCGCTTCAATTCGTAACGGCCCCGGATATGCGCCGAGGCGCATTCCGGGGCGA
>CAWFXN010000025.1:0-93409 GCA_963819665.1 uncultured Alphaproteobacteria bacterium
AAATCTGCCGCGAAGCTTGAGGATCGAACCGGCCGTGTCAGTGGAGCTTGACTGTCGGTTCGGAGGGCTTCGCCAGCTTCCGCGCCAGCGCTCTAAGGGAAGCGCGCCAGCTTCCGTACAGCGCAACCTCGTGCATCAGGTGCAGGGAGCGGTACATCATGCGCGCGAAATAGCCCTCAATAAAAAGGTTGCGGCCCACGAGGAAGCCCATGAGGTTCCCAACGGTCGAGTATTCGCCGAAGGAGACGAGTGAGCCGAAGTCCTTATATGTGAATGGCTGCAGAGGCTTGCCTTCGAGAAGGCGGCGCATTTGCCGGACGAGGTGGGAGGCCTGCTGATGAGCGGCCTGGGCGCGCGGCGGGACAGGATCTGGAAAACCGGGACGCGGGCAGGCGGCGCAATCGCCGATGGCAAATATATTGGGGTCTCGCGTTGTCTGAAGGGTCTGCTCCACCACAAGCTGATTGGCCTTGTTCGTTTCAAGACCGCCGAGGTCTTTCAGAAACTCCGGCCCTTTCACCCCGGCGGCCCACACCACAAGCGCCGCGGGGATAAATTCGCCGCTTGCCAGCAGGACACCCTCGGCCGTGACTTCGCTGACCCTCGCGCTTGTCTTCACGTCCACGCCAATATTTTTCAGCAGTTGCAGCGCCGCGGAAGACACCTTGTCCGGGAGGGCGGGAAGGATGCGCGGCGCAGCTTCGAGAAGGGTGATCTTGCTGTCCCGGTCCGGATCGATGCGGTCCAATCCGTGCGCGATAATCTCGCGCGCCGTGCGATGAAGCTCCGCAGCAAGCTCGGTGCCGGTTGCGCCCGCCCCGATAATCGCGACATGCAATTGACCGGGCTTGATGGGGCCGCCCTGCGACTGCGCCCGGATGCAGGCATTTACCAGACGCCGATTGAACCGGACGGCCTGCTGGGCCGTTTCTAGCGGAATGGCGTGCTCTGCGACGCCCTTGGTTCCAAAGTCATTCGTCACACTGCCGACCGCCATGATGAGCGTGTCGTATGGTATGCTTCGGACCGGCGTAATTTCCTGTCCGTCTTCATCATAGGTAGCCGCGAGATGGACCAGCTTTGCGGCGCGGTCCAGGCCCAGCATCTCGCCGATCCTGTAATCGAAATGCCGCCAATGCGCTTGCGCGAGGTAGTTCAGCTCTTCCTCGCTCGGGTCCATGCTTCCCGCTGCGACGGCATGAAGAAGCGGCTTCCACAAATGGGTGCGTAATTTATCGACAAGCGTGATGTGAGCGCGGTTTCGTTTTCCCAACACCTCGCCGAGACGGGTCGCAAGTTCGAGGCCGCCGGCGCCGCCGCCCACAATGACGAACCGATGGAGGCCCTGTCGAGCTTCCGGCGCAGCCTTCCGAGGCGCGGCTTCCTCAGCTTTTAGCCCGGCGCTGGCCTTCTCGCCTTCCTGGTTCGCGATATGGGCTTGCTCTGGAATGATTTTTGGCTCCGCTTACCGCACGCGCGCTTGATTTGGGAACGCGGAAGCCATTACGCAAATGCAATTTGCGCCTTGAGGTCAACGCGGAGCCAGACGCAAGCCGCCGTCGATACGGATAAGCGCGCCGTTCAACATGCCGTTCTCGCAGATATGGCGCACGAGCGCCGCGAACTCCGAAGGATCGCCGAGCCGGGACGGGAAAGGCACCGTCGTCTCGAGCGAGCGCCGCGCATCCTCCGCCAAGCCGGCGAACATCGGCGTGTTGAAAAGACCGGGAAGGATCGTGTTGACGCGAATGCCTTCGCGCGCCAGATCGCGAGCGACGGGAAGCGTCATCGCGGCGACGCCTCCCTTGGAAGCGGCGTAAGCCGCCTGCCCCATCTGGCCGTCCTCCGCCGCAATGGATGCGGTGCAGATGATCACGCCGCGCTCTCCGTCCGGTGTAAGAGGGTCAAGCTTCGCCATCGACGAAGCAGCCGCCGCAACCATGCGGAACGTGCCGACGAGGTTGACGGCCACAACCTTTTCGAAGGCGGACAAGCTATGCGGCACGGGCTCGCCCGTCGCCTTGTCGCGGCTCACCGTCTTCTGACCGATGGCGATGCCGGCGCATGTTACGAGAACGCGTTCCGGCCCATGAGCGGCGCGCGCCGTGCGGAGCGCTTCGGCGACCGAGGCTTCGCTCGTCACGTCGCAGAAACAGAAAAGCGCGCCGATGGACTTAGCCAAAGCCTCGCCCGCCTCGCGGTTCACATCGAAGATCGCGACCTTGCACCCGGCCTCGGCAAGCGCGGTCGCGGCGGCTCCGCCCAAGCCCGAGGCGCCGCCGGTCACGATGGCTGCGATGCCGTTTCCAAGTTTCATGGGTGGCTTTCGTCCGCGATGAAGTTGAAACCCGTTCCGTAAACCGTAATGGCGGCGCTGCCCTGGATCATGAAGGGGTTCGAGATGCGCACGGCCACGATGCCGTCATAGCCCTTCTCAATCGCCCTCTCCTTCAGGATGTCGAGAGCCTCGCCTGTCACGCGGTCGAGGAGCCGCTGATAGCGAAGCATCTTTCCGCCGATCGCGTTCGTGATCGCTTCGCGCACATCGCGGAGAATATTGGCCGCGAGCACTGAGCTCGCATGGAGAAGTTCGCCCTCTTTGATGCGGCGGCCCGAAAGGCTCTCAACCGTATAAAGCTGCATCGCAGTCTCCGGCAATTAACGCGACTTTCCCTGATCCTTAATAATGATTTGAGGGCGGCCGCCAAACAACAGGCGGCGGACCCACGACAGGATCACGAGGAGGAGGAAGGCGCCGAGCAGGATTGCGGCCCAATAGCGCTCCCAGAAGACCCGGAAGCTCACGCCTCCGTTCTTGACAAGCTCAGCGTCCTTGAAAATGCGCGTGTAGTCGAAGAGGCTCGTCAGGCTGGCGTCGTCGTGAATGATCATGTTCAAGGCGGCGACCTGATCGCGGCTCCTGAAAATCGCGTCGCGAAGGCCCTGCGCCGTAAGCTCCTGCATCACGGAAGGGTCCTCCACCACCGCGCGCAGGAGCCTCCGCGCCGCGCCGGGCTCCAGGTTGCGCTCGTAATCGGCGAAGGCGGCGAGCTGGCGATCATTCAAGCGCCTTGCGAATTCGCGCATCTGGTCGCCGGGGAGGCTCAAGACAAAGTCACGCGCCTTCGGGTCCAGATTCGCGATGCGGCCGACTGCGATCTTGTCATTGATGGACAGGATCTTCTGCAGGTTCTCCGATGTAAGCCCCTCGATAGGAAGCCAGCGGTAGACGCCGAGGTCGACGACGCGAGGCAGGTCGCGGCCTGCGATTGCCGTCCAGCGCAGCGCTTTCTCGATAGAATGCTGCTCCTCGGCGATGACAAGTCCGGCGTCGGTCAGGTCGAGCAGCGCCTTGTTCAGCGACCCGTTCGCGACCCGCTCGAGAACCTTCTGCTCCCCTTCCGTGCCGTAGAGAATATCAACGATCCGGGCGAGCCTGCCGAGCTGGTCGAGGCGGCGATCCTTCAGGAACTCGGCGAAGGCGGGAGATTTTTCGCTGAGCGCGAGCAGGCGATTATACTTTTGCTTGAAATCGAGCCAGGCCGCATAAAGCCTCTCCGAGGTTTCCTGCGCGATCGCCCCGACTTGCTGACCGATATCCGTCTGGATGGTTTTTCCGATCTCGTCCTTTATCAGAAGCTTGGTTTCATCCGCCTTCATGCGCTCGGCGATGATCGGGAAAACGCCATCGCCCGCGTCATAAATATCCTTCGCGATCAGCGCCAGGCCCACAAGCCCCGCGACCGAAGAGACGATCCGGCTCGCCACCACGCCCGCGATCCGCGTTCCCACGCTTTGCACGACTTTTGCGATCACGCGGCGGGTGACGACAAGGATCATGCCCGAGATTGAAGCCGCGTTGCTGGCGACAAGGTCGGATGTATCGATCTTGACCGGCGGCTGCCCGGCGTTCGATTCGAGGTTTTTCTCGCTCTCCCTGGCGAACACCGCCGCAATCGCATCGCCATACCGGGATTGCAGCGCCGTCTGGACGCAGGCGATGACAGGGTTCGATATGTTTGCCGTCGCCCTTTCGATCCTGGCCCCGGCCTCCCTGGCGACGCCCGTGGCGACTTCGTTCAGCGCCTCCTTGAACCCTTCGGAATTGTAGGCCTTGTCCGCGACCGCTGTGGCGTAGCGCGCGGCCGACGATGAGCTGACGGTCGAATAGGCCCGGTCGGCCCAGCTCGTATCGGCGCGCACGGCGGCGATGGCGGCGTCGATTTCGCGGTCGATCCGCGCGTTGACGTCGGCTTTGGCCCAGTATGTGCTGACGAGAGCTGGGTAGTCGATGGCGGTCAGCTCGGATTTCAGGCTGGTCGAGGCCAGCTCGCGAATGCGATCGCGGACATCGGTGTCGCTTAGGTTCCGGCATTCATCGACGGTGACGACGACCGGCGATTGGGCGAACGCCGCGAGCGGGGCCTGACTGACAAGACCCGCGATCGCGGTCCAGGTCAAAGTCCAGGCGATAAGCGTGCGCATAATGGGCGACCGGGGGAATGGAGAACGCGGTGAGAAGGGCACGGATTGGATCATGCGACGGGATACTGCGAATAAGATAGCCATGCAAATGTGAAAGAAAAGCGGGGCCTGGAGACTTTCTCGCGCGGCTTACGCCAACGCTTCCAGCATCAACCGCTCCCACACAGGGCGAAAACTCCGCCTGTGATGGCACGTGACGCCATGCAGCTTCAAGGCCGCGGCGTGCTCCGGCGTTCCATAGCCCTTGTTGCGTTCCCATGCATATTGAGGAAATACGCCAGCCAGTTCGCGCATCATCCTGTCCCGCGTGACCTTGGCGATGATCGATGCAGCCGCGATGGAAAGCGAGTGAGCGTCACCCTCGACCAGCGCCTGGGCGGGGATGTCGAGCTTCGGACAGCGGTTCCCGTCGATAAGAACCGCGGACGGCGCGCAGGCGAGGTTTTTGATGGCGTCGGCCATGGCGGCATGGGTTGCGTGGTAGATATTGATGCCGTCTATGAGATCCACGGCCGAAATACCGACCCCGACATGCGCAGCGGCCTGGATTTTCGGGAACAGAGCCTCCCGCTCCTCGGCCGAGAGCTGCTTGGAATCGTTGATGCCGCTTGGCGGTTTGCGTATGAAAATGACGGCCGCCGCCACCACGGGCCCCGCCCAGGGCCCGCGCCCGGCTTCATCGACGCCGGCGATGACGCCGCCATATTTGCGCTGGAGGGCGAGATCGGGGCGGCGCGTTGGTTTGGTTCGCGAGGCGGGCGGCATGGCCTGTTCTTGAACCGCCACGTTCGGGCAATCAAGCGGCGAAAGGGCCGGCGCCAGCTTTTTCCCAAGCTTAAGAACAACTTCCTGACCGGGCCGCCTGCGATAGCTCCGGCCGAAGCTTCCCTTATATCACGATGCGATGCGCGTCATCTCTTGAGGTGCACAGGGGGTTAAGATTGGGTTCGTTTCGCAGAGTGGCCTAAAAGTAATTATATAAATAATTTTCTCTGCGAAAGGACGCGCAGGCCTGCGGCGCTTGAGTTTTGGCGGTTCGGCAAATGGCGCTCTCGTACAATTGACGCGTCGTGTAAAATTCGCTGTATACTTCTTTAAATACTTGATTCGGTGCTTTTTTGAGAGGGCGGATATGCCAAAAAGCGTGCACATGATTTGTCATTGCAACGGGAAGGGGTACAGGGGATATCGGGGACTGTTTGAAGAAGAAGGTCGCTTGCGCTCAGAAGCGTGGAAGATGGACGAGAGCACGGCAGCCGCTCTTAAAGGCGGGTGGGCATATTTTCATGAAAGTCGCAATCAGCCTTCGACTTTCTTAGCGCAGATTGTCGATACCAGAGTTCGCTCCGATGGCCGTATGATGCTAATTTTAGAGGAGCGAGAAGAGCCAAGAAATCATAGATGGGGATGGCGTGGCCGGAAACCAACGTCAAGCCGTTCTGTTGAAGAGAACTGGTACAGCATCGTGGACTTTTCGAGTATCCACACGAAAGGCGCTGAGTTCAAGCACTTCGCTGAATAAAGAACTCCTCGCCCGACGCGATAGCCCGCTATCACCCAGCTCCGCAGAAATGAATTCGGCTCAATCTGACCGTCCATTCTTTCCTCAAGCCGCGAATGCGTCCTTAAAGCCGAGCGGCGGATGGTGGGGTTTGCCGGTCAAAACAAACTGAGCTGGGCCTCTTCCGGCTTGCGGAAAAGATCGCGACGCAGGCTGAGATGTCTCTGATTGAGGCCGTATCGCTTCAGCGCCAACTGGAAGCGCGCCGCGATCTGGTCGGCATACTGTCCCGTCCCGCGCTGGCGCTCGCCAAAGCAGGACACGTAATCCTTGCCCCCGCGCGTCGAGCGCACGAGCGACATGATGTGCTTGGCGCGGCCCGGAAACTCGGCGGCGAGCCATTCCTGAAAGAGCGGGCTGATTTCCAGAGGCAGCCGGAGGAGCACATAAGCGGCTTCGGTCGCGCCCGCCGCTGCGGCGGTTTGCAGGATGCGCTCCAGCTCGCTGTCGTTCAGGGCCGGGATGAGAGGCGCGGCCATGACGGCGACGGGCACGCCCGCCGCCGAAAGCCGCCGGATCGCCTCGATGCGCTTCGCGGGCGTGGAGGCGCGCGGCTCCATTTTGCGCGCGAGCCGATGATCGAGCGTGGTGACCGAGATGGCCACCCTTGTCAGACCCCGGCTGGCGAGCCGCGATAGGATATCGATATCGCGAAGCACAAGCGCCGATTTCGTGACGATCGCGACGGGGTGGCTGAAGCCGTCCAGCGCCTCCAAAATGCCGCGCGTGATTTTCCGCTCGCGCTCGATCGGCTGGTAGCCGTCGGTGTTGCTCCCGATCATGATCGTCGCGGGCGCATAACCGGGCTTCGACAACTCCCGCTCCAAGGCCTCGACGGCGTTCACCTTCGCGGTCAGCTTCGTCTCGAAATCGAGGCCCGCCGAATAGCCCCAATAGGCGTGGCTCGGGCGCGCATAGCAATAGATGCAGCCATGCTCGCATCCGCGATAGGGGTTGATGGAGCGGTCGAAGCCGATGTCGGGCGAGTCGTTCGTCGCGATGATCGTCTTGGCGACTTCCTCCCGCACTTCCGTCTTGAAGGGTTCGAGGTCCTCCAGGCTGTCCCAGCCATCGTCGAAATATTCGCGGCGTTCAGGCTCGAAACGGCCCGTCGCATTGGAAACGGCGCCACGCCCCCGGCGGCGATCACCGGCGACATGTTCGTCCTCGCTTGCGCGTCTCGCTTCTTTCCAAGCCATCGGCGGACTTTAGCGCGCAAATGAGAACATATAAAGAACATTTTGTGCTTTTCGGCCCGCGCCGATTAGGCTACTAGAAAGCTATGATTTCGGTGATCATCCCAACCCTGAACGCGGCCCGGCGGCTGCCCCCGACGTTCCTGTCGATCTTCGACGCGGCGATGGATGGATTCGTGAGCGAGGTCATCGTCAGCGACGGCGGTTCGGAGGACACAACGCTCAAGATCGCCGGGGACGCTGGCGCGACCGTGATCGTTGGCGAGCGCGGGCGCGGCCGGCAATTGCGGGCTGGCGCGGGGGCGGCGCGAAAGCCCTGGCTGCTTTTCCTTCATGCCGACACCGCGCTGGAAAGGGGTTGGGCCGAGGAAGCAGAGGCCTTCATGAAGGGAGGCGGAGACTCCGCCGCCGTATTTCGCTTTCGCCTTGCGGACAGTGGGTTTCGGCCTCGCCTTCTCGAATCCGCCGTCGCTCTTCGCTGCAGGTTTTTCGCCCTGCCCTATGGCGACCAGGGCCTTCTCATTTCGCGCAAGCTCTACGACGCCGTCGGCGGCTTCGCGCCGATCCCGCTGATGGAGGACGTGGAATTCGTGCGCAGGCTCGGGCGGCGGCGCATCGCAATGCTGAAGACGGCTGCGGTGACAAGCGCGGAACGATTCCGCCGCGATGGCTACGTCCGGCGATCGCTGAGCAATCTGTCCTGCCTTGTGAGTTACTACAGGGGCGTTCCGCCCGAGCGCCTCGCGGACCGTTATGGCTGAGGCGCCGCCTTTCCGGGTGACGTCCGTTTGGGCATGACCGCGAGCCTGAAAGGCAAGCGGCGGCTTCGGATGCGCGAGGCGCCGGTTCTTGCAGTCATGACGAAGGCTCCTATGTGCGGCGCGGTCAACACGCGGCTTGCAAGCGAGATCGGACCCGTCGTCGCCGCCGCGCTGGCGCGGATATTGACTTCGAGCCTTCTGCGGGAAGCAGCGCGAGATCCCCGCTTTCGGACGCTGCTGGCGATTTCGCCCGATGGAGCGCGTTGTGCGCCTTTTACGGCGTGGCAGCTCTTCAAAAAGCGAACGGGTGCTTTTACCCCTCACCCCAGCCCTCTCCCGCAAGGGGAGAGGGAGCAAGGCACGCTCGCTGCAACGGCGTTCCCTCTCCCCTTGCGGGAGAGGGACAGGGTGAGGGGTGATTCCCCAAATGCCTCCCGTGTACCCCAGGGCCGCGGCGATCTCGGGCAACGCATGCAGCGCATTTTCGACCGATGCGGCCGTGGGCCGCTCATCATCGTCGGGACCGACATTCCGTTCATAACGCGCGAGATCATCGCGAAAGCCTTCCGCGAGCTTCGCCGCGCCGACGCCGTCTTCGGGCGCGCGGAGGATGGCGGCTATTGGCTTGTGGGCCTGCGCCGAAGACCGAAGCGCGTGGCCCCGTTCGAGAATGTCCGGTGGTCTTCTCCGCATGCGCTGGCCGACACGCTGAGGAACCTTCGCGCTCATCGCATCGCTTTCGCCGAAACCCTTTTCGATATCGATACGGAGGCCGATTACCGGCGCTATCTGGAGAAGCGCAACTCGCCCATGGTTCGACAAGCTCACCATGAGGCCAAGCGTTGAAAACACGTGGCCTCATCCTGAGCTTGTCGAAGGATGAAGCCAAGATTTCAGGCTTTTTTCCCGGCTCGCGCTCCGCTTGGCCGGGATGACGACCGTGGCGGAGGGAGCCTGCTTAAGGCTCGATATGCTCCATCAGGCGCGGCATGATCTCGACAAAATTGCAGGGCCGATGCCGGAAATCGAGCTGATGGCGCAGGATCAATGTCCAGGCGTCCTTGCAGGCGCCGGGAGAGCCCGGCACACAGAAGATATACGCGCCGCCAGCCACGCCCGCCAAGGCGCGCGACTGGATCGTCGAGGTTCCGATCTTCTCATAGCTCAGCAGGTGCATGAGCACGGAAAATCCATCGATTTCCTTTTCGAACAAAGGCCGCACCGCCTCGGGCGTCACGTCGCGGCCGGTGAGCCCGGTTCCGCCCGTTGTGATGATGGCGTCGACGCCGTCAGCGATCCAGGCTCTGATCTGGTTGCGGATCTGCTCCACATCATCCTTCACAATGGCTCGCGCGGCCAGTTCGTGGCCATCGGCCGTCAGCATTTCGGCAAGGAGCGCGCCGGATTTGTCTTCCTTTGGCGTTCGCGTGTCGGACACGGTCAGAACGGCGATCCGGACAGGTTTGAAGGGCAGGCTTTCATCGATGCGGGACATGGGCGCCTTTGTGATCGAAAGAGGGCCGCATTCTACCACTTGACGCCGGAAGCGAAAGAAGGGCGCTTCTGACGCTGTCCGCCAATTTGCGAAAAATTATCGAAAAAGGGTTAAGAGGAGAGGCGAACCGCCTGCCCACATCGACCGGCGTGGCATGAGAGGAGCCTGCCTCCCCTTAAGCTGTTGCGCGTGAGGCTGGCGTGATTGTAAGTCTCGCGAAGGTGTCGAAGGGTTAAGAAAGCGCCGAGGAGCCGCGGCGACGGGAGATATGGCGATGAACGTCAGACTGCTAGCGATCCCGCTCCTGGCTCCGGTCATCTGGAACATTTACACGACATTCCGGGGGCTCTGCGACTTTTTCGATCTGCCCACTCACCCAAGCATCAACCCGGGGCAATTCGCCTTCGGAATTGTCGTCACCATCATCGTCATCGGTTTCGTGATTGCGAGCCGCGCGATCTGGACCGCTCCCGATGACGCTTCGTTCGTTGTTCTGAAAGCCGCCAGCATGGTGTGCATCGCGATCGATGTCGGCGCTTCGTGGGTCGGGACGAAGCATGTCATCTCGTTCGACTATGACGATCCAGGGAAGGCCTTCGGCCTTGCCCTTATGGTTTCTTTGCTCGTCCTTTCCAAAATCGCCTTGTCTACGATCCTGTTCGACGGGGACAACGGCGGATAGATTGTCCTCGGGCTTATTTGTCCGCAAATAAAAAGAGCGCACGAAACGCGCGCTCTTGGCCAGAGGTCAGGATCGGGCGCGCTTTATTCGGCGGCCTGCGTGCTCATCCCTTCAAGGCGCGGAGCCGTAGCGATCGGATCTTCGGAGCGGCGGGACTTGCCCTCGAAAAATGCTCCCTGCTCGATCGCCAAAGACTTGTGGAAAACGTCGCCTTCGACGTGGCTCGAGGCCTGCAGGGTGACGCGGTTGCCGCGCACGGAGCCCATGACGCGCCCGCGGACGACGACGTCCTCGGCGACGATCCCGCCCGTAATCTGAGCCTTTTCGCCAACGATCAGCGACGAACAATGAACGTCGCCCTGGATCTGGCCATCCACCTGCACCTCGCCCCTGGAGAGGACATTGCCGGTGACAGTCAAATCTTCCCCAATAATCGACGGAGCCATGCGGTCTGGTCCCCTGAAGGCTGGCGGTTTTGGTGAGTATTGAGCCTGGCTCGGAGCAAGCACCGAGCCCGGGGCTCCCATCGGCATCAGGGTGGGCGTCACCGGGGTAGGCTGACCGCCAATGGCTTTACTCGTGGTTTTCGTGATCGGTCTTTGTTGATCAAAATTACTCATATCGGTCTCTGGCTTCTTACTGAACATCGGCGCGTCTCTGGAACGATGCGGGGCGGGCGCTCCGTTTCTAAGGCACAGCCCACGCTATTTCAACGTCCGATAATACCTCAAATTTCTTGATAAATTTTTATAATATTTTGTCCTCTTCCTTGCACGGCTCTCAATCACAGGTTGCATGGCTACTTCTCGTTTTGCGCGCTACTGCCGATTTTTCAGCGCTTCCAATACGGCGGCAGCATGGCCGGGAACTTTGACGCCCCTCCAAGCTTGAACAATTTTGCCGTCCGGGCCGATGAGAAAGGTCGAGCGATCGACGCCCATATAGGCCCTGCCGTACATCTTCTTCTCCGCCCAGACGCCATAGGCTTCAATCGCCGTCTTTTGCTCATCGGCGAGGAGCGTCACCCGCAGCCCGTACTTGTCTCGAAATTTCGCATGGGATTTCGAGCTATCGGGAGAGATGCCGATGATTTCCGCCTTCAGACTGGCGAACTCCGCCTCAAGCTCGGTGAAACTCTGAGCCTCCTTCGTACACCCCGACGTATCGTCCTTGGGATAGAAGTAGACGACCGTGTAACGGCCCTTGAGGTCAGTCAGCGTCCTGATCTTGCCGTCCGCGTCGGGCAAAGCGAAATCGGGGGCCTTATCACCGTCATGCAGCATCGTTGAGCCTTCCTTTTGTCGTCTTTTGAGGTCTATAGAAGCGAAATGCCTGAAAGAATCGCTGTCTGCAACCGGCTGCATGAGCACAAGAATGTTACGGCGCCGGAGAGACAGAACGCGCGGGGCAAGGTTGCGGATTTAGGCTTGTGGGGAAGGCGAACATGCCAAAGGCGGCGGGCGGGCGCCTCTGGAGCTGGCGCTGGCGAACTGGCATGGATGATCGTCCTTTTTCGAAAGATGCGCGCCGGGCGCTTATCACCCAGAAGCAAAGCCCCGGGCAGGCGAAGCGTTCGCCTGTGCAGCTCAAGCTTGAATGCTGGTCGCGGCGCGGCAAAGCCGTTTTCGACGCCATCCCGGCGCCGGTCAAAAAGGCGTCGCGGCGCTCGATCTGGTTTGGCAGCCGCGCTTCGGCGGCCATGGTTATCGCTGCGCTTGTCGCAATCGCCGCGCTGTACGCGCGCCTCCTGACCGGTCCCATATCGTTCGCCTTCCTGGCGCCGGCAGTCGAAGAACGGCTGAACGCGCAGCTTCAGGGCTACAGCTTTCGCGTTGGCGACGCCATTCTCAGGCTCGCCGATGATTGGGGGCTCGAATTCCGGCTCGCGAATGTAAGCCTCGTCGATGAGAACAATCAGGAGATCGCCAAGGCCCCGCTGGCGGCTGTCGATATCAGCGAACCGTCGCTTCTTACGCTTTCGCCCGCAGCTTCGCAGATCGATCTTATCGGGCCGAAGGTCCTCATCTTCAATCTGCCGGGAAGAGGGCTGACGCTGACGTCTCCCGATCCGCCCACCCATCCGGCCTCGGCATGGGCGGCGAGCCAATCATCGCTGGAGGCCGCCTCGGCGTCGAAGCCTTTGGACGAGCCGCGTGAAATTGCGGGCGTCAGAGGGATGGCTCGCCAAGCCCTGAACACAGAGCCGTCCGCGCCGCCATTCGACCCGACGCCTTTCCTGTCCCGCTTGTTCGCGGCCATCGAACAGCGGGGCGGAGCGTCCGCGCTCCAGCGCATCGGTTTGAGGGACGCCACCATTTACTTCGCGAGCGACAAGGGCGTTTCAACCTGGAAAGTCGCCGACCTGCACGTCGCGCTGGATGACGGACGCGGCTCCAGAGCCTTGCGCGGAGAAATCGCGCTTCGGCACGACGAGGGGACGTGGCGAGCAACCTTCAGCGCGATCAATCGCGCGCGAGAAAAACTCTATGCCGTGACCGCTTCGGTGCAAGACGTCGTTCCTCGCGCGCTCTGGAGCAGCTTTGCCTCTTTCGATCCGATGAAGCTCATCGATTTGCCGGTTGGCGGCGAAGCGCGCTTCGACATCAGCCATGGCGGAAAACTTCTCAACGCGGAAGCCGAGATCGAATTCGGGGCCGGACGGGTGTTCGCTCCCTTCGATGAAAAACATCCCGCGGCGATCGATGGCGGACTCCTCAAAGTGGCTTACGATGGCGGAAGCGATGCGATCCAGATCAAACCCTTTACGCTTCGCTGGGATGAAAGTCTGCTGACGATCGCCGGTTCGATTGGCCATAAGACCGATCCTCGAACGAACCAACCCGTGTGGTCCGTGGATTTGGATGGCAGCGGCACGAAACTCGGAGCATCGGACTTTGCGGTGCGGCCGATTGCAATGGACAGCTTCAAGATCGCCGGCGCTTACGATTCGGCGGCGGACAGCATTGTGCTCGACGATTTCCACATCCAGGCCGGGAGCGCGCGCGTCGCGTTCGAGGGCCACGCTTCCACGATACGCTCGGGCGGCGCGGTGACCTTGAACGGCACAGTCTCCCCGATGCCTTTGGCTTTCCTCAAAGCGATATGGCCCGCCTTTATGGCGAACGGCACGCGCGAATGGGTCGGCAGCAACGTGCCTACCGGAGAGATCACGGGCGGAAGCCTCTCGGCTCAATTGTCCGCAGCCGATATCGCGGAGCTCGAGAATGGCGGCGACATACCCGATACGGCCGTGAAAGCCCGGCTCGCGGTGTCTGGCGCCACGATTTATCATATCAAGGGCCTGCCGCCGATCATCACGAAGGACTCGACCGTCTCAATCAGCGGGCGGCGCTTTGTTTACGATATTCCCGCCGATGCGCGCATCGAGGTGCCGAGCGGACGGTCGATCTCATTTTCCGAAGGCCAATTCCTCGTCGACGATTTCCGGCCAGAAGTCCCCAACGGCGAAATCCGCTTCAAAAGCACGGGCGAAGTCGGGGGCGTGCTCGAACTGCTCGATCAGCCGCCTCTCAACTACGTGAAAGCAGTCGGTTTCAAGCCGAGCCTCGTCAGCGGACAGGCTCAGGCGGCGTTCCAGATCAAATTTCCAGATTCTGAAGGACCTGAAGTTCAAAAAGATGACGATCGCCGGCAAGAGCCGCGTCTTCGACCTCAAATCGAACGGGCTGCCGGCGGGATTATCGGTCAATGGCGGCGCCGTGAACTTCGAGGTCTCGGAGAGCGCGATCAGCGCCAACGGCGACGCCAAGGTCAACGGCGTCCCGGTTTCGATCGCATGGCAACGCATCTTCGATGCGCCCCCGGAGAAGCAGCCCACGCTGCGCCTTGCCGCCATCCTCAACGAGAAGGGCCGCGAAGAACTCGGGTTGAACATCAATCACATCGTTCGAGGCGATCTTCCCATCGCGCTTGCCATCGCAATGCAGAGAGACGGAGCGCCGAAGCTCTTCATGGAGGCTAACCTCACAAACACGGATATTTTTCTGACAGCAATCGGATGGCGAAAGCCTCCGGGGCAGAAAGCGGCCGTAACTTTCGACCTCAGCCAGCGCCAGGATGGCTATATGGCGCTCGACAATTTCGCCATGACCGGCGATGGCCTTAACATCAACGGCCATCTGCTTCTGAATGACAGGCATCGCATTGCCGCTTTCAATTTTCCCGAGTTCTCGACGAATGCGCTGACGCGGCTCTCCATGAGCGGAGAACTGACGACGCAAAATGTTCTGAAGGTGCAGGCGAAGGGTGAGTCCTATGACGGGCGCCCGTTTTTCCGGTCTCTCCTGAACGCCGGCAAGATCGCGGACAACGAACCTGCGCCGTTGAAGGACGAACCGGGTCTCGACCTCAACGCCGAAATCAGCAGCGTGACCGGCTATTACGACACTTCGGTCAAGTCGGTGATCCTTGACGCGAAAAGGCGCGGCGGCAAACTCACCTACCTGGAGGTTGCGGGCCGGCTGAACGGCGAGGCTCCGGTCGCCGTTCATGTCGATCAGCGCGGCCATGACGCGCGCATGCTGACCTCGGACGCAACGGACGCAGGCTCCGCTTTCCGCCTGGTTGGTTTCTACCCGTCGATACGAGGCGGGACTATGAACCTGCGCGTCAACCTCGATGGAGGAGGCGGCGCCGACAAAACGGGCGTCCTCGACGTGCGCCGGTTTGTCGTCACCGGCGACGAGGTGGTCGGCAAGGTCATTTCGCAGGCGGAAAGAGAAGGCGCGCGCTATAAACCCGATACGCGCAACAACGCCAAGCATATCAGTTCCGGAGAGCCCATCCAGTTCGACCGCATGGTGGTCCCCTTCTCGGTCGGCGGCAATCAATTCCACTTGCATGACGCCGCCATCAACGGCCCGGTGATGGGCGCCACATTGAGAGGCCCCATCGACTTCGCGCACGAGACGATTGCGCTTTCCGGCACCTATGTCCCTCTCTACGGCTTCAACTCCGTTCTGGGCGCGGTTCCCCTTCTCGGCGATCTCTTGAAGGGCCGCGAAAACGAGGGTGTTTTGGGCATCACCTATGCAGTCCAGGGGAAGACATCGAACCCGGACGTTGTGGTGAATCCGATTTCCATGCTGGCGCCCGGCTTCTTGCGCCAGATCTTCGAGTTCGATCAGCCGCCTGCTCGGCAGTCTCCGCAAAAGCCGTCGTCCCCGTTCGGCGGGAGCGGCTAGTCTAGCAGCCCTCGCCTCAACCTGAGCCCTATGCGCCTCGCGGCGCACTGCGCGAAAGCGCGGATGAACAAAATTCGGCGAGAAGCTCCGCGAGGCGGCGGGTCGCCGGGCTTGCATGAGGCGCAGCCGCCAGCGCAACTTCCGTGTCCGTAATCGCCAGAAATCCATCCTCCGTCTTGAGCACGCGATGCCCCGCCAAGACCAAAATTGTCGCTTTCGGCTCAGCCACGCATTTTTGAAGCCCTGCCTTCGGCCGCAGCAGTTCCGCGCGATCCGGCATTCGGACTATACTGCCGGATGGTTTTCCAAAGAGAACTGAGGCTGCGCACGCAAAACTCCGGTGAGATGCACGACCTGACCGGCGAGGTCGCCCGAATTGTCGGCGAATCGGGCGTGCGCACTGGCATCGTGCAGATCTTCAACGTGGGCAGCACCGGGGCGATCGGCGCCATCGAGTTCGAGCCGGGCCTGAAGCAAGACCTGCCGGCGCTAATGCGGCGGCTTATTCCACCCGGCCGGGATTACGCCCACGAGCAAACTTGGCGCGACGGCAACGGCCATTCCCATTTGCAGGCGACGCTGCTCGGTCCGAGCCTCACGGTCCCCGTGCGAGACGGTTCGCCCGTGCTTGGCACGTGGCAACAGATCTTTCACATCGAATGCGACGTTCGGCCCCGTGAACGAATTGTGGTCGTCACGGTGCTCGGCGAATAACGCGCGGATCGCGGGCAAGGGCTATGGTCCGCTTCTGGAGCGGGCTTTTCGCTGGCTCAGCCCCTGAACTGCTTTGCCTGGGCTTGCAAGTGAAGCATCCATGCGCCAATATATGCGCACGATGACAGCGACGGAAACCTCCCGCCAAAAGATCGTCTCACGCCTCAAGGCGGAAGGCTGGCAGGAGGAACACGGCGGAGAGCATGACAAGTTCAAGCATCCGGAACGCAAAGGACGCATCATCGTCCCGCGTCATCGAACGCTTTCGCCTGGCGTAGCTCGCCAGATCGCGAAGCAGGCAGGATGGAAGAGTTGAACATGGCAAAAACGCGCTTCGTTGTGGTGATCGATGGCGAGCCCGGCGCTTTCGGTCTTTGGGCGCCTGATATGCCCGGCTGTACCTCAATGGGCGAATCCGTTGACGAGGCCCTGCGGAACGCACAAGAGGCATTACGCATGTGGGCGGAAGATGCCATCGCGGATGGTGACTTTGTGCCAGCGCCACGAAGCTTTGAGGAAATCGCGAAGGACCCCGAAGTGGCCGAAGAGCTAAAACGGGGCGCCGTTTTGGCTATTGTGCCGCTTCTCATGGAAACCGGCCGGCCGGTTAAAGCGAACCTCTCGCTTGACGCGTGGCTTCTCGCCGCCATCGATGAGGCCGCCAGCGCGCGTGGTCTCACCAGGTCGGCGTTCCTGTCGAGCGCGGCAAGAGAGAAGATCGCCGCCGAAGGGTGAGAGCAGGATCACCCAGGAAGCCTATAGAGCCGCGATCGAGCGCGCCATCGCGTGAGACTGGATGATTTGCGTCAGTTCATGGAAGATTACGCAGAGATCGAAACCTGCGCTTTGCCCCGAAGCCTATTTCTTGGTCTTCTCCAGCCGGATCAAGACATCGATACGAGCGATTCTCGTGCCTTCCGGCAAATTCGGCACCGATACCATCACCTCCTGCCCCGCCTCCAGATCGATCAGGCGGCCGTCCCTTTCGAAATAGAAGTGCTGGTGATCCGAAATCTTCGTATCGAAGTAAGCCTTCGACCCTTCGATTGCGACCTCGCGCAAAAGGCCGCACTCGGTGAACTGCTTCAGCGTGTTGTAAACGGTGGCGAGCGAAACGGAGATGTTGGCAGCGAGAGCCTCGCCGTGCAGCATTTCGGCGGTGACGTGCCGGTCGCCCTCGCCGAACAAAAGCCGCGCCAAATCCACGCGCTGCCGCGTGGGCCGCAAGCCCGCTTCGCGCAGCTTCGTTTCGATGTGACAGGGTTCTTCCCCATCCGTCATGCAGACACCATCAACAAGAAAAGCCATCCCCACCCCGCCGTTCAGGAAAATGCTGCCCCGAGAGCCTGACTTCCCCGCTTTCATCTGCCGTAAAGCCCGAAACCTCACCTGCTATTTCCATTATAGCGAGCAAAACTTCAAGGACACAGGCCACATCGTCGCTGGTATCCTCATGCGAAGAGCAGCGGCGATCCTCGCCAGGCGCGTCTGCGCGACAGATTGCGGCGCTAACGGCGCTGACGAATTTTCCGTGAGGTGAACATTCAAAACGGCTTTCCGCTCCTTAAAGGGGGTCTGGCCGTCCTGGAGCAATAAGGCCGCCATCCGTCTAAGATACAGGCTTGGAACGATAAATTTCGCGCTCCGCTTCATCCAGGTTGAAATTGCCGGGCTTGCGGCCCGTCTGTTTCGCGACGCGCGTGAGGGAGAGCGAGCGCCCCATAGCGGCCTCGCCGCGGGGCGCGCGCAGCCCTCCCGCGCCACCGCGAAGTCGACGCTTGCGGCATGATGACACACCGGCATCACTTCTCCGGCAACAGGAATCGGCCGGAGGTTGTGATCGGCCTGCGATAAGGGCCGAGACGCGCGGCGAATCACCGATCTTCCAGACGCTCCTGCCGCGCGCCCGTGCAGGCGCTTCGCGATCGCGGCGTGACCCCGGACGACGTCTCAGCGAACATCGGCGCCGTCATGGCAGCGTTGCTTTCGAAAACGCATTGGCAGCGTTGCCGTTCGGGGGCATTCTCTGAGGAAGCTCTCGACGACCCCATCAACCGCGGGCGCGACATGGATGCGCGCACGCGAGCTTCCCCAATGCTCCTATGTATAAGGTCGCATGAAGCGCCTGGCTGACTTAATTTTCGAGGTTAACGCATGACCAAGCATGAACCGAAGATCGTCTGGACCAAGGTCGATGAAGCCCCGGCGCTCGCGACATACTCGCTTCTGCCGATTGTCCAGGCGTTTACGCGGGTGGCGGGGATAGACGTCGAGACGCGGGACATCTCGCTTGCGGGACGAATCCTCGCGAATTTCCCCGAAAACCTGACCGCGGAGCAGCGGCAATCCGACGATCTTGCATTCCTCGGCGAACTCGCGAAGACGCCGGAAGCCAACATCATCAAGCTGCCCAACATCAGCGCCTCCATTCCTCAATTGAAGTCGGCTATCAAGGAACTCCAGGGCAAAGGCTACGCCATCCCGGACTATCCCGAGGAGCCGAAGACGGACGCCGAAAAGGAGATCAAGGCGCGTTACGCGAAGATTCTCGGCAGCGCCGTGAACCCCGTCCTTCGCGAAGGCAATTCGGATCGGCGCGCCGCGCCCTCCGTCAAGCAGTACGCGCGCAAGCATCCCCACAAGATGGGAGCCTGGAGCGCCGACTCGAAAACGCACGTGGCCCATATGAGCGGCGGCGATTTTTACGGCAGCGAAAAGTCCGTCACCGTCCCCGAGGCGGGCAGCTTCCGCATCGAGTTCCTTGGCGATGACGGCGCCGCAACCGTGCTCAAGGAGAAAACGGCGTTCAAGGCCGGCGAGGTGATCGACGCGGCCGTCATGAGAAAGCGTCCCTTGCGTGAGTTCTTCGAGGCCGAGATCGAGGACGCGAAGAAGAAAGGCGTGCTGCTCTCGCTGCACCTCAAGGCCACGATGATGAAGATCTCCGACCCGATCATGTTCGGCCATGCGGTCTCGGTCTTCTTCAAGGACGTCTTTGAAAAGCACGCCGCCGCGCTGCAGAAGATCGGCTTCAATCCCAATAACGGTCTCGGCGATCTTTATGCGAAGCTGTCGAAGCTGCCGGAAGCCGAGCGCGCCGCCATCGAAGCCGACATCAAAGCCGTGTACGAGAGGCGCCCGGACCTCGCGATGGTGAACTCGGACAAGGGCATTACGAATTTGCATGTGCCGAGCGACGTCATCGTGGACGCCTCCATGCCGGCGATGATCCGCGACTCCGGCAAGATGTGGGGCAAGGACGGGAAGCTGCACGACACCAAGGCGCTCATCCCCGACCGCGCCTATGCGCGCGTTTATGAGGCCGTCATCGAGGACTGCAAAAAGCACGGCGCCTTCGACCCGAAGACCATGGGCACCGTGCCGAATGTCGGCCTGATGGCGCAGAAGGCGGAGGAGTACGGCTCGCACGACAAAACCTTCGAGATTGCGGCGAAGGGCAAGGTTCGCGTCGTCGACCAGACGGGCCAGCTTCTGCTCGAACAGGATGTCGAGCCGGGCGACATCTTCCGCATGTGTCAGGTCAGGGACGCCCCGATCCAGGACTGGGTCAAGCTCGCGGTCAATCGCGCCCGGCTCAGCCACACGCCCGTTGTTTTCTGGCTGGACAAGAACCGCGGCCATGACGCCGAGATCATCAAGAAGGTCGAGCGGTATCTGCAAGACCACGACACGAAGGGCCTCGACATCCGCATCATGGCGCCGCAGGACGCGGTGAAGTTTTCCATCGAGCGCATCCGGGCGGGCAAGGACACGATTTCGGCCACGGGCAACGTGCTCCGCGATTACCTGACCGACCTCTTTCCCATCCTCGAACTCGGAACCAGCGCGAAGATGCTCTCCATCGTCCCCCTGATGGATGGCGGCGGCCTGTTCGAGACCGGCGCCGGCGGCTCCGCGCCGAAACATGTGCAGCAGTTCCGGGAGGAAGGCTACCTGCGCTGGGATTCGCTTGGCGAGTTTCTCGCGCTTGGCGTGGCGCTCGAGCATTTGAGCCAGGTCTTCAAGAACAAAAAGGCGGAAGTGCTCGCGGAAACGCTGGATCAGGCCAACGCCAAGTTCCTCGAACATAATCGCTCGCCCGCCCGCAAAGTCGGCGAACTCGACAATCGCGGCAGCCACTTCTACCTCGCGCTCTACTGGGCGCAGGCGCTGGCCGAGCAGACGAAGGACAAGGACCTTCAGGCGCGCTTCAAGCCGCTCGCGCAGACGCTAGCAAAGAACGAGTTGAAGATCCTGGCCGAACTGGCCGCGGCCCAAGGCAAACCGCAGGATATCGGCGGCTACTATCGCCCGGATTTCGAAAAGGCATCGGCAGCCATGCGGCCAAGCCCGACGCTGAACGCCGCGCTGTCTTCACTGGCTCAAGAATAAAAAGCGATCTTCAAGGTGCCGGGCGAGACCAACACAGACGACCTCGCCCGCTCCCGATGCCTGGAGCCGCCCCGACGACATCCCGCTGCCGCAAAAGCAAAACGGCCCGCTTTGCGAGCCGCTTCGCCGGACACATTAGGGAAGAAAGTCCTATTTCATGGGTGTGTAAACGCTGCCGACGAAGTAGTTGACGCCGAACGTCACAGCGTCAGCCGTGAGATTGCGATCAAATCTGGAATCAAACGCCGGAGTGAGGATCTCGTTGAAGTTACCGAAGTCGAAGTGACGATACTCAATCTTGGCGCTCCAGTTCGGAGCAAACTTATACTCGACGCCGCCGCCGAAGGTCCACCCGCTGATTCCGTCTTCCGTCACGCCCAGGGCCGGAGTGAATCTGTTGTCGTGCAGCCCAATGCCGCCATCGAAGAAGGCCCAGCCGCCCTTGATGTAGAAGAGAGCGGGACCGGCCGCATAGCCCAGACGACCCGTGAAATCGGCATAGAAGCCGCTATTCGCATCGTCGTTGATAAGGACGTTATTGAATGGGTGGTGGTTGAATGAGAAGCCGGTGCCACCGAAATCAGCTTCGACGCCGAATACGAATCCGCTGAAGACGTTGGTGGCCTGCCAGTTATAGCCGATCTGGCCGCCGCCGATGACGCCCGAAACGGAGTCCTTCCATCTGGAATCGACCGGCCCAAATACGCCAAACCTGTCGGCTGTATCCAGATCGGCCCATGCGCCACCGATGTGCGCGCCGATGTAAAGACCAGTCCAGAGCGGCGGCGGAACGAAAGCGACGTCCTTCATGCCCCCCGCATACATGTCCGCGGCATTGGCTGCGCCAGCTGCGCCAGCAAGAGCAACCGCTGCGGCAGCGAGTGTTTTCTTCATAGCGTAGTCCCCTAAGTTTTTCCAGAGCACGCAAAAAGCAACGCCTACTCATTGATGAGAGAATGGGTGTGAAACCTGCACTCTGGCAGCAATAGCGTGATTCGCGCTCGCCGGTGGGACGCGAGCAGTATTTACACTAACAATGCAGACAAATGTTGCCCAAACACAACTAAAGCGGGTCGAGAATCCTCTCAAGTTGAAGGATTCGTAAATTAAACGGCATCCGATTCGGGGGTCTAGCTGGTCAGGAGGTTAAGCAGGGATGACAGAATCTTGCTTATTGACCCTGCGCGAACAGGTCGCCGGACAGATAAGACGACGGCACATCTCACCATTACCGGCGTCGGAACGGCGAAGGTCAAGCATACGCTGCAAGCCGTTTACCGGCTTCTCTACCGCCGCGCCTGTATCGACATTCTAGCTATTACTACAGTCCAGCTCTTATTGTTGATGTCAAAGTCGTAATAAAGAGAGTCCGCGTTGACGGACCCAGTTCGGATTCAGCATCCATTCCGGCCCGGCCTAAATCACTGCCGTTGCAGCCGCGAAAGGATGGGCGCCGGCAGGCGCAAAAGCCGTCCGCTGGCTGAAAGCAGGACGCACTGAACTTCAAGCCGGAAGACGGGCTGCCCATCCCGCTCGATGATTTGGCGCAAAACGATGCTGGCCTTCGTCAGTTCGGCAGGAGATGTATGCACTTCGAGCATGTCGTCGATGCGGGCGGCCTTCAGGAAGTCAGCGTTGAGGCGGCGCACCACAAATACGGAAGGCTCACCCGAAAACGCTCCATCCTGCAGGGCATTATGGGTGATGCCGAGGAGGCGCATATAGTCGGAGCGCCCGCGCTCGCACCAGCGCATATAGGAGGTATGATAAACAAAGCCGGAAAAGTCCGTGTCTTCGAAATAGACCCTGATTGGCAGGACGTGTCCGGATTCGGAAAGACGGCCGGAAAGATCAGCCCAATTCGCGCCGGTGGATTGTGTCGTCATAGACCGAAAGCCCTCATCTTCCGGTATTCTTGAGATGAGCGTGTTTCAAGTCAACCGCCGCCGCTGAAGCAGAAGAAAAAGGCGGGCTTCGGCGCCCGCCTGACATGAAAGAGGGGATGCTACTAAGCAGCCTGCCGGTTAACCCTGTTCATCGCGATCTTGTTCAAGAGTTCGTCGGTCTGCTTCTCCTCCTGAAGCGTCTGCTTGAGAAGTTGCGCGGCTTCCTTCAAGCCAAGTTCCTCGGCCCACGCGCAAAGCGTCCCGTAACGGGCGATTTCATAATGCTCCACAGCCTGCGCCGCCGCGATCAATCCAGCGTCCATGACCCCCCCGGACTCGGCCTCGCTCATGACTTCCTTGCCTTCCTCGACAAGGCCTTCGATGGCTTCGCAAGTGCGGCCGCGGGCGCTTTTATCCATGATCTCAAAGACGCGCTGAAGGCGCTCAACCTGCCCTTCGGTCTGCTGAAGGTGATGTTGGAAAGCCTGCTTGAGCTCCGGAGTTGTCGCGTTCTTCGCCATTTTCGGGAGAGCTTTCAGGATCTGTTTTTCCCCATGATAGATGTCCTGAAGCGTGGAAAGAAAAAGTTCTTGAAGCGTGCGCGCTGACGCCATGGTTTCTGTCCTCTGTGAAAGGGTTTCTCTCTCCTAAGGTATCCTCCGCCAAATTGTTCCACGTCGAAGTCTTGGAGGAGGACGGCTATTTGCCGGCCTCCTGAATATTTTTAGCGGTTGGCTGAGCTGTTGCTACGCTCGAACTTGGGAGCGTTACGAAGATCCTCTTCGCTCATGCCCAGCGTGACGCGGTCCGGTGTGATGCCGCCATTTTTCTGGAGATAATCAAAGTCCACCGCCACGTTCTTTTCGCCAAGGCCGAGGAAGCCGCCGACGCCAATGACCAATGCGGTCACTTTGCCGTCTTTATCGATCAACACGTCCTTGAGCTCGCCGATGGACTTTCCGGCGGCGTTGTACACGCTCTTGTCCCACAGACTTCCAACCAGCCACTGGCCAGCGGCTTGATTGGTTGTGAACCGGTTGGCGCTGGGGGCGCTTGTCGTGTTGGACATCGTTTCATGAGATGGATTCGCGGAAGGCG
This sequence comes from uncultured Alphaproteobacteria bacterium, assembly GCA_963819665.1. Lineage (GTDB taxonomy): Bacteria > Pseudomonadota > Alphaproteobacteria > Rhizobiales > Rhodomicrobiaceae > Rhodomicrobium. The sequence continues at coordinate 23,475 of CAWFXN010000025.1, forward strand.
CGTTGGGGGCGAGCGTGGTATTGGGAGTTCCAGGCGCCTGTTGCGCGTATGCGGATGTTGACAGTAATACGGCTAGGGACGCCGCCGCTAGAGCTTTCATGGTCGGTTCCTCCGAGTTCAGATAAACGAGTTCTTTCCAAACCCATCGGTCCTCTGAATGTTCCGGCGGAACATTTGTGAAAAGTTTGCATTCACATTTGAATAACAGCGCGTTCTGGAGGATTTATGAGAGGCGTCTTGCTTTGGGCGATCGGAATTCCAATTCCGCTTATCATCATAGCTTATCTGTTTCACTGGATATGATTTCATAAGCAATTATTTTTGTCTTCAGCTTTGCTTCCGGATGGCTTTGTCGGCCCGGCGTCAAAGTCCCGGTCCTATTCCCGTTCTTTCGTGCTAAGAAGTACGCATGAATGTGCTTCTTATCGGCGGCGGCGGCCGCGAACACGCCCTGGCCTGGAAACTGAGGCAGAGTCCCAAGCTCGGAACTCTTTACTGCTCGCCTGGGAACGCGGGCATCCTTGCCATCGCGAGGCGCGGTCCCGCGGACATAAACGATCATGCGAAGGTGGCTCACTTCTGCCGCGAGGCGGGGATCGGACTCGTCGTTATCGGTCCCGAAGCGCCACTGGTGGACGGCCTCGCGGACGATCTGCGGAACGCGGGATTTGCGGTCTTCGGTCCCTCCGCGGCTGCGGCCCAACTGGAAGCATCGAAGTCCTTCACGAAGGCGATCTGCGCCGAGTACGGCATTCCGACGGCGAATTATGGGCATTTTACCAGCGCCGAAAACGCGCTCGCCTATGCCCGCGCGCAAAGCGCGCCCCTCGTCGTCAAAGCGGACGGCTTGGCGGCCGGCAAAGGCGTCATGATCTGCGAGACTTTGCCGGCTGCGGAGGAGGCGATCGCCGCCTGCTTCTCCGGCGCTTTCGGCGCGGCGGGCTCCTCCGTTGTCATCGAGGAGAAGCTGGTCGGAGAGGAAGCGAGCTTTTTCGTCATCTGCGACGGCAAGCGCGCCCTGGCGTTTGCAAGCGCCAAGGACCACAAGCGCGCCTATGATGGCGATCTCGGGCCGAACACGGGCGGAATGGGCTGCATATCGCCTGCGCCCATGATGACCGATGCGCTTTCGGCGCGCGTCATGCGCGAGATCGTTATGCCGACGCTCGACGCCATGCGCGCACGAGGAACGCCGTTCCAAGGGGTGCTTTACGCCGGGCTGATGATCACCGCGGAAGGTCCGAAGCTGATCGAATATAATGTGCGCTTCGGCGACCCCGAGTGTCAGGTTCTCATGCTGCGGCTCCAATCCGACCTTCTGCCTTTGCTGCTTGCCGCCGCGCAGGGCGACCTGTCCGGCGCCGAGCTCGCCTGGAGCGACCAGACGGCGGTCACGGTCGTCATGGCGGCCAAGGGTTATCCCGGCGATTATGAGAAAGGGAGCGTCATTCGCGGTCTGAATGAAGCCGGGGCAGTTGAGGGCGTGACCGTATTCCATGCCGGAACGAAGGCCGGCCCGAACAACGAAGCGCTGGCCCATGGGGGCCGCGTCCTCAATGTTTCGGCGCTTGGGCGCGATGTCGTCGAAGCGCGGTCCCGCGCTTATGCGGGGGTCGGCAAGATCCGCTGGCCCGGCGGCTTTTGCCGGAGCGACATAGGCTTGAGCGGATCGCAGGCTGCAGGCGGCTCGTGAGCGCAACGATCGGGCTGGCGCTAGGCGGCGGCGGCGCTCGCGGTCTCGCCCACATCGCTATTCTGGAAGCCTTCGACGAGGCGGGCGTGAAGCCCGCCATGATCGTGGGCACAAGCATCGGCGCGTTGATCGGCGCAGCCTACGCCTCTGGAATGCCGGCCAGCGACATCCGCCGCTATTGCGGATCGGCCTTCGGCAGACGAAGCGCGATCATTCGCCATGTCTATTCTCGCTGGAGAGGCCGTATCTGGGACATCTCAGGACCTTGGGCTCCCGCGCTCTTCAGGTCGGAGCGCATTTTCGAGCTTGTGCTGCCGCCTCACCTGCCGAAGACGTTCGAGGGGCTCAAGATCCCGTTCATGTCGGTCGCCACCGACTTCTTTACGCACAGCGAATATGTGAGCAGGGCAGGCCCGCTTTTGCCCGCCCTTGCCGCAAGCGCCGCTCTGCCCGCGCTGCTTGACGCCCGTAAAGCTCGATGGCCGGATTCTCATCGACGGCGGATTTGTGAACCCGTTGCCCTTCGATCTGATAACCGGCGCCGATTTTGTGATGGCCGTCGATGTGAGCGGCGGAACGGCCGGGCCTGAGGGCGAACTGCCTCGCCCGGTTGAAACACTGCTTGGCGCTCAGCAGATTGCGCTTCGCTCCATCATCAACGCCAAACTCAAGCTTAACCAGCCCGATTGTCTTCTCAGACCCGAGGTCGGTCATTTCGCAACGCTGGATTTCAGACGGATGGATGAAATCCTTTCGGCGTCTTCACAGGCCAAAAAGCAAGCCGCCAGCGCGCTCGCCCGCCTCGGGGACAAATCGAACTCCGCGCGCTTATGACCGCGCCAGAACCAGGGATCGCCCTACCGCCGCTGGCTGCGGACTTGGCTTCGGCTGCTTCTCCCGGAGATGGGCGATCCTCCGGCGGACGAACTCCACGTGATCGCGCAAAGTATAGAGGTCCGGCGCAAACTGATCGGGAACCGAAATCCCCCACACCTTCTGCTCGATAAGATCGAGTTCCTTCTCCTTGCGCTCTATGAATTCCGGGGTGGCGGTATTTTTCGCCAAGTCCCTTTCCAGGAGTTTCAGCGCGCGATACCAGCGGAGAATGCGCTGACGCATGCGCCAGTTATAGAACCCGGGCACCACCCTGAAGAGCGGGAAGATGATGCCGATCACAGGCAGGAGCAGGATGAAGGCGCGGTCGAACAGGGTGGCGACCCAAAACGGCAGAACCCGCTGGAAGAATGTGGGGCCGGATTTATAGACGCGCCGCACATCATCGGAGATCGAAAATTCCGGATCATCCGTCAAAGCCTCTGTCCCAAGGGTAAAGAGCTTCGACTCCCCTGTGGGCTTCAGCGCCGGCTCGCTTTGCGCGGCCATTACGACGCCCGCCAGAAGGGTCCTGAGAGCGGGATGAAGATCGTCGCGAATGAGAAGCATCGCCTTCGTCGCCACGAGCGACGTATCGGAGGGGGGAATGTTTTTGGCGAAATCGATGACGCCCTGCCGCAGGACCACGGCGCTGAGATAGGGATAGCGCTGGATCAGCGCGTCGGCCTGCGCCATGTTCATCAGCTTTATGTCGGGCTGCCGAAGCAGCTTTTGCACCGTCTTTGCTTCCGCGCCGAGCACGAGGAAGCCTGCGTCCGCGCTGTTGTTTGAGAGAGCATCCGGATAGGCCGGAAGCTCCATCGCGATCAACTTCGAGTTTTCCGGCGTGACGCCGTTGGCGTCGAGAAGCTTCTTGGCCAGAGAGCCGGTGCCGCTGCCCTCCGGCCCGATCAGGATGCGCTTGCCTTTGAGCTGCGTTATGTGATCGATCGTCTGCGTCCCGCGATAGAAAATCCACACGGGTTCCGTCAGGAGACGGCCCATGGAGAAGAGCTGCGGCGAATCGATGTGATTCGAGAGGCCGCCCTGCACGATTCCGGCCTGCACATCCGCGTCGTCATCCTTCAGGAGTTTGAGGTTGTCGAAGGACCCTTGCGACTCGCGCACATCGAGCTTCACGCCCTTCTTCTCCACCTGCTCCTTGAAGCGCATGGCCAGATCGTAATAGGGGCTGCCCGCGCTCGCGGCCGAAATCGCAAAAGACGGCGGCGGAGCCGGCTTCACATAGCGAAGCGCGAACCACACCGCCGCCACGCATATGAGAACCGCCGGGATCAAGATGGCGAGGTACTCAAGTGAAAAGAAGCGTCTCATGGGTAACTCAAAGCCTCCTGGGAGAGATCCTTCCTAAGGGGCGATTATGGCATTCGCAATCGTTAATGATGGCGAAGCGCGTCCGGGCGGTGTGTCTCTTGTGTACAGGCGGTGCTATGATGCCCGCCTTCATCCCGATCATGGATAGGGCCGATGACGACCTACGCCCCACAGTCTCACCTCGAAACGCATGAGGTCACGAACGCGCCGCCTTCCTTTGGGGGGCGCAACCTTTATGCGGAAGATCGCGCGCTTCGAGAGGCCGCCCGGCTCCATGGCGGAGATTGGGTCGAGGAGCCTCTCCAGATGCTGGGGGCCGCCGCGGGGAGCGAAGACGCTTTGCAATGGGGAGAGGACGCCAACCGCTATCCGCCCGAGCTTCAGACCTTCGACCGTTTCGGCAGACGGATCGACGAGGTCAAGTTTCATCCGGCCTACCATCGGCTTATGGCGCTCGCGATGGAGCATCGCATTCACAGCATCGGCTGGAGGGAGAAACGGGAAGGCAAGCATGTCGCGCACGCGGCGATGCTCGCGCTTTTCAGCCAGGCCGAGGCGGGGACCATGTGCCCGATCAGCATGACCTATGCGAGCGTCCCTGCCCTTCGGCATCAGCCCGACATCGCCTCCGGGCTGGCGCCGAAAATCGTTGACGGCGTTTATGACGCCCCGCTGCGGCCAATGTCCGAGAAGCGCGGCATCACGGTCGGCATGGCCATGACCGAAAAGCAGGGCGGTTCCGACGTGCGGGCGAACACGACGCGCGCCACGCCCTTGGGCAACGGGGGACCAGGGGCGGAGTATCGGCTCGTGGGCCACAAATGGTTCTGCTCCGCGCCCATGAGCGACGCCTTTCTGACGACAGCCTACACGGATCGGGGCCTGAGCTGCTTTCTCGTCCCGCGCATCAAGCCGGATGGCGAACGCAACGCGATCCACATCATGCGGCTGAAGGACAAGCTCGGAAACAAGTCGAACGCATCCTCCGAAATCGAATATCACGGCGCTTTCGCTCAAATGATCGGCGAGGAAGGCCGCGGCGTCGCCACGATCATCGACATGGTGCACCACACCCGGCTCGACACGATGGCGGGGTCGCTCGGCATCATGCGGCGCGCGCTGGCCGAGGCGGTCCATCACGTTCGCCACCGCCGGGCCTTTCAGAGGGCTTTGATCGACCAGCCGCTCATGCGCGCGGTCGTGGCCGACATCGCGCTCGATTATGAGGCGGCCGCCTCGCTGACGATGCGCGTCGCCCGCGCCTTCGATGGCGAGAGCGAGCATGATCACCGCTTCACGCGCCTCGCGGTCGCGCTGGGCAAGTTCTGGGTCACCAAGCGCACGCCGCAATTCGTTTACGAATGTCTCGAATGCCTGGGCGGCGGCGGCTATATCGAGGATGGCCCCTTGCCGCGCTTCTATCGCGAAGCGCCGGTCAATGCGATCTGGGAAGGCTCCGGCAATGTGATCGCGCTCGACATCTTGCGCACCTTCCAGAAAGAGCCGGCCGCGCTTGACGCCTATTTCGCGGAACTGTCGCCCGCCCGCGGATCGCATCCGTGCTTCGACCGCGCCTTCGACACCCTCTTCCGCGCCATGCGCAGAGGCACGCCGGAAGCCGACGCGCGTTATGTGGCCGAGATGATGGCGCTCGCCTTGGCGGCGGCTCTGCTCTTGCGGAACAGCCCGGAAGCCGTCGCCTCGGGGTTTTGCGATGTCCGGCTTAGCGCTGAGACGCGCGGCCTGAATTATGGGGCGAGCGGCGCTCGCATCGACGTGAACGCCATCATTGAGCGGCAGACCGGCGCTCGCCAATAAGGCGGCGAAATGCCGTGGGCTTCGTGAGCATGTGTGATTGCAGCCCTCCGCCTCATATTTCAGCGACGGCTTCAAGATATGCGTCGTCGCGATCGTACCCAACGGCTTATGCCAAGCAGCATCCCGGAAAAGAAGGGCGGTTTTCTCCTGCGCTCCGGCAACCGACATCCTGAAGTCTTCATCCTCGCCAACCCCAAGCGGCGCCGCCGCGAGATTGCCGAGCAGACGACCAATTTCTTCCTCGGTGACTGGCCACCCGTGGTAATGAACAAAACGCTCCTCCGCTACCGATAAAATCAAGGGCTTGGCTCTTTATTCTGCGAAGTAGGTAGGCGGTTGTATACCAGAAGTCTACCACAAGGAACAATTTCCACCTCCGAACGCCATTGAAGGCGCTTCGCTAAGCCCTCCGGTTTGCCAGCACCCGACCCAGAGGGTAAGGATCCCAGAAGCGGCTTGATAGAGCGCGTGGAGATGATTCTTCCTGCAGCGAAGCGCGGCGGAGAGGCGGCTGGCAGCAATGTCGGGGATTAAACTCCATGACGCCACCTGGCCTAGGTCACAAACTCATAAATCATCTTCCGTTGCCGTGCGAACAGTGATTTAAGCTCCTGGGAGGAGCTTTGATGAGCGCACGCCGGTACGAACTGACAGATTTCGAGTGGTCCATCATCAAGCCTCTGCTGCCGTATAAGCCGCGAGGGGTGGCTCGTGCTGATGACCGCAAAGTCTTGAATGGCATCTATTGGCGGCTCAGGACGGGTTCGCCCTGGGCGGACATCCCAGAGCGCTATGGGCCGCCAACAACCTGCTACAACCGCTTCGTCCGATGGCGGAAGCTCGGCGTTTGGGATCGGATTTTCGACGCCGTTTCCTCGGCTTACGACGGCGATCTGCAAATGCTGGACAGTTCGTCGATCCGAGTGCATCAGCATGCGGCCAACGTCAAAAAAGGGGCGCCGAAGAAACGGATGCCGCCGCTAGGGGTGACGCTCACACCCGCTGCATGGGGCGCTCGCGGGGCGGCCTGACGACGAAAATCCATGCTCTTGTCGACGCCAACGGACTTCCGATCGCATTGAAGCTGACGGAAGGTCAGGCGCACGATGGTCGTAGCGCCGCTGGTATGCTTGGCAAGATCGGTAAAGGCCAAATTCTCCTCGCAGACCGCGCCTATGACAGCGATGCCTTGCGCCGGGACATAGCCGGACGCGGTGGCTGGGCCAATATCAAGCCGATGCCAGGACGCATTAATATCCCGGCGTTCAGCCCCTTCCTCTACCGCTTCCGCAACCTCGTTGAGCGTTTCTTCAATAAGCTCAAGCACTTCCGTGCCATCGCCACACGTTTCGAAAAGCACGACGCCAACTATCTCGCTCTCGTCAAAATCGCCGCGGCCCGAATCTGGATGCGATTTTATGAGTCGGTAACCTAGAGCATCGGACTTGAAATAGGAATCGAAGGATTCCTAGGTCCTGTGGACGGATTGTCGTCAGTTGAGGCGAAGTGGATTCCCAAATCAGTTTTGCGGTGATTTATAGGTGACCGGCTTTTGGAGGGGCCGGTTATGCTGACACAGATGACTGAGGAGGACTGGTCGATCGCCATCGAAGTGTTCCAGGCGGTGCGCTCAAAGCGCGGGGAACCCGGCCACGACGACCGCAAGTTTCTGGAAGCGCTGCATTATTTTACCGTTCATAACATCACTTGGCGGGCGCTTCCGGCGGAGTTCGGCAATTGGAACAGCGTGTGGAAGCGCTTTTGGCGGCTCAGCCAGACGGGGACGTTCGAGGCTTTTTTCGAAGCGTTGGCGGGCCTGAGCGAGACCGCGCATTTAGTGCAAATGTTCGATTCCACCATCGTGCGGGCGCATGTGTCCGCAGCGGGCGCCAAAGGGGGCAGGACTCCCAGGCGCTTGGCAGATCGCGTGGCGGCTTTTCGACAAAAATCCATATGAAAACAGACAAGAAAGGTCATCCCATCGGTTTTTATCTCACCGGCGGCGAGGCCAGCGACAGCAGGAATTTCGAGACGCTGCTCGATATCGGACCCGGCATTGCGCCGCGGGCGGTGGTCGCCGATAAGGGCTACGATGCGGCCGCCAATCGCGAAGCGGCGCGCGAGCGTGGCGTCTGCCCCGTTATCCCCTACCGGTCAAACACCAAGAAGAAGCCAGTCTTCTTCGCCAAGGCGCTCTATAAAAGCCGCACGCGCATCGAGCAGGCATTCGGCAAACTGAAACGCTTTAAGCGGGTCGCCATGCGATGCGAGAAAACCGCACAGAACTACGCCTCCTTTGTCGCCCTGGCCTGCAGCGTAATCTTGATCAAATCCGTCCACAGGACCTAAGAGGAGCGAGCGCGACGCCGAGCTTTTGCCGTTGCCCTATTACCACGTGGTGTTCACGCTGCCCTCAGCCGTAAGCGCCGTCGCGTAGCGGAATAAGGCGGAAGGTTATGGCCTCCGGTTCAAGGCAGCATCCAAGACCATGCTCGCTATCGCCGCCGATCCCAAGCAGCTCGGCGCCCGCACCGGCATGACAGCGGTCGTGCCCCCTGGGGATCGGCGCTCACCCATCATCCGCATGTGCACATGATCGTTCCCGGCGGCGGGCTCTCGCTCGACGGCGAGCGCTTCGTCCCCTGCCGCAGCGGGCACCGCCGTTTCTTCCTTCCGGTGCAGGGAGAGACTCGCCGCCGCTCACAGGCAACGGCGCCTCATCTTGCAGGGCAGCCTCGCCAAGCTGGCGCCGGCTACCGCCTTCGCCGCCGCGCTCAAACCGCTGCGCTGGAAGAAGTGGGTCTATATCAAGCAGCCGTTCGCGGGGGCCGAAATCCGTGCTCGCCTATGTCTTGCGCTACACTCACCGGGTGGCGATCTCGAATACGAGGCTCATCGCGCATGACAGCCGCCGCGTCACCTTCCGCTACAAGGACTATCGCGCGGATGGCCTCCCTCGGCACAAAGTGATGGTCATAAGATCCGCCGAAGGTGCACAGCTTCGAAGCAGGATCGCGCCAACTTTCGCAATGGATCAGGTCGGACAGTGTTGGCTTATCGCAAAGACCGTTTCAGGATCTGGAAGTGACCTTGCCAAGCATAAGATCGAGAGAAAGCCCGACACGTCGGGTTTCGACCCTCAACAGCCTAGCGTGCTTCAACCAAGCGTCGAGCAAAGGAAGCGTGCGAATCCTCGGTGTCTCGGGACCTTCTCCTGCACCGGAGAGCGAACCATCGTCCGCGTCGTCCGCGCGTGCAAAAAGCCCATGAGATCAGCCGTCTAACAACAGCAGATGGCGGACGGTTGGCGTTACTGCGGACGGTCCGGGCCGCAGCCGACACGCGGATCGCCCCGCAAAAATTCCCATGGCCAAGAGAGCTATTTCCTAATCCCACCCCGATAGCAGGCAGTTCCACGCGAGAACACCTCGAAAGGGCGCGGCGTTTGATTGTAAGACATCTGAGGCCGATCTTCCGCCAACAGAAATAGTCTCTTGTGTCAGACGGCAGCGCGACTAGCATCGACGTGAAAATTGTTTTCTATCGCTGTTTGTACTATAGTTGGCTGAGAGGGTGAACGTTGAGGATCTACAAATTGAAGGCCTTCGCGCGGTTTCAGCGGCGCGAAGGTATTTCGGATGCTGGATTAGCAAAGGCTGTGCGCAGCGTCGAGGAGGGGCTTATCGATGCTGATCTTGGCGGCGGTGTGATCAAGCAGCGGATCGCCCGTGCAGGACAGGGGAAAAGCGGCGGCTACCGCACGGTACTTGCGTTCAGGCGGAGAACGGTCGGTTTTTCTCTACGGCTTTGCCAAGAGCGAGCGTGCGAATATTGACGACGATGAGCTCGAGGCTTTGCGCGATATTGCTCGTACTTATCTGGAGCTCGATGTGAAGAAGATCGAGGCGGCAATCGCTGCGGGGGAGTTGTTGGAGGTGGGCTATGGCGAAAAGGAGTAGCACGAAAGCCGAACTGCGTGGCAAAGCCCGGTTACGGTCCGAGATTGTCGAGGCCACACGTGGGCTAAATAGGATCGGCGCGGTCAGCGATGCGCACCTGGAGAAAACGACGGTCAAGATGCTCGGCCGAAATGCCTTACCGACGGTCACAAGAATGTCGCCCGCAGAAATCGTGAAAGTGCGCGAGGAGGCGGGCGTCAGCCAAGCGGTTCTTGCCGCATTTATGAATGTGGCCGTGAGCACGATCAGCCAATGGGAGCGCGGCGAGCGGCATCCGACTGGGGCGGCGTTGAAGCTTTTGCATGTCGTAAAGCAGAACGGTCTTGATGTCCTTCGGGATGAACATCGCGCAAGCTGAGCGCGGCCATTGAAGGCCCTGGGGCTTCGCAGGTTGAGCTGATCGGCTCAATCAAAAAAACGGCGCTGTTACGCGCCGCCCTGCCGATGATCGAGAACGGGGATGCCGAGGTGTTTATTGCGGATACGGAGCAGGCTAATCAACCCGCTCTCGTATAGGGATTAAGCCCGCTCTGGATCCGGCGCAAAGCCGCGGCGAGCGCGTCAATGTCGGCGTAAGTGTTGTAGAGCGCGAACGACGGGCGCACCGTGCTTTCGAGCCCGAAGCGGCGCAGGATCGGCTGCGCGCAGTGATGGCCTGCCCGAACCGCGATGCCTTCCTGATTGAGCGCCGCGCCAACCCCTTCGCTCTCCTTGCCGTTAAGCACAAAGGAAATGACGCCCGCCTTTTCGGCGGCCGTGCCGATGATGCGAAGACCCGGGACGCCGGACAGGAGCTTTGTTGCATAGGCGATAAGTCCCTGCTCGTGGGCGGCCACCTTTTCCATGCCTATTCTGCCCAGATAGTCGATCGCCGCGCCAAGGCCAACCGCGTCCGCGATGTTGCCTGTCCCCGCCTCGAAGCGGCCGGGAGCATCGTGATATTCGGTCCGCTCGAAGGTTACGTCCCGGATCATATTGCCGCCGCCCTGCCAGGGCGGCATGCTATCAAGCAGCTCCTTCCTTCCGTAGAGCACGCCGATACCGGTCGGGCCGAAATACTTTGTGGCCCGAAAACGCATACCAGTCGGCGTTCAGCTCCTGCACATTGACGGGCATGTGCGAGACGGCCTGCGCGCCGTCGATGAGAACGCGCGCGCCATAGCGATGCGCCATTTCCGCCATCTGCTTGGCAGGCGTGACCGTGCCAAGCGCGTTCGAGACCTCCGTGAAGGAGACGAGCTTGGTGCGGGGTCCGAGCAGCTTCTCGTAGGAGTCGAGCCGAACCTGGCCATGGTCGTCAACGGGGACGACCTTCAGAACCGCGCCCGTCTCGGTGCAGAGCTGCTGCCAGGGCACAATGTTGGCGTGATGCTCGAGCCACGTGATGACGATCTCATCGTCCTTGCCGATATTCTGGCGGCCCCAGCTCTGCGCGACGAGGTTGATGGCCTCGGTTGCCCCGCGGACAAACACGATCTCATCCGAGGACGATGCGTGAAGAAAGCCGCGCACCTTTTCGCGGGCGTCCTCATAGGCGTCGGTCGAGCGCGCGGCGAGCTCGTGCGCGCCGCGATGGACGTTCGAGTTTTCGCGAGTGTAGTAGTAGACAAGCCGGTCGATGACGGCTCGCGGCTTTTGCGTGGTGGCGGCGTTATCCAGCCAGATCAGCGGATAGCCGTTGATCTGCTGGTTGAGGATGGGAAAGTCGCGGCGCACCGCATAGACGTCGTAGCCGGATTGCGGCGCGGAAGGAATTGCGCCTGCCGAGGGCCTGCGGCTTTCGTCGAGGAAGTAGAAGTGGGAGCCAAGCGCAGCCGGAGTGTAGCCTGCCGAGGGGGGAACCGCCATCGGAACTTCGCTTGGAGCCGGCGTGGCCGGAAGGGGAGCCCCATGCGCCGACGGACGCAGGGTCGAGTTGCCCCCGGTCCCGGGAGCGCCGACGCCTGGAATGTCGGCGCCAGACAGCGCGAGGGCTTCGGCGCCGCCAGGATCGGCGGCCGGGAGGGGGTGAGCCTCCACCGGCGAAGAGAAGCGGGGCGAAAGAAGAGCGCGCAACTCGGCCTCGCCCGGCAGCGGAATCGCCGCGGGCGCGCCCCGTGAAGCCGCTATGCCCGGAACGGAAGCGCCACGCGCCGATGGGCGAAGGTTCGAATTACTCTTGGTCCCAACGGCGCCAAGGCCCGGGGCCTCGGTTCCAGAGAGCGCAAGGGCGTCTGCGGTGGCAGGATCGGCGCCAGGAACAGGCTGAGGCGCGACTGGTGAAGGAAAACGCGGCGCGAGAAGAGAACGAAGCTCCGCTTCGCCCGGCAGGGGCGCGGCCGATGGCGCGCCTCGTGGAGCAACCATGCCTGGAACGGAAGCGCCATGCGCGGATGGGCGGAGATTCGAGTTGCTCATCATCCCGACAGCGCCAAGGCTCGGGGCGTCCGCCGCCAGCGACGGGTTGGAAGGCGCGCCGCCCTGCAGGCCGGACGACTGGCCGCCAAGGTTCAAGCCGCTCGGACCGTCCCCAGGCGATTGAGCGAACATCTCGTTGGCGAGGCGCGTCAGATACGCCTCGTCGGGCAGGGAGGCCGGAAGCCCGCCCCCTGGCCGCTCGTGAGGGTCGCTGCCCTTGACGCCTCCGGGCGAAAAGGCATCACTTGTAGTCATGGTAGTGATCCAGTGTGACGTTCTCGAGGGCGCCCAAAGCGTCGTCTGTCAGAACTACGAGCGAGCAATAAAGCGACACGAGATAAGAGGCGATAGCCTTGTCGTTGATGCCCATGAAGCGTACGGAAAGCCCCATGCTCTGCTCGCCGGGCAGCCCAGGCTGATAGAGACCGATGACGCCTTGCCGCGCCTCGCCTGTCCGGACCAGCAGAATGCTTGTCTTGTTGCCGTCGACGCCGATCTTGTTGGTCGGAACGAGCGGGATGCCTCTCCAGGTCAAAAACGGTGAGCCGAACATGGTGACGGTCGGAGGCGGAACGCCGCGGCGGGTGCATTCGCGCCCGAAAGCTGCGATGGCTGCGGGATGAGCGAGAAAGAAGCCAGGCTCCTTCCAGACGCGTGAAATCAGCTCGTCAAGATCGTCAGGGGTCGGCGGACCTGAACGTGTGCTGATCCGCATGGACGGCACAATGTTGTTCAAGAGACCGTACTCGCCGTTGTTGATGAGTTCGCTCTCCTGCTTCTCCTTCACGGTCTCGATGCTGAGGCGGAGCTGCTCGGCGATCTGGTTGTGAGGCACGCTATAGAGGTCGGAAACACGCGTATGCACTTCGACCACCGTGTGCACGGCGCTCAAAAAATATTCGCGTGGATTCTCGTCGTAATCGACATAGGTCTGCGGAAGGATTCGCTCATCGCGCGCTGAGCAATCGACGGCTACGGCTCCAGGATCTTTCACGCGATTGCGCCGGTAGATACCAGCCTCAACAGGCAACCATTGCAGGCAATGCACCAACCATCTTGGCGTGATGGTTGACATCATCGGCACGGACTTGGTGGCGTTCGCCAATTGACGGGCGGCTACGTCGCCGAGCGCCGTGGGAAATGTTGGATCTGCCATTGAAGTTCTCTTCCTTACGCTTGCGCGGGTTGAAGTTAGCCCGGCTTCAGCTCTCGGAGAATGCATCATCCGTTCCACTGCCGTTTGCGGCAGCGGCGCGATCTGAGCGAAAACCATCTATGAGAGCGGAATTATTGATAGGCCTAGGCTGGAAGAATGTCTATCGAGAAACTAGGAATACCGGGCATCCATTTGCAAAAAGCAAATATATTCGATAGAAAGATTCCAAATAATCTAAAAATGAAAAATATTTTCTCTCAGTTGTTTCTTGCTCCCCCTAGGTTTTCAATGCACCGTGCTCGGACAGAATTAAACATGACTTGGGGCGTACAATGTCTAGAATTGCATAAGCCAATCATTATTCCTAAAAATTTTGATAAAGAAAGCCTGCCACCTAACCGTTAGATTAAGTTTCATGGGAGAAGAAATGACTTCATTTATATCCTATAGGGGAAAAATATCACTTCCATAGGGTAGAGAAGAAAATTATAAGTTCTATTTCTATGATGTTTTCAAGATATGTTTGCCAGCATATAGAGCAATCATGAATTCTATTTGTTTTTTTGCATCGAAAAGACGTAATTCTTGAGAAAAATTATCCTGAAAATCGGCCAAGGTGCTAGAATTTGCTTAAAGCATGCTCTCCTGCCGCGCCTTCGATGAGGTCGCCATGAAGACCGATTTTCCACCCACAACCGGCGAGGCGCCTGCGGGCGGCCGGATTGATCCGGATGCGGGCAGGCCGGATGAGACGACTTGGAGCAGGTTGCGAACTGAAGCGGCACAGGAGCGAATGAGCGAGCCCGCGCTGGCCCCTCTCTATGAAGGTATCCTTGCTTCCGGAAGCTTTGAGCATGCGCTTGCGCGAAGCCTCCTCAAAAGGCTCAGCCATCCATCTGTCCCGGCCGAGGACCTCAAGAGCATGCTTCTTGAGCCGCTTTTTATGGATGGCTCGGTCGCGGAGGCGGCGCGCGCCGATCTATCCGCCGTTGTCGAGCGCGACCCCGCCTCGGGCCGACTGCTGGAGCCGTTCCTGTTCTTCAAGGGCTATGCCGCCATCCAGACGCACAGGCTGACGCATTGGCTCTGGAATGCGGGAAAGCGCGATATTGCGCTTTATCTGCAAAGCCGGTCCTCCGAGATTTTTCAGACCGACATCCATCCCGGCGCACAAATCGGGAAGGGGGTCTTCCTCGATCACGCCACGGGCTTCGTGGCTGGCGAGACGGTTGTGATCGAGGACAACGTCTCGATCCTGCATGGCGTTACGCTTGGAGGGACAGGGACGGAGAAAACCGACCGCCATCCCAAAATCCGAACCGGCGTCCTGATCGGAGCAGGCGCCCAGATCATCGGCAATATCGAGATCGGAGCCTATTCCAGGATCGCGGCCGGATCGTTTGTCACGCAACCGGTTCCGCCCCGCTGCACCGCGGTCGGCGTTCCAGCCCGCATCCTCAAAGGCGCCGGAACCGACAACCCGGCCCAAACCATGGATGAAACGCTGGCGCAAGGAACCTATGAGTCGTTCACCTACGTCATTTGAGCGGCAGACCATAACGAGCTTAACTGGTGTGATATTCATCTAAGTCGCTGTCAGCGCTGAAGCCATCCAGCCGAGTTATATCGTAACAGATGCCTTCCACGCTCGCTCATGGTGGGAAGCCTTCGCCATGCGCCGGCGCCGCCCGGCCCACAGGTATGCAACCAACCTCGTTTCCATCACCTCAACGACGTGAAAAAGCAGTAATGCAAATGAACGCACGAGGGCAATCATTGATCTAACAAACAGCCAAGATGGCGAATTCTATTTTTATTCAGTAGGGCAATGGCCGCATGGATAGCAAACATATTCTAAATCTGCTTAAGTTTGAAGATAGCTTTAGAGGAGCAGGACATGTCATCCATCAGCCGTCATCCCGAAACGCTCGCCCTTCATGGCGGCTGGCGCGCTGACCCGGCCACGAATGCAGTCGCCGTGCCGATCTATCAGACGACCTCCTATCAGTTCCGCGACACCGAGCACGCTTCGAACCTCTTCGCGCTGAAGGAGCTCGGGAACATCTACACGCGCATCATAAATCCCACCAACGACGTCCTCGAGAAGCGCATCACCGAAATCGAGGGCGGCGTGGGAGCGCTCGCGCTGTCGTCCGGGCAGGCTGCGTCGGCCTTTGCGGTGCAGAACCTCGCACGCGCCGGCGACAATATCGTCAGCTCCACCGACCTCTATGGAGGCACCTGGAACCTGTTTGCGAACACACTGAAAGATCAGGGCATCGAGGCGCGTTTCGCGGACCCGGCCGATCCTGAAAATTTCCGGCGGGCTACGGACGCTCGCACCCGCGCCTACTACGCGGAGACGCTGCCCAATCCGAAGCTCACCGTCTTTCCCATAGCAGAAGTGGCTGCTATTGGCCGGCCCTTCGGCGTTCCGCTCATCGTCGACAACACCGCCGCCCCGGTTCTAACCCGGCCTTTCGACCACGGCGCTGCAATCATCGTCTACTCCACCACAAAATATCTCGGCGGCCATGGCACCTCGATCGGCGGGCTTCTCGTCGATGGCGGCAATTTCGACTGGGCTGCATACCCCGAGCGCCAGCCCGCTCTCAACACGCCCGACCCAAGCTACCACGGCGCGATCTGGACCGAGGCCGTGAAGCCGCTCGGCCCGATCGCCTATATCATCAAGGCTCGGGTGACGCTCCTGCGGGATCTCGGCTCGGCAATCTCGCCATTCAACGCCTTTTTGACCATACAGGGCATCGAAACGCTGCCCTTGCGCATCCAGCGCCACTCCGAAAATACGCAGGCGGTCGCGAATTATCTTTTGAAGCGTCCTGAAGTGACGCGCGTCATCCACCCCTCTGTGCAAACAGGCGTATTCCGCGAGCGCGCCGACAAATACCTCAAAGGCGGCTATGGCGGGCTCGTCGGCTTTGAGCTGGCGGGCGGCAAGGAGGCCGGCCGGCGCTTCATCGACGCGCTCCAGCTGTTCTATCACGTCGCCAATATCGGCGACGCGAGGAGTCTCGCGATCCATCCGGCTACGACGACCCATTCGCAGCTCTCCCGCTCTGAGCAGGATGCCACGGGCGTCTCCGAAGGCTATGTGCGGCTGTCTGTCGGCCTTGAGCACATCGACGACATCCTTGCCGATCTCGATCGCGGTTTTGCCGCTGCTGCAGGAGGCCAAGTTTTTCGGAACGCCGCAGAGTAGGCTGAGGACCATCAAATCGGCGCGGGCGCCAGCAGAAACAGATGCGGCAAGTTCCTTCAAAAGAGTAAGCTTTGATTTATGACAAACCGCTGGCTCAATGCTTTCGCCCTCACGGCTGCGGCTCTCTCGGTTGTCCTGATTGGAGCCAAAAATACCGAGGGCGAAAAGCAGCGTCAGATCCTGAACGTCTCATACGATCCGACGCGTGAGTTCTACGCGGATCTCAACGCGCGGTTTGTTTCGAAATATGAAAGAGAGACGGGCAAGAAGCTCATCATCAAGCAGTCGCATGGAGGCTCTTCTCGTCAGGCTCGGGCCGTAATTGAAGGCCTTGACGCTGACGTCGTCACGCTGGCGCTCCCCTCAGATATAGAAGGGTTGCACAAGCGAGGCCTTATAGCGGACGGCTGGGCCAACAGATTGCCGAACGAATCCGAGCCCTACACCTCAACAATTGTCTTCGTTGTCCGCAAGGGCAATCCCCTGAACATCAAGGACTGGCCCGATCTCATCCGTCCCGGCGTCACGATTGTCACCCCGAATCCGAAGAGTTCCGGTAACGGCAAACTCAGCTTCCTCGCCGCCTGGGGCTCGGTGGTTCAAAGAGGCGGCGACGAAGGAACTGCGCGTGACTTCGTGAAGTCGCTTTACCAACATGCGCCAGTCCTCGACGGCGGGGCGCGCGGCGCTGCGACCACTTTTGCGATCGAGAAAATGGGCGATGCGCACTTGACCTGGGAGAACGAAGCCTTGCGTGAAGTCACGGATTCCAAGGGCGAACTTGAGATTGTTTATCCGCCGATCAGCATAAAGGCCGAACCCGCCGTCGCCTGGGTCGATGCGAACGTTGCTCGCCACGGCTCGGAGGAGAGCGCGAAGGCCTATCTGAGATTCCTGTTCTCAGGCGAAGCCCAGCATCTCATCGCTCAGCATGGCTACCGGCCTGTTGACCCGGAAGTCCTTAAAAAGCATTCCAGTATCCTTCCGCCGATAGAGCTGTTTCCGATCACAGCCATCGCCAAAAACTGGGAAGATGCGCAGCAAAAGTTTTTCGCCGACAACGGCGTCTTCGATGTGATTTACGCTCCCAAGGCGAGATGATGCAGCTGGCGCGAGAACTGATGGCTTTCAACTATTCCCTCAGAACGGCCCGCGCCGGTCTGCTTGCAGGGCTCACGGTGGCTGCGATTTCGCTTCCTCAGGCAATGGCCTATGCGCTTATCGCAGGCATCGACCCGCGTTTCGGACTTTACTCGGCGATCGTCGTGACCTTCGTCGCCTCGGTCTTTGGCTCGTCGAACCATCTGATTAATGGTCCCACGAACGCCATCTCTCTCGTCGTTTTCAGCGCGCTAGCCTTCATCGATCCGGAGGCCCGCTTCGACGCCTATCAAGCGACCTTCCTGCTCGCCGTTATGATCGGTATCACACAGATCGTTATTGCGGTGTTCCGACTTGGGGATCTCACGCGCTACATCTCGGAGTCCGTGGTGATCGGCTTCATGGCCGGAGCCGGATTTCTCGTCGCTTTGAGCCAAGTCGGCAATTTTCTTGGCATCAAGGATCGCGGCACGGGACACCAGCATGTGCTCGTCCGCTTTTGGAACACGATAACGGAGGGGGGGCCCGTTAATCCGTACGCCCTTGGCATAGGCGCCGGAACCATCGTCCTCATCGTTCTGCTGAGGCAGGTTCTGCGCCGGTACCAGCTGCCACAAATGGAGATGCTGCTGGCGCTGATCGCGCTGACCGGCGTGGCCGCTTATTTCGGATGGACCATTCCGGGCGCTGACAGCAAGACCGTCATTTCCGTCATTGGCAATGTCCCGGCGAGCCTGCCCGCGCCGCATATCCCCGAGATTAAATTGTGGTGGGTGCAGGAGATGTCGAGCAGCGCGCTCGCCATCTCGTTCCTGGGGTTGCTCGAAGCTCTTGCAATCGCAAAATCCATCGCCAACACAACGCGCCAACCCCTCGATTACAACCGCCAATGCCTTGCGGAAGGTCTCGCCAACCTTGCTGGCGGCTTCTTCCAATGCCTTCCGGGCTCCGGCTCGCTCACGCGCTCGGCCATCAACTTCCAGGCTGGCGCCGTTACCCGCTTCTCGGGTGTGTTCGCAGCAGCGGCGGTGGCCCTGGTCGTCGTTCTTTTTGCGCCGCTCGCGCGATATATCCCGAAAGCCGCGCTAGCCGGTCTTCTGCTCCTGACGGCATACCGCCTTATCGACTGGAACAGGCTCGGTTACGCGATCCGGGCCTCGCGCTACGATGCCGGGCTTGTGGCGGCTACAGCCTTCGCCGCGGTCTTCATCAGCGTCGAGTTCTCAATCCTTATCGGCGTCGGGCTTTCGATCCTCCTGTTCGTCCCCCGCGCCGCCCAGTTGCGGGTGAATGAGCTTGTCGTCGCCCGGGAGGGGATCGTCCGCGAGCGCTTGCCGTCCGATCCAAAGTGCGCCTCGCTCCTCATCTACGATATCGAGGGCGAACTGTTTTTCGGCGCCGCTCCGGAAGTGGACCGGCACTTCACTGAAATGAAGCGCCACCTCGGCGGTGGCGTCCGGGTGTTGGTTTTGCGCGTCAAGCGCACGCGCAATCCCGATATGGTGTTCATGGAACGCTTGCAGCATTTTCTGCAGGACATGGACAAGTTGGGCGTGACGGTGCTCCTTTGCGGGGTCCGCGCGGACTTTGCCCAAGGTCTCGCCAACCTTCGCTTCTATGACTGGTTTCCTTCCGACCGAGTGTTTCTGGAAGAGGATAAGGAATATTCAGCGACGCTCAAAGCCGTCCGGTACGGCTATAGGATCATTGAGAATAACGTCTGCGATCACTGTGCTCAGAAGGAACGGGCCAAACACGACGAGGAAGTCTCTTACTATTTGATCTCGAGAGCTCATTCTCGCCGGATGGACTCTTCCGGCGGCGGCCGTATCGAAGGCTTGTTTGTGCTGCGCCTTGATCGTCCTCAGCGGGCGGGCTATCCCGGTTGGACCGGCCTGGATTGGGCGGAATTCTCTAACCCTGTTGGCTTCATCGGCGCTGCATGGGATCTCGGCGATGGCTTCGGTTTCAGCGCCTTTATCGGCGGCTGGGCTCCAGTCAATAATCAGCTGAGAAAGTTCGGCTTCGACAGCTGGGCGCGGAGCGAGAGGATGAACCTCGCCTAGGGCGCCAATGGCTGGAAACTTATCTATCGGATGGCTCAAGGTCGTACGAGTCGAGAGCGTAGACGCGCGCCATCTTCCGCTGTGGAAACCCCGGCGCTGGAATCACTCAAGCCGCTATCGTCATCCCCCTAAGCCGGTGATCCCTGGCTGATATCTCCGCCAGGGATTTGTTTTCCATAAGACTACGTCGAGGAAGCGCCGGGGAGTTGCAGCATCGGCCTCCCGCCTTGGACACTCAGCCCACCACATCCGCATAGACGCGGTCCGCAAACTTATTGATATCTGTCGTCGGCTTGAAAACATTCACGAGCTTGAGCTCTTCCGCATAAAGCGCGAGTTGCTTTTTCAGTTCTGCGCCGAGAAGATGGTTGCCGTGCGTGTGATATTTCGCAAGCGTGGCGATGTCCTCTTTAGTCGCCTTGCCCGCCGCAAAGGGAAGATACGTTTCAGCCGCTTCCTCTGGGTTATGATGCGCAAACTTCGCAGCATCGATAAGGGCCTGAACAATGGCGGCGGCCGCTGCCTTGTCTTCGCGAAGCAAACTGCCGCGCACCCCGATGATGCAGCAGACGCGATCGGCATATTCGTCAGTCAGATTTGATGAGATCTCGGCGAACTGGCCATCCTTGATCCAGAGGTATGTGATCGGATCGTTATCGGCGAGCGCGTGCGCCTCGCCTTTCTCGACAGCCGCCCGCAAGAGCGGGCCGGGGAATTGCTTGAAGTCCACTTCGGTGGCTGGATCGATCCCAACCTTTTTGAGGCGGACAGAAAAGAAGTTCTTCGCAGGCGAGTTCATATCGCTGACGGCGATCGTCTTGCCCTTCAGATCGGTCAGGCTTTTGACCCCACCGGAGACCGGAGCCAGAAGGCGCAAGCATCCGCCGTGGGTGCTTCCGACGATTTTCACGTCGAAGCCCTGTTCCAGCGGTTTCAGCCAGCGCAACGCCATGCCAACGGCTGCATCCGCCTTTCCAGTCGCGATTGTCTCGAGAAGCTGATCGGTCGCACCTGAGAAGTTGATCAGCTCCACGTCGAGACCGTGTTTAGCGAAGAAGCCTTTATCCTTGGCGACGGTGACGCCGATCAGGCAGGACGCTCCGGCATTCCAGGCGAAGTTGATCTTCTTCAGCGGCCCCTTAGCCGTATCGGTCGAATCCGCCACCTTGCAAACGGCGCTGTCGGGCAAACCTGAAGGAAAGGCTGCGGTAGGACCGGCGAGGCCGCGACGCGTTGCGAAGACAAATGGCGCAGCCAAGCCGATGGCGCCCGCCCCTGCGATGAGGGCGCGCCTGCTAAGCTGCGGGAGCACTTTCGTCTTGGGTGTTGTATCAGACATGGAAGTTCTCTCCCTGGACAGCAGCTGACGCTACCGCAGCCGACTTATCGGATTAAAACGGTCAACATATTCAGCAAGGATACTGCGCCCGCCTTCCAAGCAAAGTCAAAGAATTTGCCAATCACCTCCCCTATGGATCATGGAAATAATGTTTCTTTATTTGGAATTTACTCGCTAACACGTTTCTCGAAAATTCCTGACGGTTGGACTGAAATAGCTTATAGATCGCATCCTCTCTATCAGAATTTGCTTTTTATAATTCGTTTATGACAGAAAGATGCAACCGTGCTCTGACTTAAAATCATGGATCACAAAACGCGTCAATCAAATTGATTTTTGGAATTAGGTTCTGTTGTGGCTCACAAAGAAAGAATAATACATATTATTTACAGCTACACTTAGGTTTATTTTTCGATTTTGTCCAGACGTCTAAAATTTACTATTTATCCTGGCGCTATGTGCCCATCAGTTCTACTATTTTGTTGATGGTCAAAGCTGCCGAAGCTACGATCAACGCCTGCCGATCCGGAAAAGACGGCGCCCCCAGACACGGCTGCGATAGAAGCCGCTACAAAGGTCGTTCATGTCGTCCGTCACAACCACCTTCGATGAAAAATCATCCGGAAGAACATCGTCCTTAACTAATTGGCTGAAGCCGCGTCTGACAGGGCTTCTGCTGGGATTGGCCGCTTCGGCGATGTGGCTCGTGCTGGCCGCTGTCACCTATTACGTGCCGGACCAGGGCGAGTTCGGGCGGGGCCCGGAGTTTGCCGCGGCAAGCGCGGTTTTCAGCGTTTTATTCTTTTGCGCCAATCTTCTCGGGCTTTTTCTCGATGGGGTGGCGGCGCGTGTCCGGCGCTGGTCACCCTGGTCGTTGGCCGTCGGGCTCTTCGTCCTTGTCTGGCAGATCTTCGCCGCGAAAACGGGAAGCCTCCCCCAGCCCTTCTTCCCGCCGCCGCATGCTTTACTGGAGGTGTTCACCGACGACTACGCAAAGTTGATTGAGAGCGTCATCGCCTCAATCAAGCTTGAGATGATCGGCTTCGTGCTTGGCGCAACGATCGGCTTTCTCACCGGCGTCGCGCTGGGATGGTCGCAAACCTTCGGCTACTGGGTGCATCCGATTATGCGTCTGATCGGCCCCTTGCCGTCGATCGCCTGGCTGCCCATCGCTTTTTTCGCTTTTCCATCCAGCTGGAGCGCCAGCATCTTCCTGATCGCGCTCACCACCGGTTTCCCGGTCGCGGTCCTGACATGGTCAGGCGTGGCGAGCGTGAACACCGCCTACTATGACGTTGCGCGAACGCTCGGCGCAAACCAGCGCTTTCTCATCTTCAAGGTCGCTATCCCGGCTGCCCTGCCTCATGTTTTCGTTGGGTTGTTCATGGGGCTCGGGGCGTCGTTCGCGGTGCTGGTGACGGCGGAAATGATGGGCGTCAAAGCCGGCCTCGGCTTTTACCTTCAATGGGCGCAGGGCTGGGCCGCGTATGCGAATATGTATGCCGCGCTCTTGGTCATGGCGCTGATGTGCACCAGCCTCATCACGCTTCTTTTCAAGCTGAGGGACAACGTCCTCTCCTATCAGAAGGGTGATGTAAAGTGGTAGCCGCCCTCGCTTATGAGCACAAGGCGGCGGCGACCCGCGCGCTCAATATCCGAGATGTCTCCCACGCGTTCTTGCTGGAAGGCAAGCCGCTGCCCGTCCTGCAGGACATCACATTTCGCGTCGATCCAGGCCAGTTCGTCGCGCTGCTCGGCCCGAGCGGATGCGGGAAGTCGACGCTTCTGCGGCTCGTGGCAGGGCTCGACAAGCCTTCACAGGGCGAGATCCGAACCGGCGACGCCACAGTCGAGGGGCCTGACCCCTCTCGTGTGGTCGTGTTCCAGGACCCGACGCTTTATCCCTGGAGACGCGTTTGGGACAACGTCGCGCTTGGCCTCGAAGCCCAAGGCCTTCTCAAAACAAGGAGACCGCGCGTCGATGAAAATCTGGATCTTGTCGGCCTAAAATCCTTCGCGAAAGCCTATCCGCATCAACTCTCTGGCGGCATGGCCCAGCGCGTAGCCCTGGCGCGCGCCCTTGTCAACGATCCCGAATTTCTGATCCTCGATGAGCCCCTCGGAAAGCTCGACTCGCTGACGCGCATCTCGATGCAAGGGGAACTCGTTCGGCTTTGGCGGCGGAAGGGCTTTACTGCGCTGCTCGTCACGCATGATGTCGAGGAGGCGCTCATCATGGCGACGCGCGTGATCGTGCTGAGCGACCGGCCGGCAACCGTAAAGGCCGATATCGATATCGACAGCCCTTATCCTCGTCAGCGCGACGATCCCAAGCTCCTCACCCTGCGCCGCGAAATCCTCGGGCTTCTCGGCCTCGAATGGTGACATGACAGCATTAGCACGATGGCATCTTTGACCAACGCATTGGCTGGCGGCGCCTTGATCGGCATTGCGGCCGCTGGCCTCATTCTCGTCAACGGACGCGTTGCGGGAAATCAGCGGCATTCTAGGAGGGGCGATCAAGGGCCATCCGGGCCTTTGGCGCTGGACTTTCCTTGCCGGGCTGCTCGCGGCTGGATTGCTCGGCCAAGCCTTCAGTCTCCAGGTCGGCAGCTCAACAGGCCAGATCCCCGCAAGCCTCCCAACACTTCTTCTGGCTGGGATCCTTGTCGGGCTCGGGACCGCCATCGGCGGCGGCTGCACAAGCGGTCACGGCGTGTGCGGAATTGCGAACCTGTCGCCTCGCTCTTTCGTGGCCACAATCGTCTTCATCACCGTTGCGGCCGTTACGGTTTTCGCGGTCAGGCATCTCGGAGTGTGACATGAACGCGATTGCGGCAGCCCTGTTCGGTCTGATCTTCGGCTTCGGCCTCGTCATTTCCGGCATGACCGACCCCAACCGCATCCTGGCATTTCTCGATGTCGCGGGAGATTGGGATCCATCGCTTGCTCTGGTCATGGCTGGGGCTATCGCTGTTGCTTTACCGGCCTACACCCTTGCCCGGCGCGCCAAAACCGCCGTGCTTGACGGGACGAGTCATCTGCCTGATCGCAAGAGACCGATCACTGCGAGCCTCGTTGCGGGCGCGGCTATCTTCGGCGTGGGATGGGGGCTCAGCGGCTTGTGTCCCGGCCCAGCCATTGTGCTTCTGAGTACGGCCCAGCTGAAAGCCTTCTCGTTCTTGGGCGTGGTCGCCACCGGTATTTGGGCCGCCGCGCTGATCCAAGAGAAAACGCCAAAGGCGCCAGAAGCACAGCCGCGAAAATCGGCCGAGGCGATCCAGCGAGCAGGCGGCGCGCGAGAGTGATCGAGTGCATGCACTCAACTGAACTGATCTTAAGACGCAAATGCCGGAGCAAAAGCATGAAATACGAAGACCCCACATGCGCCCTGTGTCCACCAACGGTTCAAGCGTGCCGCGAAGGAGAGTCCCCCGATCGAGGGCCCGGCTTTTGTCCCAGCAAGGTCGATCCCGCAACGCTAGAAGCAGGCCATGTGCTTTATGAGGATGAAGAAACGCGAAAAGTGTCGGCGGAGTCTGCGCGCGTCGAATCAGAAGGGTACTGCAAATGGACCCGTGTCGAGGAAATCGTGCAGTTCTCGAAACACATGGGCTACAAAAAGCTCGGCATTGCGACCTGCATCGGTCTCATCGATCAGGCCTCGCTTTTGTCCCGCCTTCTCGAGAGCCACGGCTTCGAGGTTGTCTCCGTGGCGTGCAAACTGGGAAACATTCCCAAGGAAGAGATTGGCCTTGCCGATCATGAGAAGGTGAAGCCGGGCTCGTTCGAGCCGATGTGTAACCCCGCAACTCAGGCCGAAATGCTGAACCGGCACGGCAGCGAGTTCAATATCGTCGTCGGCCTTTGCCTCGGCCATGACAGCCTGTTCTTCAAATATGCGAAGGGGCTCAGCACCGTGCTCATCGCGAAGGATCGCGTTCTGGGCCACAACCCGATCGCGGCGTTGCAACTGACCGACACCTATTACAGCCGGCTGTGGGGACCGAACAAGCCAGCTGCGCCCGCAAAGAAGAAGCCGAAGAAACGCAGCACATGATCTGCGTTGCGTTCACGCATGACTGCACTGCTGGCGGCTTCAACTCGGTGTGCAGCGCAAACAACTCCTCCTATTTCGTGTCGCAGTGATCGCTTTTTACTCTCTCTTGTCAGACATGGAGGAAATGTCATCTGCGCTACTACCGATGATTGCATGGGATTTTGTTATTTTGGAGACTTGGTTGCTGATCTGGAGGACATCCCGCTAAACTTCGTAGACAGAATACTTGTTTGTACGCGGCGCCAGGAATGCGCGCGCCACAGGAGGTTGCTTTGTCTAAGGTGCAGAATGGCGCGGAACGGTATTGGGATCCAGCGCTTGAAACGCAATCTCGCGCCGAGTGGCGGTCGCTGAAACTGGCATTGCTGCAGAAGCATATCCAGAACGCCTATGAAGGATCGCCTTATTACCGCTCGGCTTTCGAAGCGGCCGGCGTTCGTCCCGGCGATCTTAAGGAGCTTCGCGATCTTCAGCGTTTTCCTTTCCTCACCAAGCAAATTCTGCGTGACCGTCAGCTTGCCGTTCCGCCGTTCGGCGACCTTGTCGCTGTGCCGGAGCGCGACATCGTCTACATCTCCTGTTCAACCGGATCGACCGGAATGCCAACGGCTTCGCCGTTCACTGCTCGCGATTTCGATGACTGGATCGACTACGAAGCCCGGCAGTTTTGGTCCTCTGGAATGCGGCCCGATGACCGCTATTGTCATTCGCTGAACCTGTCTCTTTTTATTGGAGGGCCGTGCGTGCTCGGCGCTCAGAAGTTGGGAGCGTTGACGATCCATGCGGGGACGCTTCCCTCCGAACGTCTCCTGCATCTTTTAAAGC
Source organism: uncultured Alphaproteobacteria bacterium (assembly GCA_963819665.1). Taxonomy (GTDB): domain Bacteria; phylum Pseudomonadota; class Alphaproteobacteria; order Rhizobiales; family Rhodomicrobiaceae; genus Rhodomicrobium. Next base: position 49,320 of record CAWFXN010000025.1, read on the forward strand.
AATTCCAAGCGACCATTATTTGGACGACACCTTCCTACGCCTGGTATTTGGGGGAAACGGCCCTTAAAGAAGGAGTTGATCCTCGCCGCGATCTTTCAGTGAAGCGCATCTTTGTGGCCGGCGAGCCAGGCGGCTCGATCCCGGAAACAAGAGAACGGATCGAGGCGCTTTGGGGCGCATCCGTCTATGACTACTATGGCCTTTCCGATATCTTTGGATCTTGCGCAGGAATGTGCGAGGAGCGAAACGGCCTGCACTGGGCCGAGGATCACATTCTTGCCGAAGTCCTCAATCCCGACACCCTCGAGGAGGTCGATGAAGGAGAGCGCGGCGAACTCGTGCTCACCACGCTGAAGAAGGCGGCGCGTCCCATGATCCGGTTTCGCACCGGGGACATTGTATCGTACACGTCCGAAACTTGCAGATGCGGGCGCACCTCAGTCCGCTTAAGCGGCATCCATGGCCGCCTTGATGACATGCTCATCATCAAGGGCGTCAATATTTTCCCAAGCGACGTCGAAGCCGTCGCACGCAGGGACGGCGGACTGACCGGGGAATACCGGCTGATCGTTGAGCGCATTAATCACTTGGACCGCCTCACGGTAGAGGTCGAGCGCACGCGAGGCTTCAACGGCGCTGATGAAGAACTGAGTTACCGCTTCGCTCGCACTCTTCGCTCAGTTACAGGCGTGAGCGCCGTGGTCCGGATCTTGCCCCCCGAGACCCTTCCCCGCGCGACTCACAAGGCCAAGCGCATTGATGATCGCCGCAGCGGGGTGTGGGACTAAGCCCTCGCGCTCGGTAACGCGCTTATCGCAAAATTTCGCGCCTTGGGCCACAACCAGTTCGGAGACGGGAGCATAACCATGACGCAAGTCACTGCCGGAATCGATCGATCTCCCAGAAGTTGATCTTTCCGGCTTTCATGCATCCGGGCGGGATCGCGCAGCGTTTCTCGCCGACTTGCGCCAAATTCTTCACGATCACGGGTTCTTCTATCTCACCGGTCACGGGATCAATTCGAAGCTCATCGCCGACGTGCTTCGCGCCTCGAAGCGCTTCTTTACATTGCCGCAAGAGGAAAAGCTTGCCATCGAAATGGCGCGCTCGCCGCATTTTCGCGGCTACACGCCTCCGGGGGGAGAATACACTCGGGGGCAGCGCGACTGGCGCGAACAGATCGATATCAACACCGAGGCCGAACCGGTCGCCATCACACCGGACACGCCGCCCTGGAAACGCCTGATCGGGCCGAACCAATGGCCGGCGTCCCAACCGGAACTCAAGCCTCTCTTGCTTGCGTATCAGGCGGAAGCGACACGCGTCGCCATCGAGGTGCTGAAGGCGATCGCGGCGGCCTTGGGACAGGATGAGACCGTGTTCCGGGAGGTCTATACACCGCTGCCGAACCAGCTGTTGAAGATCATCCGCTATCCCGGCCGTGATGTTGCGGAGAGCGCCCCAGGGTGTCGGGCCGCACAAGGATGGCGGGCTCGTGACGGTGCTTTTGCAGGATACGGTCGCGGGGCTCAGAGTTCAAACCGAGGCTGGCGACTGGATCGACGCGCCGCCCGTTCCCGGGACCTTTGTCGTCAACACCGGCGAACTTCTGGAACTCGCCACCGATGGCTATGTGCGCGCGAACGTGCACGACGTGGTGGCGCCGCCAGCCGGGACAGAGCGTTTCTCGATCGCGTTCTTCCTGGGGGCGAGGCTTGACGCAGTTGTCCCGCTCATCGAATTGCCCGAGGGAATTCAGAGGTTTAAACGCGGGGTCAGCACGGATCCTTTGAATCCGCTCTTCCGCGAAGTGGGCCGTAACGCATTGAAAAGCCGCCTTCGCTCCCACCCGGATGTCGCGCGTCGGCATCATGCCGATTTGCTGTTTCCGGAAGTGATGGCGAGCGCTGACGCCTGACACTGCCAGCCGCTCTTTCTCACACCATCGCAAACGCCGCTTGAAGGAGGTCGCCATGGCTCAGAGCCAGATCCATCGTGAAGTTCTCGAAGCCAATAGAAACTATGCTGAAAACTTTGGCGACAAGGGCAATCTTGCCCTGCCGCCCGCCCGAGGCTTTGCGATCCTGACCTGCATGGATGCGAGGCTCGATCCCGCAAAATACGCAGGCCTTTCAGAAGGCGATGCGCATGTGATCCGCAATGCGGGCGGCCGAGCCAGCGACGATGCAATCCGGTCGCTTGTGATTTCTCACAAGCTGCTGGGCACGCGCGAATGGTTCGTGATTTATCACACCGATTGCGGCATGGAACTTTTCGACGACATCACCATCGGGAATCTGCTCGAAGATAATCTCGAAACGGCGACCTTCGATGGCCACACTTGGTCCAACCCCACGCATGGCGGAGGATCGTCCGCGGGCCATTATATCCGCTGGCTTACTTTCAGAAACCTCGCGCAGAGCATCGTCGAGGACGTGAAACGCATTCGCGAGCATCCTCTCGTTCCGAAGCATATTCCGATCTACGGTTATATTTACGATGTCAAAACCGGCCGCCTGATCGAGGTTGAGGCTGCGACAGCAGCGGGGCGCCCGGCCGGGCAATCATAGGGCGCGACCGTCTCCCTTTGCGGGCGCTCGCGCCAGGGAGACAGCGCAAGATCATCCATGTCGCTGGATGAACTGAACGAAACTTGCGAGGCCGGATCGTCTTAGAGGAAAATAGCTTTTGTCGAGCTGCTTGCATATGCGCTTCACCATCTTCGCAGCGCTATGACTGATGCAATCGACTGGGAACAGCACAGCATCAGCGCGCGATGCTAGGATAGCCAAACTTTGCGCGCTCTCCGCTAATCCTCCGTCATGATGAAGGAGGTCTGCTCCGCGTTCCTCCGCCAGCCTTCTGAGCATGGGAACCTGATTGGTGCGGCCTCCGACGTAGAGAAGCGTTTTTCCGCTCAGATAACTTCTGGCCCCCGTGTCTCGCGGTTTGGCATTTAGGGAACCGATGCCTTCGGCCCCTGACGCGAGGAGTTGCGGTATCATCGTTTCACTCCCAGTTCGTGAAGAACTCGTCCCGAGGTGCAGGGCGGCCATGTGACCCGACGATAAACTGAACCAGATTTGGGAACATTATTCTATTATTAAGTATCACAATTCTTAAAATAAGAAATATTTTCTATTTATTATGGATCAAATAGATATATTTTTCATATCGCCTGGTGCGACATAGATTTTATTTGGCTTCCTACTTTATCATGCAACGTTATTCCAGACCGCTTTTCTTACTTCATCCGGTTGCCGCATCAATAATGTTATTTTTTCTCCAGATTTAAGGTATCAAAGGAGAAGGTCATTTCAAAAGGCTTCGTCCTCAACTATCAGGTATGACGTGATAATTATCGATTCATTGAATAAGCTCCCGGGCCCACAAGCGACCGCGCTCAGAAATATATCGCTTCACGTCACGAAGGGTGAGGCGCTCGCCATCATCGGCCGTGCCGGCGCTGGAAAAAGCACGCTTCTGAGATGCATCAACATGCTTGCTCGACCGGATTCTGGCCGCGTCGTGGTTGATGGCCGCGATCTCACTGCGCTTTCCGGCCATGACCTGCGCCTCGCGCAGCGCGAAATCGGCATGGTGCTGGACCGCGATAATCTGCTGTCCAATCGCACTGTTCGGGACAATATTGCTCTACCCCTCGAGTTCAAAGGCTCTCAGAACGTCGGCATCCGCGCTCAACTCGATATGCTGATCAATCTGCTCGACTTGGGTGAGATCGAATATGCTTATCCTTCTGAGGTTACGAGGGTGCAACGGCAACGCGTCACTATCGCTCGCGCATTGGCCACGACTTCGAAAGTGCTCCTCTGCGATGACGCCACGTCAGGACTCGACCCGGAGGACACAAAATCGATCTTGTCGCTCTTAAGGGTGATCAACGCCGCTTTTGGCGTAACCCTGGTCTTGGTTTCGAAGGATTTGCAAGTCGTGAAGGAAATCGCCGATCGCGTGGCCGTTCTGGACCATGGGGAACTTGTGGAACTTGGCAGTACGTTTGATGTGCTCACAAAGCCTGCGCATGAGATAACTCAAAGTCTGGTGCGCAGCGCAACTCGTTCTGAAATGCCGGAATTCCTTAAAGCTCGCATCGGAACGTCACGGTCGGCGGGCGAGCACCTGGCGATCCGCATAACCTTCACAGGTCCAGCCGCAAACGAGCCAATCATTTCGGAAATGGTTCGCAGATTTGGCCTCTCCTTCAATATTCTCTACGGCCATATCGAATATATCCAGGGGGCGCCCTATGGCTCGCTTGCAGTTGAAATGGCGGGATCTGAAGGGGCGAAACAGGCCGCGCTGGACTTTCTGCGCGCCAACGATCTCAAGGTGGAAATTCTCGGACGGGTCGACGCGCCCGATCATGCTGTCGCGTGAGGGGCCAAATGCGCCGCATGACTGACGCGCTTTGCAGCGGCGCGAGCGAACCGGCTCCCAAGAAGTTGAATGATTTGCACAAGGACGATGAGAACGATAACAACAGCGGTCATGATCTCCGCGGTGAAGTGCTGATACCCGAATCGCATGCTCAGGTCACCAAGTCCGCCGCCGCCGATCGCGCCCAGGATTGCAGCATTTCCGAACAGGCTCACAAGACTTACCGTAAACCCGAGAACGATTGCCTGGCGAGCCTCCGGAAGAAGCACTTTCAAAACGATCTGCAGAGGCGTTGCCCCCATCGCTAGGGACGCCTCGATCAATCCCTCATCGACATCCCGGATCGCGCCCTCGACGGTCTTCGCTACGGATGACGTCGCCACAATGGCAAGGGGCACTATGGCCGCTGAAGCGCCTGCCGCTGTGCCTGTTATAAGGCGCGTGAGTGGGATAATTGCTATGGCCAAGATGATGAAGGGGACAGAACTCGTTAAATCCACGATCATCTCCAAAAGCCTGTTCAATCTTGGAGCCGCGAACAAACCACCCTTAGAGCTGGTCGCCAGGAATGCGCCCAGGGGCAGCCCAACGAATGCGCTTATGGCCGCAGCCGCTGCAACCATGTAGAGGGTTTGAAGCGTCGCATCGGCAAAAACAAACAGGACGTTGTCAGGCATCGCTCGAAGTCTCTAGAGAAGTAGCGGTAAACTTGGATAGCAATTGCTGCGCCGTGCAAAACAATGTCTTTTGCAACAAACAAAGTCAAATCAGGCGCTTAGAAGACCAGAGTTTTTTCATTTGCAGTTGCTGTAAAAGTCATCTCATTTATACATTCGACAGGAAACGTTCCCGTCTCATCGATAATAGAGGATGGAAAGTTATTGTTTTTCGTCTCCAGGGCGGAACGTCGTAGCATTACTTCAGGCTGTTAATGTGGTAAGTGCATGCGGGCGGCGCCGCAGCCGACAGGCGATCTACGCCTCACACAGCGTTGCAATTTGCAGGCTCGAGCAACAGAGTCTTCTGCTTGGTTACTTTGCCAAGACTCGGGCTTTGCTTGGCTTTTTATAATAGGGGCGATGATATGCCGCGGCTGGCGTCCGCCACGATATCTCAATCGAAATGGCCCTCCTCGATCCGGCATTCCCGCCGCCGGGACAAGTCGTGGAACACGATGCCAAGGTTCTTCTTGATTTTCCCGAAGACCGCTTTCTTCCGGTACTTCGATATGAAAACCACATGATATTTGCAATCCCATGTGGCATGGTTCAGGTGATGCTGCTGCGTCATTAGGATCTCCTTGTGGGAATAGCGGTTCCCGTCGGAGATCCTTCTCAGCTACTCATGCCAATGTTGAACTGCCGTTAGTCGCTCCAGCAGAGCTGGAGGCTTAGCGGTCGGGTTATGGCAGGCGCTATCCCAGCAAAGCAATCGAAGGCTCGCCGAGAATCCGTTGCTGATGGAATCAGCAACCGGGCGCAGGAAACTCCGCGGGAGACTTTGCAGGACAGTCTCCAGCGCGGCAGGGTCCGGCAGCCTCGCTCACGTTAAATTTGATCGAGATCGGAACCATTTTTTTGATGCAATGTTGACTCCGCCTAAACCACAGCTGCAGCAGCAAAAAAAGCAACCGCTGCGGATCACCGGATGGCAACAGAAGGGGGAGAAATGATGCCTGTGCTCGGAGGCACGATACAGGAGTTGCAATCGGCAAAACCCGCGGTCGCAAAGGAAAACACCCCCGCAGCACTAGCGGAGCTTGTAACGCAAGGAGCGCCGCGGGGCTCCAAGCTGAAAATTTCCATAGAGAAGAAAATTGAAAATATCTGGCTCGAGTCCCAGGAACTTGGCTGGAGTTATAACGACTTCGTTTCTCATCTCCTGGAAGTCCTGGTCGTTCTCAATCACAGGAGCGTCCTGCCAATTCTGAATTCAAACGAAAAGAACTCAGAGAAGGCAAAGGCTTCCTAGCTTCGCCAGCCGTCATCCCGGCCAAGCGCTCTCCATTCGTCATCCCGGAAGCCGCTTGCGGCTACCCGGGATCGCATAATGGCAGGCGTTCCAATATGTTACGATCTACCGTGTTTAGGTTCAAGCGGTTTGAGCGTGTTTCCAAGGCTGGTCGTTTCTGATCATTGCGCTCAGGATGACGATGAGCTTTCGCATGACGGCGGTGACCGCGACCTTGAAGGGCTTTCCCTTGCGGGTCAGCCTTTGGGCAAAGTCGCGGAAGTGAGCGTGAGAGCGGATTGCGGCCACAGCGGCCATGTAAAGGCAGGGGCGGATTTGGCCGCGCCCCCCGCAAATTCGTCTCTTTCCGCGCTCCTTCCCGCTGTCGCGATCATAGGGGGCCAGCCCGGCGAGCGCCACGGCGGTGGGAGTTGGGACATGTCCGAGCTCCGGGAGGAAGGCCAGGATCGTTTGCGAGGCCACGGCCCCGATGCCGGCCAACGTTTGCATAAGGCGGCTGTTGTGGCTGAACGCCTCGTCGCGGCGGGTGAGCGTGCGAATTTCTTTTTCGATCAGGGCGAGTTGCTCTTTAAGCGCCGCAAGATGGCTTTCAAGGCTGCCGCGAACCGCCTTCAGGGAGGCGTGCTCGATCCGGCATGTCTCGGCCTGGATCATGTCCTTGAGTTCGGCGCGCCGTCCCATTAAGGCGCGAAGCGCAGCCTCCTCGGGCCGCGGCGGCTGGTAAAGCTCAAGATCGAGCTTGTCCCGTCCGTACTCGGCGATCAAAGCCGCGTCGATCGGATCGCTTTTCGCGTGCCGGCCCCGGAATTTGGCGTAGGCGCGGACGCCCGATCCATGGGCGCGATGGCAATCGAGGCCGAGTTCGCACGCGGCTTTCAGCACCGCGTCCTCGTAGCCGCCGGTCGCCTCGCAAATCACGAGCATGCGGCCAAGGCCTTGTTTACGATTGCGCTTTTCTTCGCGCTTTAACAAGCGCCGGATGGCGGCGCCGTCGTTTTGCAGAGAAAGGGTCTCGCCCGAAGGCAAAATGTGAAGGGATAGACTGGCCTTGGCGACGTCAAACGCGATGACGTGATTGAAACGGGCAGCGGCCGCGGGCATCATGAGCGTGTTCATCCGGGCGTTCCTGGATTGTATGCGACCGTTCAAGGTCTCTCTACCGTTCGGATGGCCAGGCGAAAGCGGCGCGGACACAAGATCGTTCACGATCGCAAGGAGCTATCCCGGATACGGCCGCGCGCCGCCTGAGACGAAGGATGGCCATCCTTCGTCTCAGGCCTACTCTCCAGCGATTCGTCTAAATGCCGAGATTAGGCGCCATCAACATACAATCCCGGATAAGGCTCCGCCTTTCCGGGACTTGATTACCCCGACGTTTCAGCTAACTCCGTCGTCATGGCCGCCCTTGAGGCACGCCTGTCCGGTTTAATTTCTAGAAGCATCGAAACGCCATCTGTCTGTCATCGAATTGCGTTTCGGCGGTGTCTTCAAGTAATCGATCAATCCGTTTCAGATGCATGAGGTTGACTCTAACTAATCGGGTAAAGGCGAGCAGCGTAAGGCCGCTTTTTTGTGCGGCATGGGCAAGCCTGAGAAGCAGATAGGCGATGAGGGCGACTGCGATCTGAATGCGGATGGCGTTCTCCGAGGCCCCGAGAAACTTCTTAATCTTGAGGTTCTGCTTCACCCAGCGGAAGAAGAGTTCGATCTCCCAACGGCGCTTGTAAAGCGCAGCGATCTCTTCGGCGCTGGCGTCGAGATCGTTGGTGAGAATGCGCAAGATTTTGCCGGTTTCGATGCACACGCGTATTTCGCGAACGGGATCACCGAATGGATTCTTGCGGTTCTTGGCTTGGCGGGCGGCCAAATATCCGACGCGATCGGACAGGATGGCGCCACCCTCGGTGATGGGCCGGTCTTCGATCGTGTGAAGCGGGGTGTTGGACTTGAACCGGGTCACGATCCGGCATCCGGCCGCGTCGAGCTTGGCCCACCAACTGTAATCGTAATAGCCAAGGTCGAACACATAGCTCGCGCCAGCCTCAGCAGGCATCGCCTGGGCGCCCGTAATGTCGTTCACATTGGCGGCGGTGACCGCCATATAAACGGGGCAACCCGCATCCGCGTCGTAGATGACGTGCGCCTTCGCGCCGCAGACGCCAGACGAGAACCGCGCCCAATCCTTGCTCAGCTCGTTCAAGCGAAGATTTGTCGAATCAATCAGATAAACCGTCTCTTCGAGCGAGCGTCTCAAGCCTCGATGGGCTTGCTTCATGAGCTTCAGGAACAGCCCCGTGAAGACCGCAGCCGGACGCGAAGCGTTTGCATCGGCCAGCGTGGAGCGTTTCACCGGCTTGGCGTGCACATGATAAAGCCGCGTTCGATGGCTCTGAAGCCCGCCCTCGATCTCCCGCAGGCTCGCTGCGCCTGCAAGCTGGCCATAAAGCAGCGCGCTGAACTGATCGCGCATGGTCAGCGTCCGGGCGCCCTTGTTCCCGCGATGGTCTTCCACAAGCTGGTCGAAGCCGCCCCAGGGAACATGCTGCAGGAGCGCATGATAAACGCTATTCTTATGCCGCATGGCATTGCCTTTCCGTGTCCAGATCGTCGCCAAACGTCCAGACAGGAGTAGAATCAATGCCATGCGCCCTTTCAAGCATAAACTGTGCCGGACAGCCGTGCCTCAAGGGCGGCCATGACGACGGAGTTAGCGGAAACGTCCGGGTAATCAAGTTCCGGAGAGGCGAAGCCTTATCCGGGATCGTAACAAACTCAACGCAGGGCGCTGGTTCTCTGCCGGCCGCCGTTTCTGTAATTCTGGGAGCTGGCGGCCTTGTTCACGATGCTGAAAAACTTCTCCTTGCCGAAGTAACCGGCAAATCGCCCGACCTCGACGCCATTATCCACCCAAATAAAAGTTGGCGTAAACGTTACAGGCTGATTGATACGGAATGACAGCTTGCTGCCCATTTCAACAACCCAGAGCGGAAAAACCTTTCCCGCCGGGCTTGCGGCGTAAATCGGCAGAACCTCACGCTTGAAAAGCTTGCACGTTCCGCAGGATGGCGACTCGAACATGATGAGATCCATCGCCTGCGCCGCCGCCGACGCAGCGCCTAGAATTGCGACCGTCGCAAAAAGAAATCGCAACGGGTGACGAAATGCACGCATACCTTTCCTCATAACCGAAACAAGCAAATCCACGCGATCCTCTTGCCCGGTGATAGCGCCGTGAGGCGATTATGCCATCGAACGCTTAATTTTCCTATTCACGCCCGTATGGCGCCATAAGATTCACGCGAAATTGAGACGCGCCTTCAACCCCAGCGGCTGAACGGGGAACTCGAAGCTGCCGGAGCGCCCGAGCCGGATGGACGCTTGCGCCAGAAAAGCAAGCCGAGGATGCCGAGCACGAGGCCGATCAGGATACGCGTCGCGATGCTGAAGCCCACAAGCACGATCTGGTTTTCCTGAAAAAAAACATCCATCCAGACCATGTAGTTGTCCGGAAGGGCAAGTTCGTGGAGCTGTTCGCGGAAATGGAGCGCCGCCCTCTGTAGTTCCCGCATGGTCGATGGGTAGTAGATAAGCGTGTAGCTGAAGGCGAATAGCGCAATAATCATCGTGAGGATGAATGTTGCAATGGAGAGCAAAAATCTCAGAACTCCCATGGTCTCCCCCTTGATTGCGCAGGCGCCTGCGCCGCGGGCCAGCCCGTCCGGCGCGATCGCGAATTTCGATGAATTTTATTCATTGCGGAATGGTACGGTTTTGTGAAGCTCTATCATTAACGCCAAGAAGCGCAATTGGATGCGATTTGCCGCGCGGCTTTCGCGCCTCGAAGGGGTTGGGCCAGCGCGCGGCGCGTGGTATTGTGCAGTGCAAACGTTTTTACCTGCCTTTAAAGGTTAAGGGGCCAAACCATGCCCGACCAGCCTTGGATCTTCCGCACCTATGCGGGCCATTCGACCCCGAAAGCGTCAAACGAGCTTTATCTCAAGAACTTGGCCAAGGGGCAGACGGGCCTTTCCATCGCCTTCGACCTGCCGACGCAGACGGGATATGACTCCGATCACCCGCTTGCGCGCGGCGAGGTCGGCAAGGTTGGCGTGCCGGTGAGCCACCTCGGCGATATGCGCGCGCTGCTCGCGGGTATCCCGCTCGGCAAGATGAACACGTCGATGACGATCAACGCGACGGCGGCGTGGCTCCTTTCGCTGTACATCGCCTTCGCCGACGAACAGGGCGTCGACCGCAAGTTGCTGACCGGAACGGTTCAGAACGACATCATCAAGGAATATCTGTCTCGCGGCACCTATGTGTTTCCGCCGCAGCCGTCGATGCGGCTCATCAAGGACATCGTGGTCTTCTCCTTCCGCGAGGTTCCGAAATGGAACCCGACCAATGTCTGCTCCTATCATTTGCAGGAGGCAGGCGCGACGCCGGTGCAGGAGCTTGCCTATGCGCTCGCGATCGCCATCGCCGTGCTCGACACGGTGAAGGCGAGCGGCGAGGTCTCCGAGGCCGAGTTCAGTGAGGCGGTGGCGCGCATTTCGTTCTTCGTGAACGCGGGCGTGCGCTTCGTCACCGAGATGTGCAAGATGCGCGCCTTCGTCGATCTCTGGGACGAGATTTGCGAGAACCGCTACGGCGTGACGAACCCGAAGCTCCGCCGCTTCCGCTACGGCGTCCAGGTGAACTCGCTGGGGCTGACCGAGCAGCAGCCCGAGAACAACGTCTATCGCATCCTTCTCGAAATGCTGGCGGTTGTCCTGTCGAAGAAGGCGCGGGCGCGCGCCGTGCAGCTTCCGGCGTGGAACGAGGCGCTTGGCCTGCCGCGTCCGTGGGATCAGCAATGGTCGCTCAGAATACAGCAGATCGTCGCCTACGAGACCGATCTCCTCGAATATGCCGACATTTTCGACGGCTCGCATGTCATCGAAGCCAAGGTCGAAGAGCTGAAAGCCGAGGCGCGCGAGGAATTGGCCCGCATCGAAGCGATGGGCGGCGCCATCGCGGCCGTCGAGTTCGAGCTACATGAAGCAGCGCCTCGTCGAAGCGAACGCCGCGCGCCTTCGCAAGATCGAGACGGGCGACCAGATCGTGGTCGGCGTCAACAAGTGGCTGGAGACGGAGCCTTCGCCTTTGTCGAGCGGCGCCGACGGGGGCATTCAGACGGTTCCCGAATGGGTCGAGCGCGAGCAGGTCGAGGCGCTCAAAGCATGGCGCGCGGCGCGCGACGCCAATGCCGCGAAAGCCGCGCTCGCCGCCCTTCGCTCAGCCGCACAGGAAGGCCGCAACATCATGGAGCCGTCGATCGCCTGCGCCAAGGCTGGCGTCACGACCGGGGAATGGGGCGATATCTTACGCGAGGTCTTCGGCGAGTACCGCGCGCCAACCGGCGTTTCGCGCGCCGCGGCCCAGGGCGGCGGCGGAAGCATCGCGGAAGTGCGGGCCGGTGTCGATCGCGTCTCCGCCAAGCTTGGGCGGCGGATGAAGTTCCTCGTCGGCAAACCGGGCCTCGACGGCCACTCCAACGGCGCCGAACAGATCGCCGTGCGCGCGCGCGACTGCGGCATGGAAGTCGTCTACGAAGGCATCCGGCTCACGCCCGCGCAGATCGTGAATGCGGCGCTTGAGGAAAGCGTGCACGTCGTCGGCCTTTCGATCCTCTCGGGGAGCCATGTGCCCCTCGTCCGCGACATTATGGACCGGATGCGGGCGGCAGGGCTTGGCGCTATTCCCGTCGTTGTCGGCGGCATTATTCCAGCCGAGGACGAGGCGACCTTGAAAGCTTGCGGCGTGGCCGCGATTTATACTCCGAAGAACTTTCAGCTGAACGACATCATGGCGGGACTCGTCAAGCTCGCCGATCCAGAGGCGGCAGGCTTTGTCCCTCTCTCCAAGGGGGAAGGGACGCCAGCTCTTCCTCTTCCTTGGGGCGAGGGCTGGGATGAGAGGTCTTCAACCGGATGATCATAGGCCCCGCTCATAAGGGCGCGTTCGCGAACGCTGCCGCCCGGGCAGGCCATAGTCTTTGGGGAAAAGCTTAGCAGGTGGAAATTTCAACGCTTGCCGGTCAAGACCTGCAAAGGGCGCTGCCTCAACTGGCTGCGCTCAGGATCGAAGTGTTTCGGGATTTTCCCTATCTTTACGAGGGTTCTCTCGACTACGAAGAGAGCTATCTGACAGCCCTGATCGAGAGCAAGGACAGCATCATCGTCGCCGCCGAGGATGACGGGAAGATTATCGGCTGCGCCGCCGGATCGGCGCTCGAAGGTCACCATCAGGAGTTCGCGGCGCCTTTCCTGGAACAGGGTTACGATCCGGCCAAGGTTTTCTACTGCAGCGAATCCGTCCTCCTGCCGGGCTACCGGGGACGAGGGCTCGGCCACACATTTTTCGAGCGGCGGGAAGCTTATGCGAAGGCGCGCGGCTACGAATATAGCGCCTTCTGCGGGGTGATAAGGCCGGACAATCACCCGCTCAGACCCGCAACCTATTCGCCGCTCGATACGTTCTGGAAGAAGCGCGGCTATCGGAAAGCAGAGGGGATGATCGCCATGTTCCGCTGGAAAGACATCGATCAGCCGCAAGAAACTGAACATCCGATGCAATTCTGGATCCGAGACCTTTGATGCCGGCTCGTTTCATCCGCGTCGCGGCCGCCCAATACCCGATCGATGAAATAACCTCTTTCACCGCCTTCGAAGAGAAGTTGTCGCGGTGGGTCAAGCAGGCTGTCGCTCACGGCGCGCAACTCCTTGTCTTCCCCGAATATGGCGGGATGGAGCTTTCGCGGATCGCAGGGCGTCAGATATCGCTTGACCTGCATGGCTCCATCGAGGCGTTGCAATACCATATCGGCCATTACGAGGCGGCTTATGCGGAGCTTGCCAAGCGCTACGGCGTTTTCATTCTTTCCGGGAGCGCTCCGATACGCCTGACCGATGGCCGTTTCGTGAACCGCGCCCAGCTCTTAAGTCCGAATGGGCGCTCAGGCTTCCAGCAAAAGCACATCATGACACGTTTCGAGGGCGAGGAATGGGGCATCAGCCCCAGCGCCGGCCTTTGCGTCTTCGATATCGGCAAGGCGAAAATCGGCATCGCAATCTGCTACGATTCCGAGTTTCCCTTGATCGCGCGCTCGCTCGCGGAGTCGGGCGCGGAAATTCTGATCGTACCGTCCTGCACCGAGAGCCTGGCGGGATATTATCGCGTCAGGCACGCTTGCGCCGCCCGCGCGCTTGAAAACCAAATCTACGTCGTCCAATCGCCGACAGTAGGCGAAGCGCCGTGGTCGGTCGCCGTCAATGTCAATGTCGGCGCCGCCGGGTTTTTCGCGCCGCCTGATCACAGATTCCCCGGAGATGGCGTCCTCGCGCTGGGCGCCCTCAATCAAGCACAGTGGGTTTACGCAACTCTCGATCTCGATCTGCTTGCCGAGGTCCGAAAAGACGGCGACGTGCTGAATGCCCGCGATTGGTCCTTGCAGCCTGGAGCGCCGGTCCTTCCCCAGGCCAAGCTGGTGACGCTCGCTTGAACTTCATTGCGAGCCAATTTAAGCTTCGGCTCAACCCCACTCCAATTCCGGTAGCGCATAAATCGAGCCGCTGAAGGCTGCGGCTTTGGAATATGTCGATGGGTTGCTCAGTCGCTTTGAGCGTCACCCCCTCGTCTCGAAGCTCGTAGACGATGTCTTGCAGGTCGCGCATAGAGCGCGCCAAGCGGTCGATCCTCGTGATGACGAGTGTGTCGCCGCGCTGCAAGCCGATGGCCGTTTACTTTCGGCAACTTATTGCGTTCAAGAGCTGATGAGCACAAAGACAGAAGCTAACCCGAGGCGTTGATGAGCATATCCCTCTGCAAGCGCCTCATTGACTTTTGGGATAGGTGTGTATTATACACATATGAAAAGCGCGGACTTAATCAAGATACTAGAACGGGACGGATGGACGCTCCACCGTACCAAGGGTTCGCACCATGTTTTCAAGCATCCCTCAAAGCCGGAACATATCGTAGTGCCACACCCAAAAAAGGACCTCGGCATCGGCTTGGTGCGGGCGATCTTGAAGCAGGCAGGCGTGAAGGAGTGAGGCTATGAGATACCCTATTGCAATCGAACCCGGCGACGCAAGCCACGCCTATGGCGTCATGGTTCCCGATCTTCCCGGCTGCTTCTCAGCGGGCGACACTCTTGACGAGGCTATCGACAATACCAAAGAAGCCATTGAGCTTTGCCTTGAGGATGTGCTGGACAATAATGGTGACATTCCAGAACCCCGCACAATCACAGAGCATCAAGCCAATCCTAACTTTGCAGGCTGGGTGTGGGCCGTCGTAAGCATCGACTTGGCGGAACTTTCGGACAAAGCCGAGCGGATTAACATTACGCTTCCGGCCCGCGTTTTGCGCCGGATCGATCGAGCCGCCAAAGAAGCAGGCGAATCCCGCTCCGGTTATATCGCCAAGCGTGCGCTTATGGAAAGCCGCTGCTCCGACCAGGATCTGATCCCGTCGCGACCGGCCCACCAGCACCCTTATGGGGGCACACCGATGAAAAAGATAACGGCAAGTGATACCGTTGATTCGTGATCGTAACACTGCTGGTAATCGTCGCCATGTTCCTGCAATACGTGACAAGCGGCGTCACGAGATTGCACAGGGGTTTGCGGTTTTTTTTGCGCTTATAGGCTTCGGGCGGATATTCGATACCACTTTCACGCCGTCGGAACGGAAAAACCAATACTCCGAGCAAGAAAGGCAGAAACCTCAGTAACACACAAGAGCATCGGTTCGCCGTGCGCATATCCGAGCCGTTACAAATCGAACTCTGCACCGGATACACGCGGCTCGTCCGCTCCAGTTATTAAGTGCGCGTTCCTTAGAGCAGCCTGGCGTCTCGCTTTGGACGCGGATAAGCTGCTCTAGAACTTTAGAATCGATCAACTTTTTCGCCTTTAATCGATGCCGGTTAAAGGCGGGTTCATCTCGTCTGCATCGCCTTCACATCGGCGGTCGTGATGCCTTTGCCGCCCATGCCCCATTCGCCGCTTGCAACCTCGTACAAGCGGACCCAGGTGACGCCGCGCATGGCCTCGCCTTCGATGTCGACCATGGCGTCGGTGACTTTCCTGATCATTTCCTGCTTTTGGTTCTTGTCGAAGACGCCTTCAATAAGGTGGATGTCGACGATTGGCATGATGTTTCCTCTCTCTTGTTCACTTAAAGCGGGGCGCATCCCCGCCTGATGGTCAGGAGAATGTCATGCGGGCTTGTCGAAGGCATAGTTCACGAACTGAATCGCCCCCGGTATAGAAACTGAACCGGCTCACGGAACCTATGCCACCGCTAAGCTGTTAGTTCGCGGCGGCAAGCAAGGAGCGAACCATGACCGGCAGCTACAAGCAGTTCTGCCCTGTCGCGATGGCGTCCGAAATTCTTGGAACGCGCTGGACATTGGTGCTCCTCCGCGAACTCGTGGCGGGCTCGACCCGTTTCAACGAGTTGAGGCGAGGCGTTCCGAGAATGTCCCCCGCCCTTCTTTCGAAGAGATTGAAAGATCTGGAGGCTGCGGGAATCGTGGCGCGGCGCCGTGTGGAGAGCGATCCGGACCTGTTTGAATACAGGCTGACGGAAGCGGGACAGGAGTTGAGGCCGGTCATCGAGGCTGTCGGGGCCTGGGGGCACAGGTGGATCGAAACCGAAGCGTCGCTGAAGAACCTGGACCCCACGCTTCTCATGTGGGACATGCGGCGCAATGTAGGCCCCTTCCCCGCGCCCCGGCGCCGCAACACTATTCAGGTCATTTTCACCGATCTCAAGGAGCCGCGGCGGAACTGGTGGTTGATCGTCGAGCCAGATCAGGCGCCCGATTTATGTTCGGTCGATCCTGGCTTCGACGTCGACCTGTACCTGTCGACAGATCTGAAGACGATGACCGAAATATGGATGGGTTACACCACGATCGGCCGGGCGAAAGATCAGGGAAGGCTCCTGCTCACAGGAAACAAGGAGCTTGAAGCGCATCTGGGAACCTGGCTGCGCTTAAGCGTATTCGCGAAGGTCGAGAGGATGGTCGCCTGACTGGCGCCGCCGGCCGCAAAATTCCCTTTTCCACACCGGAGCGACCGAGGGCCGCGTGTGACTAGCTCTGGACGTTGCGCCGTGCTAGGCATACATCGCTATCCGTACCTTGGTCTTTACATTCCCCCCGATGCGCACCTATCTCGACTTTGAAAAACCTATCGCCGAACTCGAAAGCAAAATCGAGGAGCTGAGCGCGCTTGGCGAGGGAGACAGCGCCGTCTCCATCAAGGAGGAAATCGCAAGGCTTCGGGAGAAGGCGCAACAGGCCCTCGAAGAAACCTATTCCAGCCTCGATCCCTGGAAGAAAACGCAAGTGGCGCGGCATCCGCAAAGGCCGCACACCTGCGACTACATCCGGGACCTGATCGTGGATTTCACCCCCTTGGGCGGCGACCGCTATTTCGGCGAGGACCTCGCCATCATCGGGGGGCTCGGCCAATTCCACGGCCGGACCATCATGATCCTCGGCCACGAAAAGGGCGCCGACACCCAAGGCCGGCTCAGGCACAATTTCGGCATGGCGAAGCCCGAAGGGTATCGCAAGGCCGTGCGCCTGATGCAGATGGCGGACCGGTTCGGCCTGCCGGTGGTGAGCCTCGTCGATACCGCCGGCGCCTATCCCGGCATCGAAGCGGAGGAGCGCGGACAGGCCGAGGCCATTGCCCGCTCAACGGATTGCTGTCTGTCCCTTACCGTGCCCATGATTGCGATCATCATTGGCGAGGGCGGGTCCGGCGGCGCGGTCGCCGTGGCCTCGGCAAATCGCGTCCTCATGATGGAGCACGCGATCTATAGCGTCATCTCGCCCGAAGGCGCCGCATCGATCCTCTGGCGGGACAGCGCAAAGGCCCGGGACGCAGCCACCAA
Organism: uncultured Alphaproteobacteria bacterium; assembly: GCA_963819665.1. Classification (GTDB taxonomy): domain Bacteria; phylum Pseudomonadota; class Alphaproteobacteria; order Rhizobiales; family Rhodomicrobiaceae; genus Rhodomicrobium. The sequence goes on from CAWFXN010000025.1 coordinate 66,645, forward strand.
CATGAAAATCACCGCGCAGGATCTGCTCCAGCTCGGCGTCATCGACGGCATCATTCCGGAGCCGGTCGGCGGCGCTCACCGCGACCCTGACGCCGCGATCAAGAAGGTTAGCGACGCGATCGAGCTTGCTCTCGCGGACTTCGAAAACCTGGATGGCGTGAACATTCGTAAACAGCGCCAAGAAAAGTTCCTGAGCATCGGAAGGCCCCTATCTTCAGGGCGTTAGACCGGCTTCTTCTGCCGTGCGTTGTCGCATTTTAGCCCTAAAAAACTTGGAAATTGCGGCATCTCGGCACGCGAATCAGGAGGTTACAACCTCAGGATGCAACTTCTAAAAAATACCCCTGGATTGAAACGGATTTTTAATGCAAAAAATCCATCCTCTCCCGAAGTAGCGCGGGAGTTGAGGGTTATGAGAGTTGCGTTGCGTTTTGCTTTGGTTGCGCCGCTCGTAGTTTGTCTGGCTGGATGCTTGAGTTTCCTCGGCGGTACGGGCTCCGAAGATGCGGGTGCTCCGGGCGATCGCCAGTTGCCGGCCTCCACGCAGGCGCTTCTCGCCATCAAGGGAATGAAGGTTGAATCTCCGATCTTCGTCCGCATTTTCAAAGAAGAATCCGAATTTGAGGTCTGGAAGTACAAGGACGGCCGCTTCCAGCACTTCCGCACCTATCCGATTTGCGCCTGGTCGGGCGAACTCGGCCCGAAAGTGCAACAGGGCGACCGGCAGGCCCCCGAGGGCTTCTACACCGTCAGCCGCGCTCAGATGAACCCGCACAGCCTTTACCATCTGGCGTTCAATATCGGCTTCCCGAACACCTACGATCAGGCGAACGGCCATTCGGGCTCGGCGCTTATGGTTCATGGCAACTGCAAGTCCGCAGGCTGCTACGCCATGACCGACGCCTATATCGAAGAAATCTATATTTTGGCCCGCGAAGCCTTCAACGCCGGACAGACGAAGTTTCACGTCCAGGCTTTACCGTTCCGCATGACCACCTGGAACATGATGCGGCATCGGCTGAACGAATGGTATCCCTTCTGGGTCAAGCTGAAAGAAGGATACGACGCCTTCGAAGAAACCGGGAAACCTCCGATTGTGAAGGTGTGCGGCAAGCAGTATCTCGTGAACGTGTCTTTCCCCGGCGGCGATCCGGCGCCCGGCGCTCCCTGTCCGATGTACACGAAACTCAATCCGTCTCAGATGCCCGGCATCGATGGCGTTCCGCAAACTCTCCTTGCCAGCTTGAGCAAGGGTGAAACACCGTCGCGTCAGCCAAAAGAGACTCCGGCGCCTGTTGCGGTGGCGTCGGCAGCGCCGCAACCGGCCCCGTCGAAACCCCAGCCATCTGTCGCCGAGATGGTGGACACGTCCGCTTCGGCGGTCATCACGCCGTCCGAGCCGCGCCGAGCCAGGTTGCGAGCCTTGTCGAGAAGGCGCCCGCCTCGCCCACTTATACGAGCACGCCGAAGCCTGCCGCTTCGGCGTCAATACCTGCGCCGATTCGCGTCGCCGCCAGCACGAGCGCGGTTCAGCCTGTCACCTACCGGTTCGGCGAAACGACAGCAGCGCCTTCCGAGGAGGCATCGAAGACCATCGATCCTGACGCTATTCAAAAGCCGAACCGGTCAGGAAAAGGCGGGAAGCTCGAGCGGCTCCTCGTCCGAAACAACCGACACTCAGCACTGACATGAGGCGCGCCTCACATGAGGCGCGCCGCCTTTGTCGAGCGCTTGTCGAAATTTGCTTCCGCCGCGATCCCAAAGGGAAGCTCAAGCTGTGCCGGAGCGGGCGCTTGGTAATCGGGGTTGAGAAAGCCGTGCCCGAGTTTTTCAGGCGTGGCCTGTCTTTGCTGAGTTTTCGTAAAGATCGGACGAGGCGGCGCCTTCGCCTGCATTCCCTTCCGAACCGCTTTTGTGCGCGTGTCCATGAGCACCTGATTGACGATCGAACCCAATTGCCGCCATTGATAATCTTCACTCACGGTCGTACTCCATCGTTTACTAACCGATGCCTTGACCCTAAGGTCGGCATCTAGGGCAAGCGTCGAGTGATTCGGTGGCCCTATTGCGACAGCGCAAGCGAATTTTTTATTATATTTTGGAAAATGGCAAGAAGGCTGCAGGCGCCAACATCAAACATGGTATCCGGGGAGTGATCCTTTGCGCTATATCGAGCACCTCTCCCGAACGGCTGTCTGGAGCTACAGGATAGCGCTCCTGTCCGTTCTCGTTTTTGCCGGCGCATTTGTCTGGCATCGCTTCTTCGGACTCCCGACCCATTTCGCTCTTAAGGTTTTGGGCGGCGCAGTGGCGGGGGCAGTCATCAGCCTGGTTTTGGCGGTTGCGGCTTTGGCGTCGATTTGGAAGGAAGGGCATCTGGGCGCCGGCCGGGCATCCGCCGCCATGTTTCTCAGCGCGCTTGTGCTCGCCGTTCCTTTATGGTCGCTTCCGGCTCTCCTGAGATTGCCGCGGCTTTATGAGATCACAACAGACACGGCCGCGCCTCCCGCTTTCGACCGCGTCGCAAAAATCCGCCAAGGTGGTCAGGCGAACCCGGCGCACTACGAGGCCTCCTTCGCGACGCTGCAATCGTCAGCCTATCCTGACATCAAGCCGCTTCAAATCCAGCGGTCGCTCATTGATGTTTATCCAGCCGTGCGCGACGTCGTCAAAGCGCTCAACTGGAAGATCATCGACGAACAAGCGCCCGAAGCCACCAGAAGCGGCCACATCGAGGCCGTGGACCGCACGCTCCTCTTCGGGTTCACAGACGATATTGCAATCCGCGTCACAGGTTCGGCCAAGACGGCGAAAGTCGATATCCGGTCCTCGTCGCGCTTCGGCCAGCACGATCTCGGACGCAATGCCGATCGGATTCGGCGTTTCCTGGGGGAAGTCAAACATCGCCTGGCGGAACTGGAACGCCTCGAGCGGATGGAACGGGTCATGGCGTCGAAACAGGCTGCGGAGAAGAATAACTCGAAACCGGCGCCGCCCAAGGTGACGCGGAAGTAGGATACTCCCCGGACTTATCCCCTCACGCCATCCCTTACGATGGGGACGTCGTCGCTATAACTCCTGACGCTGGCGCTGTTCGCCCACGACGGCGGCGCAGCCGGTCGAGCCACAGATAGATGACAGGCGTCGTATAGATGGTCAGGAGCTGGGAGACGGCGAGACCGCCGACAATAGTATAACCGAGCGGCTGTCTCAGCTCCGAGCCGGGTCCGGCGGCAAGAACCAATGGCAAAGCGCCAAACATGGCCGCGAGCGTGGTCATAAGGATCGGACGAAAACGTTCAAGGCAAGCCTGCCGGATGGCGTCCTCGCTCGACATGCCCCGGCTGCGCTCCGCATCGAGCGCGAAATCGACAAGCATGATGCCGTTCTTCTTCACAATGCCGATAAGAAGAATGATGCCGATGAAAGCGATGATGGAGAGCGATTGCCCCGTCGCCTGCATCGTGAGCAGCGCTCCGAAACCCGCCGACGGCAGCGTCGACAGGATGGTGAGAGGGTGGACAAGGTCTTCATACAGAATGCCGAGCACGAGATAGACCGCGACGAGCGCCGACACGATCAGCAGCACTTCCGAGGTCTGCTCCTGCTGAAGGGCCAATGTCTCTCCCGCAAGTTCGAAATGGAGCGATTCCGGAAGCTGGACGTCCTTGGCGATTTGCAGGACCTGCGGCAGAACCTGCCCCAGCGTGACGTTGGGGGCGGTATTGAAGCTGATGGTCGCGGCGGGAAATTGCCCGGTATGATTGACGACGAGCGGCACGGACGTCACGCTGATCGTCGCGACGGCGCTGAGCGGCACCTGCTGTCCCTGGCTGCCTTTCACGTAGACAGTGTCGAGCCCTGCGAGGCTCCGTTGCACATCCAGGTTTGCTTCCAGGATGACGTTGTATTGATTGCGGTGCGAATAGATCGTTGAGACGGCGCGCTGCGAGAACGCGTCGTTGAGCGCGGCGTCGATGTCTTTGACCGCAATGCCGAATTTTCCGGCCTTTACACGGTCGATGGTCACCATCGCCTGCGGCCCGCCCGTCTGACGGTCATTGTTGACGTCGACGACGCCCGGCACCTGTTTGATGCGGTCCTGCAGCTTCGGAAGCCATTCAGTGATTTCCTTCAATTCCGGCCCCCAGAGCGTGACCTGATATTGCGCCCGGGATGCTCGCCCGCCGAACTGTATTTCCTGGCCCGGAAACATCGTCACGTCGACGCCCTTGACTTCGCTCAGTTTCTTCCGCAACCGCCCGATCACGGCCACCATATTCTCTTTGCGCTCCTCGATCGGCTTCAGCGACATATAAAAGCGCGCTTGGTTGCTTTGCCCGAAGCCGGATGTGCCCCCGATAGAGACGGCTACGCCTTCCACGGCGGGATCAGCGTCCAAAATCGCCGATACCTTCTTTTGAATGTCCTCCAGCGACTCGAAAGAGACATCTGGAGAGGCTTGCGCGTAGCCAATCACAAGGCCGGTGTCGCCGAGTGGAATGAGACCCTTCGGCAGCACGATGTAGAGGTTGATGGTCAACGCCAAGGTTGTCAGCGTGATGAGGAGCATCAACCAGCGATGCCGGAGCGCGTAAGTGAGCGTGCGCTCGTAAAATCGCACCATCCCTTCGAAAAAGGGCTCGATCCGGCGATCGAGCCAGGTTTCACGCGGGCGCGGCAGGCGGCGTATGAAGCGGCCGCAAATCATCGGCGTCAGCGTAAGCGACACGACCGCCGAAATGAGGATGGCATAAGTCAGGGTCCAGGCGAATTCCCCGAAAAGCCGGCCTATCGGGCCGCTCATGAACAGAAGCGGGATGAACGCCGCCACCAGCGACAGGCTGATGGATATGATGGTAAAGCCGATCTGGCGGGAGCCTTGCAGCGCGGCTTCGAGCGGCTTCAACCCTGCTTCCATATTGCGGTAGCAGTTTTCGATCACGACGATGGCGTCATCCACGACGAAACCGACGGAGATCGTCAAAGCAAGCAGAGAGATGTTGTCGAGGCTATAGCCGGAAAGCCACATAAGCCCAACGGTCCCGGCGAGCGAAAGCGGCACCGCAATACCTGCGGCGATGGTGGGAATAATGCGGCGAAGAAAGATCAACACCACCATCATAACCAGCACAATGCTCGCGAGAAGCGTCTTCTGAATGTCGGCGATGCTGGCTCGGATGGTCTTTGTCCGGTCGTTGAGGACAGTGAGTTTCACATCCGCCGGAAGAAGCCGGTGCAATTCTGGGAACAGAGCGTAGATTTGATCGGTCGTGTTGACGACGTTCGCATCCGGCGTCTTGAAGATGATCAAGATGACGGCGTTATCTTTGTTGTAATACCCCGCCGCGAGCCTGTTGCTCGTGCCCGTGGAAACTTGCGCGATATCGCCGATCCGGACGACATCGCCATTCTTCACCTTCACGACAAGCGATGCGTAATCCGATGGTTTGTCGATCTGGCCGTTCGTGGTTACGATCGTTGACTTGTCCGCCCCGTTCAGTGTCCCGATCGGGACAAGCGAATTGGCTTGCGTAATGGCCGTGCGGACATCCTCAAAGCCAAGGCTGCGCGATTGCAGCGCCCCTGGATCGGCGACCACGCGCACGGCGGGCGTCTGCGCGCCTCCGATCAGCACCTCCGCTATGCCGCTGATCTGGCTGATGCGCGTCGACACGATGAGGTCGCCGAGATCGTAAAGATCGGTCGGCCGCCTGATCGGAGACGTCATGGCGAGGATCATGATTGGCGCAGCCGCGGCGTTCGATTTCCTGATCGTCGGCCGGCGCGTCAAAGTGGTCGGGAGGTCGGCCTGCGCCGCGTTGATGGCCGCCTGCACGTCGCGGGCGGCGTCGTCTGCGTTGCGCGAAAGATCGAACTGAACCTGGATGCTTGTGGAGCCGAGCTGGCTCGTGGACGTCATTTCGTTGACGCCTGCAATCTCTCCGATGTGCCGCTCAAGCGGCGCGGCGATGGTGGCCGCGACGGTCTCGGGATCGGCGCCCGGCAATGTCGCGCTGATGCGCACCGCAGGCATGTCGACGCTGGGAAGGCTCGCGACCGGCAGCTTGAAATAGGCGACGACGCCCGCAAGAAGATCCCGACCGCAAGCAGGATCGTTCCAATGGGCCGCCGTATGAAGAGGGCTGACGGGTTCATGGGGCTAGCACCCGAACTCATTGATCAGCAGCGAAACGTCAAAACCCCTCACCCGGCGCCCGGCAAAGCCGGACGCCACCCTCTCCCGCAAGGGGAGAGGGCAATTCCGTGCGTCCCCTCTCCCGTCCGCATCCGCTTGCGGATGCGGCTTTCCGGAGTGGCAATCTCGCCAAGGCGAGATTGCGCGGGAGAGGGACAGGGTAAGGGGCTTTGACGTTTCGCCGACATGCATGGGCCTAGCCCCGCGTTTCCGGCGCGGCGGGCGCGCCCGCTGGCGGAGGCCCGCCTGCCGGTCCGCCCGGAGGCGCAACGCCCGGCTCTTCAACGCCGAAGAGCCGCTCGATCCGGCGTTTCAACCCGTCCATGGCGAGATAGATCACGGGCGTCGTGTAAAGCGTAAGAAACTGGCTTAACAGCAAACCGCCGATGATGGTGACGCCAAGCGGCGTCCGTAACTCGGACCCTGGGCCGCTGCCGAGCACGAGCGGAAGCGCGCCCAGGAGCGCCGCAACCGTTGTCATCATGATCGGGCGAAAGCGAAGCAGGCAAGCCTCCCGGATCGCTTGGGCCGGCGTCATGCCCAGGCGCCGCTCGGCGTCGAGCGCGAAGTCGATCATGATGATGGCGTTCTTCTTCACGATGCCCATCAGGAGGACCACGCCGATCAGCGCAATGAAGGAGAATTCCATGCCGAAATATTCGAGAGCGAGCAGCGCCCCGATGCCGGCGGAGGGAAGCGTCGTCAGAATGGTGAAGGGGTGAATGAAGCTTTCGTACAGCACGCCGAGGATGATGTAGATCGTCACTACGGCGGCGAGCACGAGAAAGGGCGTGCTTCTGAGCGAGGCGTTGAACTCAGCCGCGGCGCCTGTATAGCTGCCGACAATCGAGCTTGGCATCCCGATGCGCGCCGTAGCATCGGCCACAGCCTGGACGGCGGCGTCGAGAGAGACGCCGGGCGCGACATCGAAGCTGATTGTTGCGGCGGGGTATTGCTGCACATGGTTGACGGAGAGCGGCGCAACGGTCCTCTCGATCGTTGCAAAGGACGAAAGCAGAACCTGCGCCCCGCGACCTTGTCCGATGGCGGGCACGGCCGTGATGGACGATCCCGTCGGCCCGCTGCTTCCGCTGGAAAGGCCCGTAACCGAATTGCCTGTCGTGGAATTGCTGATGGCGTTGCCGGGAACGTAGATCGACCCTAGCGCCGCAAGGTCGGTCTGAAATTTCGGATCGACCTCGAGAATAACGCGATACTGGTTCGACTGCCCGTAGATGGTCGAGACCTGCCGCTGCCCGAAAGCATCGTACAGCGTATCGTTGAGCGCTTGCATCGTGACGCCGAGCCTGCCCGCGATAACGCGGTCGGTGTTGATCATCACGGCGTTTCCGTTTTCCTGAATGTCGGAGGAGACGTGGATCAGACGCCGGTCGTCCTTCAGCTCGGCTTCGAGCTTCTTCGCCCAACTGGAGAAGCCTTCGCGGTCGAGCCCGACAAGCACATATTGATATTCCGTGCGGCTCCGCGCCGTCCCGATCTGGATATCCTGGACGATCTGAAACGTCGTCGAAATGCCGGGGATGCCGCTTGTCGCCGCCGTGAGCCGGCGCAGGATCTCGGATGCGCTGACGGCGCGGTCGTTCTTCGGCTTCAAGGTCAGCGCGAAATGCGCGACGTTCGGCGTCGCATTCGTCGTTCCGACGCCGACCACTGAGACAACGCCGAGAACATCGGGGTCTTTGCGGATGATTTTTTCGACGCTGTTCTGAAGCTCATTCATGCGGTCGAACGACACATTGGCCGCGGCTTCCGTCTCGGCGGTCAAGAAGCCCGTATCCTGGTCAGGCAGAAAGCCTTTCGGGATGGCCAGATACATCGTGATCGTCAAAACGAGCGTCATCGCGGCCACGATCAGCGTCGCAATGCGGAACCGCAGCACGATATCGAGCGTGATCCGGTAGAACGCGTTAAGCGCGGTGATAGGCGCTTCCGCGAGTTCTCGCATACCAGGGCGCTCCGTTTCCGTGGCGGGGGACGCGCAAAAGCCGGCCGCACATCATCGGCGTCAACGTCAGCGAGATCACCATCGAGGTGAGCACCGCGATGGTGAGCGTCAGCGCAAACTCCCGGAAGAGACGCCCGACGATGCCCGACATGAAGAGAAGAGGGATGAAAACCGCGATGAGCGAGACGGTCAGGGACACGATTGTGAACCCGATCTCGCCGGCGCCTTTGTAGGCGGCGGCCATCGGCGTCTCGCCGCGCTCGATGTAGCGCATGATATTCTCGATCATCACGATGGCGTCGTCGACCACGAAGCCCGTCGCGATGGTCAGCGCCATGAGCGAGAGGTTATCCAGGCTGAAGCCCGCAAAATACATGATGCCGAAAGAGGCGATCAGCGACAGCGGCAGCGTCACGCCCGCCACAATGGTCGCGCTCAACGTCCGAAGGAACAGAAGAACGACCATAACCACAAGGACGACGCTGAGCGCGAGCGTGAGCTGCACATCGCGCACGGACGCGCGGATGGTGCCCGTGCGGTCAGCCACGACCTCCGCCTTCACGCCCGCAGGCAAAGCAGCCTCAAGCTTGGGCAGGATTTTCTTAATGCGATCGACGGTGCCGACGATGTTCGCGCCCGGTTGGCGCTGGATGTCGATAACGACGGCGGGGACGCCATTATACCGCGCCAGCACCTTGTTGTTTTCCAGCCCCGCGATGACCGTTGCGACATCCCGCAGCAAGACAGGCGCGCCATTATTGTAGGCGACTACGATGTCTTCATAGGCCTTGGCGGTTTCGAGCTGATCGTTGGCGCCGATGAGATAGGCCTTATCCGATCCGCTGAGAACGCCCTTCGATCCGGTGACGTTGGCGTTGGCGATGGCGGCGCGCAGCGTCTCAAGCGCAAGCCCATAGGAGGAAAGCTGCAGCGGGTTGGCCTGGATGCGGATCGCGGGTCGGATATTGCCTTGAATGGTGACGCGGCCAACACCCGAAACCTGGCTGAGCCTCGGACTCAAAAGCGTGTCGGCCAGATCGCTCAGCCTTTCCATGGAAAGGCTGGTCGAAGTCAGGGCGATGGTCAGAATAGGCGGATCGGAAGGATTAACCTTCGCGTAAACAGGCGGGTAAGGCAGGTTTTGCGGCAATGTGCCGCCCGCGGCGCTGATCGCGGACTGCACGTCCTGGCCTGCGGCGTTGATGTCGCGGTCGAGATTGAATTGCAGCGTGATCTGGCTCAGCCCTTGCGAGCTTGTCGAACTCATGCCTTCAAGGGAGGGTATCTGCCCAAGCTGGCGTTCGAGCGGCGCGGTTACGAGGCGCGCCATCGTATCCGCGTTTGCGCCGGGAAGCTGCGTCGTGATCTGGATGACGGGGAAATCAACCTGGGGGAGCGATGAGATCGGCAGGAACGAATAAGCAAGCGCGCTGCTCAGCAGCACCGCGACGGCGAGGAGCGAGGTAGCGATAGGGCGCGCGATAAACGGCGCGGAAATGCTCATGGCCGGCGGGGACTTTCAGCCGTCGAGGCTTCCGCCTGCCCCTGCACGGGCTTCTTCCAGGGGCCGCTTTGCTCCCCGTCCGGAGCATCCCCATTGAGCGACGCCTCTTTCCTATGGCGCCGGCGTTCCGCCTTGCCTTCCTTCGAGCCTCCTTCGGAGGCCTTCTCCCCGTTCTCGCTGACGGGAGCCGCGCTCGGGGACGGAACGCCCTTGGCCGGACCTGTCTCGAGCTTTATCTTCGAACCATCCTGAAGATTGGCGAATCCGCTCGTGATTACGGTATCGCCCGCTGCGACGCCCTCCCCGATCACCGACTGCTTCTCGCCTTCCTGCACAATCTTCACATAAGTGAGCTTTGCCGTATCTTCTGGCGTGACGAGATAAACATAGCTTCCGTTCGCGCCCTGCTGGATGGCGACCGAGGACACGACAATCGCGTTTTCGAGCGTCTTGAGCTTCAGCTTCACATTGACGAACTGGCCGGGCCAGAGCCTGTTCTTATCATTCGGGAAGATGCCTTTGATTTTAACGGTGCCGGTGGATTGATCGATTTGGTTGTCCAGGACAAGAAGCGTCCCTTCACCGAGCAAGCCTGCGCCCGTGACGGCCTGCAAGGGCACGGGGCCCTTTTCCTGGGCCTCAAGGACGCCCGCCACCGTGTTCTCCGGCAAAGTAAACACAACCGCAATCGGCCGGAGCTGAGTTATGGCCACGATTCCGGTGGCGTCCGTCGCGCTGACGAGATTGCCCTTATCCACGAGCCTGATGCCCGTCCTGCCGCTGATTGGGGCCCGGATCGTCGTCCATTGCAGGTTCGTCTTGGCGTTGTCGATCAAGGCTTGGTCGAGTTTCACCTGAGCTTCGTTTTGATGGACGGTCCACCTTGCGGTATCGGCCTGCTGTTGCGTGGCGGCATTGGTCTTGACGAGGTCTGAATATCTTTTCTCGTCCTGACGCGAATTGGCGAGAAGGGCTTCATCTTTCGCCTTCTGCGCGACGGCCTGGTCGTAAGCGGCTTGATAGAGAGCGGGGTCAACGACCGCAAGGACGTCGCCCTCCTTGACATCCTGCCCCTCCTTATAGGGGACATCGGTCAGGCGGCCGCTCACCTGGGTGCGCACAATCGCCGTGTTAAAGGCCTGAACGGCGCCAACGCCGCTTAAGTAAACGGGAACGTTGTCGGTCCGCGCCTTTTCCGCAAGGACCGGAACCGCCTGGCCCTCCCGGCGGAATGAACCATGCCGCCCCTTGCCCGGCGCGCCCGTCATCCCTTGCTGCGGCCCTTCAGCCCCTGCCTGTGGCGGGAAAATGCGATCCTTGTAAACGAAAGCGATCAGGCCGCCCGTTACAAGCAAAAAGACGAGGTAGGGCAGAAGCCTTCTCATGGCACCCTTGCTTTTAATTCTATAACAGATGCGACTTCGGCGATCGCTGCGTCACTTGGCTTATACCACCCTCCGCCCAGAGCCTGATATAGGGTCACTGCAGCCTGAAGGCGAGCTTGCCTGATTTGCGCGTACGCGATTTCAGCCGTAAATAAGGTTTGTTGCACTTGAAGAAGCGTCGTCACATCGATGATTCCGCCCTTCAATTGCGCCTCCGAGAGCTCGAAAGCGCGTCTTGCGGACACCACTGCTTCGTGCTGCAGGCGCTCCTGTTCAGCGTCTTTGCTGTAAGCGATCAAGGCGTCTTCGACGTTCTGGAATGCTGAAACGATAGCCTTGCGGTAATCCTGAAGAAGTTCGCCATAGGTTGCGCGCTGGAAGTCGAGTTGGGCCTGCAGCTGATACTCGTTCGTAATCGGCTGCGTCACGCTGACGGCCGCATTGTAGAACAGGCTTTGCGGCTGGAACAAGGACGCCAGCGCCACGCTTTCGAAACCGCCATTGCCTGTGAGCTGAATTGAGGGAAACATCGCCGCCCGCGCCGAAGAGACATCGAATTTCGCCGTCGAGAGTTGCGCCTCCGCACTCGCGACATCGGGGCGGCGGCACAGAAGCTCGGACGGCAAGCCGGCCGGGATAGTAGGGACCGCAATCGAAAAAAGTTTGTCGCCTTTGTAACTGAAAAACTCAGGCGCCGTGCCCACAAGGACGGCCAGCGCGTGCTTGAATTGCGCAAGCTGCCGCTCGAGCGGCGGGATCGTGACCGCAATATTGTCGACAAGCGTCTCCTGTTGCGCCACATCGAGGCCGCTTGCCGTTCCCGCCGCAAAGCGGTCGCGGATCGCTTTTAATATGCGTTTGGCGGCTTCCAGGTTCCGCTTCGATATGTCGATCTGTTCCTGGGAGCCGATCGCCTCGAAGTAAGTATTTGCAATGCTCGCGTCGGTCGAAATTGCAACGGTGGCGGCCGCAAAGCTTTGACTGTACTGGTTCGCTATGGCGGCATAGACGAGCGCGCGGTTCTGACCCCAAAAATCGATCGTGTAGCTTGCGTTCAATTGAGCGATGACCGAAGTCGTCTTGAGGGCTTGGCCGCCGAGATGGGTCAGGCTTTGGCTTGCCGTGCCGTTCGCCTGGATGAGCGGAATAAGAGCCTGTGTCGCGATACGGACTTGCGCTTCGGCTTCCTGGATGCGGGCGATCGCGGCGCCGATGTCGAAGTTGAACCCTCGCCCCAACTGGATCAGCTCGGTCAGCTTCTTCGATTTGAAAACCGCGAAATCATAAGGCGACGCCGCCGGCTTCGATGGATTCGCGCTCTTGCCGATATAGGCGTCCGGGACCTCGATCTCCGGTGTGGGGACGTGAGGATTAAGCAAGGTACAGCCGCCGAGCAGAAAAAGCCCCGCCAATCCCGCTATTCGGGATCTGCGCCAGGTGGCCCGCCGTGTTCGGTTATGTCGCGCGATAGCGCTTCGCATGCCCGCCCGATTTGAATAAGTTCGTGTCCCAGCTCTTCCCACCTCCGAACAAAGAGAATCGCTGACATTAGGATGCCTCGAATTGTGACTGTTAAGGGGTGGGGCGCCGGACGCCACCGCAAAAAGTGTAACGATTTGCGGCTCCCCGCCTTCGCTGGGGAAACGTGCTTTTTAAGCACCGGATTAACTCGCAGGAAGCTTTAGTCCTGGGAAAGGCGGATGGGCTGACCCGAATAGGTAATCAGCTCAAGGAGGGTCTGTTCGGTCAAGCGGCCCGACAGCGGAATGCCGCGATGCCGCTCAAAATCCCTGATGGCGTTGGAGGTCCAGACATCCATGCGGCCGGAGAAAGTGCCGCGGAAGAAGCCGAGCCCCGCGAGCACTTTCTGCGCTTCCCTCACAAGCTTTGTATTGGGCTCGGCGCGGTCGGTAAAGGAGCCGCGTGGGCCTTGGTTGCCGTCAAAAAGAACCCGCTTCAGCAGATCTTCGGTGGGCTCTCCGGTCAAAGGCAAGCGGTTATCGAATTCATAGGCGAGAGTGGCGAGCCGAAGACCGTTGGGACGAACCTGAAGCTGGCTTGAGTAGCCGCGCCGCGCAAGCTCCCGCTGAAGCGCGACATGCAGGCGAGGCGCTTTCGGGTCCTGTTCCAACAGATCGGGTAAGCTGGCCGTATCCGGGGCCGCCTTGTTAGCCGGAAGCTGCGTCAGCGAGACCGCGGTGCTGGGAAGGCTTGAATTCAGCAATCGCGCATGATCCTGCAAGAACAGCGCGTTACTCGCTGTCGCTACAAAGATCGCCGCTACGGCGAATAGGCTGAGACGCGCCTGCAACCGGGTCATGGCTGGGATAATTACACAAAGCTCTATTTAAAGAAAGGTGGTTTATGCGCAGAAAGCCATTGTTAATGTTGCTCAAGCGTAGTTAGCTTATGTACAGATTAAATCTCAGTTTTTCTCCGCTCCGTTCAGGAAGATACTCATAAAATTGCGGCATGTAGCTTCTCTTATATTTCGTTCCTCAGCACTAGCATGTGAGCTCAGCGTAAAGCTGGGAGTGCTGCGTTATGTTTTTTATACTCCGGCTGGCATTCTGGGTGATGTTGATCTGTCTATTGCTCCCCGGATCTCATGAAGACAACCGGCGATTGATCACGTCAGCGGAACAGACCGTGAACGATGTGAGGGGGTTCTGCCAACGCAACCCTCAGGTATGCGACGACATGCGCATGTCGATGACGGCGCTGCTTTCGAGATTCAGAAGTGGCGCGGAATTGCTTCAGACCTGGTTGGCTCAACAGGGCGGCGAGAGCGAGGGGCATCAGTACAATCGTCGAACGGGGGACAACCACGGGCAGACAGGGACGGAGTAACGCCTCGCCGCAGCCCGTCACGAAATGGCAGGATAGCCTTAGTTCTTCCGACAAGCAGTTGCCCTGGCGCGGCCCAACCACGTTCTGATTGGGCCAAACGCCGCCCGCCGCCGAACCCGGCTGCTATTCCAGCCGCGCCGCGACAAGGTGCTCGACGATGAACCACACCTGTTTCTCATTCGTGCGGATGACATCGCTCACGAAAAGATCGTTCGTCCCATCGTCGCCCGCTTCGTCCGCCGCTTTGGCGGCCTTCCGGGACTCGGCCAGGATTTGGCGGTGCGCTTCCACCAGACGCGTGATCTGCATGGCGGGCGTCTCACGGCCCTTGGGCGGGCGGCGGATCATCGTCGTTTCGGCCACATCGTGAGCCATTGCGACTGAAACGCCGCCGAGCGACATGATCCGCTCGGCGATGGTGTCCACCAACTCGGCCTGCTCCTCATAGTGGGCGTCGAAGAGGAGGTGAAGCTGATAAAAGGTCGGGCCGCTCACCTGCCAGTGATGCTTCTTGTACATATCCCTGAGCGAGATCGTATCGGCGAGAAGCTGGTTCAGCGCTTCGACGCTCTGCATCCGCGTCTCTTCACTAAGCGAGATGGGAAGATCCGTCAGGGTTCCCCAGGGCTGGGTCTCCTGCCCTTTGTCGAGATCGAGGTGCGGCTGCGCTTCGACGGCGCGAAGAATGGTCTTTTGCTGCGGTTTCGGAGAGGATTTCATGGGAATGATCACCTTGTGGGAGGATTTCATCTTCAACAAGCGCGGCCCTGCGCAAACTGTTCCCCAGCCGGCGAGAGATGAGCGAGCAAAGAAGCCCGCGCCGGGCGGCGCATCTGAATTCTCATCCGGCGCGGCCTCCGCAGGCTTGCCCAGGCGCATGGGTGCTGCTAAGCAGGCCTCCTGGCGCACGCATTCGAAATGCCCGCGAAAAACAGGCATCCGGGAGGCGCAAGCGTTAGCGATACTTAACGGGCGCTTGTGCGTGCAGCCCGCGGCTTTCGCCGGGGCTTGCGGGCGTCCATCGCTATGGATTTCTGTTTAAGGTTCCACCATCAGGGGCGAGGGACAATGGCCGCTGCGTGCACGAATGGCTTGGATACGGGCTTTGTAAGCCTTGGCTATGCAAAGGTTGCGTTTTTGGGCGTGGTGCAGGGCATCACCGAGCTGATGCCGATTTCTTCAACAGCGCATATGCGCCTGGTGCCCTGGGCGTTGGGCTGGCAGGACCCGGGTTCCGCGTTTTCCGCGGCCATGCAGCTTGCCGCTCTTTTCGCCGTGGTGAGCTATTTCTGGAGCGATGTGCGCGACATTGTCTTCGGCTCGATTTTCGCCGCGACGCGGGGCAAGTTTCGCGACCGCAATCTTCAATTCGCGCTGGCGATCGTGCTGGGAACCATCCCGATCATTGTGCTGGGCGTCCTGCTCGCGCCGGTCCTCAACGCCTGCAACTCGCCGCTGCGCAGCATCTGGGTCATCGGCTGGGCCTGCCTTGTGATGTCGCTTCTGCTCGCACTGTCGGAAATCACCGCCAGCCACAAGCGCAAGATGGAACGCTGGACCTTCCTCGACGCGATCTTCGTCGGTCTCTGCCAGGCGGGCGCGTTAATTCCCGGCGTCTCGCGTTCCGGCTCGACGCTGACGGCGGCGCTGTTCGCGGGCTTCAACCGCGCCGACGCAGCGCGCTTCTCCTTTCTGCTGGGCCTGCCCGCCATCACCGGAGCGGGGCTGAAGGAACTTTTCGAATTGCACAAGGCCGGCCTCGATGCGCATGGCTGGAGTGTGCTTGCGGTGGGCCTGATCGTCGCGAGTATTTCGGCCTTCGCGGCGATCTGGAGCCTCTTGCGCATTCTCGAACGCTTTTCGGCGTGGCCGTTCGTGATCTACCGCGCAATCATCGGATTGCTGCTGGTAGGCGGCGTTTACCTCGGCTGGTTCAGTTGAGGAGGAGCAGGCGGGATTTTGGCGAGACGCCAACTCTCGCCGCCTGCGGCTGATTTCAAGGTCGCGGAGCCATTAAAGCGTCTGTCCGGCGGCCGCCCCCTTCGAGGTTACGGTCGCGCTCGAGACTTCGGCGCCATGATCGAGGAGCTTGAGCTCGACCGTCAGTTCATCGCCAGGTTCGAGATTGATCGACGTCGACGACAGAACTTTCGTTTCGTTTGGAGCGAGGTCAAACCGGCCGGATTGCCTTGTGCTTGAGTTGTTGCCCTTATTCTTACGGCGCAGGGTCAATGTGAAATCCATGCCGCCGACCGCATCCAGCGCGAGGGCGTGGCCCGTAATCTGGATCATATTGCGCCCGGCCACCGGCTTGAGTTCAACCCATGCGGTGGGAGACTGTGCATGCGCCGCGCCTGTCATCAGGGCTCCCGATATAAAGGTGAAAGCGGCAAGCCGCCGCCAATTGCGCCTGCGGGATGAGCAAGTCGCATTCCGAAGCTGATACGTTGAGAGAAAATTCATCGAGATTTATCGCCCCCTCAACCAAAGATTGCGGAGACTTTATCACTGACGCCGCCCGAAGCGAGACAAACTTGGAGCGCCATCCCCAAGATCGCTTCCTCTCTCAGCGATTGGCTTCCAAGCGCAGCCGCTCGATAAACTGGGCGAGCGAGGCGTCGTCCGGGCGAAGGACGCGGAGACGGTCGGCATAGGAAAGAGCGCCTTTGAGGTCACGCGATTTGATCGCATCCTGCAGGAGCGCGGTGAGGATCTCGACATTGGAAGGGCTCGCAAGAAGCGCGGCCGTGAGCACGTGGCGCGCCTCATTCGCTTGTCCCACGGATTGGAGGGCCACTCCGTAGACATAGGCATAGCGGGGCTGAGCCGGCTCAAGTTCGGCTGCGCGTTTCAAGCTGTTGGTCGCTTCGGCGTATCGCTTCTGCCGGATCAGCGCGAGGCCAAGGGCGTGATGAGCCGCCGCGGCCTCGGGCGTGTCAGCGATCGTCTGGCGCAGAAGCGTCTCCGCTTCCGCCTCGCGCCCTGCGGCCCTATAAAGATCCGCGAGATCGACGCGCGGCGGCACTTGCCGGGGCGAAAGCTTGATGGCGGCCAGATATTCCTGCTCGGCGAGATCGGCCTTCCCTTGCTTGACATAGAAGCGCCCGAGATTGGCGCGTTCCTCGGCCCGGTCGGCGTTGAACCGCTTCGCCGCGACGTACTCTTGCGCGGCCTTATCCCAGGCGGTGCGCTCGGCGTTGGACATATTGGGCAGGGGCATCTCAGCCAGCAGAGAGGCGGCCTCCATACGCACCGCCCGGATGGGATCGGAAAGAGCCGCCTTCCCTGTCGTCCAGCGGACATCGATCGGCAGTCGCTCCATGGCTCTCAACGCGCCGAGGCGGACCATGGGGTCAGGGTCTCGCAAGCCACGTTCGATTTCAGCCTGCGCTGCGGCAGAGGGCCTTTGCCCCAGTTCGAGAAGCGCGGTTGCGCGCGCAATCGCCGGGACCACCGGATCTTGCGCGACCTTCATCAGCAGATCGCCCGCCTCGGGCTGATCCAGGCGCGCGGCGTGGAAAGCGTCGGCATAGGTTTGGAAGCCCTTGCGCATTGGCCCGTGCCACTTTTCTATCGCCGCAGCGGCCCAGGCGGCGTCGCGGTCCTTGTGACAGGAGGCGCATGTGTTTGGCGCGCCGAGCTTTGCGGTAAGGTCGGGGCGGGGAACGCGGAAGGAATGATCGTGGCGCGGATCGACAACCATATAGGTCCGCACCGGCATGTGGCAGGCGATGCAGTCAGGCGAAGCGGCGCTTTGAGGGTGGCCGGTATGCGCGGGCGCCTGCGAATTTCTGCGGATCGTGGCACTGCGAGCAGACCTCGCTCTTCGCCGCCTTGAGCTTGCCGCTGTGCGGATCGTGGCAATCGGCGCAGACGACGCCCTTTGCGTACATCTTGCTTTGCTGGAAGGACGACGTGTTGAACACCTCGTCCTTCATCTGCCCGTCATCCTCGAAGAGATCGCTCGTCAGGAACGCGGGCAAATGGGTGTTCATCAAAGGCTGGCCCGGCCGCCAGTTCTCTGAAAATTCGCCGCGCCTCGAATGGCAGCGGTCGCAAGTCTCGTTCACGCCGCCAGCGACGGCGGAAGACGACGCCGAAGGGCTGCCCGTCTTCGGGTCCGGGCTCCAGGAGATCGCCCCGCGCGCGGCCGGCGTGGAAGCAAAACCGCTATGCGAGACATCGGCGGGACGGCCGTTTTGCGCCCAGTGAACATGGCCAGCGCCCGCCCCATGACAGGCTTCGCAACCGATGCTCACCTCGGAAAACGTGGTTTTGAAGCTGTCTTTCGCGGCATCGTAATTCTTGTGCACGTTGGTGGAGTGGCACTCCGCGCACATATAGTTCCAGTTCTGCTGTGGTCCGGTCCAGTGGAGCGCGTCCGACGGCGGAATGTCTTCGTTCGGATACAAGATGAAACCAGCGCTGCCCGCCTTCGGCCTTGGGCCGTGTATCCCAGGCATAGGGCAGCGCCTGCAGTCGTCCGTCCGGAAATTCGACCAGATACTGCTGAAGGGGATCGACCCCGAACGTATACTTGACGGGAAACTCGGCTTGCTTGCCGTCCTTCCCCTCGGTGGCGACAAAGAAGCGCCCATCCTTGCGGGTGAAGCGCGCCTTGGAGCTGAAGTGCGAGGCTTCGGCGCCGTTGAAATCGCCCCGCACGGTCGCTTCCGTCGCCTCCTGCATCGCGTGCGCGTGCTGCGATGACTTCCAAGCCTTTGCTTCCGCCTCGTGGCATCCGGCGCAAACCGCCGACCCGGCATAGTCCTCCGCCGCCAGAGCTACGGGCGCCGCCTGGCTTGCGAGGATCAGGCCGCAAAGAGCCATCCCCAGGCGGAGACGCATCGTCCAGCCGGATAGACCCGCGTCCCGTCTCATGCCGTCGCCTCGCGCCGCGATAAGCCTGCTGCAAGCTAAGATCCGCGGCGCGAGAAAGCAATCATGATAGGAGCGGCCGCGCCGCTCCTTTGCTTCGCGCGTCACCAGTGGAAGATGCCGAACAGGAACCCGGGAAATGCGGGCCGGTAATAGGCATAGCGCTGACGGTAATAACCCCGATGATAGGCGACCCTCGTTCTCCGATGATGATGAACGGCGGCCACATGCCGTCTCCGTGGGTGAGCGCGCGCGTGCGCCTGCCTGACAGGCCTCGCCTGCACGGTATTCGGAGCCCTTGTCTTGGGAACCGTTGTTTGACCCTTATCCTGGAACAATGTCGGAGGAAGATAAGATTTCTCCTCCTGCGCGCTCGCGGCGGCGAATGCCCCGCAAGCGATAGCTGCCGCTAAAAGCCCCACTTTCAGCCTAATACGCATTATAACCTCTCCCTACTCACACTCGGCAAACGACACACACGCTTTGGTCATCAACCTTTACGAACGTTTACCGCACGATCGGATTGAATGCTTAATGAGTTAAATTTGTTTAAACCGGACTGAACAATCCGTTTACGCTTTGTTTTTGAATTGTAAATTTAGAGCGCGGGCATTTCGCGCCTCCAGTCTGACAGATCGCGCAGAAGAAAGCGGCCAGCTCCATGATCACGCTTTACACTTTCGGCCCGGCCTTCGGCCTCCCAGACCCAAGCCCTTTCGTGATAAAGGCCGAAGTCCTCCTGAAAATGGCCGGCCTTCCCTATCGCATGGATGCCAAGGGATTCAGCAAAGCCCCAAAAGGCAAGCTGCCCTATATCCGCGATGGAGAGGACGTCATCGCCGATTCCACCTTCATCCGGCTTCATCTGGAAAAGCGCTACAACATCGACTTCGACGAAGGGCTTTCGCCGAAGGAGCGCGGGCTTGCCTGGGCTGTCGAGAAGATGTGCGAGGATCACCTCTATTGGCTGCTGGTGCATGAGCGTTGGGCGAAGACGCGAACTTCAAGCGCGGCCCGGCCAAATTCTTCGACGCGGCGCCCGCGCCGGTCCGGCCCTTCGTGAAATGGTTCATTCGCCGCAAAGTGAAGCAGGCGTTGCACGGGCAGGGCGCGGGCCGGTATTCCGAAAGCGAAAGGACCATCCTGGCGGACCGGGCGTTCGCGTCGCTTTCGGCGATCCTCGGCGGCCAAGCCTTACATCATGGGAGAACAGCCCTGCGGAGCCGACGCAACCGTCTTCGCCTTCGTCCTGGGCGCGCTTTGCCCTGTCTTTGACGCCGGTATGCGGACCAGCGCCGAGTCGCACGCAAATCTGAAGGACTACTGCGCCAGATTGAACCGCCAGTACTATCCGGAACAGGCGCCCATCTAGGCAGAGTTTGGCGGAAGCGCCAACGGATCGCCGCCGCCGTTTGCTTGGTTAGAAGCGGGCGCGCCTGTGACGGCGGCGGTGTGTGCGCACGCTTTTCTGGGGCGCCGCGGCGGGAACAGGCTTATCAAGTTTCTTCGCGGTCGAATTCTCAACACCGTTCGCCGGCGCCTTTACGGCGTTGTTTGGGACGGCGACAGCGGCTTGTTTTTGCGCCTCGCGAAGTCGCGCCTGCTCGGGCGTGAAATCGCAGAGTGGGCGCCGGCGTTCGGTCATATCCAGGTGAAAATGGTTCTTATGCGCGTTGTTGGCTTCCGGTCCGAGCGTTGTGCCGAAAATCTTGCAGGCGCCGTCGTGGATATCGCGAAGGAAATCGGCGCGCTCATCGCCCGCGCTCCAGGCGTCGGCCAAAGCGATGCGCTCGCCTTTCGCCGTGATGAATTCCGCCACGTCCAGGGCATTCCCGTAGGCGTGCTGGCTGAGGCGCTGCATCGGGTCATCGTACCGCGAGCGGCAATCATAGCTCGACAGCGTGCTCATGCGCACGATGGTTGCATGCAGATAAGCCTTCGCCTTTGGCTGGACGATCTCATCGAACCAACGCTTCAGCGCTTGCGCCATCTTGCAGGAAGTCGTTGGCGCGGGATTGAAGGCAAGCTGCGGCGCGCGCTCGCTCTCGAACCCGTTCAGCCTGACCGGCGAAGGCAGGCCGCACGCGCCTTCCCTGATCGGCTCGAGGCGCTCGAAGATGATGGGGAGGCCCGAAAGCCGCTTGTCGCAATCCTTTCTTCCAGCTTCCACCTCCGAGGCCGTCCAGGTCTGGGGAGGCGGAGGCGGCCCCATCGGCTCGGGCGGCTTGGTGGCCTCGTTCGGCTTTTCAGGCTCGGAAGCCTTCGGAGGGGCATCGGCGGCTGCGCCGGTCTCTCCGGCTTCGCCGCATCCGTACCGCTTTTTTGCGGCTCCTCCGGCTTCGCTTTCTCGGTTTCGCGAAGGCGGCGGTGTCTGCGAAGACGGTGGCGGACTTCAATGCCGAAGAGTGAGGCGCCTGCCGCAAGCCGCGAAAATGCAGAGACCCCGGCGTGAGCATTCGCAGGCAGGATCGAAAAAGAAACGGCAAGCGCCGGGATGCACGCAAATGCGACCGCCCTGAGGGCCGGCTCAGGCCATCTCATAGCCTTCCTCGACGATCGTGTCTCCTTCGCGCGGCAGCGGACGAATGCGCCCCTCCAGATGTTTGAGCGCCTCGGGGCACGGACCGCCATAAGCCCAATCCAGCAGCTCCGCAATGTGCAGCACCGGCGCAGGCGCCGCCGACAACTGGTTGAGGCAGCCGATGCTCCCGGTTACGACACAGTCGGGCTTCACGCTGCTTATGGCTTGCAGCTTGCGCTCCTGAAGCTCCTTGGCGAGTTCGGGTTGGAGAATGTTGTAGGTTCCCGCCGAGCCGCAGCACATGTGCCCATCCGGGATTTCAAGAAGGGTGAAGCCCGCATTGTGCAAGAGCTGGCGCGGCTCGTCTACGATCCTCTGGCCGTGCTGCAGGGAGCACGCCGAATGATACGCGACGCGAATGTCGCTCCATCCGACGGGCGCGTCGAGCCTTTGCTGAGCCGCGAATTCGCTGATGTCCTTTGCGAGCGACGAGACATACTTCGCCTTCTCGGAGTAGGCCGGGTCTCCGGCGAGGAGATGGGCGTAGTCCTTCACGGCCGCGCCGCAACCCGACGTGCTGATGATGATCGCATCGAGCGGGCCGCCCTTCTCGCGTTCCGCATGCCAGACGTCGATGTTCTGCTTCGCGAAGGCCTTGGCGCTCGCTTCTTTTCCCATCTGCAAGGTCAGCGCTCCGCAGCAGCCCTCGCCTTCCGAAAGCGTGACGTCATAGCCGAGATGGTTGAGAAACCGGATGGAAGCGTCGTTCAGCCCGGGGCGCAGAACCCTCTGCACGCACCCGCTCAAGAGAACGACGCGGCCGCGCCTCGGCCTTTCGGTTTTCACCGTCTGCGGAGAGGTGTAGATCCCGCTCTTCAGCGGGCTTTTCGGCGCAAGTTCCAGGACCGTCTTGAAAAGCTTCGAGCGTGAGCGGCCGAGAAATCGTCGAAATGGCCGAGCCGCCGCCAGGGCAAGAAGCGCAAACCGCAATCGCTTTGGATGAGGCAGAATATTGCGCAACAGTTTCCGCCGCAACTCGTCGTTCGGCGCGCGCATGCTCGATTTCTCGATCACCTGGCGCGCATAGTCGGACAGATGCCTGTAATCGACGCCGCTCGGACATGCCGTCATGCAGGAGTAGCAGGACAGGCAGCGGTCGAGATGCGGGCGGACCTTCCTGGGCGCCGCCTTTCCCTCAAGCATCGCCTTGATGAGATAGATGCGGCCCCTCGGGCTGTCGCGTTCGTCGCCGAGCAGAAGATATGTCGGGCAGGCGGCGATGCAGAAGCCGCAATGGACGCAGCTCCTCAAGATATCGTCGGCTTCCTTCAGGCGGGAATCGCGCAGTTGTTCGAGCGTGAAGTGCGTTTCCATGATTTTCAGACCCCCGCATACATGCGTCCGGGATTGAGGACGCCCGCCGGATCGAAAGCTTTCTTGATCGCCTGCACCAGCTTCATTTTGGTGAGCGGCAGCGGGTGAAACACTTCGATGCTGGAGCGGACCGAGCGTGGCGCGCGCATGAGCATCGAATCGGCCTCGAACTCCGCGAGCACGCGGCGCAGCTCCGTCACGCTTGCCTCTGAGGATGGCGGCGTTTCCAGCCAGAGAAGTCCGCCGGACCACTCATAAGCCGCGCTGAAGTCGAAAAAGGCGGAGAGAGCGCGCACGATCCGAGCAGCCTTCGACGGCGCGACCGTAATCCGCCATAGGGGCCGCTCGAAGTTCGCGGACAGAAAGACGAGCGAGCGAATATCGGCCCAGAAATTGCGCGATCTCTGGTGATCGAGTTCGTAGGTATGCCCGAAAGGAGACAGCTGCCGCCGGAGCTTTTCCATTCGATAGGCGACGCTTTCAGGAGCGCCTTCCACCCGCAACGCCGTCAATGCCGCGTTCGCGGACGCGATTTCCGCGTCGTTCAGCCTGCCCGCAAAAGACCCATGCAAGTGAATTGTGCCCGAAACCTCATACGGTGTTCCCATCGCTTCGCTCATGACGCCGACGCCGGCCTCGTCGGAGAGGCCGAAAAAGACGAGTGTCCGCGTTTCCCGCGCCTTGGGCAGCACTTTAAAGGTGAGTTCCGTCAGCACGGCAAGCGTGCCCCAGGAGCCGCACAAGCCTTTGACCAGATCGACGCCCGTTACGTTTTTCTTGACGCGGCCGCCAGCCTTTATGGCCACGCCCTCGCCGTTCACAGCCCGGACGCCGAGCAGATAATCGCGCGCGGCCCCTCGCAGGATGCGCCTCGGGCCGGAAATGTTCAGGGCGGCGACCGAACCGAGGCTCGCAGCCATCGGGTCTGGCCCGTAAAGGCGGCTGAAGTCCGCGGGTTCGAACGGAAGCTCCTGGTTTTTTCTTGCAAGCGCAGCTTCAACCTCGTGAAGCGGCGTCCCGGCCTTGGCGGAAATCACAAGCTCGCCGGGTTCGTAAAGCGTGATGCCGGACAGCTTTGCCGTGGACACGACCGCAGCCGGGTTGACGGGACGGCCGGCCTCGCGCTTCGAGCGGAAACCGCAAACCTCAAGCGGATAATTGCCGGCCTTCGCGGCCTCGACGAAGCTTGAAAGCTCCGCCTCGTCGCTTGGCATGTAGATGTCAGCCATGATTTTTCCCGGCCTCCGCCCTGAAGCGCGTTTGAAGGTCAAGCGGGAACACCTTGCCGAAGTTCAAAAGCCATTGCGGATCGAAGGCTGACTTCACGCGCATCTGCTGAAGCAGGTCCGCTTCCGAATATTGATAGCGCATCAGCTCCCGCTTCTCGATTCCAACGCCATTCTCCCCCGTGAGGCAGCCGCCCGCATCCACGCAGAGTTTGAGAATGTCCGCTCCGCATTTCTCGGCCGCCGCTTTTTCGCGCTCGTCGTTGGCGTTGTAAAGGATCAGCGAGTGCAAATTCCCATCTCCTGCATGGAAGATGTTCGCCACCTTGAGCTTGTACTTGTTCCCGGCTTCCTGAACCTGTTGGAGCACTTGCGCCAGCTTGTCGAGCGGAATAACGCCGTCCACGCAGTAATAGTCCGAAACGCGCCCAAAAGCGCCGATCGCAGACTTGCGGCCCTTCCAGATCGCGATAGCCTCCTCTTCGCTCTGACTCACACGCAGCATCATTGGATCGAATTGGCTCGCGATCTCAGCAATTTGGGTAATCTGATCCTCGATTTCGCTTTCGGCGCCCTCCACTTCGACGATCAGCATCGCGTCTGCGTCGGTTGGATATCCGGCCTTCGCGAAAGTCTCGCAGACATGGATGGCCCGCTTGTCCATGAATTCGATCGCCACGGGGATGAGTCCATCGGCGATGATGGCGGCGACGCAAGAGCTTGCTGAATTCGGCGGACGAAAAGCCGATGAGCATCGGGCGAGCGCCTTCCGCTTGCCGCAGGATGCGCACCGTCACCTCCGTCACGATCCCGAACTGCCCCTCCGAACCGATGGCGAGCCCGAGCAGGTTGTAGCCTTGCGGGTCGAGATAATCGCCGCCGAGTTCGGCGACCTCGCCATTCATCAAAACCATCTTGACTTTCAAGACGTTGTTCGCCGTCACCCCATATTTGAGGCAATGCGCTCCGCCTGAATTCATGGCGATGTTTCCGCCGATCGTGCATGCGAGCTGGCTTGATGGATCGGGGGCATAAAAGAACCCGGCATGCGCCACGGCATTCGAGATGCCGAGATTGGTAATTCCGGCCTCGACGGTCGCTGTGCGATCGACAAAGTTCACATCGAGAACCCGGTTCATGCGCGACAGGCCGATAACGACTGCATCGCTACTAGGCAATGCGCCGCCGCAAAGAGAGGTCCCCGCCCCTCGCGCGACAATTCTTACATTATTTTCACTGCAAAACTTCAGAACGCGGCTTACTTCCGCCGTCGTTCTTGGCAATACAACGGCAAGCGGAACAGAACGATAGGCTGTAAGAGCATCGGCCTCGAAAGCGCGAAGGCTGGCTTCATCGTATAGGACGGCGTTCGATCGAAGCGCGCGGGAGAGACCGCTCAGGATTTGTTCGCGGCGGCCAAGAATTGAGGCGTCGGCGTTGGGCAGTTGGATCCACGACATAGGCATATCCTCTCTTTGGACGGCGCTACCTACTAGATGTTGTGGGGGGATAGGATGGATTATATAGATACAGGAACATTATCTTTTGTTATGTAGTGATGGAAGTTCTTGACATGGGAACAAGGTCGGTCCTTATAGCAGGTTTGCGTAACTAGCGCCTTGGATTGTATACAATTTTCGGATGGTTAGGAGGGGCTTGTGACTTCGATTGCAGACCTGGAGATTTTTGCAAGGGTGGTCACTGCGGGCAGCATGTCCGCCGCGGGACGCGAATTGGATCTTTCTCCGGCCGTTGTCAGCAAGCGAATCAGTCATCTTGAAACAAGGCTCGGCACAAGGCTGTTTCATCGGACCACGCGCCAGCTTCAGCTCACCGAGACAGGCCGCGGCTTTTATGAGCGGGTGATTCAAATCCTGGCGACGGTGCAGGAGGCCGAGGCCTTCGTTTCGTCTGGCCATGAGCGCGCCGGCGGCTCGCTCAAAATCACGGCTCCGACGGGTTTCAGCCGTATGCATATTGCTCCCTATCTTGGGAAGTTCCTGAAACAATATCCCGACCTCAGCATCGAGATCATCGCGACGGATAATATCCTCGACATCGTCCGCGAGGGAATAGACGTCGCCATCCGCCTCTCGGAACTAGACGATTTAAGCATGGTCGCAAAAAGGCTGGCGCCATGCCGGCGTCTTTTTTGCGCGACTCCGGAGTATCTCAAGGAGCACGGAACGCCAAGAACGCTCGCAGACCTCTCCAAGCACAAAATCATCGTCGAGAACAACACCACCTGGCGTCTTCAAGGCCCCGAGGGCATAACCTCGCTCAGGCTTTCGGGAGAGATCAAAACAAACAGCAGCGAGATCGTCCATCAGGCGCTCTTGGCGGGCTGCGGAATAGCTCTGCGCCCGACCTGGCAGATCCGTGACGAGCTTCTGTCCCAAAAGCTGGTGCACATTCTCCCGCAATATAGAGAGGCTCCCGGCGTCGCAGTCTACGCCATTTACCCGGACAAGCAGTATATCCCCGCGAGGCTTCGCGTGTTCGTCGATTTCCTTGCAGGCATCTATGGCCCTGCCCCATATTGGGACGAAGGTCTGGATTTAGACCCTGCCCCGCGATTGGCTCCAAAAAAAACCCTCCTGAAAGCTGAGGAACCGGAAGCGGTTTAGCAATCGGCCATAAACCTTTGCGCGAGCCTGTTGGCTCCTGAGGGATAGCAGCCATGGAAGGTGATCGCGTCAGGTTGCTCTCTTCGTTACCCGTCTCGATGATGTTTTTCGGCCATCGGCAGGCTTCGCCGCCGTAAAGCTGCTTGAAGAGGCAGGCTGCAGTGTCGTCGTGCCGCATTCTCAAACCTGCTGCGGACAGCCCGCTTACAATTCCGGCGACCGTGAGACCGCCAAG
>CAWFXN010000026.1:0-26501 GCA_963819665.1 uncultured Alphaproteobacteria bacterium
AGTTTGCCGCGAAGCTTGAGGATCGAACCGTCAGTGGAGCTTGACTGTTGGTTCAGAGGGCTTCGCCAGCTTCCGCGCCAGCGCTCTGAGGGAAGCGCGCCAGCTTCCATACAGCGCAACCTCGTGCATCAGGTGCAAGGAGCGGTACATCATGCGCGCGAAATAGCCCTCAATAAAAAGGTTGCGGCCCACGAGGAAGCCCATGAGGTTCCCAACGGTCGAGTATTCGCCGAAGGAGACGAGCGAGCCGAAGTCCTTGTACTTGAATGGCTGCAGAGGCTTGCCTTCGAGAAGGCGGCGCATTTGCCGGACGAGGTGGGAGCCTGCTGATGAGCGGCCTGGGCGCGCGGCGGGACAGGATCTGGAAAACCGGGACGCGGGCAGGCGGCGCAATCGCCGATTGCAAATATATTGGGGTCTCGCGTTGTCTGAAGGGTCTGCTCCACCACAAGCTGATTGGCCTTGTTCGTTTCAAGACCGCCGAGGTCTTTCAGGAAGTCCGGCCCTTTCACCCCGGCCGCCCATACCACAAGCGCCGCGGGGATAAGCTCGCCACTTGCCAGCCGGACCCCCTCGGCCGTGACTTCGCTGACCCTCGCGCCTGTTTTCACATCCACGCCGATATTTTTCAGCAGTTGCAGCGCCGCAGAAGACACCTTGTCCGGGAGAGCGGGAAGGATACGCGGCGCGGCTTCTAGAAGGGTGATCTTGCTGTCCCGATCCGGGTCGATGCGGTCCAATCCGTGCGCGATAATCTCGCGCGCCGTGCGATGAAGCTCCGCGGCAAGCTCGGTGCCGGTTGCGCCCGCACCGATAATCGCAACATGCAATTGACCGGGCTTGATAGGGCCGCCCTGCGACTGCGCCCGGATGCAGGCATTGACCAGACGCCGATTGAACCGGACGGCCTGCTGGGCCGTTTCAAGCGGAATGGCATACTCTGCGACGCCCTTGGTTCCAAAGTCATTCGTCACACTGCCGACCGCCATGATGAGCGTGTCGTAGGGTGTGCTTCGGACCGGCGTAATTTCCTGTCCGTCTTCATCATAGGTGGCCGCGAGATGGACCAGCTTTGCAGCACGGTCCAGGCCCACCATCTCGCCGATCCTGTAATCGAAATGCCGCCAATGCGCTTGCGCGAGGTAGTTCAGCTCCTCCTCGCTCGGGTCCATGCTTCCCGCTGCGACGGCATGAAGAAGAGGCTTCCACAAATGGGTGCGTAATTTATCGACAAGCGTGATGTGAGCGCGGTTTCGTTTTCCCAGCACCTCGCCGAAGACGGGTCGCAAGTTCGAGGCCGCCTGCGCCGCCGCCCACAATGACAAATCTATGGAGGCCCTGTTGAGCTTCCGGCGCGGCCTTCCGAGGCGCGGCCTCCTCAGCTTTTAGCTCGGCGCTCGACCCTCCCGCCTTCCTGGCTCGCGATATGGGCTTGCTCTGGAATGATTTTTGGCTCCGCTTACCGCACGCGCGCTTGATCTGGGGACGCGGAAGCCAATTACGCAAATGCAATTTGCGCATTAAGGTCAACGCGGAGCCAGACGCAAGCCGCCGTCGATACGGATAAGCGCGCCGTTCAACATGCCGTTCTCGCAGATATGGCGCACGAGCGCCGCGAACTCCGAAGGATCGCCGAGGCGGGACGGGAAAGGCACCGTCGCCTCAAGCGCGCGCCGTGCCTCCTCCGTGAAGCCGGCAAACATCGGCGTGTCGAAAAGTCCGGGAAGGATCGTGTTTATGCGGATGCCGTCGCGGGCCAGATCGCGAGCGACGGGAAGCGTCATCGCGGCGACGCCTCCCTTGGAGGCGGCGTAAGCCGCCTGCCCCATCTGGCCGTCCTCCGCCGCGATGGATGCGGTGCAGATGATCACGCCGCGCTCCCCGTCCGGCGTGAGAGGGTCAAGCTTCGCCATCGACGAAGCCACGACGGCAACCATACGGAACGTGCCCACGAGGTTGACGGCCACGACCTTTTCGAAAGCGGACAGGCTGTGCGGCACAGGCTCGCCCGTCGCCTTGTCGCGGCTCACCGTCTTCTGACCGATGGCGATGCCGGCGCAGGTTACGAGAACGCGTTCCGGCCCGTTCGCCGCGCGCGCTCTCTCGAGCGCTTCGGCGACCGAGACTTCGCTCGTCACGTCGCAGAAACAGAAACGCGCGCCGATGGACTTCGCCAAGGTCTCGCCCGCCTCGCGGTTCACGTCGAAGATCGCGACCTTGCACCCGGCCTTGGCAAGGGCGGTCGCGGCGGCTCCGCCCAGTCCCGAGGCGCCGCCGGTCACGATGGCTGCGATGCCGTTTCCAGGTTTCATGGGTGGCTTTCATCTGCAATGAAGTTGAAACCCGTTCCATAAACCGTGATGGCGGCGCTGCCTTGGACCATGAAGGGGTTCGAAATCCGCACCGCGATGATGCCATCGTAGCCCTTCTCAGCCGCCCTCTCCTTGAGGATGTCGAGCGCCTGAGCCGTCACCCGGTCGAGAAGGCGCTCATAGCGCCGCATCTTTCCGCCGATAGCGTTCGTGATCGCTTCGCGCGCGTCGCGGAGCAGATTGGCCGCGAGCACTGTGCTCGCATAGAGAAGTTCGCCCTCTTTGATGCGGCGCCCCGAGAGGCTCTCAACCGTATAAAGCTGCATCGCAGTCTCCGACGATTTTTGATCGTGCGTCTTATCGGAAAACCGCTTCACACTTTTCCGGACGCATTCTAGCGCGAACGCGACTTTCCCTGTTCCTTTATGATGATTTGAGGGCGGCTGCCAAACAACAGGCGGCGCAGCCACGACAGGATCACGAGGAGGAGGAACGCGCCGAGCAGAATCGCGGCCCAATAGCGCTCCCAGAATACCCGGAAGCTCACGCCTCCGTTCTTGACAAGCTCAGCATCTTTGAAAATGCGCGTGTAGTCGAACAGGCTCGTCAGGCTGGCGTCGTCGTGAATGATCATGTTCAAGGCGGCGACCTGATCGCGACTCCTGAAAATGGCCTCGCGAAGGCCCTGCGCCGTAAGCTCCTGCATCACGGAAGGATCGTCCACGACCGCGCGCAGGAGCCGCCGCGCCGCGCCGGGCTCCAGGTTGCGCTCGTAATCGGCGAAGGCGGCGAGCTGGCGATCATTCAAGCGCCTTGCGAATTCGCGCATCTGGTCGCCGGGGAGGCTCAAGACAAAGTCACGCGCCGCCGGCTCCAGATTCGCGATGCGGGCCACTGCGATCTTGTCATTGATGGACAGGATCTTCTGCAGGTTTTCCGATGTGAGCCCCTCGACGGGAAGCCAGCGATAGACGCCGAGATCGACGACGCGGGGCAAATCCCGGCCTGCGATTGCCGTCCACCGCAGCGCCTTCTCGATGGAATGCTGCTCCTCGGCGATGACAAGTCCGGCGTCGGTCAGGTCGAGCAGCGCCTTGTTCAGCGACCCGTTCGCGACCCGCTGGAGAACCTTCTGCTCCCCTTCGGTGCCGTAGAGAATGTCGACGATCCGGGCGAGCCTGCCAAGCTGGTCGAGGCGGCGATCCTTCAGGAACTCGGCGAAAGCGGGATATTTTTCGCTGAGCGCGAGCAGGCGATTATACTTCTGCTTGAAATCGAGCCAGGCCGCATAAAGCCTCTCCGAGGTTTCCTGCGCGATCGCCCCGACTTGCTGGCCGATATCCGTCTGGATGGTTTTTCCGATCTCGTCCTTTATCAGAAGCTTGGTTTCATCCGACTTCATGCGCTCGGCGATGATCGGAAAAACGCCATCGCCCGCGTCATAAATATCCTTCGCGATCAGCGCCAGGCCCACAATCCCCGCGACCGAAGAGACGATCCGGCTCGCCACCACGCCCGCGATCCGCGTTCCGACGCTTTGCACGACTTTTGCGATCACGCGGCGGGTGACGACGAGGATCATGCCCGAGATTGAAGCCGCGTTGCTGGCGACGAGGTCGGATGTATCGATCTTGACCGGCGGCTGCCCGGCGTTCGCTTCGAGGTTTTTCTCGCTCTCCTTGGCGAACACCGCCGCAATCGCATCGCCATACCGGGACTGCAGCGCCGTCTGGACGCAGGCAATGACTGGGTTCGATATACTCGCCGTCGCCCTTTCGATCCTGGCCCCGGCCTCCCTCGCGACGCCCGTGGCGACCTCGTTCAGCGCGTCCTTGAACCCTTCCGAATTGTAGGCCTTGTCCGCGACGGCTGTCGCGTAGCGCGCGGCCGACGATGAGCTGACGGTCGAATAGGCCCGGTCGGCCCAGCTCGTATCCGCGCGCACAGCGGCGATCGCGGCGTCGATTTCGCGGTCGATCCGCGCGTTGACGTCGGCTTTGGCCCAGTATGTGCTGACGAGAGCCGGGTAGTCGATGGCGGTCAGCTCGGATTTCAGGCTTGTCGAGGCCAGGTCGCGAATGCGATCGCGGACATCGGTGTCGCTTAGGTTCCGGCATTCATCGACGGTGACGACGACCGGCGATTGGGCGAACGCCGCGAGCGGGGCTTGACTGACAAGACCCGCGATCGCGGTCCAGGTCAAAGTCCAGGCGATAAGCGTGCGCATAATGGGCGACCGGGGGAATGGAGAACGCGGTGAGAAGGGGCACGGAGTGGATCATGCGACGGGATACTGCGAATAAGATAGCCATGCAAATGTGAAAGAAAAGCGGGCCTCGAGACTTTCTCGCGAGGCTTACGCCAACGCTTCCAGCATCAACCGCTCCCACACAGGACGAAAACTCCGCCTGTGATGACACGTGACGCCATGCAGCTTCAAGGCGGCGGCGTGCTCCGGCGTTCCGTAGCCCTTGTTGCGTTCCCATGCATATTGAGGGAATACGCCAGCCAGCTCGCGCATCATCCTGTCCCGCGTGACCTTGGCGATGATGGAAGCGGCTGCGATGGAAAGCGAGTGAGCGTCACCCTCGACCAGCGCCTCGGCGGGTATGTCGAGCTTCGGACAGCGGTTCCCGTCGATAAGAACCGCGGACGGCGCGCAGGCGAGGTTCTCGATGGCGTCGGCCATGGCGGCATGGGTCGCGTGGTAGATGTTGATGCCGTCGATGAGCGTCCACGGCTGAAATACCGACCCCGACATGCGCCGCGGCCTGGATTTTCGGGAACAGAGCCTCGCGCTCCTCGGCCGAGAGCTGCTTGGAATCGTTGATGCCGCTTGGCGGTTTGCGTATGAAAATGACGGCCGCCGCCACCACAGGCCCCGCCCAAGGCCCGCGCCCGGCTTCATCGACGCCAGCGACGAGGCCGCCATATTTGCGCTGGAGGGCGAGATCGGGACGGCGCGTTGGTTTTGTTCGCGAAGCAGGCGGCATGGCCTGTTCTTGAACCGCCAAGTTCGGGCAATCAAGCGGCGAAAGGGTAAGCACCAGCTTTTTCCCAAGCTTAAGAACAACATCCTGACCGGGCCGCCTGCGATAGCTCCGGCCGAAGCTTCCCTTATATCACCACGTCATCTTGTGAGGTGTACAGGGGTTAAGATTGGGTTTGTTTTGTAATGTGGCCTAAAGTAATTATATAAATAATTTTCTCTGAGAAAGGACGCGTATGCCTGCGACGCTTGAGTTTTGGCGGTTCGACAAAAGGCAGGCTTGCGCTTCGCATAATATTAATCCGAGAGCTTTGGCCGAAAGGGACCGCCGTCACCAGGAAGGTTCAATAAGCGATTGATCTAGAAAAGAAAAGTCAAAAATGCCTCCGCCCCAATCACGGTTAACGCGCGCGGCGGACATATGGTCAAGAAAGCCTTTATAGGCTAACAAGCTCTTGCCAAGCCTTCGCGGTTGCCGGCCATGGCATATCATCGCGCAAAGCAGGCGCGGAAAGATAGGTTCGCAAGCAGTTATGAATTGGAAAGAATTACTTACAGGCCTTTGGCGTTTTGCCTTTGTGGTCGGGCTGATTGCATCCGGACTGCTTTTTTTGCCTCCGGCAGGTGGCTACGGCTATGCCATCATGGCGCTCCCGCTTTATGGACAAATCTGCAAGAACGCCACGATAAGCGGCGTCTTCGATGGAAAAATGTCAACGGAGGACTATCGCGTTTGGCTGCTGAACCGTGGCTGCACAGCCGATGCAGCGTTGCGCGATGTCATAGCGGATCTCAATCAGGACCCGCCATTGAAGAGCGTTAGTCCCGAGACGCCTCATCTCGATCCCGTCAAATATACTGAATATTACAACGGCAGGAGCAGGCCCGCCAATGCGGACGAGGCGCGATGGCTGGACGTTCTCCGGGCAGAAATGAAGAGCTTTAAGCCAGTCCACTTGCACCTGCCTCAAAGTCTGCCGCCCAGACCCAGCAACAACGATGCGCGTGAACGTTGCTTGAGCGAATGCCTGGGCGGGGAGACCGATCCCATCGAGGCAGCGCGGAAGATCAACTTATGCGGAACCTCATGCAATACCGATAATGAGATTTATCGAGGAATGAACAGGTTTTGCGGCAATACGCTTGCAGATCACGTGATATGCGATGACATCATCGAACCCTATGGGCGATATCTCGCGGCGACTTTTGTCACAGCGACAAACGGTGGAGTGGATCTAATGGGAGGCGTGCTTAGGAGCGGCTCGTTTCTTCCTGCGGTTCTACTTTTATTTTACCTAACCGTTTTGGCTCTGCTCGGCAGCCTTGTAACCGCCATTGGCTCAGAAATAATAAAGTTACTTGTTGGCAAGAGATAAACATCTCTCGGCGGAGCGTGGTCATCCCTACGGATGGCGAATTTGCCCGTCAGAACAAAGTGAGCTGAGCATCTCCCGGCTTGCGGAAAAGATCGCGGCGCAGGCTGAGATGTCTCTGATTGAGGCCATATCGCTTGAGCGCCAACTGGAAGCGCGCCGCGATCTGGTCCGCATACTGCCCCGTCCCGCGCTGGCGCTCTCCAAAGCGGGACACGTAATCCTTGCCCCCGCGCGTCGAGCGCACAAGCGACATGATATGCTTGGCGCGGCCCGGAAACTCGGCGGCGAGCCATTCCTGAAAGAGCGGGCTGATTTCCAAAGGCAGGCGGAGGAGCACATAAGCGGCTTCGGTCGCGCCAGCCGCAGCGGCGGTTTGCAGGATGCGCTCCAATTCGCTGTCGTTCAGCGCCGGGATCAGAGGAGCGGCCATGACGGCGACGGGAACGCCCGCCGCCGAAAGCCGCCGGATCGCCTCGATGCGCTTCGCAGGCGTCGAGGCGCGCGGCTCCATTTTGCGCGCCAGCCTATGATCGAGCGTGGTGACCGAGATCGCCACCCTTGTCAGACCCCGGCTGGCGAGCCGCGACAGGATGTCGATATCGCGAAGCACAAGCGCCGATTTCGTGACAATCGCGACGGGATGGCTGAAGCGGTCCAGCACCTCCAACACGCCGCGCGTTATTTTGCGCTCGCGCTCGATCGGCTGGTAGCCGTCGGTGTTGCTGCCGATCATGATCGTCGCGGGCGAATAGCCGGGCTTCGACAATTCCCGCTCCAAAGCCTCGACGGCATTCACCTTCGCGGTCAGCTTCGTCTCGAAATCGAGGCCCGCCGAATAACCCCAATAGGCGTGGCTCGGGCGCGCATAGCAATAGATGCAGCCGTGCTCGCATCCGCGATAGGGGTTGATCGAGCGGTCGAAGGCGATGTCGGGCAAGTCGTTCGTCGCGATGATCGTCTTGGCGACTTCCTCGCGCACCTCCGTCTTGAAGGGCGCCAGATCCTCCAGGCTGTCCCAGCCATCGTCGAAATATTCGCGGCGCTCGGGCTCGAAACGGCCGGTCGCGTTGGAAACCGCGCCACGCCCCCGGCGGCGATCATCGGCGACATGTTCGTCCTTGCTTGCGCGTCTCGCTTCTTTCCAAGCCATCGCCGGACTTTAGCGCGCAAAGGAGAACATATAAAGAACATTTTGTGCTTTTCGCGCGCTGCGCCGATTAGGGCTACTAGAAACCTATGATTTCGGTGATCATCCCAACCCTGAACGCGGCCCGGCGCCTCCCGCCGACGTTCCTGTCGATCTTCGACGCGGCGATGGATGGATTCGTGAGCGAGGTCATCGTCAGCGACGGCGGTTCGGAGGACACGACGCTCAAGATCGCCGAGGGATGCTGGCGCCACCGTAATCGTTGGCGAGCGCGGGCGCGGCCAGCAATTGCGGGCTGGCGCCGGGGCGGCGCGAAAGCCTTGGCTCCTTTTTCTTCATGCCGACACCGCGCTGGAAAGGGGTTGGGCCGAGGAAGCAGAGACATTCATGAAGGGAGGCGGAGACTTCGCCGCCGCGTTTCGCTTTCGCCTTGCGGACAGCGGGTTTCGGCCTCGCCTTCTCGAATCCGCCGTCGCTCTTCGCTGCAGGTTTTTCGCCCTGCCCTATGGCGACCAGGGCCTTCTCATTTCGCGCAAGCTCTACGACGCCGTTGGCGGCTTCGCGCCGATCCCGCTGATGGAGGACGTGGATTTCGTGCGCAGGCTCGGGCGGCGGCGCATCGCAATGCTGAAGACGGCTGCGATGACAAGCGCGGAACGCTTCCGCCGCGATGGCTATGTCCGGCGATCGCTGAGCAATCTGTCCTGCCTTATGAGTTACTACCGGGGCGTTCCGCCCGAGCGCCTCGCGGAACGTTATGGCTGAGCGTTTGAGGGAGGCGTCGCCTTTCCGGGTGACGTCCGTTTCGGCATGACCGCGAGCCTGAAAGGCAAGCGGCGGCTTCGGATGCACGAGCCGCCGGTTCTCGCAGTCATGACGAAGGCTCCCGTGTGCGGCGCGGTCAACACACGGCTTGCAAGCGAGATCGGACCGGTCGCCGCCACCGCGCTGGCGCGGACATTGACTGCGAGCCTTCTGCGGGAAGCAGCGCGAGATCCCCGCTTTCGGACGCTGCTGGCGATTTCGCCCGACCAAGCGGTTTTTGCCCCGTTCGAGGCATGGAAGGTCAGCCGACCCGGAACACCCAGGCGGCCAACGGTTTGTCGTCCCGGCCAAGCGAAGCGCGAGCCGGGATCGCCGAAGGGCCTGCGTTTCAAGTGCGTTACGATCCCGGATAAGGCTCCGCCTTTCCGGGATGACGGCCACGGATGCGGGGCGCGGGCTCTTCCCCCAGGGCCGAGGCGACCTCGGGCAACGGATGCAGCGCATTTTCGACCGATGCGGCCGTGGGCCGCTCATCATCGTCGGGACCGACATCCCGTTCATAACACGCGAGATCATCGCGAAAGCCTTCCGCGAGCTTCGCCGCGCCGACGCCGTCTTCGGGCGCGCGGAGGATGGCGGCTATTGGCTTGTGGGCCTCAACCGCAGACCGAAGCGCCTTGCCCCGTTCGAGAATGTCCGGTGGTCTTCTCCGCACGCGCTGGCCGACACGCTGACGAACCTTCGCGCTCACCGCATCGCTTTCGCCGAAACCCTTTTCGATATCGATACGGAGGCCGATTACCGGCGCTATTTGGAGAAGCAAGGAAAACCGATGTCGCCCATGCGCGGCGCAGCTCACCATGAGGCTAAGCGTTGAAACACGTGATCTCATCCTGAGCTTGTCGAAGGATGAAGCCAGATTTCAGCGCTTCGCTTGGCCGGGATGACGATCCGCTGACCAACGGTGAGCCTGCTCAACGCTCGATATGCTCCATCAGGCGCGGCATGATCTCGACAAAATTGCAGGGCCGATGCCGGAAATCGAGCTGATAGCGCAGGATCAACGTCCAGGCGTCCTTGCAGGCGCCAGGAGAGCCCGGCACGCAGAAGATATACGCGCCGCCAGCCACACCCGCCAATGCGCGCGACTGGATCGTCGAGGTTCCGATCTTCTCATAGCTCAGCAGGTGCATGAGCACGGAAAATCCATCGATTTCCTTTTCGAACAAAGGCCGCACCGCCTCGGGCGTCACATCGCGGCCGGTGAGCCCGGTTCCGCCCGTGGTGATAATGACGTCGACGCCGTCAGCGATCCAGGCTCTGATCTGGTTGCGGATCTGCTCCACATCATCCTTCACAATGGCTCGCGCGGCCAGTTCGTGGCCGTCGGTTGTAAGCATTTCGGCAAGGAGCGCGCCGGATTTGTCTTCCTTTGGCGTTCGCGTGTCGGACACGGTCAGAACGGCGATCCGGACAGGTTTGAAGGGCAGGCTTTCATCGATGCGGGACATGGGCGCCTTTATGATCGAAAGAGGGCCGCATTCTACTCCTTAACGCCGGAAGCGAAAGAAGGGCGCTTCCCAACGCTGTCCGCCAATTTGCGAAAAATTATCGAAAAAGAGTTAAGAGGAGAGACGAACCGCCGGCGCCGCATCGATCGGCGTGGCATGAGAGGAGCCCGCCCCCCTTAAGTTATTGCGCATGAGGCTGGCGTGATTGTAAGTCTCGCGAAGATGTTGATGGGTCAAGAAGGCGCCGAAGAGCCGCGGCAACGGGAGATGTGGCGATGAACGTCAGACTGCTAGCGATCCCGCTCCTGGCTCCGGTCATCTGGAACATTTACACGACATTCCGGGGGCTCTGCGACTTTTTCGATCTGCCCACTCATCCAAGCATCAACCCAGGGCAATTCGCCTTCGGAATTGTCGTCACCATCATCGTCATCGGTTTTGTGATTGCGAGCCGCGCGATCTGGACCGCTCCCGATGACGCTTCGTTCGTTGTCCTGAAAGCGGCCAGCATCGTGTGCATCGCGATCGATGTCGCCGCCTCGTGGTTCGGAACGAAGCATGTCATCTCGTTCGACTATGATGATCCAGGGAAGGCCGTCGGCCTTGCCCTTATGGTTTCTTTGCTCGTCCTTTCCAAAATCGCCCTGTCCACGATCCTGTTCGACGGGGATGGCGGATAGATTTTCCTCGGGCTTATTTGTCCGCAAATAAAAAGAGCGCACGAAACGCGCGCTCTTGGCCAGAAGTCAAGATTGGGCGCGCCCTATTCGGCGGCCTGCGTACTCATCCCTTCCAGGCGCGGAGCCGTGGCGATCGGGTCTTCGGAGCGGCGGGACTTGCCCTCGAAAAATGCTCCCTGCTCGATCGCCAAAGACTTGTGGAAAACGTCGCCTTCGACGTGGCTCGAGGCCTGCAGCGTGACGCGGTTGCCGCGCACGGAGCCCATGACGCGCCCGCGGACGACGACGTCCTCGGCGACGATCCCGCCCGTAATCTGAGCCTTCTCGCCAACGATCAGCGACGAACAATGAACGTCGCCTTGAATCTGGCCATCCACCTGCACCTCGCCTCTGGAGAGGACATTGCCGGTGACAGTCAGGTCTTCCCCAATAATCGACGGCGCCATGCGGTCTGGTCCCCTGAAGGCTGGCGGTTTCGGTGCGAATTGAGCCTGGCTCGGAGCAAGCATCGAGGCCGGGGCTCCCATCGGCATCAGGGTGGGCGTCACCGGGGTAGGTTGACCGCCAATGGCTTTGCTCGTGGTTTTCGTGATCGGTCTTTGTTGATCAAAATTACTCATATCGGTCTCTGGCTTCTTACTGAACATCGGCGCGTCTCTGAAGCGATGCGGGGCGAGCGCTCCGTTTCTAAGGCACAGCCCACGCTATTTCAACGTCCGATAATACCTCAAATTTCTTGATAAATTTTTATAATATTTCGTCCTCTTCGTTGCATGGCTCTCAATCACAGGTTGCATGTCTTGCTTCTCGCTTTGCGCACTACTGCCGATTTTTCAGCGCTTCCAATACGGCGGCAGCATGGCCGGGAACTT
This sequence comes from uncultured Alphaproteobacteria bacterium, assembly GCA_963819665.1. GTDB lineage: Bacteria > Pseudomonadota > Alphaproteobacteria > Rhizobiales > Rhodomicrobiaceae > Rhodomicrobium. The sequence continues at coordinate 11,653 of CAWFXN010000026.1, forward strand.
TGACGCCCCTCCAGGCTTGAACGATCCTGCCGTCCGGGCCGACGAGAAAGGTCGAACGCTCGACGCCCATGTAGGCCCTGCCGTACATCTTCTTCTCCGCCCAGACGCCATAGGCTTCAATCGCCGACTTTTGCTCATCGGCGAGGAGCGTCACCTGCAGCCCATACTTGTCCCGAAATTTCGCGTGCGATTTCGAGCTGTCGGGGGAGATTCCGATGATTTCCGCCTTCAGATTGGCGAACTCCGCCTCGAGCTCGGTGAAACTTTGAGCCTCCTTCGTACACCCCGACGTATCGTCCTTGGGATAGAAGTAGACGACCGTGTAACGGCCTTTGAGGTCACTCAGCTTCCTGATCTTGCCGTCCGCGTCGGGCAAAGCGAAATCGGGGGCTTTATCACCGTCATGCAGCATCGTTGAGCCTTCCTTTTGTCGTCTTTTGAAGTCTATAGAAGCGAAATGCCTGAAAGAATCGCTGTCTGCAACCGGCTGCATGAGCACAAGAATGTTACGACGCCGGAAAGACAGAACGCGCGAGGCAAGGTTGCGGATTTAGGCTTGTGGGGAAGGCGAACATGCCAAAGGCGGCGGGCGGGCGCCTTTGGAGCTGGCGCTGGCGAATTGGCATGGATGATCGTCCTTTTTCGAAAGATACGCGCCGGGCGCTTGTCCCCCAGAAGCAAAGCCCCAGGCAGGCGAAGCGTTCGCCTGTGCAGCTCAAGCTTGAATGCTGGTCGCGACGCGGCAAAGCCGTTTTCGACGCCATCCCGGCGCCGGTCAAAACGGCGTCGCGGCGCTCGATCTGGTTTGGCAGCCGCGCTTCGGCGGCGGTGGTCATCGCTGCGCTTGTCGCAATCGCCGCGCTTTACGCGCGCCTCCTGACCGGTCCCATATCGTTCGCATTCCTGGCGCCGGCGGTCGAGGAACGGCTGAACGCGCAGCTCCAGGGCTACAGCTTTCGCGTTGGCGACGCCATTCTCAGGCTCGCCGATAATTGGGGGCTCGAATTCCGGCTCGCGAATGTGAGCCTCGTCGATGAGAACTATCAGGAGATCGCCAAGGCCCCGCTAGCGGCTGTCGATATCAGCGAACCGTCGCTTCTTACGCTTTCGCCCGCAGCTTCGCAGATCGATCTTATCGGGCCGAAGGTCCTCATCTTCAATCTGCCGGGAAGAGGGCTGACGTTGACGTCCCCCGATCCACCCACCCATCCGGCCTCGGCATGGGCGGCGAGCCAGTCATCGCTGGAGGCTGCCTCAGCGTCGAAGCCTTTGGACGAGCCACGTGAAATTGCGGGCGTCAGAGGGATGGCTCGCCAAGCCCTGAACACAGAGCCGTCCGCGCCGCCATTTGATCCGACGCCATTTTTGTCCCGCTTGTTCGCGGCCATCGAACAGCGGGGCGGAGCGTCCGCGCTCCAACGCATCGGTCTGAGGGACGCCACCATTTACTTCGCGAGCGACAAGGGCGTTTCAACCTGGAAAGTCGCCGACCTGCACGTCGCGCTCGATGACGGACGCGGCTCCAGAGCCTTGCGCGGAGAAATCGCGCTTCGGCACGACGAGGGAACGTGGCGAGCATCCTTCAGCGCGATCAATCGCACGCGAGAAAAACTCTATGCCGTGACCGCTTCCGTGCAAGACGTCGTTCCTCGCGCGCTCTGGAGCAGCTTTGCCTCTTTCGATCCCATGAAGCTCGTCGATTCGCCGGTTGGCGGCGAAGCGCGCTTCGACATCAGCCATGGCGGAAAACTTCTCAACGCGGAAGCCGAGATCGAACTCGGGGCCGGACGGGTGTTCGCTCCCTTCGATGAAAAGCATCCCGCGGCGATCGATGGCGGCCTCCTCAAAGTCGCTTACGATGGCGGAAGCGATGCGATCCAGATCAAACCCTTCACGCTTCGCTGGGATGAGAGTCTGCTGACGATCGCCGGTTCGATTGCTCACAAGACCAATCCGCGAACGAACCAGCTCGTGTGGTCCGTGGATTTGGATGGGAGCGGCACAAAACTCGGAGCATCGGATTTTGCGGTGCGGCCGATTGCATTGGACAGCTTCAAGATCGCCGGCGCTTACGATGCGGCGGCGGACAGCATTGTCCTCGACGATTTCCACATCCAGGCTGGGAGCGCGCGCGTCGCGTTTGAAGGCCGCGCTTCCACGATACGTTCGGGCGGCGCAGTGACCTTGAAAGGCACAGTCTCCCCAATGCCTTTGGCCTTCCTCAAAGCGATATGGCCCGCCTTTATGGCGAACGGCACGCGCGAATGGATCGGCAGCAACGTGCCCTCCGGAGAGATCACGGGCGGAAGCCTCTCGGCTCAATTGTCCGCAGCCGATATGGCCGAGTTCGATAATGGCGGCGACATACCCGATACGGCCGTGAAAGCCCGGCTCGGGGTGTCTGGCGCCACGATTTATCATATCAAGGGCCTGCCGCCCATCATCACCAAGGACTCGACGCTCTCAATAAACGGGCGGCGCTTTGTTTACGATATTCTCGCCGATGCGCGCATCGAGGTGCCGAGCGGAAGGTCGATCTCATTTTCCGAAGGCCAATTCCTCGTCGACGATATCCGGCCGGAATTCCCCGACGGCGAAATCCGCTTCAAGGGCACGGGCGATGTCGGGGGAGTGCTCGAACTGATCGATCAGCCGCCTCTCAACTACGTGAAAGCGGTCGGCTTCAAGCCGAGCCTCGTCAGCGGGCAGGCCCAAGCGGCGTTCCAGATCAAATTTCCGATTCTGAAGGACCTGAAGTTCAAGAAGATGACGATCGCCGGCAAAAGCCGCGTCTTCGACCTCAAATCGAACGGGCTGCCGGCGGGATTATCGGTCAATGGCGGCGCCGTGAATTTCGAGGTCTCGGAGAGCGCGATCAGCACCAACGGCGACGCCAGGGTCAACGGCGTCCCGGTTTCGATCGCATGGCAACGCATCTTCGACGCGCCGCCCGAGAAGCAGCCCACGCTGCGCCTTGCCGCCATCCTCAACGAAAAGGGCCGCGAAGAACTCGGGCTGAACATCAATCACATCGTTCGAGGCGATCTTCCCATCGCGCTTGCCATCGCAATGCAGAGAGACGGTCCGCCGAAGCTCTTCATGGAGGCTAACCTCACAAACACGGATGTCTTTCTGACAGCAATCGGATGGCGCAAGCCGCCGGGGCAAAAAGCGGCCGTGACTTTCGACCTCAGCCAGCGCCAGGATGGCTCTATGGCGCTCGACAATTTCGCCATGACCGGCGATGGCCTTAACATCAACGGTCATCTGCTTCTGAATGACAGGCACCGCATCGCCGCTTTCAATTTTCCCGAGTTCTCGACGAATGCGCTGACGCGGCTCTCCATGAGCGGAGAACTGACGGCGCAAAATGTGCTGAAGGTGCAGGCGAAGGGTAAGTCCTATGACGGGCGCCCGTTTTTCCGGTCTCTCCTGAACGCCGGCAAGATCGCGGACAACGAACCTGCTCCGTTGAAGGACGAACCGGGTCTCGACCTCAACGCCGAGATCAGCAGCGTGACCGGCTATTACGACACGTCCGTCAAGTCGGTGATCCTCGACGCGAAACGGCGCGGCGGCAAACTCACCTACCTCGAGGTCGCGGGACGGCTGAACGGCGAGGCTCCGGTCGCCATTCATGTCGATCAGCGCGGCCATGACGCGCGCATGCTGACCTCCGATGCGACGGACGCGGGCTCCGCTTTCCGCCTGGTTGGTTTCTACCCATCGATACGAGGCGGCGCCATGAACCTGCGCGTCAACCTCGATGGAGGAGGCGGAGCCGACAAAACGGGCGTTCTCGATGTGCGCCGGTTTGTCGTCACCGGCGACGAGGTGGTCGGCAGGGTCATTACGCAGGCGGAAAGAGAGGGCGCGCGCTATAAACCCGATGCGCGCAACAACGCCAAGCATATCAGTTCCGGGGAGCCCATCCAGTTCGACCGTATGGTGGTGCCCTTCTCGGTCGGCGGCAATCAATTCCACTTGCATGACGCCGCCATCAACGGACCAGTCATGGGCGCCACACTCCGAGGCCCCATCGACTTCGCGCACGAGACGATTGCGCTTTCCGGCACCTATGTCCCTCTCTACGGCTTCAACTCCGTTCTGGGCGGGGTTCCCCTTCTCGGGGATCTCTTGAAGGGCCGCGAAAACGAGGGTGTTTTGGGAATCACCTATGCAGTCCAGGGGAAGACATCGAACCCGGACGTCGTGGTGAATCCGATTTCCATGCTGGCGCCCGGCTTCTTGCGCCAGATCTTCGAGTTCGATCAGCCGCCTGCGCGGCAATCCCCGCAAAGGCCGGCGTCCCCGTTCGGCGGGAGCGGCTAGCAGCCCCCGCCTCAACCTGAGCCCTATGCGCCTTGCGCCGCACTGCGCGAAAGCGCGGATGAACAGAAATCGGCGAGAAGCTCCGCCAGCCGGCGGGTCGCCGGGCTTGCATGAGGCGCAGCAGCCAGCGCAACTTCCGTGTCCGTAATCGCCGGAAATCCATCCTCCGTCGTGAGCACGCGGTGCCCCGCCAAGACCGCGACCTCGGGGAGAATGCTTACGCCGATGCCGGCGGAGACCGCCGCCTGGATGCCGGCGAGACTGGGGCTCGTATAGGCCATGCGCCACGCGCGCCCCGCCGCTTCGGCTGCGTGAATCATGCGATTGCGGTAAAGGCAGCCCGGTTCGTTCATTGCGAGCGGCAGCGGATCGCGATGGAAATCGATCGGATGCGTCGAGCTTGTCACCCAGTGCAACCGCTCGGGCCACGCTGCGATCCCTCCAGCTTCGCCCGCGTCGCGCTTATAGAGCGCCAAATCAAGCTCCCCGCGCTCAATCGCCCGGCGCGCTTGCACGCTGAGACCGCAGCGCACGTCGAGCCTAAGACCCGGGCGCGAGCGGATAAAATCCGACAACAGCTCGGTTAATCGATAAGCGGCGAAATCCTCCGGGAGACCGAGCCGCACGATGCCTTCGCCGTGCGGGCGCGCGACAACATCCCGCGCCTCCTGCTCGAGCGCGAGAAGGCGCCGCGCATAAGAAACAAGGCGCTCCCCTTCCTCCGTCGGCGTGGTCTGCTTTCCGTTTCGATGCAAGAGCGCGTGGCCGAGCGTTTCCTCCAGGCGCTTGATCTGCTGGCTGACGGTCGACTGGGTGCGATGGACACGCTCGCCTGCGCGGGTGAAGCCGCCAGTGTCGACGACAGAGACGAAGCTGCGCAAAAGGTCGAGATCGAGCATGAGAGAGCCATTCACATTTCAACTGATAATGATTATATCATTTAATTTCCAAATGCCAACGCGCAAGCCCATGTGGGTCTCAGAAAGGAAAATGACCCATGCGCTCTGCAAACATCGCTCTATCACCCTCCCCGTCCCTTCAGCTGCCATTTCCGGTGCAGGTGGGCGCATTCTGCCTGCTTTGGGCATCGGCCTTTTCCATCGCCAAGATAGCGGTCACGGACTGTCCGCCGCTCCTCGTTCTCACCGCTCGATTTTTGCTCGCCGCGCTGTTCGTCTTCGCCGCCGCGCCCGCCATCGGTTTGCCGCTGAAGCTCTCGCGCCGCGATGCGCTGATTTTCGTTCTGCTCGGGATCGCCAATCAGGCGGCCTATCTGGGGCTGAGCTATCTTGGCATCCGCAGCATCTCGTCGGGCCTGGCGGCGCTCATCATCAGCTCCAATCCGGTGTTGACCGCCCTGGCGGCGGCGGTGTTCCTCAATGAGCGCATGACATGGCGCAAAGCGGCGGGTCTTTTGCTGGGTATCGCCGGTGTGGCCTTTGTGGTCGATGGACGCCTCGCCAGCGGCGGCGAAAGCCCGGTTGGCGTCGCCTTCACGATCGGAGCCTTGCTGTCGCTGGTCTGCGGCACAATCCTGTTCAAGAAGCTCGCGCCCTCAGGTGGACTCTGGGTTGGCAACGGCGTTCAAAGCCTGTCGGCTGGCCTCGCCACGCTGCCCTTCGCCTTCAGCTTCGAAAGCGTTGGCGATATCGTTCCGGAATGGCGCCTGATCCTGTCGCTTGCCTATCTCGCGCTTTTTGTCTCGGTCTTCGCCTATCTGCTCTGGTTCCGCCTGCTCAATGAGTCGGGAGCCACGGCGGCGAGTTCCTATCACTTCCTCATGCCTCCGCTCGGCTTGGCGTTCGGCTGGCTATTTCTTGGAGAGCAGGCGACGGCCTCCGACCTTGCGGGCATTGTGCCGGTCGCCATAGGAATCTACTTGGTTACACACCCAGGAGCGTCGCGGAGCACGAGATGATGAGTGACCTCTAACCACGCATTTTTGAAGCCCTGCCTTCCGCAGCAGGAGTTCCGCGCAATCCAGCATTCGGACTATACTGCCGAATGGTTTTCCAAAGAGAACTAAGGCTGCGCACGCAAAGCTCAGGTGAGATGCACGATCTGACCGACGGCGTCGCCCGAATTGTCAGCGAGTCGGGCGTGCGCACCGGCATCGTGCAGATCTTCAACGTGGGCAGCACCGGGGCGATCGGCGCCATCGAGTTCGAGCCGGGCTTGAAGCAAGACCTGCCGGCGCTTTTGCGGCGGCTTATTCCACCCGGCCGGGATTACGCCCACGAGCAAACCTGGCGCGAGGGCAACGGCCATTCCCATTTGCAGGCGACGCTGCTCGGTCCGAGCCTCACGGTCCCCGTGCGAGACGGTTCGCCCGTGCTTGGCACGTGGCAACAGATCTTTCACATCGAATGCGACGTTCGGCCCCGTGAACGAATCGTGGTCGTCACGGTGCTCGGCGAATGACGCGATGACCGAGGGCAAGGGCTACGCTTGAACCAAGGCTGACAATGGTGGATCGGCGGTCAACCGCGCGAAGCAGGCAGGATGGAAGAGTTGACCACGGCAAAAACGCGCTTCGTTGTGGTGATCGATGGCAAGCCCGGCGCTTTCGGTCTTTGGGCGCCTGATATGCCCGGCTGCGCGTCAATGGGCGAAACCGTCGACGAGGCTCTGCGGAACGCACAAGAGGCATTGCGCATGTGGGCGGAGGATGCCCATCGCGGATGGTGACTCTGTGCCCGCGCCACGAAGCTTTGAGGAAATCGCGAAGGACCCCGAAGTGGCCGAAGAGCTGAAACGGGGCGCCGTTTTGGCTATTGTGCCGCTTCTCATGGAAACCGGCCGGCCGGTTAAAGCGAACCTCTCGCTTGACGCGTGGCTTCTCGCTGCCATCGATGAGGCCGCAAGCGCCCGTGGCCTCACAAGGTCGGCGTTCCTGTCGAGCGCAGCACGAGAGAAGATCGCCGCCGAAGGGTGAGAACATAATCACCCAGGAAGCCTATAGAGCCGCGATCGAGCCATCGCGTGAGACTGGATGATTTGCGTCAGTTCATCGACGATGGCTCTGAGATCGAAAACCTGCGCGAAAGGCTGCTTTGCCCGGAAGGCTATTTCTTGGTCTTCTCCAGCCGGATCAAGACATCGATGCGGGCGATTCTCGTGCCTTCCGGCAAATTCGGCACCGACACCAGCACCTCCTGCCCCGCCTCCAGGTCGATCAGGCGGCCGTCCCTTTCGAAATAGAAGTGCTGGTGATCCGAAATCTTCGTATCGAAGTAAGCCTTCGATCCTTCGATTGCGACCTCGCGCAAAAGGCCGCACTCGGTGAACTGCTTAAGCGTGTTGTAAACGGTGGCGAGCGAAACGGAGATGTTGGCGGCGAGAGCCTCGCCATGCAGCATTTCGGCGGTGACGTGCCGGTCGCCGTCACGGAACAAAAGCCGCGCCAAATCCAGGCGCTGCCGCGTGGGGCGCAAGCCCGCTTCGCGCAGCTTCACTTCGATGTGACAGCGTTCTTGCCCATCCGTCATGCAGAGATCATCAACAAGAAAAGCCATCCCACCCCGCTGTTCAGGAAAATGCTGCCCCGAGAGCCTGACTTCCCCGCTTTCATCTGCCGCAAAGCCTGAAACCTCACCTGCTATTTCCATTATAGCGAGCAAAACTTCAAGGACACAGGCCACATCGTCGCTGGTATCCTCATGCGAAGAGCAGCGGCGATCCTCGCCAGGCGCATCTGCGCGACGGATCGCAGCGCCAGCGGCGCTGACGGCATTTCCGTGAGGTGACCATTCAAAACGGCTTTCCGCTCCTTAAAGGGGGTCTGACCGCCCTTGAGCAATAAGCCTGCGATCCGTCTAAGATACAGGCTTAGAACGATAAATTTCGCTCTCCGCTTCATCCAGGTTGAAATTTCCGCGCTTGCGGTCCGTCTGTTCCCGACGCGTGAGAGCGAGCGAGCGACCAATGGCTGGACCTCGTCGCAGGGGCGCGCGCAGCCCTTCCGGGCAACCGCGAAGTCGAGGCTTGCGGCATGATGACACACATCCATCACTTCTTCGACAATAGGAACCGGCCAAAGGTTGTGATCGCCCTGCGATAAGGGCTGAGACGCGCGGCGAATCACCGTCTTTCACGACTTCTGCAGCGCGCTCGTGCAGACGCTTTGCGATCGCGGCGTCAACCCGGACGATGTCTTGGTGAACATCGGCGCCGTCATGGCAGCGTTGCTCTCGAAAACGCATTGGCAGCGTTGCCGTTCGGGGGCATTCTCTGAGGAAGCTCTCGACGACCCCATCAACCGCGGGCGCGACATGGATGGCGCGCACGCGAGCTTCCCAATGCTCCTATGTATAAGGTCGCATGAAGCCCTGGACGCTGGCTGACTTAATTTTCGAGGTTAACGCATGACCAAGCATGAACCGAAGATCGTCTGGACCAAGGTCGATGAAGCCCCGGCGCTCGCGACCTACTCGCTTCTGCCGATTGTCCAGGCGTTTACGCGGGTTGCGGGGATAGACGTCGAGACGCGGGACATCTCGCTTGCGGGACGAATCCTCGCGAATTTCCCTGAAAACCTGACTGCGGAGCAGCGGCAATCCGACGATCTTGCATTCCTCGGCGAACTCGCGAAGACGCCGGAAGCCAACATCATCAAGCTGCCCAACGTCAGCGCCTCCATTCCTCAGTTGAAGGCGGCCATCAAGGAACTCCAGGGCAAGGGCTATAACATCCCGCATTATCCCGAGGAGCCGAAGACGGACGCCGAAAAGGAGATCAAGGCGCGTTACGCGAAGATTCTCGGCAGCGCCGTGAACCCGGTCCTTCGCGAAGGCAATTCGGATCGGCGCGCCGCCCCCTCCGTCAAGCAGTACGCGCGCAAGCATCCCCACAAGATGGGGGCCTGGAGCGCCGACTCGAAAACGCACGTGGTCCATATGAGCGGCGGCGATTTTTACGGCAGCGAAAAGTCCGTCACCGTCCCCGAGGCGGGCAGCTTCCGCATCGAGCTCGTTGGCGATGACGGCGCCGCAACCGTGCTCAAGGAGAAAACGGCGTTCAAGGCCGGCGAGGTGATCGACGCGGCCGTCATGAGAAAGCGTCCCTTGCGCGAGTTCTTCGAGGCCGAGATCGAGGACGCGAAGAAGAAAGGCGTGCTGCTCTCGCTGCACCTCAAGGCCACGATGATGAAGATCTCCGACCCGATCATGTTCGGCCATGCGGTCTCGGTCTTCTTCAAGGATGTCTTTGAAAAGCACGCCGCGGCTTTGCAGAAGATCGGCTTCAATCCCAATAACGGTCTCGGCGATCTTTATGCGAAGCTGTCGAAGCTGCCGGAAGCCGAGCGCGCCGCCATCGAAGCCGGCCTCAAAGCCGTCTACGAGAAACGCCCGGACCTCGCGATGGTGAACTCGGACAAGGGCATCACGAATTTGCATGTGCCGAGCGACGTCATCGTGGACGCCTCCATGCCTGCGATGATCCGCGACTTCGGCAAGATGTGGGGCAAGGACGGGAAGCTGCACGACACCAAGGCTCTCATCCCCGACCGCTCCTATGCGCGCGTTTATCAGGCCGTCATCGAGGACTGCAAAAAGCACGGCGCCTTCGACCCGAAGACCATGGGCACCGTGCCGAATGTCGGCCTGATGGCGCAGAAGGCCGAGGAGTACGGCTCGCACGACAAGACCTTCGAGATTGCGGCGAAGGGAAAGGTTCGCGTCGTCGACCAGAGGGGCCAGATTCTGCTCGAACAGGATGTCGAGCCGGGCGACATCTTCCGCATGTGTCAGGTCAGGGACGCCCCGATCCAGGACTGGGTCAAGCTCGCGGTCAATCGCGCCCGGTTCAGCCACACGCCCGTTGTTTTCTGGCTGGACAAGAACCGCGGCCATGACGCCGAGATCATCAAGAAGGTCGAGCGCTATCTGCAAGATCACGACACGAAGGGCCTCGACATCCGCATCATGGCGCCGCAAGACGCGGTGAAGTTTTCAATCGAGCGCATTCGGGTGGGCAAGGACACGATTTCGGCCACGGGCAACGTGCTCCGCGATTACCTGACCGACCTCTTCCCCATCCTCGAACTCGGAACCAGCGCGAAGATGCTCTCCATCGTCCCCCTGATGGATGGCGGCGGCCTGTTCGAGACCGGCGCTGGCGGCTCCGCGCCGAAGCATGTGCAGCAGTTCCGAGAGGAAGGTTACCTGCGCTGGGATTCGCTTGGCGAGTTTCTCGCGCTTGGCGTGGCGCTCGAGCATTTGAGCCAGGTCTTCAAGAACAAAAAAGCCGAGGTCCTCGCGGAAACGCTGGATCAGGCCAACGCCAAGATCCTGGAAAATAACCGCTCGCCCGCCCGCAAAATCGGCGAGCTCGACAATCGCGGAAGCCACTTCTACCTCGCGCTCTACTGGGCGCAGGCGCTGGCCGAGCAGACGAAGGACAAGGACCTTAAGGCGCGCTTCAAGCCGCTCGCAGAGGCGCTTGCGGAGAACGAGCCGAAGATCCTGGCCGAACTGACCGCGGCCCAGGGCAAACCGCAGGACACCGGCGGCTACTATCGCCCGGATTTCGAAAAGGTATCGGCAGCCATGCGGCCAAGCCCAACGCTGAACGCCGCGCTGTCTTCACTGGCTGAAGCATAAAAAGCGATCTTCAAGGCGCGGGGCAGGACCAACACCGACGGCCTCGCCCGCGCCCCGAAGCCTGAAGCCGTCCGACATCTCGCTGCCGAAATCGGGTAGGAGGCGGGGTTGCCCCCGCCGTCCTCCCACACCACCGGACGCGCGGTTCCGCATCCGGCGGTTCATGAAGTTGTCTGGAAGCGCTGCCGGGGATCCAGCAGCGAGACAAGGCCTACCTTGGCGAACCAGGATTTGGGGAGCGCTTGGTTCATGTGCGAAGCGCCTCCGTTCCACCACGGGCCGCGCCCGTTGCTTGCAGAGGTCCACGCCCTTTCCTTCGTCAGTCCCCATTCATCAGGTTTCAGGCGCGTGCAGACGTTCGCTTCCACTGCCGCCAGGAGCAGCGCCCGCAGTTTGGTCCTCCAGCACTCCCTTCTCCTCGGTCAGGCGAAAGTAATTGGCCCATCCTCGCAGGAGGGGGTTGAGCTGCTGGATCGTTTTGGTCAGGCTTTGGCCGCGTCCTTTGCGGAACACCTCCCGCACCTTGGCTTTGAGGCGTTTGCGGCTGGCTTCGGCGTTCAATGGACCGTTGGCCAATCTTCAGACCCGCAGGCAAAGCCAGCCGCCGGGGTAACGGCTCCCATCACAACTAAATCGTAACTTTGGCGGCGTAATTAACCCTTGGCGACTTTTCCCTGCTCCAGGATCTAAGACCAGACTTTTTCAGTCCGCGTAACTGAAGTAACTTGGGCTGATCGGTCATTAGTGGAGTACCCGGGAAAGGCTGCTCATGTCGCGTCAGGCTCCTCGTGGTGGGATATTTTCCGTGGAAGCAATCTTCTTTCGTTTTTTTCATCCATCGCCGCGGCGATGGCGGCGATTTCTCGTCCTTGCTTGCGTCGCGGGTGCTTCCATCCCCCTTGTAGACAGCGCGATAGCACGCTCTCGCCATCGTACAGACCACCAAGATCCTCGGCACAGGGCAGATGCTGGAGATCCCCGTCATCAGGCTGATCGCCAGCATACCCGGCATCGGAGCGCTTCAGAGAAGAAGCAGAAGCCGGTGGAGGAGGCGGCGCCAAGCGGCCCCATGTTTTTCATCGTATCGCTCGGCCGGCAGCACGTTTCCGTCTACTCGAACGATGGCCTCTATGCTCACGCGCCCATCTCCACGGGAATGCCCGGCCATCCGACCCCGTTGGGAATTTTCAACATTCTCGGAAAAGAGCGGCTCCATCACTCGAATATCTACAGCGGCGCGCCCATGCCTTTCATGCAGCGCATCACTTGGTCGGGCGTCGCCATGCACGAAGGAGCCTTGCCGGGTTATCCCGCCTCTCACGGCTGCATCAGGCTGCCGCACGATTTCGCAAAGCGCATGTTTGGCGTTACCCAGGGTAACGAGCGCGTAATCATCACGCGCCAGGACGTCGCTCCGGCGCCGTTCTCCCATGCGAAGCTGCCGGCGCCGGCTCTCCTGCCCGAGCCGGGTCCGGATAGCATGAGCATATCGGCGCGCATCCTCCAAAACGCCCTGACGACATCCGATGGAGCGGCGGAGAAGATCGCGATCAAGGTCGATGGCGGAGAGGGCCAGCCGGGCGGCGCAACGCAGAAACTCTTAAACCCGCTTGAGTACGCCAAGGCCATGAAGGTGTTGGCGGCCAAGAAAGCGGAGGAGGCGGCGGCTGCGGCGAGCCCTGCGCGCTCAGCCATTCAGGCCAAAGCCAAGGAAATGCAGATTGCGGCCGTTGATCTGAAAAAGGCGCAGATCGCGCTCAACATCGCCAAAGACCGAGTTGAAGCCGCTGACCGGCAGCTCAAAAAGGCGTCGGGCGATGCGGCGATGAATGCCGCCAATACGGCGAAAGCCGAAGCAGAGACAAAGGTCAAAGAGGCGGAAACACGCGTTGAGGCAAGTCAGCGCGCCAAAGCCCAAAAAGACGACGAATGGGCCTCGACCCTGAAAGTCTATAAAGAACTCGATAAAGCTCAGAGGTCGGCCGCGGAAGGCGTGAAGATCTGGAACCGCCGTCTTGCGCCCGTTTCGGTCTTCATCAGCCGCAAGACTCAGCGCCTCTATGTACGCCAGAACTATCTCAAGGTCTTCGACGTGCCGGTGACGATCCGCGATCCCGAGAAACCGCTCGGCACGCATCTTTATATGGCCATGCCGCCGGCAAAGGGCGGCGCGGCGGACGCTCCGAAGCTTCGCTGGCTCGTGATGACATTGCCCGAGTTCGAGCGCAGATACAGACCGCTCGCGGAAGCGCCACAGCCGTTATTATGACGATGACGACGACAGCCCCCGCGTTCCTGCGCCGGCGACATCGGCTTCCACGGCGCTCGACCGCATCGAGTTTCCGGCGGAGGTCGCGGGAAAGATATCCGAAATGCTTTGGGCGGGCGGCTCTCTCATCGTGTCGGACAGCGGCATCAGCCGCGAAACCGACGATTACAGCGATTTCATCATCCTGACCCGGTAGGCGACCGGACCTTTTGGATGGGCCGCGGCGACAAAACCGCGGCCTTTTTGTTTACTCTGCAGGAATTCCGGAGGCGACGATGACCGAAACCCCTCGAACGCAAACGCAAACCCCGAGATCCTCTTTGCCAAGCCAGGACGGGCGAACGGCCATCGTAACAGGCGCGACAGGCGGGATCGGGCTTTGGACCGCCATCGGTCTCGCCAGGGCGGGCGCTCAGGTCATCATGATTTGCCGCGATCCCCACCGCGGGGAGGATGCGCGCGCGATGGTGACGAAAATGCGCGGCAAGAAACCGGATGTGGTCGTCGCCGATTTCGCAAACCTGACGGCGGTGCGCGACGCAGCCGCTAAAATTCTCGAGCGCTATCCGCAGATTTATATCCTCATCAACAATGCGGGGCTTTTCTCGCCAGTCCGGGAGCTGACGGCGGACGGCTACGAAATGACCATCGCGGTCAATCACCTGGCGCCATTTCTGCTCACAAACACGATCCTGCCCGCCTTGGAACGCGGAGGCGAATTCGGCCGAAAAGCGCGGATCGTGAACGTGGCGTCGACAGCGGCGAAGCGCGCATCGATCGATCTCGGCGATCTCATGCTTTCCCGGCGCTACAAGATGTTGGATGCCTACTCGCAGTCGAAGCTCGCGAACATTCTCTTCACAAAGGAACTGGCGCGCCGCCTTCCTCCCCGGCACATAACGGCGAACAGCCTTCATCCCGGCCTTGTCGGGACCGGGATCGGAAACAAGGGCGGCGTCTTCGGCTTTGGCTGGTCTGTGATGAAGCCGATTATGATGTCGCCCGAGCGAGGCGCGGAAAACTCGCTTTTTGTGGCGACCTCGCCCTCAATTGAAGGCGTCACCGGCGCCTATTTCGTCAAGAAAAGGCAGGCCGCGACCAATCCCATCGCTGACGACCCGGTTATCGCCGGCCGCCTTTGGGCGGAAAGCCAGAAGCTCGTGGATGCAGCTTTGAGCAAGGCGCGCATCGCGGCCTGAACCATCCCAAAGGCGCTGGCCTCACAGAAATAAGGATGCCTACGGAACTATGCCGGACAAACCGCGTTTATACTTGAGCGGCGCTTTGCCGCCAAAACAAAATGGAAACGCCATAGCCTCTCATGTTCACATTTAATGCGAGCAGGAGGTTTCCCGGGAGGTCGCCTATGACCAGTGCCGTCACTGCGCACGATTCTCGCTCTCAGAACAAGATCATCAAAAGCAACTCTATCGAGCGGTTATAGCCAGCACGATCGGGACAACCATCGAGTGGTACGACTTCTTTCTCTACAGCATCGTGACAGGCCTCGTTTTTGCAAAGCTCTATTTTCCGAACTCGGATCCGCTGACCGGCACTTTGCAGGCGTTCGGCATTTACGCTGTCGGCTTTGCGGCGCGGCCCGTCGGCGCGGCGATCTTCGGGCACTACGGCGATCGCATAGGCCG
>CAWFXN010000027.1:0-13826 GCA_963819665.1 uncultured Alphaproteobacteria bacterium
ACGGCTGACTTTCATCCCCTCACGTAGCAATACGCTTGGCCCATGCACTGGAGCCGGCACATTAATTCTTTACCTGGAGGCACTTTATGCGGACTCCTCGATGGGTACTGGCGGCTTATGCCACTGTTATTCTGATCGGTGTGGCCCTGGCGCTACCAAATCTTCTCACCAGTCAACAACTTGCCAGCCTTCCGAACTGGCTTCCGAAGCAACAGGTTACGCTTGGCCTCGATTTGCGCGGGGGGTCGCACCTCGTCCTCGAGATCGATAGCCGCGGTCTCGTTCAAGAGCGTTTGCAAGACCTTGCTGCAGGAGCGCGCCGTGACCTCAAGCTTGCTGGCATAGAGCCGGAATCCATCCGTCGCCAGAGCGACAGCGTGATCGTGACCTTAAAGGACGCTGGCCGCCAGTCCGATGCCGTCCGTGAGTTGCAAAAGCTTGCCATGCCAATCGATCCCTTTTCGTTTGGCGACGGCGGCGGGGACCTAAAAATCGCTTCGGAAGGCGCTGGGCAGATCCGCATATCGCTCACTCAGGCCGCTTTGTCGGATCGGGTAAATGCCGCGATCGGACAAAGCCTCGAAATTATCAGGCGGCGAATTGATCAGGTGGGGGTCGCGGAGCCGACAATCCAGCGGGCTGGCGTTAATCGGATTCTGGTTCAGTTGCCCGGCGTGCAAGATCCGGCGCGCATCCGTGAGCTTATCGGCAGCACGGCGAAGCTAACGTTTCACCTGCTTGCGCAGGACGACCCAGCAGGACCGGTTTCGCCTGGCGTCCGTGTGCTGCCTGGCGCCGACTCGGGCGAGCGCTACGCCATAGAAGACCATATCGCTCTGTCCGGCGAACGTCTCAGAGACGCGCGTCCAGATTTTGACCCGCAAACCAACCAACCGGTTGTCTCATTTCGCTTGAACAGCATAGGCGCGAGTGAGTTCGCAGCCATCACGCAGGCGAACGTAGGCGAGCCGTTTGCGATCGTGCTCGACGGGAAGGTCCTAAGCGCGCCTGTCATTCGTGAACCGATCACAGGTGGTTCGGGGCAGATCAGCGGTCATTTCACCATCACGCAAGCCTCAGACCTCGCGGCCTTGTTGCGAGCCGGCGCGTTGCCCGCGCCCTTTACAGTCATCGAGGAACGCACCGTAGGCGCGGATCTGGGCGCCGACGCTATCGAGAAGGGCCTTTTAAGCGGTCTCATCGGCTTCGGTCTCGTCTTCGCCTTCATGTTCGCGTTGTACGGAGCTTGGGGTCTTGTCGCGAACTTTGCGCTTGCGCTCAATGTTGTCCTAACTTTCGGCGCGCTAAGCCTTCTTGGCGCGACACTGACATTGCCGGGCATCGCCGGCATCGTGCTTGGGATTGGCCTCGCCGTCGATGCGAATGTTCTCATCAACGAACGCATTCGAGAAGAAAGCCGAAAAGGGCTCAGCGCCCTGGCGGCCCTCGATGCAGGCTTTAGGCGCGCCTATGCGACCATCGTGGATTCGAATGTCACTGCTCTGATCGCCACGACCCTTCTTTTTATGTTTGGCTCAGGGCCGGTTCGCGGATTTGCGGTCACCATGGGCCTTGGCATTCTTATCTCGATGTTCACGGCCGTATCCATCGTTCGCGTGATCATGACCTCTATTGTCGGACATTGGCGGATGAAGACGCTGCGCATCGAGCCTCTGTTTGGACTGAAGCTTATTCCCGACTCCACGGCGATTCCCTTCATGCGCGCACGATTCGCCGGCATAGCGATGTCCATTCTCCTTTCGCTGGCGTCGATTGCGCTTTTTTTCAAACCGGGATTGAACTACGGCGTGGACTTTCGCGGCGGCATCCAGATGGAGGTGGTGACGAAGGGCCCAGCCGATCTCTCAAGCCTTCGTTCCGGTCTCGATTCGCTTGGGCTTGGCGAAGTCACGTTACAGGAGTTCGGCAATCCATCGACCGTGCTCGTCCGGGCCGAACGGCAGCCAGGAGGCGAAGACGCCCAAAACGCGGCCGTTCAAAGCATCCGGGCAAAGCTTTCGGAGATTGCTCCAGGTTCCAGGATCGAGCGGACGGAGGTTGTCGGCCCGAAAGTCAGCGGCGAACTTGCCTCGACGGGCATATGGTCAGTCGCACTCGCGAGCTTCGCGATGCTCATCTACATTTGGGTCCGCTTCGAATGGGCGTTCGCGATCGGCGCCATCGCCACTCTTGTCCTCGATGTGACAAAGACCGTTGGCTTTTTCGCGGTCACTGGGATCGACTTCAACCTCACCGCCATTGCCGCGCTTCTCACACTGATTGGCTATTCGGTGAATGACAAGGTCGTATTGGCTACTCGGTGAATGACAAGGTCGTGGTCTACGACCGCATGCGCGAAAACATGCGCCTGTATAGGAAGATGAGCCTGCGAGATCTGATCGATAAGTCGATCAACGAAACACTGGCCCGCAGCCTTTACACCTCGGTCACAGCCTTTCTCGCTATGCTTCCCATGGCTATCTGGGGTGGTAGCGCGGTCATGAGCTTTGCTTTGCCTATGGTCTTTGGCATTGTGATCGCGGCAAGCTCATCCGTATTCATCGCGGCTCCGATTTTGCTGTTTCTCGGTGACTGGCGGAGACGCCGGCAGCTTTCCTCCACCAGGGATGTAAAGCAGGGCGTGCTGCCTCGCGCCTGAGGGGCCTGAAGACAATACCCCGATAACGCCTTGCGGCGTTTCGGGGCGAAGGGGGGAGGATGTCCTTATTTATGCGGGGGTGGGCGCACGATGAACCAATTGGACAGGCCGATGTTAAAGGGCCCTGCCGAGCGAAGCTTCGTCGCGAGGGGCGGCAACGCTGCGCAAGATCTCTGCGAGCGTCATGAAAATGTCCTCAGGATGCGCAGGTCGATGTTAAAGAGCCCTGCCGAGTGAAGCTTCGTCGCGAGGGGGCGGCAGGGCTGCGTGAATCTCTGAGCGTAGAAAATTCCTTAGGAGCCGCACCCCATCCGCTTCAAGCACCTGCCGGCAAGCGGAAAGGATGAAATGAGCGTCGGCGGCGCTTGCCTTTAACGATCTGATCGCAAGGACCGCTTCCCGGCGGGCCGTCTCGGGATCGTCTTCAAATGCAGTTTTGTTGCGTTCGAATTCAACGGCGACGTCTGCGTGAGAAAATCCCGCGAAGGACGGGTGCGTTTGGATCAGAGTAAACATCCGGCGGCGCTCTCTGATGTCTAAACTTCCATCGGCGAAGGCGATAGCGGCGCAGGCGGCGACCATGGCCTCCATAAGCTCCTCTTTGCCATTGGTTGCGCTGTCTTCGATCTCTCTTTTGTGCTGGGCCAACTGGCCGGCCCGTCGTCTCTTCGTCATGGAACACTCCTGTTTCGTGAAGCGGCCGGGGCTCGCCGCCGCCGGAGGCCCGAGCAGCGAAGACCCGGCTTCAGTCATGAGCAGCGTGACTTCATGAGCCCGGCATAGTGAATACTGTCAGTGTGCCGCCGAGAGAGGTGTATTTGGAGAGAGCCGCGTAGCCGCCCACGGCGCCGGGGGATTGCCGCCCGCAGGCCCTCATCGGGTTGGTCAAGCCAGCCGCAAGCCCGATGCCCGCCCAGCCGCCGACGCCAGACAAGACCGCAACGTATTGTTTGCCCTTATGCTCATAGGTCGTCACGTTGCCGATGATGCCGGACGGCGTTTTGAACTTGAAAAGCTCCTTGCCGGTCTTCGCATCCACGGCTTTCAAATAGCCTTCGAGCGTCCCATAGAAGACGACGCCGCCTGCGGTCGAAAGAGCGCCGGACCAGACCGAGAAAAGCTCGGGGTTGGACCAGACGATCTTGCCGGCGCGGGCATCCCAGGCGATGAAATTCCCCATATTGGTCGAGCCCTGGGGCGGATACATCGACAAGGTTGCGCCGACATAAGGCTGACCTGCCGAGTACGAGACACGGAAGGGCTCATAGTCCATGCAAACATGGTTCGTCGGAACGTAAAAGAGCCTGGTCTCCGGCGAATAGCTGGCCGGTTGCTGATCCTTGGCTGCCAAGCGCCGCGGGGCAGATATTCTTGTAGTTGACGTCCTCGCCCTTGGACCCTGGCGCAAACTCCGGGACGACCAGCGGGCGGCCATAGGTCTTGGAATTCTTGTCCATGTCGACCTTTGTGGCCCAGTTCACAACGGGATCGTATTTCTCGGCGACAAGCAATTCGCCCGTTTCGCGGTCGAGCGTGTAGGCGAAGCCGTTGCGGTCGAAATGAACGAGTGTTTTCCGCTCCTTTCCGCCCATGTTCAGCTCGGCCAGGATCATCTCGTTGATGCCGTCATAGTCCCACTGATCGTGCGGCGTCATTTGGTAGACCCATTTCGCCATGCCCGTATCGGGGTTGCGGGCGAAAATCGTCATGGACCATTTGTTATCGCCGGGCCGCTGGTTCGGATTCCAGGTTCCGGGGTTCGCGGAGCCATAATAGATGAGGTTCAGCTGAGGATCGTAGGAATACCAGCCCCAGGTAGAGCCGCCACCCATCTTCCACTGATCGCCTTCCCAGGCGCGGAGGCTGGAATTCTCGCCAATTGGTTTCCCCAACTCGGTTGTTTTCTGCGGATCGACGAGCAGTTCTTTGTCCGGGCCAGTTGAATAGGCGCGCCATGCAAGCTTGCCGGTCTCGATATCATAGGCCGTGAGATGGCCCCGGATGCCGAACTCGGCGCCAGATATGCCGAGCAGCACCTTGTCCTTGACGACGACAGGCGCAGAGGTTCCGGTCTCGCCCTTGGCCGGATCGCCGTTCTTCACCGACCAAACCACATTGCCTGTCTTGGCGTCGAGCGCGACGAGCGTGGTATCGGCCTGATGGAGGAAAATCTTGCCGTCGCCATAAGCAACGCCCCGGTTGACCGTGTCGCAGCACATCACCGGGATGACGGACGGGTCCTGCTTCGGCTCATACTTCCAAAGGATTTTGCCGTCATTCTTCAGGTCGAGCGCGAAAACCGTATTTGGAAATGGCGCATGGACATACATGATATCGCCGATCACCAGCGGGCCGCCTTCATGGCCGCGGAGAACGCCTGTTGAGAAGGTCCAGGCGACTTGCAGCTTCCCGACATTATCAGCCGTTATCTGCTTCAGTTTGGAGAAGCGGTGGTTCGAATAGTCTCCCGTCTGCATCACCCACTGTTTCGGGTCTTGCTGCATTTTCAGGAGCTCCTGATTTGCGGAGGCAGGCGCCGCGACGCCCGCGAGCAAAGCCGAAACCGACGCGGTAAGAAACATCCTTTGCATTTTGTTCATCCCTGGCGCTTTTTTGAGTATACGCTGCGGGCCGCTCTCTCAATCCCCCGATCCAGTTCGAAAGTTCAGTTGATCGCCCGAATTGAATATAATCAGTGCTGCTTTTTGTATGCATCCCGCAAATACCGGCATCCACGTGTCAACTTGTCCCTGACGCTTTCGTTCGTTTCTCTTGTCCTGAAAGATCTTCGGCGAAATCGCCTTTTCGGCAGGTTAACGACAGCGTGAATCCGCGCCAACCCTTGGGAATTATGAGATAATCGCGCGAAAACACACCGGAGGGATGCACCGCCGCCGCCCGAGCCGCGGCTATTTCAGCCGCGCACACGCGTTAATCTGTTGAAACAAAACATATTTAACGGACTTTTGCGCGTCCCAGTAAAGAAAAAAATTCCGACATTAAATTTAATTTAATGGGCATTTCGTCGACGACAAAATATTGAAGTTTTTTAATGACATGGAGGGGATTTTCTGCCTCGGAACGCAAGGCCACGACGCGCTCATTCCGCGCCTTGTATACTGATTTTTAACCAAACCTCTGACCGGAAAAAAATCCGGGACGCCCCTGTTAACCAACAAAGATTAATGCACGGGCGGCGAACGAACTGTAGGGACCCAACGCGGCGGGGGAGGAATGGAGGGCGCCGCGTTGGGCTTGGGGGAGCGGTCACTCACGCTCGCCTGTAAGGCCGAGCAGCAACTGGAAGATATTGATAAGATT
Organism: uncultured Alphaproteobacteria bacterium; assembly: GCA_963819665.1. Lineage (GTDB taxonomy): Bacteria > Pseudomonadota > Alphaproteobacteria > Rhizobiales > Rhodomicrobiaceae > Rhodomicrobium. The sequence goes on from CAWFXN010000027.1 coordinate 5,981, forward strand.
CAGGTAGAGAGACAGGGCGCCAAACACGGCAAGCTTGGACTGCATTTCCGTGCCGTGGCCTTCGGCGTATTGCTGCTTGATATTTTGCGTGTCGTAAGCAGTCAGCCCAGTGAACACCATCACCCCTATAACTGAGATGGCGAACTGAAGCGCGCTCGACTGGATGAACAAATTCGCAAGCATCGCTATGATGACGCCGATCAGGCCCATGAACAGGAACGAACCCATGCTCGAGAGATCGCGGCGCGTGGTGTATCCGTAGAGGCTTGTCGCTCCGAACATGGCGGCTGCAATGAAAAAGGTCCTGGCGATGCTCGTTCCCGTGAAGACGAGAAACACCGAGGCAAGAGAAAGCCCCATCAAGGCGCAGAATGCCCAAAACAGCATCTGGGAGGTAGCCGCCGACAGGGTTTCAATTTTCCAGGACAGGACGAGAATGAAAGCAAGCGGCGCCAGCATCACCGCCCACTTCAGCGGCGTTCCGAAGATCGGCTGATAGATCGCTGGCGTGGAAGCCACAAGCAGCGCGACAAGGCCAGTCAAGACCAGGCCGCCGCCCATATAGTTATAGACGCGGAGCATATGCCTTCGTAAGCCTTCGTCCACAAACGCTTCGGAAGGTTGTGCGGCCCGGTTCCGCAAGATGGTGTCGTCGTCACTCATCAGTTTATCTTTCCTTGCAAGCTGTTCATGCGCCAAGCTCGAAGGCGGCCTTCTTCAAGGCCGCTTCGGAAGCGGAGCCGGTGAGGGCGAAAGCCAGATCTTTCTTCTGCCAATAGACTGTCGTTCCTTTGGGTCCGCCTATCGTCGTTAGAGGGATAGCATCGGCGTCGGCCCGGGACCTCGCAGCAAACAGCCATATTTTTCCGAGCTCGCCAGCTTCCAGCGTAAGCTCGACGCTTTCTCCGGAACTGGACGGGAAAATCTCTGTATCGATCACCCGCCAATCCTGTGGGAGACGCGGCAGAGAGATCCCTGTCGCGGCCATGATTTCTTTTGGATCGTAGGTTTCCGCGCCACGTTGCGAGACCATCTGAGAGCGTATGAGCGCAGCCTCATGCGACCGCACCGCATCCTCGATAAAGTCTTGACGCGCATGGGCGTCACCCAACCGGAAGACGCCAACATGCGAGTGCGCAAACCAGCCGGCGCCCACGAGAAGGGCGCAGGCCGCAAGCGAGCGCAGGCGCAGCCCCACGCGCCGCCACCCAAAAGCGCGCCCGAGCCGCCTTGCAGCGTGGATCGCTTCGGGAGTGGGATGCTCGTCACGGGCGCGAAATGCGAGACGCAGCAAGTGCCGTGCATGCATATCGGCCATTATCCGCGCCGCGAGCGGCGGGTTCTGCGCCAGATATTCCTCAACCTCCACACAGCGGGGCGCGTCAAGCTGGGAATCGATGTAGGCGTGCAGCTCCGGTTCGGTGATCGGATCACTCATTCTGCCCTCCGACAACTCTCAGTCTCGGATGTCCGTATTTACGGGCTGCGGGCGGATCAGTCTCGACGGGGCCCGCATCCCCGCCTTCCTCGAAGGACCGCAGGGCGGCCCGTGCGCGCGCCAGGCGCGACATTAAGGTGCCGATGGGGATTGCGAGAGCGTCAGCCGCTTCCTTATATGGCATGCCCTCGATGGCCACGAGGTGAAGCACCGCCCGCTGCTCCTCCGGCAGCTTCAGGAAGGCTTGCCTGATCTGCCCAAGCCGGATCGCATTGTCTTGACTGGCTGGAAAATAGGGCTGCGAAAGCTCGGCTGTTTCGGAGACGCGCCTTTGTTCAGCCTTGAGCCGCCGCTGACTATCGACAAACGTGTTATGCAGGATCGAAAGAATCCACGTGCGGAGATTGCCGCCTAAGCGAAAGGTCGAGCGCTTTTCATAGGCGCGCACCAGGGCGTCGTGGACGAGATCCTCGGCGGCGCATTCGTCACGCGTAAGGGCTCGCGCGTATCGCCGCATTGGCGCAAGGTTGGCGAGAACGTCATAGGCATCGGGCTTCGAGATCCACACACTCATGCGCCATATACGCCGTGACCCTGCCGGTTAATCCGCTTGAGATCGGGGTGGCGCAGATTTTTGCAACGAGGCGCTGAAACTAGTCAGCCGCGACCGAAACCGCCCCTGTCGACTGCCGCAGCTCGGCGAGGGCATGCCGGCAGACTATTGTGGCGCCCTGCAAGGCGAGCGTCCCCATAATCGCCGCGACGATGAGGTCCGGCCAACCCGCGCCCGTTCCGAAGACCCCGAACGCCGCGAGCAGCACCGCAAGGTTGCCGATAACGTCATTGCGCGTGCAAACCCAGGCTGAGCGCATATTGAAGTCGCCGCCGCGATGCGCCCAGAGCACGGCGAAGGATGCAGCATTGGCGACGAGCGCCGCGAGGCCGATCATGCCCATGGCGAAGGCCTGCGGAAGCGTGCCGTGAATGGCATGCCACACAGTGACGCCGATCACCCATAGTCCGACGACGCCCATCGTCGCGCCCTTGCCGAGAGCCGCCATCGCCCGGTATCGCAGAGCCATGCCCACGACAAACAGGCTGATGGCGTAGTTGCCGGCGTCGCCGAGAAAGTCGAGAGCATCGGCTTGCAGGGAAGCCGAACCGGCCGCCAATCCGGCCCCGATCTCAAGAAGAAACATTGCGGCGTTGATGACAAGCACGAGCCAGAGGGCGCGACGGTAGGCCCGGTCACGCGCTCGCAACTCAGCTCCACATCCGCAGCACGCTTTGCCCATCCTTGACAGTCCTTCGCTTTCAACTCGACATCACATAGCATCTACAGCGACTGTAGATTCAAGGGGGAAAATCGGGCATGGATTTGACCATCGGCGAGTTGGCGCGGCGATCGGGTTACGCCGTGCAAAAATTGCAGGCAAGCCGGGGCATCTTCGCTCTACGGAATGGCATCGACAAAAGAGGACGCAAGCGCTAGAGGAGGCCCTGATCGAAAGAATTATGGTTTTAAACCATAATTCGCCAAAAAACCACGGGGAAACAGTTTATTACGTGATCGGGAAAGGACGCGCATCTCGAACCTTTGCGCATCCCGTGCTTGAGGCAGCGGCAAAGGGCGCAGAAAGCGCGACCTTAATGCTAGGGCAGCCGCGGCTTTATTCGGCGACGCGAAAGGTCTTGCTCCCGGTCTCGCCGGCGCATTTCACGTTCACGCTGCTGAATGCGCCGCAGCAGCCGCATGAGATGTAGCGCTGCACGCCTCTGTCATGGCCGAAGCCGTATTCGACATCTCTTACGCTGAGAGAGGTGCTTCCGCAGCAGGGGCAGGCCACAGTTGACGCACAGTGTCTGGCCAAGTGATTCGCCGTCTCAACCCATTCATGAAATGCGGGCTCGGTTCGTTCCTGCATGGCAGGACTCCCTAAAATTATAGAGTTTCCTAGACGTACCGCGAGGCTTTCAAAACGCCTTGTATTTTGCGCGCGACGCTTGTCGCGAGCGGTGCACTCAGCTTCACCATCTTTGATATGCGGCCAGTGTCTCAGGAGGATTTCGAACAATCAAGGTTTTCTTTGTCGTTTTTATTTGTTTCTGTAACGTGCTGTGAAAGAAAGGGTTTTTTCTGCTGACAACCTTTCGCCAAACCAGACGGCGCATGTCGGATTGTGCGCAATTTGGCCCGGATTGCACAAAAAAAGCCCCGGCGTACCGGGGCTTGCTCAAACCGAGTCTCGAATCGATCAGGCTGCCGCAAGGTTGCGCAGCACGTAGTGCAGGATGCCGCCGCTCATGAAGTAATTTAGCTCATCGAGCGTATCGATCCGGCAGAGCAGCGGGACATCCTTCTTCGCTCCATCCGCGAAGGCGATATGCGCCGTCAGCTTCATCAGCGGCTTGAGTTCTTTTATGCCGCGAATGGTTACGGTCTCGCTGCCCTTGAGCCCGAGGTCCGGCCAGGACACGCCTTCCTCGAAGACGAGGGGAAGCACGCCCATGCCGACGAGGTTCGAGCGGTGAATACGTTCGAAGCTCTGCGCGATCACGGCGCGCACGCCGAGGAGCCGCGTGCCTTTCGCGGCCCAGTCGCGGCTCGATCCGGTCCCATATTCGCGCCCGGCGAAAATGACGAGCGGCACGCCTTCAGCCTTGTAATTCATCGCGGCGTCGTAAATCGGCATCTGCTCGCCGTCCGGGTAATGGATCGTCACGCCCCCTTCGACGCCCGGCGCCATCTGGTTCTTAATGCGGATATTCGCGAAGGTGCCGCGCATCATGACTTCGTGGTTGCCTCGCCGCGCGCCATACGAATTGAAGTCGGCAGCCGTCACGTTATGGGCCAGAAGATATTTTCCAGCGGGGCCGGATTTCGCGATGGAGCCCGCCGGGCTGATATGGTCCGTCGTGATCGAATCGAGGAACAGGCCGAGAACGCGCGCATTCTCGATGTCGGTAAGGGGCGCGGGCGCATCGCCGGTCAGATCCTCGAAATAGGGTGGATTCTGGACGTAAGTCGAGCCACCCTCCCACACATAGGTCTGACCCGTCTTCGAGCCGCCGACTGCCTGCCAGCGCGTATCCCCCTTGAAGACATCGGCGTATCGAGTCCTGAACATATCGGGCGTGACATAGGTGCGGATGAAGTCCGCAATTTCCGCGGACGATGGCCAGAGGTCCTTGAGGAAAATGGGCGCACCGTCCGCGCCAGCGCCGATCGCCTCCGTCGCGAGGTTGAGCTTCATGGTGCCCGCGAGCGCATAAGCAACGACCAACGGCGGCGAGGCGAGATAGTTGGCGCGCACATCAGGGTTGACGCGGCCCTCGAAATTCCGGTTGCCCGAAAGGACGGCGGCCACCACCAGATCGTTGTCGTTGACGGCCTTTGAGATCGGCTCTGGCAGTGGGCCAGAGTTGCCGATGCAGGTCGTGCAGCCATAGCCGACGAGTTCAAAGCCAAGCGCATCCAAATCGGATTGCAGACCGGACTTCGTCAGATAATCGGTGACAACTTGGCTGCCTGGCGCCAGCGAGGTCTTGACCCAGGGTTTCGGCTTCAAGCCTTTCTCGCGCGCCTTGCGGGCAAGCAGACCCGCCGCAATAAGAACGCTCGGATTCGAGGTGTTCGTGCACGACGTGATCGCGGCGATGACAACGTGGCCGTCCGAAATCGCGTAGTTCTCGCCTTCGACGGGGCCGGACCGTTCCAGAGGCTCGACGCTGCCGCCGCCTTCGCTGACCATCTCCGCGGCGTCGCCGCCGGGCTTCACATTGCGCATTTCTGCCAGGGCATCGAGAAACCCTTCCGAAGCGCGCGCAAGCGGAACGCGGTCCTGCGGACGGCGCGGCCCTGCGAGGCTCGGCTCGACGGTCGCAAGATCCAGCTCGAGCGCGCTTGTGAAAACGGGGTCCTGCGTGCCGGCATCGCGCCAAAGCCCCTGCGCTCTCGCATAAGCCTCGGCCAGCGCCACGCGATGCGCATCGCGGCCCGTCGCCCGGAGATAGTTGATTGTGTCCTTGTCAACGGGAAAGAATCCGCAGGTTGCGCCATATTCGGGCGCCATGTTCGCCATCGTCGCGCGGTCTTCGACGGAAAGCGAGTTCGAGTCCGTGGCCGAAATATTCGACGAATTTGCCGACAACGCCTTTCTTGCGAAGCATCTGTGTGACCGTCAGCACAAGGTCTGTGGCGGTGACACCCTCTTTCAGTGCGCCTGTAAAACGGAAGCCGACGACCTCGGGGATCAGCATGGAAATGGGCTGGCCCAGCATCGCCGCCTCCGCCTCGATGCCGCCGACGCCCCAGCCCAACACCGAGAGCGCGTTGACCATCGTTGTGTGGCTGTCCGTGCCTACCAGCGTATCCGGGAACGCCTGGGTGACGCCGCCCTCATCCTTCGTCCAGACCGTCTGGGCGAGATATTCCAAATTGACCTGATGGCAAATTCCTGTGCCGGGCGGCACGACGCGGAAGTTCGCGAAGGCGCGCGATCCCCAGCGCAAGAACTCGTAGCGCTCCTTGTTGCGCTGATATTCGAGATCGACGTTGATCTCGAACGAGCGCGCATTGCCGTAGCTGTCCACCATCACGGAATGGTCGATGACGAGATCGACCGGAACGAGCGGATTGATTTTTGCGGTGTCGCCGTGAAGGTTTGCCATCGCATCGCGCATCGCGGCGAGGTCGACCACGGCGGGCACGCCGGTGAAGTCCTGCATCAGCACACGGGCCGGACGGAACGCGATTTCGCGCGTGGAACTTTTTTGCAAGAGCCATTGCGCCATCGCGCGAATATCGTCCGCCGTGACGGTGTGGCCGTCCTCGAACCGCAGAAGGTTTTCCAGAAGCACCTTCAGCGAGTAAGGCAACGCGGCGATGCCGGGAAGCCCGTTCGCTTCGGCATCTGGCAACGAGAAATACTCGTAGTCTTTGCCTTCGACTTTGAATGTCTTGCGGGAGTGGAAGCTATCAACAGAGCGCGGAGCCAGGGGTGCCACGGCGAATTCTCCTTACTGCCTGCGAAATTGTATCTTGTGAGCGGGCCGCACACTAACATAAAGATGGGCGCGCCTGCCTCCTGAAACGAGAATTTTAATTTGACGAATTTTAAGCCGTTGGCCCGCTCCGGCACATCTCCCTCGCGCGCGATGGCTGTCACGGCGATCGCGGTGGAAGGGCTTGCCTGCCAGCGGGGCGGCCGCATCGTGGTTGAGCCTGTGTCATTCAAGGTGCGCTCAGGAAATGCGCTCGTCCTGCGCGGCCCGAACGGCGCAGGGAAAACGACCCTGCTTCGCACGATCGCCGGGTATTTGCGTCCTGCGTCCGGCAGCGTGCGGGTTAGCGGCCCCAAGGGCGACACAAGCGCTGAAGGCTTCCTGCACTATATCGGTCATGCGAACGGGATTAAGCCGAGGCTGTCCGTCATCGAAAATGTGAGCTTCTGGCAGCGCTACTATGGCGGCGGGAGCGACCCGGAAGGAGCGGAGGCCGCTCTCGACGCCTTCGATCTCCTCGATCTGGCGGACTACTGGGCGGCCCATCTTTCCCAAGGGCAGGCGCGCAGGCTCAGTCTCGCGCGCCTTCTCGCCGCGCCCCGGCCGATCTGGCTCCTGGACGAGCCTTCGGTTTCTCTCGACGCCGCTTCGACAAAAAGGCTTGAAGCGGCCATCGCGCTGCATCTGTCATCGGGCGGCCTGGCGATCGTTTCAACGCATCTCGATCTATCCGTGGGCGAGGCGGCCATCCTCGAACTGTCGCGAGCACAGGCTCTCCAATGAGAGCTTTTCTCGCTCTCATCGAACGCGACCTGCGGCTGGCTCTGCGCCAGGGCTCCGCCATCGGCACAGCGCTCGGCTTTTATCTGATCGCCGTCTCGATCGTGCCGCTCGGCCTCGGCCCCGACTTCGCGTTGCTCAGCCGCATCGCGCCCGGCATCTCGGATTTCGTTCCTGCTTTCGGCGGTGCTTTCGGTGGACGCGCTTTTCCAGGAAGACCGCGACGATGGCTCGCTCGATGCGCTGGTCATCGGGCCCTTGCCCTCAGAATTGATCGCGGCGTCGAAAAGCATCTCCCATTGGCTCACCACCTGCGTGCCGCTCATTATCATCACGCCGCTCGCCGGCCTGCTTCTGAATATTGAGCTTGATGCGGCGTCAAAGCGATGGCCTCGCTCGCCGCAGGCACTGTCGGCATCAGCTTTGTGGCAGGCGCGGGCGCGGCGCTGACCCTTGGGCTCAGGCGCGGGGCTTTCGTCGGCCTCTCCTGATTTTACCGCTTTTGTGCCGTTTTCACTTTCGGGGTGGCGCGATGGCGAATGCGCCTGGCGCTTTTGTTCAAAGCATCCTGTTTCTTTCCGCGCTTTCGCTGTTTTCCATGGCGGCGATGCCATTTGCCGCTGC
>CAWFXN010000028.1:0-61365 GCA_963819665.1 uncultured Alphaproteobacteria bacterium
TGACCGTCGATGACGGTGACAAGCCCGCAATAGGAAGGAAGGCTGGCCATGATGTCTTCGATGTGGCTTGCGGCGGAGGCGTGCCCCTCCTCGCGGGCCTTTTGGGCTCTCGTCCAATCGGCGTAAAGGCGATCCGCCGAGGTGACCGAAAGAAGGCCCACGTCGCGACGGTCCTCCCCGATGAAGCCGGTTGCGTCGATTGCGCCCGGGGCGACGGCGCCCGTGAAGGCGATGGCGGTCTGCGCGTTCGGGCCGGGCCTTCTCAGCCAGTAGGCGCCTTTCAAGATGGCGCTTTCCAGCTCGGTCGTCATTTCTCTCTGAGGCTGCTCGAGGGCGCGCGTGGAAAGCCTCAAGTAAAGCGATCCGCCGTCCTCTCCCTTGGGGGGCGCCTGGATATGCTCGAAACCCCATCTGAGAATAACGGCGAGTTCATCGGCAAACGCCGGCTCGAAGGAGGTCAGCCGGTCTTGCGCCATGCCGATCAGGGGCGTTGCAATGGACTGATGCGCGCCGCCCTCGGGCGCCAAGGTCACGCCTGACGGCGTCGCCACAAGAATGAAGCGCGCATCCTGGTAGCAGGCATAGTTGAGCGCATCGAGGCCTCGCTCGATGAAAGGGTCGTACAGCGTGCCGATGGGAAGCAGCCTCTCGCCTGAAACGGAGTGGGCCAACCCCATTGCGGACAGCATCGCAAAAAGGTTCATTTCGGCGATGCCCAGCTCGAAATGCTGCCCCTTGGGAGACATGGACCAGTTATAAGCCGAAGGAATATGCTCGGCGCGGAAAAGGTCCTGGATCTGCTGCCGCCCGTAGACGTTTCGCCGGTTTACCCAGGCGCCAAGGTTCGTGGACACCGTCACGTCGGGCGAAACGGTCACGACCCGCGCCGCGAACTCGTCCTCGCGCTTGGCGATTTCGTGCATCAGAAGCCCGAAAGCCTGCTGCGTCGACATTGAAGGCTGCTTCGGATAGGTGAGGCGGCCGGGGGGCTCGACGCGCGGCGCTTCGGCAGGCCGCAAAGGCTTCTGAGCGACGCTCGTTCCGGCAAGGAATTGCTCGAGTTCCGAGGGGCTTGCTTGCAGCCCTTCGAAGGCGTCCCATTCATGGCCTTCCCGGATGTTCATCGACACGCGCAGGCCGTCCACCTGAGCCGGCGTCATGAGCCCCGCATGATTGTCTTTGTGGCCGGCAATCGGCAGTCCGAAGCCCTTGATCGTATAAGCGATAAAACAGACAGGCCGGTCGTGCTTGCCCGCCTCTGCGAAAGCTTCAAGAAGCGTTTCGAGATCGTGGCCGCCTAAGTTCCCCATCAGGGCTGCGAGTTCCTCGTCGCTGCGCCGTTCGATCAACGCCGAGATATCCGCCTGGTCCCCGATATCGTCCAGGAGGCGTTTGCGCCAGGCGCTGCCGCCTTGGAACCCGAGCGCGGAGTAGAGTTCGTTGGGGCACCTTTCGATCCACCCGCGCAGCGCCTCGCCGCCCGGCTCGGCGAAGGCTTTCTCTTGCAGCTTTCCGTGGCGGAGAACGGTGACGTCCCAACCGAAATTGCGGAATATCGCTTCGATTTTCGCCCATAGGCCCTCGTGGATGACGGCGTCGAGGCTCTGGCGATTGTAATCGACGATCCACCATGTGTTGCGCAGGCCGTGCTTCCAGCCCTCAAGCATGGCCTCGGAGATGTTGCCCTCGTCGAGTTCCGCATCGCCGAGAAGAGCAATCATCCGCCCTTGCGGCGCTTTGGCGCCCCAGTCTTTCGCCCGGATGTAATCCTGCACCAGGGATGAAAAGAGCGTCTGCGCGACGCCGAGGCCGACGGAGCCCGTCGAAAAATCGACGCCATCGCTATCTTTGGTGCGCGAGGGATAGGATTGAGCCCCGCCATAGCCCCTGAACTTCTCCAGCTTCTCCCTCGTCTGGCGGCCGAGAAGATATTGAATGGCGTGGAATACGGGCCCGGCATGAGGCTTCACCGCGACGCGGTCTTCGGCCCCCAAAACCGCAAAATAAAGCGCGGTCATGATGGTTGCCGCCGAGGCGCAGGACGCCTGGTGACCGCCGACTTTCAACCCGTCGCGATTTTCCCGCAAGTGATTGGCGTTGTGGATCGTCCACGCCGACAGCCAGAGCACTTTGCGCTCAAGCTCCTTAAGCATTTCAAGCTTTGAAGCGGCCATCGGAAAATCCCCCGGAACGATCATCGTTGAGTCACTGATTTTAAGTCAAAAAAGGATGCAATCGGAGCTATTTCTGGCGAGACAAGTTGGCCCGGGCGCGAACTTGCCTCGGGCTGTCCGGGTGTGTTTTTTGTGCAACTAAAGCGTCGGCATTTTCACTCGTGCACGTCAAAGCTGTTGCTCAGTCATTCAGTTGGTACTATATCCCTATGAGCAGGACATCAGTTCTGCCAGTTTTTTTCAAAGACGTGTTGCATGCGAATATTGGATTTTCGACGCCCCTAACGCCTTGATCGTTAGGGGCGTTTTGTTTCTTGCCGTGAGCCGGCGCGCAAGCCCTGGACCTCAGTGGAATGTTCTACTGCGGTCCCGCAACAATCCAGCGGTCAGTTCAATGCCGGTCGGCTACTTCTGAGCCTCTGCTCGCCTTCTGCTGCGCCGGTTTCACTTTGGCGCCATCCGCGAGGCCAGCGGGCGGGGCGATGATGAGGTCCTGTCCCGGCTGGAGGCCCGTCGCAATTTGCACCTGGGCGCCATCGTCCTCGCCGATCCCGACCTTCTGCAGATGCGCGGCGCCATTCGAATAGACCGCGACTTGCATGCCGTTCTGATCGAAAATCAAGGCCGATGATGGAACCACGATAACGGCGTTTGGCCTCGGAACTATGAAGTGAACCGTGCCGTAGATGCCGGGACTTAACGTTCGATCCGGATTGTCGATATCCGCTTCGACGAGCAGCGTGCGCGTGTTTGGGTCGAGCGAATTGGCCGTGCGCGCGATCTTCCCGGCAAATTTGCGGCCCGGAAGTTCCGGGACATCCAGCGTTGCCTCCATGCCAGGCTTCAGTTGCAGGGCGACATCCTGCGGAACATGGATCTGCACCCGCAAGACATCGTCATGCGCGATCGCGAATAAGGGCGTACCCGCAGCGGCGTCGGCGGCGACGAGACTGCCGACATCGATGTTACGCTGCGTGATGACGCCCTCGAACGGGGCGACGACGCGTTCGTAGGACTGAAGCCTTTCGAGCCTTGCGATCTGCGCCTTCTGCGCCTGGATATTGGACTTCGCGACATCCACAGCGGCATTTTGCGCGGCGAGATTGTAGCGGTTCTGGTCGCCGGTCTGCTTCGTCTCCCAGCCCTGCTTCACAAGCGGCGTGAAGCGGTTGTTGGTGACATTGGCGAGCGCGCGCGTCGCCTCGGTCTGCTCAAGCGTCGCCTGCATCTGCTGAAGCTGCGCCCGTGCCTGCGTGAGTTGGTCGTCAACTTCGGGCGCCGAGATGACGGCAAGCAAATCATTGGTCTTGACCCGGCTTCCGATATCGACGAGCCGCTGAGAGATGTATCCGCTTTGGCGGGCGTAAATTGTCGCGGCGTCGAAGGCCTGCGTCGTCGCCGGAAGGTGAATCTCCCTCGGCGTGTCGATTGCTTTCACCTTCTCGATAAGCAATCCGGGAATGCGATTCTTGCGGTTGTCCAGCTCCCGTTGAGCCGCCTGGTTGCGCTGCGCTCTCTGATACATCCCATAGCCGATGAACCCGGCGACCGCTAGAAATAAGCCAACGCTTGCGGCGATCAGGATTAGCCTGCGCGTCCGGCTAAGCGCGCGATCATTGTTTTGGCCGCCGCCTCCGCCTTGCGGCTTTTCAGGCTCGCGGCCTGGGACAGGGCCGCGGGCCGTCGTCGGGGTGTCCGGCGCGTGCTCCGCTTTCCCGCTCTCGTTCGCATGATCTTCATGAGGGAGATGCCGGTCGCGCTCTTCTTGCATGGTCATGCGTGCTGCCTGTCGGACTGAGAAATCTGGCTTTTCCCCTCGCCGTTGGCTGAACCGTTCTTATCCTTCCCGGTTCCCTGAATGCGGGCTTTCAGCTCGTGAATTGCCGAGTAGACGTAAGGGACGACGAAAAGGGTCGTGAGCGTTCCCACCAGAAGGCCGCCGATAACGGCGCGCGCCAAAACGGAGTTCTGCTCCTCGCCTGGGCCGCCGATAGCCATGGGAAGCATCCCGACAACCATCGCGCCCGCCGTCATCAGCACGGGGCGAAGACGCGTCCTCCCCGCCTCGCACGCGGCTTGTTCGGGAGGCACGCCTTGAAGCAGCCGTTCCCTCGCGAACGTCACGAGCAGGATCGAATTTGCGGACGCGACGCCGATGGCCATGATCGCGCCCATGAGGGAAGGAACGCTTAAGGTCGTCCCCGTAATGAAAAGCATGATGATGATGCCGCAACCCGCGCCGGGAAGGCCGAGGATGACGGCAAGCGGGTCGATGAAATCCTGAAAGTTCACGACCATCAGGAGATAGACGAACACGGCGGCGAACAGGAGGCCGATGGTAAAGCGGTTAAAGGCGGACTCCATGCTTGCCGCCTGGCCGAGAAGGGACATTGTGTTGCCCGGCTTCAGCCTCGGCTGCAGCTCTCCGATGACCTTATTGATGTCTGAGGCGACGCTGCCGAGGTCACGGTCTGCCACGCTGGCGTAGATGTCGTAAACAGGCGCGACGTTGTTGTGGTTGATGACCGACTGGATATAGCGCCGCGACATGGTGGCGACATTGCCAAGCGTGTTCGGGATTGGAGAGACAGCGCCCCCCGATGCGCTCGTGATCGACGTATTGAGTATATCGTTCACGGTGGACATCTGGCGCTCCGGCGTCTGAACGGCGAGGTAGTAGGGAATGCCCTGCTTCGGATCGATCCAGAAATTGGGGTAGACCTGCTCCGACGAGCTGAGGCTGATCGTGAGATCGTTCACGATTTGCTGGGTTTGCAGGTTCAGGTTTTGCGCGCGCGTCCGGTCTATCGTGAAATAAAGGTTCGGCGCGTCAAGCTCCTGCTGGATATGGGCGTCGACAACGCCCTGGATGTTCGCAAGCCGCTTTTGCGCTTCCTTTGCAAGCTCGATATTGCCTGGATCTCTGCCCTGGATCTGCAGGTCGATCTGGGTGGGCACGCCGAAATTCAAAATCTGCGTCACCATATCGGCCGGCTGGAAATAGAAGAGCAGGCCAGGAAACGCTTCCGGCAGCCCCTGGCGCAGCATCCTGATGTAGTTCTGCGTGGGGCGGTGGTTCTCTTTCAGCGCCACCTGGATGATGCCGTCATTGACGCCGATGACGGTGTTGTCGGAGAAGGCGAGGTTATAAAGCCGCTGGGGGATGCCGATATTGTCGAGGATGAGCTCGCGTTCCGAATCCGGGATGACGCCGCGAATGTAGTCTTCAACATGCTGAAAATACTTTTCCGTGTCCTCGATGCGTGTGCGGCCCGGAGCGCGGACATGAAGCTGAATGAGGCCGGCGTCCACGGTCGGAAAGAAGTCGCGGCCAACATAATAAGATAGAACGCCCGCCGTCCCGAAAACGAAGACGCCGATAAGGGGGACGATCAAGCGGTGGTTGATGAAACCATGCAGCACCCAGGTATAGAAGCTGCGGAAGCGCTCGAAGCGGTCGTTGAAACCCCGCTGGAAGCGGCCGAAAAAGCCTGGATTGTCATGGCCGTGGTTGAGGTATTCCGCACGCAAAAGGGTGCGGTTGATGATCGGGACAAGCGTCCGTGAAATGACATAGGACGCCAGCATCGCGAACACGACGGCGTAGCCTTGGGGCGTGAAGAGATAGCGCGGAGCGCCTTCCAGAAAAACGACCGAGACAAAGACGCAAGAGATCGCGAGCGTCGAAACGAGCGTTGGCAGCGCGATCCCCGCCGCGCCTTCCTCAATGCCCTTGTCGTACTCCATGCCCTCGTCGAGAACCCTGTGCGTGTTCTCGATTGTGACCGTGGAGTCGTCCACGAGGATGCCGACGGCCAGCGCCAAGCCGCCAAGCGTCATTGTGTTGATGGTCTCGCCCAACGCGCTCAACACCGCAATCGAGGTCAGGATCGAGAGGGGGATTGAAATCAAAACGATGAGCGTCGATCGCCAGCTTCCAAGGAAGACCAGGATCATGAGGCCGGTCAGTCCCGCTGCGATGGCGCCTTCACGCAAGACCCCGTCAATGGATGTGGTCACGAAGACCGATTGATCGAAAAGCTCCTTGATTTCCATTCCCGGCGGCGCTCCCGCGCGGATCGTGGGCAGGGCTGCCTTGACGCCGTTCACAACGTCGACCGTGGAAGCGTCGCCGTTCTTAATCACGGTCAGCAGCACACCTCGCTTTCCGTCCGCCCTCACGATATTTTGCTGCACGGCCCAGGCGTCGCGCACATGGCCGACATCGCGCAGGTACACTGTCGCGCCATTGACCTGCTTGATCGGAATGTTGTTGAGCTGCTCGACCGTCGAGGGCTGCGAGTTCACACTCACAATATATTGGTGGCTGCCGATCTTCGCGTCGCCTGCTGGCACCGTGAGGTTTTGCGCGTTGACCGCGTTCGTGACATCCACCGGGGTCAAGCCGTGGGCGAGAAGGGCTGCCGGATCGATATCCACCATGATCTGCCGATATTTGCCGCCATAGGGCGTCGGCAGGGTCAGGCCCGGGATCGGGGCGAGCGCCTGGCGCACCCGGTAGAGCGCGTAGTCGTATAGCTGCTGCTCGTTCAAAGTGTCGGAAGACAGGCTGAGCTGCAAGACGGGCACGCTCGACGCGTTATATTGGATGATGATCGGCGGCTGGATGCCGGTCGGCATCAGCGCGCGGATCGAGTTCGAAGCGGAAACGATCTGCGATATGGCGAGTTCGACGTTCACGCCGGGCTGAAAATAGACCCTCTCGACGACGATCCCTTCCAGCGTCTGCGACTCGATATTCCTGATCCCCGTCACGCTCGAGCTGATCGAATACTCGCTATAGGTCGCGACGCGGACTTCCATCTCTTGCGGGCTAAGGCCGGTGTATTGCCAGATGACGGTGACGACCGGAATTTTAATCTGGGGGAAGATGTCCTTGGACGTGGTCACGATGGCGGTGACGCCGAGGAAAACAATCAGGATTGCAAGGACATAGAAAGTATGAGGAAAACGCAGCGCAAACCGAACAATGCCCATGACTCCACCCGCGCTCGAATCCACGCCCTCCGTGTGTGAACCGGCCGCGCCGGCTTTGGTTCGCGACCGGGGCGCGGTATTTTGTGCATGGCTGATATGCGCTCGCGCCCGGCGAGGCTGAACTGACGATTGTGCTGCGCGGTGATCTGGCCGCGCTCCTTCGGTTTGCCGCGAACAAGAAAAACCCCGGCGTCTTTTCGGAAGCCGGGGTCTTTGGGCGCCTTGCTTTCGCAAGAATCTTTGGTTGCGGGGGCAGGATTTGAACCTGCGGCCTTCAGGTTATGAGCCTGACGAGCTACCGGGCTGCTCCACCCCGCGTCACAAAAGTGACATAGGCTGTTCGGCGGGAGAGCGCAACCCATACCTGCAAATTCCACGGAAATTTCTGCATCTTCACCCATCAGGATGATCGGGCGCGCAGCGGCGCGCTGGCCGGTTCGGACGCTGTGGCGGATGTGGCGGAGCCCACCTGATGGCAAGCCGATTTCGAAGCGCGCGCAGCTCGATGGGCGATTTCGGGCCGTTATTCACCGTTTGGTGACGGCTCGTGTGACATTTTTAGAAATGATCTCAATAATTCGACGTAGGTCTCTATGTTCGAGCGTGCCACAGCCGCCAAGCCATTTCCCGTGCAACTGCGCCTCGACAGCGGCCAGCGAATTCTCGCTCCGCAGGGGGAGGCGATCCTTGGCTGGCTGGGTGGCGGAAGCGCTGGCGCGGCTCAGCCGCTGACGGTGCCCGGCAACCTGCTTGCGCCGCATCCAACGTCCCTCATCGAGTATGCCTGCAATCTTCCAGCGGCCTGTGATGATGATCCAGCCGCCGTTCTGGATGTCTCCGGTCAGCTTCCAAATGAAATTGGCCGCGAACTTGAGGACAGCTTCCTCTCGGCTTCTCTCCCGGGAGGCCAAACCGCCATCGTTACCGCCGATGGCGAACAAGTCACCATTCGGTTCCGCTGGATTTGCCTGACTGCGCACGCCTCGATCGGAGCGGTATGGCGATGCTTCGTCGAGGCGGGCAACACGGGCTCGTGGCGCGCTATCGAACACGACTACATTTTTGATGCTGGCGGCGGCATTGTCCTCAACTCTCCCGGCGCAGTCGCCATACCGTGCGCCGACGAGTTGACCAAGGGCGTGACGCTCTGTCATCCGGAGGGAAGGATGACATCCTTCCCTTGCAATCTAGGCCGCGTGAAGGTCACGAGGCTCGCAACGGATGGATGGCCACGGCGGCATGTCCTCAGCATCATGATGCAAGACGATAACCGCATCGTCGCCCTCTTGTCCGACGGAAGGCAGGAAGTGATTGCAACCGCGGCGCCGTCATCGAGACGCGCAGCCCGCGCCGCCTGAGGCGCGCGCAAGCGAACCTCTCACGCAAACAAACTGGCCGGCCTCTGAAAATGCGGTGAAATTATCTCGCCTTATTCACGGCGCATGACAAGGCTGTTATGTTTAGTCACTATTGTCTGCGGTCATCGGTGGTTCCGGCAGTCTCACTATGCAGTTGGCGAGAATATATCTTCGCGCTCTCGGCATGCTCGCGTCTGAACGGGCGCTCGCCATAACGCTTGTGCTGGCGGGGGTCGCCATCGCCATTGTGCAGCTCGCGGAACCGATTCTCTTCGGCCGGGTCGTCGATGCGCTCTCGAAAGGCGAGCAGGCATTTCCGATCATCGGCGTCTGGGCTGCTCTCGGCCTCTTCAACATTATTGCAACCGCCGCTCTGGCGATCATGGCGGACAGGCTCGCCCATCGGCAGCGCCTTGTCGCTATGCGCATGGCGTTCGAGAGGGCCATCAGCCTGCCGATCAGCTATCACGCGGAACGGGGATCGGGCCGGGTCGTGCGGATCATGCTTGCGGGGACCGACCAGCTCTTTGCCTTGTGGCTATCCTTCTTGCGCGAGCACCTCACGGCGATTGTCGGGATCGTGCTCTTGATTCCTGCCGCGATTTCCGTCGACTACCGCCTGGCCGCGCTTCTTGCCGCGCTGGCCGTTCTCTATTTTCTTGCCAACACGGTCATCATCCAGCGGACTCACGGCGGGCAGGAGAGCGTCGAGCAGTATCATCAGGACGTCTTCGGCCGCGTGGGCGACGTCATCGGCAACGTGACCGTGGTTCAAAGCTATACGCGTTTTCTCGCCGAAACGAGCGCTCTCCGCGCGCTCATGTCGGACCTCCTTCGCGCGCAATACCCGTGCTGACATGGTGGGCGATGTTGACCGTGCTCACCCGGACGGCGGCGACCATTACGATGGTGGCCGTTTTCGCAATCGGAGCCATCCTGGCTCAGCGCGGTGAGGTGACGGTTGGGCAGATCGTGGCTTTTGTCGGTTTCGCCAATCTTCTCATCAGCAAGCTCGACCTGCTCTCCGGCTTTGTCGGACGCATCTCCCTGCAGGCGCCGACGCTCGCGAATTTTTTCGAGCTTCTGGACACAAGCGGCAGCACGCTCGAGAAACCGGGCGCAATTGCGCTCGATAATGTGCACGGGCGGGTCCAATTCGATAACGCGACCTTTCGTTTTCCCTACACGGACCAGGGTGTCTTCAATCTGACTTTCGAGGCGGAACCCGGTCAGACGCTCGCGCTTGTCGGTCCGACCGGCTCCGGGAAGAGCACGACGCTCGCGCTGCTCCAGCGGCTTCGCGATCCGCAGGAAGGCAAGATCCTCGTCGACGGCGTCGACATCCGCGACGTGACGCTGACCTCGCTTCGGCAATCGATCGCGGTCGTGTTTCAGGATGCTGGCCTGTTCAACAGGTCCATCGAGGATAACATCCGCATCGGACGCCCCTCGGCCACCCAGGAAGAGGTTGAAACGGCGGCGCGGCTCGCCGAGGCGGACGATTTCATCCGCACGAAGCCGGGCGGCTATCAGTTCGTCATCGGAGAGCGCGGGTCGGCCCTTTCCGGCGGAGAGCGCCAGCGTATCGCGATCGCCCGCGCGATCCTGAAAAACGCGCCAATTTTGATCCTGGACGAGGCGACGAGCGCTCTCGACAACGAGACCGAAGCCAAGATCAAGCGAGCCTTGGACGCCGTGAGGCGCGGCCGGACGACGTTTCTCATTGCGCACAGGCTTTCGACCGTCTCGAATGCGGACAGGATCGTGGTGCTGGATCGGGGGCGCATTGTCGAGGCCGGCACGTTCAGCGAACTTGCGGATGCCGGCGGCCTTTTCGAGCGCCTCGTGAAGGCTGGAAGCTTCGAGGAAGATTATTCGGAAGAGCCGGCGGCTCGCGCAGCCGAATAGGGCGCGATTTCGAATGGTGTGCAACCGGTTAAAATTGGTTTCGTTTGGTAAAATGGGCGTATGTAAGCATATAAATAATTTTGCCTATTACTCGGGCCGCGAGTGGAGCGGCCCCTTGCGGATGGTCACGTAAAGCGCTCCGCTGCCGCCATGTTTCATCGCGGACTCGGTGAAGCTCACGACATGCGGGCGAAAGCTCGGTTCCGCAAGCCATTGCGGCACGAGCCTGCGAAGAACGCCCCGTTCCGGCGACTGCCAGAAATCTCGGGTGGCGTGATCATCCGGGGCGCCGCCCTTGCCGGTGATGACGAGCACGTGCCGGAGACCATTTGCCTGGCAGCGAGCGAGGAAACGCCGCAGAACCACGTAGGCGTCTTGCTGCCGCAACCCGTGAAGATCGAGCCGCGCGTCTATGGAGTGGTGGCCGCGTGCGATCTTTTTGCCGACGCGCGGATCGAAAGGCGCATGTGGCGGCGCTGGTTTGGGCTTGCGCCGGACGGCGACTGCGGCCGGCGCCGCTGCGGCGGTTTTCCCGGCGCCATTCGGCGCTGCGGTCATTACGGGAGGTTTGACCTCCGTGGGCTGCGTGTCCGTGAGAACAAGAGGTTGCGGCGGCGCGAGGGGCTCGGCGCTGCGCGTAACGCGAGCCCAAAGCTCGATCTCCTCATCGGACAGGAACCGCTTGCGCCCGCGGCGTTCCATCAATTGCTCCCCACAAATTCCGCGCCCAAATTAACATCTGGGCTGCATGACAATAAATTCGCAATTATGCCGTATCTGGCCCGCGACCCGCCCGGCCTCAACGCCCGTGCCGGCGAAAATGTCCCCGCGCTGGGCTCCTTTGATGGCGGACCCCGTGTCCTGAGCCACGACCAGCCTCCGGAAGGGGTGTCCATCAAACGTCAGTTCAGGCGCGGAAACCCATAGAGGCATTCCGAGCCTGTGATAATGCGGATCGGCCGCAAGGCTTCGGCCTGCGAAAAGCTGCGCGCCCAGCGAGCCCTTCGGGCCTGGCTCGGCAGGGTCCATCTCCTTGAAAAAGATGTAGGACTTGTTCTCATGCAACAGAGCCGCCGGATTCGGATGCGCGCGGAGCCACGAAACCATCCCTTCGAGATCGGCATCCTTGGCCGCCAGAGCCCCGCGCTCGATGAGACGCTTGGCGACGGATGTATAGGGGTGGCCATTTTTCCCGTCGAAGGTCAGCCGCGCTTCCGTTCCATCATCGAGTTCGATGAGGCCTGAGCCCTGGACGTGCATGATGAACGCTTCGATCGCGTCGGCGAGATAAAGGATTTCGAGGCCGCGCCCGGCCAGAGACCCCTCCTCGATTTCGGCTCGCGTAAAGTAGGGCTCGAACCGGCCCTGCGCGTCGCGCGCGGCGGTAAGCCCATTTGCAGTCAGCGCATGGCCAAAGGGCAGGGGCGCAAGATCCTCCGGCCGCCGATAGACCGGAATTGGAAAGGCTGGGGATGGCGTCCGCGATCCCTTCAGCACCGGCTGGAAATACGAAGTCAGAAGTCCAGGCTCGGCCAGGATTCGAAAGGGGACGAAGTTCTCTTCGAAGAACCGGCGGGCCTTCTCACGATCCGTCAGCAAAGCGGCGAGCGTATCTTCCGCGGGCTTTGGAAGCTTGGCGTTCGCCAAATCCACAGATCGCAGATAGCAGGCAAGCGCGGCGCAATGGTCATCTTCCAGCCAGCCCGGCATACGCGCAAAGGTTTCAGCCTCAACCGGGAGGCTTCGCGATATGCGCTTGCGTATGCTGCCAGCGCCAGAGATCGTCCCCGGCCACGCTCAGCCTTCAGGCGAATCCGTGGCCACGAGTTGCCAGTTCGGATTCGGGGAGGCCACGTCGCGCGCGAACGTCCACACATCGGTGACTTGCCGCACGGCCTTGATGTCGCCCTCGATGACATTGCCCGTCTTGTCTCGAACGGCGGTCACCAGTTCGCTGACGAAGCGAACGGTCACATGCGCAACGTGGTCGGCGAAGTTAGCGTCAACGATGTCAGCGGAGTTTATGCCGATAAAGCTCAGCTCGTTCGTCTCTCCCCGCGAATCGCGCTCGGTGATAACGGAGCTGAAGCTCTCGAAAACCTCGCGCGACAGAAGATTGCGAAGCGTATCGCGGTCGCCGCGCGCATAGGCCGTCACAATCGCCTCATAGGCGATCTTGGCGCCCTTCAGGAACGAGCCTGCGTCGAAGGACGGATCTGCTTTCGCGATTTCGCGCAAGGGTCCAAGCGCGCGGCTGTTCTCGGGTAAGGCTCCTACGCGTTCGTCGACGTTCTGGCTCGGGGATTGGCCGCCCGATGGCGGCGGCCCGGCCCGGGGCATCGGAACCACATTGCCGTCGCGGGACGGCTGGGGCGCCGCGTCACGCGTCGCATAGCGGTCGAGCCGGGGCTGTTCGTCTCCGGTCCGCCGTCCGAGCACGCTCCTGAGACGCAAGAAAATCGCCACCGCAACTGCCAGAAGCAGAATATTGGTGAGGTCGAAGATGTCGCTCATCGTCAAAGTCGCCGCTCCTGACCCTGAGGCCGTCTTAATGGGTCCCTGCCGGTGATATAAGAGCTTTAGGCATCGCTGGCTATAGTCGCGGGCCGTTTGCCGCAAGCTTTGGTAAATCGCCGCGATCTTCTCCGCAACGTAATTTCGGTACCCTATATTATAGAAGTCGAAGAGCGACTCTCAAACGAGGACAATGCGGCCAATGCCTTTTCTGATCTTTTTCCTCATGATTTCGTGGCCGGTGCTCGAGGTCGCCTCGATCATTCAGATGAGCCTGTGGGTCGGCCCGCTGACAACGTTCCTGCTGCTTGCGGCCGGCTTTACTTTCGGCGCCTTCCTGGTCCGCTCGCAAAGCCGGCTTGTCGCGCTTCGCGTCATGGAGGCGGTTCGCTCCGGCGAGCCCCCAAAAAAGTCGCTGCTTGAGAGCGGAACGGTGACGCTGGCCGCCATCCTGTTCATGGTTCCAGGCTTCGTTTCCGATGTGGTGGCGGCGCTCCTGCTTGTCCCGCAAATACGCGATCTGATTTGGCAGGGCCTGTCCTACGGCTTCCGAGGCGGGCAGCCGGTTCCCCGGCAGCCTCGGCCGGAGCCGCAAACTGCGCGGCGCCAGGAAAAGCCTCGTCGCGCGGACGACGTGATCGACGTGGAATTCACGGAAGTTCCACGCGATCAGCGTTCCGGCGCGAGCAGGGCCAAGCGCGCCAACTCCCCCTGGGGCAGGGCGGAGTAGGGTCCGGCCAACTGGCCTTTTGTGTGTCGGTTACGAAGGTCGTCATCTTGCTTCATCCTTCGGATCGGCTTCTCGCTTGCGTTTGCAGCGGGATTGTTTCAGCCTGAGATCTTAAGAAAAAACGCCTTACCAAGAGGTTTGTTCGCGTAACTTATTGATATTCATAGGAAAAATACTCGAGGACTGATGCCGCCGGGGCGCGGGCATCGCCGAAAGCGGCCACGGCCACGGTTAACACACGAAGTTGAAACATATTTAACGGACTTTTGCGCGTCCCAGTAAAGACAAAAATTCCGGTATTAAATTTAATTTAATGGGCAACTTGTTAAACATAAAATCATGATTATTTTCAAAGTGTTGGATTGAATTGTTCGCGGCCGGACCAAAGGCGCCCACGCTCCTCATCTCGCCCCGAATAAACCAATTTTTAAGTAAAACCAGGCCGGAAATAAATCCGGCGCGCTCCTGTTAACCACGCGGCGATTTACCATGACGCCCGGGCCTGCATTGCAACGCTTTGTTCAGCTTTATGGGCTGCCCATCCTTCGACAAGCTCAGGATGAGGCTTCGACAGGCCCAGGATGAGGCCGAGCGATGTCAGCGGAACTCAATGACGTCGTGCGCGCGCGCATCGACAAGGCAACGAAAGAGGAGGCGGAAGCCGTTCTTGCCGAAATCGGACTTACAGTATCGGATGCCGTTCGTCTTTTGTTGAATGTGGTCGCGTGAGGGTGCGCTTCCTTTCGACCCGTTCGTCCCCAACGAGGAGACGATCGCGGCGATGAAAGAAGCGCGGGCGGATCTGGTCAAGGTCGGATCGGTGGATCGGCTTATCGCAGAACTGAATGCGGACGATCCTGAGGACGAAGAAGTTCAAGAAAGACTACAAGCGACGCTCGCGGGATGAGCCGTTAGCTGCAAGGTCTCGTGACTTTAAACGAGTGGATTGCAGAGCTTGAACCTCATGGTGAGCGTGTCGAACCATGGGCCACCACAGTTTTAATCTATCCCTCGATCTTGGAGAAATCCGCGATCTGAAGCGTGAGCGCCCGGATTTGCGCGAGCAGGGTCAGCCGGTTCTCGCGAAGGCCGGGATCGTCCGCGTTCACGGTGACTTTGTCGAAGAAGGCGTCCACCGGCGCGCGGAGTTTGGCGAGCGCGGCCATGGCTCCCTCGAAGTCCTCCGACGCGAGCGCCTTGGCCACCTGTTCTCCCACTCCGTTGATGGCGGTGTTGAGCGCCTTCTCTTCCTTTTCCTTGAGGAGCTTGGCGGCAGGCGCGCCCTCGTAACTCTTCGCGTCTTTCTTCTCCTCGATCTTCAGGATGTTGAGCGCGCGGCGCACCAGCGCCAGCAGCGTCGCCCCGTCCTCCGTTTCGAGGAACCGGCCCAGCGCCTCCACGCGGCGCACGATCATGAGCAGGTCGTCCTGTCCCGGCAGCGCGAAGACGGCGTCGATCAGGTCGTGACGCGCGCCCTTGTCGCGGAGGTAGACCTTCAGCCGGTCGGCGAAGAAATTCAAAAGATCGATCGACTGAACGCCCAGTCAGCGTCACTCCATGTACGGGTTGGCTTCATTGAATGAGCACACGCAAGAGCAGGCTGCAGCCAACACGTAGAATATGTTCTCGAGGCGTTCCGCAATTGCGTCTCCAGAATGATACGGATGACGCCAAGCGCGGCGCGGCGCAGCGCGAACGGGTCTTTCGAGCCGGTCGACTTTTCGTCGATGGCCCAGAATCCGACCAGCATGTCGAGCTTGTCGGCGAGCGCGACCGCGATGGAAACCGGGTTCGACGGCGCGGCATCCGATGGCCCTTGCGGCTTGTAATGCTCGGCTATGGCGTCCGCGACGGCGGGTTTCTCGCCTTGGGCGAGCGCGATGTAGCGCCCGATGATACCCTGCAACTCGGGGAATTCGCCAACCGTCTCCGACATGAGATCGGCCTTGGCGAGATGCGCGGCGCGCTCCGCATCGCCGGGATCGGCGCCCACCAGCGGCGCAAGCTCGCGGGCGAGGCGTTTGATGCGGCTGACACGCTCAAGTTGTGTTCCGAGTTTTTCGTGGAAGGTGACCTGTCCCAGAAGCTCGGTGAGCTTTTCGAGGGGGCGGCCCAAGTCGTTCCGCCAGAAAAATTTGGCGTCGGACAGCCGCGCGCGGATCACGCGCTCATTGCCCGCGACGATAGCCTTGCCGCCGTCTTCAGCCTCAAGGTTCGAAACGAGAATGAAGCGATTGGCAAGTTTTCCCGACTTGGAATCGCGCAGCGAAAAGCACTTCTGATGCATTTTCATGGACGTCATCAGGATTTCTTCAGGCACTTCGAGGAAACTCTCGTCGAATGCGCCTGAAAGGACCACGGGCCACTCGACGAGCCCCGCATTCTCAGCCAGCAGCCCGTGGTCTTCAACAAGAGCGAGCCCGACTTCCGAGGCTGCATTGCGCGCGGCCTCAAGGATATCCCCTGCTCGATTTTCTCCTGCGACCACAACTTTAGCGTGTAATAAAGCCTCGGCATAGTCTGAGTTTTTAGATATTTTCAATGATTTCGGCTGCGTGACCTTTTCGCCACTGAGGAACCGATGGCCATAGGTGACGTCGCCGCTCTTGACGCCGTCGACCTCGAATTCGACCGGCTTGTTGTCGAACAGGCAAAGGATGGAGTGCAGCGGCCTGATCCAGCGAATGCGGCCTGCGCCCCAGCGCATGGATTTCGGCCAGGGGAACTTGCGGACGATTTCGGGCACGGCCTCGGCGATGATGGAAGGCGCGGAGCGTCCGGGTTTCTCGGCGCGAGCGAGATAGTAATCGCCCTTCGGGTCTTTCACGATCTGGCATTCATCGAGGCTCTTCAAGCCCGCCGCGCGCAAGAAGCCTTCGACCGCCCTCTCCGGCGCGCCCACGCGCGGACCTTTGCGCTCCTCGACGGTTGCGGCCGACTGCGCGGGTACGCCCTCGGCGATGAAAACGATGCGCCGCGGCCCCGAATAGGTCTTCGTCGAGCTGGCCTTGAGCCCGCCCTGCGTCAGCGCCTCCGCCATCATGCGCGCAAGGTCCGCTTCCGCGCGCGCCTGCATGCGGGCCGGGATTTCTTCTGAGAAGAGTTCGAGGAGAAGGTCTGGCATAGTGCTCTAATCCGGATCGAGGACGATGGCGCAACTTCCGCAATTTACGGCGGGACACAAGTGAATTTATTGCCTTGAAGCGGCGATGGACTGCGATTTCAACCTGATCATCGCTATCAGGCGCTGAATATTAATATCCCGCCTCCTTCCCGTGACGCACGGCCAGGATGGCGACGAGCTCACCATCGAAGCGATAGCGTACAACATAACCGCTTTGCCCGAACGGAATGAACCAGTCGCGAAACTCCGGCGGCATGTCTTCGATCGGATGCCCAATTCCCGGATGGGCGCCAAGCGTTTGCACGCCCTGGCGGATCGCGCGAACTGCGCGCCTCGCGGCATCCCGATTTTTCGGCGCAAGGAAAGCGTGAAGCCGAGCCATGTCCTGCAAGGCGGGTGGCGTCCAAATTAATTGCAGCATGAATTACGCGTGCGGCAGGGGTGGCTCCGCGTCCTCGCCTGTTTCGAGACGCTCGAGCCATGGCATCAGCCTCGGCGGCTGTGACGTGCCTGCCGGTGCGCTCAAAGTCTGCCCATGCGGCCAGCGCATCCTCTTTTAGCCGCTCGCGAGCCTCTTCGCGCTTGACGTACTGCTCGATAGCTTCGCGCATAAGCCAATGCGAGGAGCGGCGGCGCGCCGTCGCCAGGCGGTGAAGCCGTTCCTTAAGGCCGGCCTCAAGTTTCAGGCTCGTTGTAGGCGAAGGCGCCATCTGGTGTCCCTCGGTGTTACTTTTTGACATAGTAACAGATGCCTGACCGTTTTCACAGGTTTATGCAGGCTTTCGATGCAGCAGACCCACTTCAGTTGGGCGGTTGGAACCCCTATCGTCCCTTTGGACGTCGCCCCGGAATGCGCCTCGCGCATATCCGGGGTCAGTACGAACCGAAGCGATTTGTAAGATCCCGGATACGGCGCAAGCGCCGTTCCGGGATGACATGAAGAATTAAACGAGAGCGGAAGGCGGCTCCCGGCCGGCGAGCGCGGCGTCGATATTGTCGAGCGCGGCGAAGCCCATCTCGTTGCGCGCTTCGATGACGGATGTGCCCATATGCGGCAGCAGGAAGACATTTTCCAGCTCATAATAACCGGGGTGGATATTCGGCTCGCCTTTGTACACATCGAGCCCCGCATAGCCAACCTGTCCCGACTTAAACGCAGCGATCAGATCGTCGTCGTTGACGAGATCGCCGCGCGCCGTGTTCACGACAATGGCGCCGCGCGGGAGCTTCGCCAGCGCCGTCGCATTGATCGAGCCGCGCGTCTCGGGCGTCGACGGCGCGCTGATCGACAGCACGTCGCTGACGGCGAGCAGGCTGTCGAGCGTGTCGTGATAGATCGCGCCCTGCTCTTCGGCGGGGGCGGCACGGCGGCGGTTATAATGTGAATTTCCATGTCGAAGGCGCGGGCGCGCTTGGCGACGGCCTGTCCGATCTTGCCCAGCCCCATGACGCCGAGCCGCTTGCCGTCGAGCCTGCGCCCGATGAGCTGCATGGGCTGCCACCCGCCCCATTTCTTGTCCTTTAGAAGCCGTTCGCCCTCCGGCGCGCGCCGGGCCGCGCCGAGGATGAGCAGCATCGCGATTTCGGCGGTGGCGATGGTGATGGCCGTCCGGCGTGTTCGCCACGCGAATGCCCCGCGCCTTCGCCGCCGCCAAATCGATATGCTCGAAGCCCACGGAATAGGTGGCGATCACGCGAAGCGATGGCGGGAGCCGGCCGATCACCTCCGGCGTGAATTTCTCCGTGAGCGTGACGAGAGCGGCGTCCTTGCCTTGGCAGCGCGCGACAAGCTCGTCCGCGCTCATGATGTGATCGTCTTTGTTCAGGTCGAGATCGTAATCGCGGCGCGCGCGCTCGATGACGGCGGGGCTCACCACGCGCGTCATCAGGAGTTTCGGCTTCGTCACTGTTGTCGCCTCCGGTTTGTGCCTCAAATCGCGCGGGGCAGCGCGAATGGCAAGGCGAATTTCTGTGCAAACTTCGCCAGCGATTGTCGTCCCGGCGTAAGCTCTGGCTCTTTATTCTCCAGCGTCATCACCTCTCAGGCGAGTTTTTTGGCTACTTTCACCATATCTATAGGAAGGGCGGTCAGCGCTTTTGCCTCAAAAGGCATGTTCAGGTAATTGCGGGCAACGCGCGCTACTTCCATAGCTTGCGATTTATCTCGATTTTTTTCAGGGGGCTGCGATCCTGAACCTTCGTCGCGAGCCAGTATTTGTACAAGGCATAAACCCTGGGGTCGATGCAACTTACCCATGCCGGCAACCCATCATCGGCAATTACCATCTCCTCGAATTGAGGAGCATTCATTAGCCATTCCAGGCCCAGGATCGCTACAGGCACAAGATCGTTATCTACAATCCGCCAAGATCGTCGCTTATCTCGTCTTTGCCTGCAGGGCGTATCAAATCAACATAGTACCCGTCATCGTTAACGGCTCGAAAATGGCCCGGACGGTTGCTGAAGGTTGGGTCAATGCTTCGCAATAAGCCTATTACGCCAGATTTATTAAGCTCTGGCGCTATTGCCAGAGAAAGACGGCGGCGGGCATCAAACATAAAATCAATATCTTGCGTTGCCGTCAGTTCTCCGCCGAAAATAATACCAGCGCGTGCGCCATACGCATAGAGCGAGTGAGTTCCGACCACGACTAAATGACCGCCAGAAGTAGCCCGACTTGGTCCAATTTTCGTAATATTTGCGCGGCTATGGTCGGCATCAATCCAAGCCTAGGTCCTGTGGACGGATTTGATCAAGATTACGCTGCAGGCCAGGGCGACAAAGGAGGCGTAGTTCTGTGCGGTTTTCTCGCATCGCATGGCGACCCGCTTAAAGCGTTTCAGTTTGCCGAATGCCTGCTCGATGCGCGCGCGGCTTTTATAGAGCGCCTTGGCGAAGAAGACTGGCTTCTTCTTGGTGTTTGACCGGTAGGGGATAACGGGGCAGACGCCACGCTCGCGCGCCGCTTCGCGATTGGCGGCCGCATCGTAGCCCTTATCGGCGACCACCGCCCGCGGCGCAATGCCGGGTCCGATATCGAGCAGCGTCTCGAAATTCCTGCTGTCGCTGGCCTCGCCGCCGGTGAGATAAAAACCGATGGGATGACCTTTCTTGTCTGTTTTCATATGGATTTTTGTCGAAAAGCCGCCACGCGATCTGCCAAGCGCCTGGGAGTCCTGCCCCCTTTGGCGCCCGCTGCGGACACATGCGCCCGCACGATGGTGGAATTGAACATTTGCACTAAATGCGCGGTCTCGCTCAGGCCCGCCAACGCTTCGAAAAAAGCCTCGAACGTCCCCGTCTGGCTGAGCCGCCAAAAGCGCTTCCACACGCTGTTCCAATTGCCGAACTCCGCCGGAAGCGCCCGCCAAGTGATGTTATGAACGGTAAAATAATGCAGCGCTTCCAGAAACTTGCGGTCGTCGTGGCCGGGTTCCCCGCGCTTTGAGCGCACCGCCTGGAACACTTCGATGGCGATCGACCAGTCCTCCTCAGTCATCTGTGTCAGCATAACCGGCCCCTCCAAAAGCCGGTCACCTATGAATCACCGCAAAACTGATTTGGGAATCCACTTCGCCTCAACTGACGACAATCCGTCCACAGGACCTAAGCGCCTTATTTATTGCAGCCCTTCCTTCAATCTTATTTTTAAGTAATGTAGTTCTGCGTTTAAGACGAGTTCGCGCGTCCGTATAGTCTTTCTTAATCTGTTCAGTTTCCGGCGTCTTTGGTCCTAACGACTTCTCCGATTTCCCTTGGACGCGGTAAAGGTATTCGTGTCCATGCACTTTTTTCCAACGCATGCGCCCTTTATAACTATGGCGGAACTCATGGTCTGCGGCTCTCCATGCCTCAAACATTTGTTGCATATTGATAAGCTCGCGGCGCTGCTCGTTGTTAAGTTCGGTATGTGACATGGGGCAAGCCTAAGTGACTGAAGAAGCTTGATTTAGCCTGAAAATGCTCAATTATGTAAAAATCAGGCTAAACGAAGTTATTTCAGACTCTTAGATTTGTCTCAACGTTTCTTTCGAGGCGCTCCGGGAAGATGACGGTGGCGATCCGTTGGCGCGTCCGCTTAGCGCGGCTTGGCCAACGACGAGTTGATCCTGGAGTTAAAGCCGATGCCATAGATGGGGCAGCGCGGAGACAAGCAGAGCGATGCCCGACGCCGTCAGCAGGGTGAGCACGACCTTCCGGAACGCCTCCTCGCTCAAGCCGATGTAAAGGCGCGCGCCGAGCAGCACCGGGATGAGCATGGCAGGGGCGACAATCGCGAACATCGGCAGCATTTCGCGAGTGACCGCCCCAGTCGCGAGATACGCGGCCATTTCCGGCCGGGCCGAGACCCGGCAGGATTTGGGGGTGCCCGAGGTCGATCTCCTGACGCCGCTGAACCTGCGGGGCGTGACCTTTCGCAATCGCATCGCCGTCTCGCCGATGTGCCAATATTCGGCGGACGACGGCTTCGCCAACGACTGGCACCTTGTGCATCTGGGCAGCCGCGCGGCGGGGGGCGCGGGGCTTGTCATCGTGGAGGCGACGGCGGCTTGCCCGAGGGGCGCATCACGCCGAAGGATCTGGGTAT
This sequence comes from uncultured Alphaproteobacteria bacterium, assembly GCA_963819665.1. Classification (GTDB taxonomy): domain Bacteria; phylum Pseudomonadota; class Alphaproteobacteria; order Rhizobiales; family Rhodomicrobiaceae; genus Rhodomicrobium. Next base: position 21,395 of record CAWFXN010000028.1, read on the forward strand.
CTGGTACGATGAGCACATCGAGCCTCTCGCGCGCATCGCGCGGTTCGTCCACAGTCAGGGCGCGGTGGCGGGCATTCAGCTTGCCCACGCGGGGCGGAAGGCGAGCTGCGCGCGCCCTGGAAGGGCGGCGCGGCGCTGAGCCCCGCGGAAGGGGGCTGGCAGGTGGCCGGCCCGAGTCCGATCGCCTTCAGCATGGAAAGTCCCACTCCGGTTGCGCTCACACAAGAGGGCATCGAGGCGGTGATCGCGGCTTTCGAGGCGGCGGCGCGGCGCGCGCTTAGGGCGGGATTCAAGGTGATCGAGATCCATTCCGCCCACGGCTATCTGCTGCACGAGTTCCTCTCGCCCCTTTCGAATGAGCGCACCGACGAGTATGGCGGCAGCCTCGAAAATCGCATGCGCCTCGTGTTGCAGGTCGCGGAGCGGCTGCGGGCGATCATGCCGGAAGAGCTTCCGCTGTTCGTGCGCATTTCGGCGACGGACTGGGCGCCGGGCGGCTGGGACGACACACAATCCGTGGAGCTTGCGAAGCGCCTGAAGCGGCTTGGCGTGGACCTTATCGATGTCTCGTCCGGCGGTCTTGTCCCGAACGCGAAGATCCCGATCCAGAGGGGTTACCAGGTTCCCTTCGCGCGGCGCATCCGCGATGAGGCCGAGATCAGGACGGGCGCCGTGGGTCTTATCACCAATGCCGAATACGCGAACCAGATCGTGACCGGCGGAGACGCGAACATCGTTCTGATCGCCCGCGAGTTCCTGCGCGATCCGTACTTCGCGCTGAACGCCGAGCGCGCTCTCGGCGCCGAGCCGAACTGGCCCGTGCAATATGGATACGCCGTGCGCCGCCGCCGGGTTTGAGACGCGCTCTCGGAAGGCCGCGCCCCGAGCACGGCGAGCCCGAAGCGTCGCAATTTACTTTACCCCCGATTTCCAATACACCGGTCGCCGTTCCTCCACAGGGCGCTTCAGGTCATGACATTTCAATCCGTTTCAATTCCACGCTCCGCGGCGCCGCTCCCACATGCGGCACGCTTCACGGCGGCGCAGGCCGGCGTCCTCTTATTCGGGATTTTGGCCGCGATCTACCTCGCCTGGCCAATTTGGCTCCTGACGAGCCCCGTCGATCTCGGCCGCAATGAGTCCTGGAATGCCTGGTTCGTCGATGCCTTGCAGAGCGGCAACCCACTGTATCCAAGCTCCAACGGAACTCCTCGTCAATAATTATCCGCCGCTGTCCTTTTACCTCACGGCGCTTGTGGCGAAGCTCACGGGCGACACCATTATGGCGGGGCGCCTCATCGCGCTCGTCTCGACTTTTGCCGTCTCCGCCGCCGCGGGGCTTTGCGTTCGCGCTTTGGGAGGATCGCCTGCGGCGTCAGCCTTGGGCGCCTTGTGGCTGCTCGCGACGTTAGCGCGATTCTTTACATTGTACGTGGGAGTGAACGATCCCAGCTTGCTCGGCATCGCGCTCATGGGCTTGGGCTTGGCCTGGTTTCTTCAGCGTATGCGGGCTGGCCGGTCAACGGAGCCCGCGGTCGCGCTCATGGTCCTGGCGGCGTTTGTAAAGCACAATATGCCCAGCTTGGCGTTGGCGGCGATCATTTGGCTCGCAATGAGCAATAGGCGCGCTGCTCTTCGCGCGGCGCTCTTTGGAGCCGCGCTATCCACAGCCGGAGTTCTCATCTGTATCGCCGCATTCGGCTGGAATTTCATCGAGCAGATTTTGATGCCGCGCCACATCGCGCTTGCGCATATTGGGTTCGCCTTAAACAGGCTGCAATGGGTGGCGCCTGCCGTCGTGGTGTGGGGACTTTGGGCGTGGCCCAACAGGAGCCGGCCCCCGGCGCAATTCACGGCGCTTCTGCTTGGCCTGACACTTCTGAACGGGCTCGCTCAGGCCGCTGGCGCCGGCGTGACTTATAACGCTTATTTTGGATTTGTCTTTGCGTGCGCGATCGCCGTCGCGCTTGCTTTCGACGGTATTGGGACCACCGCTCTGGCCAGCCGCTTCGGAGCCGGAGCCGCTCAGGCGGCGATCATTGCCGTGCTTGTGCTCAGACTGCTCTTGTGGATGCGATCGGAGCCTTATCTGGTGCTGATAAGCCCATCCTTCAGGGAAGAAGTCCGCCAGCACGAACGAACCATGGTCTCGGAGGCAGCCCGAATCCGGGCGATTCCGGGCAACGTTGACTGCTGGCCCCTGGCGGTGTGCTACCGGGCGGGGAAAGCCTTCGTCTACGACCAGTATTGGGTGGAGCAGCACATCGCGACGGGGCGATGGACCAAAGAGGCTGTGGAGCAATTCGTCCGGGAAAAGGGCATTCGGTTCGAGACGATCCAAGGCGTCGGAATTGACAAGAAGAGCTTATTCTAGCAGGCCCTCTTGCCGCGCGAAGGGCTCCGCAAGTTGGGCGGCAATTTCAAAGACGCGACACAAGCGCAAACGAGGCAGTTTTAAACTGCAAAATGGCGATGCGCCTTAATCCGGACACTGAATGTGGCAAGGAAGACCCAAAGCGGTCCGGGGCGAGCCAGTCATTTCCTGTGCTCCACAAAAACAAGACCGCAAAGGCGCGAATTTCCATGACGGAATGCCGCGCGGGCACATTGGGAGCAAAAACGTGATTATGAGATCCGCTTGTTTATTTGCAGGCGCGTTGTTGATTTCCGCGCCTTTCTCCGCCATTTCCGCGCCTCGCGATGATAAGGGCGATGCCCTTCAAACCATCGCCAGCCGCGTCGGACGCGCGCTCGGCGCGGCGTCCGCCTGCCCGGGCATAGCGCCGCCTGGCGTCAAAGGGATTTCGGACAAGCTCACGGCCGTGATCACATCGTCGTCCCGCAGCGAAGACGAGAGCAGGTCCGTTCTTGAGCTGTTCAAAGCAAGCTATGGCGAAGGCGCGCGCGATGTGAACGCGCGGCGAATCGACTGCGCCACCGCGGACCGGGAGCTTGGCGATCTCGAGAAGGTTTCCGGACCCTCGTCCCAGATGAGCGCGGCGGCCACGATAGCGCAACCGACAACATTCGCCACGCAGCTTGCGTCAGGCCCAATTCACGGGGTCACCGACAGTGAAATCAGGTTCGGCGCATCGTTGCCGCTGACCGGACCCAACAAGGACTATGGGCATCAAATAAAGGTCGGGATCGAAACGGCGTTCCGGATGGCCAACGATGCGGGCGGCGTCAACGGGCGGATGCTGCGGATCATCGTCGCCGATGACGGCTATGAGCCAACCCGCACCACAGAAACCATGAAACTGCTCTATGACAAGGAGCAGGTTTTCGGGTTCGTCGGGAACCTCGGGACGGCCACCTCCATAGTCGCCGCCCCATTCGCGCTTGAGCGCCAAGCCCTGTTTTATGCCGCGTACACAGGCGCCAACGTTCTCCGGCGCGACCCGCCGGACCGTTACGTCTTCAATTACCGCGCGAGCTATGCGGAGGAGACCGAGGCCGCGGTGCGATATCTCGTGAAAGTGCGCCGGATCAAGCCAGAGCAGATCGCCGTGTTCGCTCAGCAGGATGCTTTTGGCGACGCAGGTTTTGCGGGCGTGGCGAAAGCGATGCGCGCGCTGCGTGGCGGCGACGGCGGTTTCATCCTGCGAACGGCCTACCCCCGAAATTCACTCGATGTCGATGGGGCGATCGCCCAGTTGAAAGCGAGCAAGACGCCGATCAAGGCGGTGGTCATGGTGGCGACCTATCGCGGAAACTCTGGAGAACATCCGGGACCTCGATTTGGGTTTGGGAACGGCGATAAACTTCAACAGAAGCGAACATCAGGGGTCGCATAAGGTCTGGGGCACAGAGCTGAACGAAGCCGGAAATTACGAGCCCATCGAGCTGCAGTAACGACTCTCTGGTTGTGGAGCCTTTCCTCGCGGGCATTGCGTCGAATCCGGGAATGGGCAAGAAGGAGGCGGGCTTCAAGATAGAGGGGAAGGCTTACATGCGATCCCGATCGGCTGTGTTCGTGGCGTGCGCGTTCATGATGGCGGGTTCCTTGTCCGCGGCATCTGCTCCTCGTGACGATAAGGGGAGCGCGCTTCGCAGTTTGGTGAGCCGGGTTGGTCATTTGCTCGGCGCCGCATTCGCTTGTCCAAATGTGGCGCGGCCGCGCATCAAGAGCATCTCCGGCACCATCACGGCTGTGATCAAATCCTCGGCTGTTGGGGAGGACGAAAGCAAAGCCGTCCTGGACTTGTTCAATACGGCCTACCTTGAGGGAAGTCGCGCGGTCACTACACAGCAAACCGACTGCGCCACTGCGGATCGTGAGCTGGCCGATCTTGAGAGCGCGTCCGCGCCCGCGCCTGCCCACCAGGCGCCTGCAACTCAGATCAATGTCATGACCCCGGCTCAATCCGCGGCTTTCGCGACGCAGGTCGCCGCCGGCCCCATTCATGGCGTGAGCGACAGTGAAATCCGCTTTGGCATATCGGCTCCGTTCTCGGGCTCCGCCAAGGATCTCGGCCACCAGATGCGCGTCGGCATCGAAACGGCCTTCCGCATGGCCAATGAAACAGGCGGGATCAACGGGCGGACCCTAAGGCTTGTCACCGCCGACGACGGCTATGAGCCGGGCCGCACCGGCGAAACCATGAAACAGCTTTATGACCAGGAACAGGTGTTCGGTTTCATCGGAAACGTGGGAACGCCGACGGCCGCCGTGGCCGCTCCCTTTGCTCTGGAGCGGCGGGCCTTGTTTTACGGCGCGTTCACCGGAGCAAACCTTTTGCGAAGCGAACCGCCTGACCGCTATGTGTTCAACTACCGCGCGAGCTACGCCGAGGAAACCGACGCGATGGTTCGCTATCTGGTGAGAGTGCGGCGGCTGAAGCCGGAGCAAATCGCAGTATTCGCGCAACAGGATTCCTTCGGCGATGCCGGATTTGAGGGCGTGATGAAGGCCATGCGCGCGATCCGGGGCGGAGACGGCGGCGTCGTTTTACGTGTCGGATACGCCCGCAACACGGTGGATGTCGATACGGCCATTAGCCAGCTGAAAGCCAACAGGGCGATCAAAGCTGTTGTCATGGTGGCGGCTTATCGCGCGGCGGCAAAATTCATCGAAAAGACGAAAGACCTGATCCCTGGGTTGACCTACACCAACGTTTCTTTTGTGGGCAGCACCTCGCTTCGCGATGAACTGATGCTTCTGGGTACGAAATATGCGCAAGGCGTTATCGTGACCCAGGTCGTCCCGGCCGTGGACGGCTACTCGTCCTTGATCCTCGAATATAAGGACGCCTTGGCCAAATATTACAGCAGCGAGGCGCCCGATTATGTCTCTCTGGAGGGCTATGTCGCGGCAAAGGTGCTGGTGGAGGCGCTGAGACGGACCGGACCGCAGCTCGATACGGAGCGTGTTGTGAACACCCTTGAAGCGATGCATGACTTTGATTTGGGGCTCGGGGCGACAATCACCTTCAGCAAGAGCGAGCATCAGGGATCGCACAAGGTCTGGGGCACGCAGCTCACTGAAACAGGAAAGTTTCAGCCGCTGGAGCTGCAATAAGACCGCGGCTCGGCCTTCCGGACAGCATCTTGAGCGCCAATTGAGCCTGGGTGGCGTGGTCGAAAAAACTGGCTATCCCGTCTGGGCTTTTTCTTGCCTTCTAACCAGCATGCGTTCGCCAAATTTTTCTCGCAAATCATCATTTCAGTTGGAAGTGGGATCGTAAACAAGAGGTCGTTCATCATGGATAATAGTTTCAATAGTTTCATCGGTTTTGTGCAGGACATTTTCAACTATCTGCGCAGCCTTCCGTTTTTGAATGAGCACTACGACAAGCTGATTGTCATTCTCGGCGCTCTCCTGCTTTTTTATTTCGTCGGCGCGATGGTCAGAAATGTCCTCATAGGGGCTGTGCTTGTTTTCCTGTTTTGGGGCTTCCGTTATCAGGACATCGGCAATTCTCGGCACGTCAATCGGTACACGGGCGCTCTCTGCGATGCGACGAGCGAATGCTGGCAGCCGGAGAAATTCTCCGACGTCTACGACCGTTCGAGGCACGACCGCTCAAGCTATGACCACTCCGGCTACGAGCGCTCAAACTCCCGGTATTGAACGGCTCGGCCGCGCGCATTGAAATCTTTCGCCTGGCAACCCTATTGAGGACGGTCCGGCTTGCGCCGGAAGCCTGACCGCATGCCACGAAAGGACTGAGTGTGCCCGCCGAAACGATCCTGCTTCAAAATTGGGAAACGCCGTTCGAGATGCCGCCCTTCGCCGCGATTCGCGACGCGGATTTCATGCCGGCCTTCCAGGAAGCGATGAAGCTTCATCTAGCCGAGGTGGAGGAGGTCGCCGGCAACGCCGAGACGCCAAGCTTCGCGAACACCATCGAGGCGCTGGAAAGAGCCGGCTGCGGCCTTCAGAAAGTCAGCTCTGTTTTCTTCAATCTTGCCTCCTCCGACACGAATGACGAGCGGCAGAAGATCGAGCGCGAGATCTCGCCCGTGCTGAGCAAGCATGGCATGGCCGTGCTGACCAACCCGAAGCTTTTTGCGAGGATCGAGGCGCTCCACGAGGCGGCCGATACGCTGGGCCTCACGTCCGAGCAAAGGCGTCTCCTCGAGAAATATTACAGGCGGTTTGTCCGCGCCGGCGCGCTCCTCGATGAAGCCGGAAAAGCGCGCATGACGGAAATCGGAGCCCGTCTCGCTGAGCTGCATACGGCGTTTTCGCAAAATGTTCTTGCGGCGGAAAAGTCCTTCCAGCTCGTGCTGAAGGCCGGAGAAGACCTGAAGGGCCTCCCCGAGTTTGTCAGGCAGGCGGCGGCGCAAGCCGCGCGCGATCGCGGCCTTCCGGGCGAATATGTCATCACCCTGTCGCGCGCCAGCATCGAGCCCTTCCTTGAGTTTTCGGAACGCCGCGATCTCAGGAAGAAGGCCTACGAAGCCTACGTCGCGCGCGGCGAAGAAGCGGCTTCGGACAATCGCCCGCTTGTTCAGGAAATTCTCGCCTTGCGAAGCGAACTCGCGAAGCTCCTCGGTTTCGAGACTTACGCCGATTACCAGATCGACGACGCGATGGCGAAGACTCCTGCCTCGGCGCGAGAGCTTCTGGAAAGGGTGTGGCGCGGGGCCAAGCTTAGAGCCTACAAAGAGCGCGAGGCGCTGGCGAGCATGGCGCAGGCGGAAGGCCATAACGAGCCTTTGGCCGCCTGGGATTGGCGCCACTACACGGAGAAGCGCCGCAAGGCCGAATTCGATATCGACGGCGCGGCGCTGAAGCCCTATTTCGAGCTGAATAATATGATCGAGGCGGCGTTTGACACCGCGCGCCGGCTGTTCGGGCTCAGTTTCAAAGAACGGGGCGACATGCCTGTCTATCACCCGGATGTCCGCGTCTGGGAGGTATCGAACCGGGAAGGCAGCGTTATCGCCCTTTTCATGGGCGACTATTTTCAGAGGCCGTCGAAGCGAAGCGGCGCCTGGATGAGCAGTTTTCGCAAGCAGGAGCGGCTCAACGGGGACGTGCTCCCCATCATCGTGAACGTCTTGAATTTCACGAAAGGAGGGGAGGGCGCTCCGACGCTTCTGAGCCTCGACGACGCAAGGACGCTGTTCCACGAGTTCGGGCACGCCCTCCACGGCCTGCTCTCCGATGTGACCTATGGCAGCCTTTCAGGCACCAGCGTGGATCGCGATTTTGTCGAACTGCCTTCTCAGCTATTCGAGAATTGGCTCATGCGGCCCGAGGTCCTGAACCGGTTTGCGCGCCACACCGAAACAGGGGAGCCGATCCCCAAGAGGCTCATCGAGAAGCTTCTTGCCGCACGGAAATTCAATCAGGGATTTGCGACCGCGGAGTATACGGCGTCGGCGATGTTCGACCTCGATATTCATGAGGCAGGCTCGCCAGGCGGCCCTGGACACAGCCGAGTTTGAAGAGGAACTCAGGGCGCGCATCGGCATGCCGGAGGCCATTGCGCTCAGGCACCGGCCGCCTCATTTCCAGCACATCTTCGCGGGCAGCGGCTACGCGGCGGGCTACTACACCTATCTCTGGGCGGAGGTGATGGAAGCCGATGCGTTCGAGGCCTTCGAGGAGGCGGGCGACGTCTTCGACCCGGCGGTCGCGGAGCGCCTGCGAAGGTTCGTCTACTCTTCCGGCGGCGCCATGAAACCGGATGAAGCCTACCGGGCTTTCCGGGGCCGCGATCCTTCCGTCGAGCCGCTCATGGAGAAGCGTGGATTACACGACACGGAGTGAGGCTTCGACAAGCTCATGGTTCGAGACGGCCTTCGGCCTCCTCACCATGAGTTCGCGTGTTCTCAATGGCTTAGCCCTCATGGTGAGCTTGTCGAACCATGGGCGACATCTTTTTCAGCATCCTGTCAGCGGCGCGCCGGAAGCAGAAGATCCGGCAGGTGCAGCGGCGGCAGGAACGTGATCAGGTGGCGCGATTTGTCGGAGCCGATCACTTCAAGGCAGATCAGATCCGTGCCCGCATGCGCGATCTCGATGGCGCCCGGGTGTTGAATCATATGCTCGACAGCCCCCGCGCGGATCGCGACGGCGCCGCCTTTCGGGTCGTAGCTTATGCCGTGAAGCGTGACGTTCTCGACTTCCTTCTGCGCGCCCAGGTCCTCACGCACGATTTCTATAGTGACCTTGTGGGAATTTTCCGAACGCGAGATGTGGTCAAGGATGTTATTCCAATCTTTCTGTTGGAGGTGAAGGTTTTGCATAGGGGAAGACCTGCTCTCTGACCGTGACCATCAATGTCTAGAGGTCCCCTGAGCCTCGCACTTTGACAAATCACAAAAAGCACTCACGCTATTTTACTGGGAACAATGTATCGGCGCGAATATTAACCCGCAGGGATGGTTGAACGGCGCCGGCATTCCATAACATATATTGCAGGCGGCGCGATTACGCGAGTTAACGCGATGGCGCATGGATTAACCGAGGAGCTGGCCCTCCATAGACCGTCCTTTTCCTGGCCGCTTTGGGCGGTTTTGAGATCCGTCATTCGTACCGGACATTTGAGAGTTCGGGACGCAAGTGGTGGCGTTCACGTTTTCGGCGACGGTTCTGGAAAGCTCATCGCAATGCGCTTCAACGACGCGAAGGCCCAGCGCGCGTTCCTTATCGATCCTCACCTCGCTTTCCCCGAAGCCTATATGGACAGGCGCGTGGAGTTGGAGGCAGGCTCCATCTACGATGTTCTGAGCTTGTTCGCTCAGAATCTTGGCAGGGGCGACTTTCCGCGCTGGATGCGGCTTGCCGATAGCTTCAGATGCAGAACGCGTTTTTCGCGGCAATCAAACGGCTTTGGCAAATCGAAGCAAAACGTCAGCCACCATTACGATTTGCCGGGCTCGCTTTATGAGCTGTTTCTCGACAAGGACAGACAGTATTCGTGCGCATATTTCGAGAAGGGGACCGAAACCCTGGACGAGGCGCAACTCGCAAAGAAACGCCATATCGCCAGGAAGCTTTGCCTGAAGCCTGGCGACCGCGTGCTCGATATCGGCTGCGGGTGGGGCGGGCTCTCGTTCCATCTGGCGAACGAGAACGGCGCCAGGGTCTTAGGCATAACCTTGAGCGACGAGCAGGAGCGCTATGCGGGCGCTCGTGCGGCCAAGACAGGCGCCGATGTTTCCTTCAGGCTTCTTGATTACCGCCTCGTCAACGAGAGCTTTGATCGAATCGTGTCAGTCGGCATGTTCGAGCATGTGGGTCTTCCCAACTACCTGACCTTTTTCAAAAAGGTGAATGCTTGCCTGAAAAGTGATGGTATCGCCCTTCTTCACACGATCGGCAGATTGAGCGGTCCCGGATTCACCAATCCCTTTATCGCCAAATACATCTTCCCTGGCGGCTATGTCCCGGCCTTGAGCGAAATCGTTCCCGCCATCGAGAAATCCGGCCTTCTCATAACCGACATCGAAGTGCTGCGGCTTCACTACGCCGAGACGCTCGCGGCTTGGCGTAGAAATTTCGAGAGCGCCTGGGACACGGCGGCGGGCCAGATGTCGGAACGATTTTGCCGGATGTGGGAGTATTATTTGGCAGGCTGCGAGGTCAGCTTCCGCTATCACAACCTTGCAGTATTTCAGATTCAGCTCGCAAAGCAAATTGACGCCGCCCCGCTCACACGCGCCTATCTCCATTCTTCGGAAGCCGCCCAAGCGCTTTGACACCGACCTCGTTCGACAAAGGAGGAACGCCATGACGACGGGACTTGATGTTTTCGATTCAACCGTTCAACAAACCAATCTTTGGCTTAAGGATTTGATGACCCGCATGGCGACAACCGACAGGCACGCCGCTTATCAAATCCTTCGCGCGACACTGCATGTTTTCCGCGACCGGATCGGCCCCGAGAATGCGGTGCATTTCGGCGCTCAGCTCCCGATGCTCATTCGCGGCTTTTATTACGAAGGCTGGCAGCCGAGCAAACCGCAAACGAAAACCCGTCATCTGGAAGATTTCCTCAGCGCCATTGAGGATGAAGCGGGCCATAGCTTCGGCCCCGATGTGCAGTCGAAGGTCAAGGCCGTGTTCGCGACCATCGCCGATAAGATCGATGCCCATGAGATCACGAAGCTGCGGAAGGTTCTGCCGTCCGAACTGCAACCCTTATTGACGGAAGAGTTTTATTTGTATTAGCAGGATGCTGAAAAACGATGTGAATTTCGTTCACCCCTTGGGCCTGGAGTTAGAGCATGAAGCCGATCCGAACCTATATCCTCATCGCTGACGGAGCCCGCGCCCATCTTCTCTTGGCGGAAGGACTCGGCAAGCCCCTGACCGAAGTGCCGGGGTCGGAAACTCGCACGGAGCTGAAACCGGATCACGAGCTCAGCAGGGACCGGCCCGGGCGCGTCTATGAGTCGGCGAACGTTGCTCGTCACGCCGTCGAACGGGAGGATCTGCACGTCAAGGAAAAGGAGCGATTTGCCCAATCCCTGGCGGACGATTTGGATAAGAGGCTCACGAGCCACGAGTATGATCGCCTTGTCATCGCGGCCGCCCCCGAAACACTTGGCATTATAAGGTCTGCGCTCAGCGACAAGGTTCGAGCGGTCATCCTGGCAGAGGTGGCGAAAGACTTGACAAAGATTCCTAATCCCCAAATCAGGGTTCATCTGGGGGAAGATTTGCCGATTTAGAGGCCGTGTGACAACAATTTAAGCAGCTTCGTGCGCGCGCCAATTCGTTTGATCGAATACAACCCCGGTGCTATGCTCAGCTCTTGTGCAGTTTTAGGAGAGCCTGATGCATGGCATTCGCGCGCGTTGCGAAAACTGTCAGGTCAGGTCCGACGGTGTATGCGTCGCCTTGAATGACAAGGCGCGAACCGAGTTACTGAGGCTCTCCCGGCGAAAAGTTGTTCCGGCCCATCACGCCATTTTTCGGGATGGCGACTTAGCGGATCACTATTATAATTTAACGGCCGGTATCGTTAAGCTTGTGAAGACGCTCGCCGATGGCCATCAGCACATTGTCGGCCTTCTTTACCCGACCGACTTCATGGGGCAATCGCTCAATAAGCACCATACCTATTCAGCGGAGTCGGCGACCGACGTGCAATTGTGCGCCTATCCGAGAGCGGCGTTCGAACATTTCCTGAAAAGCCATCCGGAGCTTGAGCGCCAGATTTTTCATGCGACCATTCGGGAACTGGACCTCTGCCGCGACTGGACGCTTCTGCTCGGGCGGAAGTGCTCCTATGAGCGTGTCGCCGGATTCCTGCTCATGATGGCGAGACGCGTTCCCCGCCAGAGCGTCGATCAACCGAAAAATTACGTGCACTTCGAACTGCCGTTCACCCGCGCCGAAATGGCGGATTATCTCGGTCTCACGCTCGAAACCGTAAGCAGGCAGTTCAGCCAGCTCAAGAAAAAGCAAGTTATCGCGCTTCCATCGAGCCGGGATATTGTTATTCCTGATATCGTGCTTCTTAGCGTAGTCGCGCAAATCGAAAGTTGTTCCGAAGACTTTGATGAAAGTCAAAGCCAAGCTGTCGCCTGATGTGTAGTATGGCGCAGAGATGGGCAATGCGGGGCTCCTATCATGTCTATCAAAACAATTCTGGTTTATTTACCTTCCGAGAAGAACGCAGCAACCATTCTGGCGCCCGCGCTGAAGATGGCGGCCGATAGAAGCGCTCATGTCATTGGCTTGCATCTCACTCCCGATCTGCCCGTCTATGGCGAGTTTCCCGCCGAAGTTTCCGAGGAAGTCATCGTCCGCCTCCAGAAGGCAGGCAAGGATGCCGCGGCGGCCGCGAAGCGGGTGTTCGACGAATGGGTGGGGAAATACCCGGTCACGCACGAATGGCGCTGCTTCGCCGCGTCCTATGCTGCGGGAACCGATCTGATCGCCCAGCAAGGGCGCACCGCCGATCTGATCATTTGCGGAAAGCCCAGCGACGACATTCCCGACGCCTGGAACGACTTCTCCGAGACGGCGATCATTCGCAGCGGACGCCCGGTGCTAATCGTGCCAGGAACAATAACCCCGAAGACCATCGGCAAGCACGTCATTATCGCCTGGAACGATACGCGGGAAGCCGCGCGCGCCGTGTTCGATTTCCTTGATCTTCTCAAGGCGGCGTCCACCGTTCGCGCCGTCACCCTCATCGAGAAGGAGAGCCAGCGCGAGGCGGCGGCGGCTTTGGGCGCCGATCTGATCGCCAACCTTGGCCGCCACGGTATCACCGCATCTCTCGACGTCTCCTACGCAGGCAGCCTCGGCGCCGGGGAAGTCATCCTCTCGCGGCTGCTCGAGGAAGGGTGCGATCTCCTGATCATGGGCGGATATAGCCGGTCGAGATTGCGCGAAATGATCTTTGGCGGGGCAAGCCGGGACATTTTGCGCGACACTTGGGCGCCAACGTTGTTGTCGCATTAGGCGGCTAGTGTGGCGTCTCGCAATTGCCTGCACCATTCGCCGCACACTCTCGGAGGCAATTGCGAGACATAAGCCACTCTAGCTTCCTGTTTTTTCTAGTGTCCCTTATGTCTTCGAATTGCCGTAAGAGCCCGCTGCAAATTGGGCGGCAATTCGGAGACGGGACACTAGCGCGTTTTGCTTGGAGATCGGTGATGACGCTAAAAAAAATAAGATTGGAGCTGGCGAGGGATCGCGCGCATCCTGAAGGCAGCAATCGTCATGGCTATGAGTTCGTCGGACCGTTGGACGAGGAGGGGCGGCTCGATCCGGTCCTCTGGAAGAAGTATCGCGAGCGGTGCCGTGTGCGCCGGTTCTGGCAGAATGAGGATGACGAACTCGGACATCTTGTGAGGAAGCCCGGCGGTCAGTGGGCGTTCCACTACGACATCAACGGCGATTCCGATGACGACGAGGGCGGCTACCGACTCGGCAATTAGAGATTCGCGGTGGGAGAATATGTGTCGATCCGCGAGCACGATGACGATGTAATGCGCACCTTCCGCGTGGTTCGCGTCGAAACGCTACCGCAGCAAGCCTGAAGCGGGTTGCGTTCAGACGGTCTCGCTCCCCGTTTGTCATCCCGGAAACGCCGCAGGCGTTATCCGGGATCTTTTTAAGCGCTGAAGCGCTTTCCGGGACGACGGCGCAGGGGGGACTTAAGCGGCGCTCGACGGACTTCAAGCCCGGCGCTTTGCATTTGGCGAGTATTTCACTCGAAAACGTAGGTCCCGGGCGCGTCGCAAATTGGCATATAGCCTGCTTCGGGGGCGCCGATTGGCGGCGGCGCGGCGAACTCGTTCGATCCGGCCCTGAGCCACTTCACCCACTCCAGCCACCAGGACCCCTGCGCCGGCTTGTTCTGTTGCAGCCAGATTTCCGGGTCGATGTATGGATCGTCGTGCTTTGCCGTGGCGACCCGGTAGGCGCGGTTCTTGCGGCCCGGCTCGGATATGATGCCGGCATTGTGCCCGCCGCTTGTCAGAAGGAAGGTGACATCGGTATCGGAGATAACGTTGATCTGGTACACCGACCGCCACGGAGCGACGTGATCGGTTTCCGTTCCCACCACAAACATCGGAGCTCTGATGTCGCGCAGCGCGATGGCGCGGCCATCGACAAGATAGCGGCCTTGCGCGAGTTCGTTGTTGAAGAAGATCTTTCGTAAATACTCCGAATGCATGCGCGCCGGCATACGCGTGGCGTCCGCGTTCCAGGCCATCAGGTCGAAGATCTGCTGCCTTTCGCCCATGAGATAGTCGCGCGTCATGCGCGACCAGATCAGGTCATTCGAGCGCAAAAGCTGGAACGTGGCCGCCATCTGGTTTCCGTCCAGAAAGCCGACTTCCTGCATCATGTCTTCGAGATAGGCGAGCGTGCTGTCGCCGACAAAGAGGTTGAGTTCTCCCGGCTGGCTGAAGTCGGTTTGCGCCGCGAGCAGCGTCAGCGTCTTGATGCGGTCGTCTCCGTCGCGGGCCATGGCGGCGGCCGCGATCGTCAGCAGCGTGCCTCCGAGGCAATAGCCCAGCGCATGCACCTTTCGCTCCGGCAGGACTTGGGAAATCGCTCTCAGCGCCTCCATGATGCCGAGGCGGCGATAGTCGTCCATGCCGCAGTCGTGATAGTTCTCGTCGGGATTCTTCCAGGAAATCATAAAAACCGTAAAGCCCTGGTCGACGAGATATTTCACAAGCGAATTGTTGGGCGAAAGATCGAGTATGTAATATTTCATGATCCAGGCCGGGACGATGAGCACCGGATCGGGATGAACCGTCTTTGTGGCCGGGCTGTATTGGATAAGCTCCATCAGTCGTGTGCGAGCGATGACTTTTCCCGGCGTGATCGCGATGTTCTTGCCGACCTTGAACGCATCGACGCCGACGGGGGGCAAGCCTGCGACTGTTCGCTGTGAATCCTCGATGAAATTCCAGAAGCCACGGATGAGATTGACTCCGCCTTCGTGGACGGTCCGCTCAAGCACCTCCGGGTTCGTGGGCAGGAAATTGGACGGTGAAACCATGTCGAGGAGTTGACGCGCCGCGAAGTGCACGGGCTCGGCATGGTGAGCGCTGACACCCCTGATGTTGCTTGTCGCTTCATCCCACCAACCCTCGCAAAGGAGAAAGCTTTGCTGAAGGGCATTGAAAGGCCAATGCTCCCACTGAGCGTGAGCAAAGCGCTTGTCGTGGGGGGCAGGGTCGATGCAATGGGCTTTGCCGTCAGCGCTTTCCAGCACGGAAGCCAAGTATTGCTGAAAAGCGATGGCGTCGCTCATCGCCCTCCATGCCAGTTTTGCCTGCGTCCCGGGAGCGAGGGAAAGGTGCACGGCCCAATCCAGATAGGAGAGCCATAGCCCCGCGGGAGAGACGCCGCCCGTCTGCCTTGTCAGGAGATAGTGGAAGAAACGATCAATCGCGCTTGCGCTTCCAATCATTGCCCCCTCCATAGGCTGCTCACGACTAAATTGTGCGGCTCAGCTTTGGAATTCAAGCACAGGGAAGGCGCGGCAATGCTGGGTCGCGCGCGCCGCATTGCTCGTCACATCATGATACGGTTCTTACGCGTTCTTCGAGTTGCTCCAATTTGTCATCAGTTCGGCGACTGGGTGCGCGAGCTTCTCCGTCTCGTGCCTATAGTCATTCGCGAACTGGTTCAGAAAGGAGCTTTGCAGATTTCCGAGCTCCGTCAGGGAGCGGCACTGAGAGAGCTGTTCGGGCAGCTTGAGATATTGCTCCCAGCGGTTGCTGAAGAATTGGCAGAGCTCGATCTGGTTCTCGACGAAGCGCTTGAAGAGTTCTTCGCCCGATTTCCGCCAGTTCAACAGGGCGGCGTCTTGCGCGGACGCGCCAGCGGGGGGTGATACCTTGACAGGCGCGGCCCCCTTCGCCCCTGATGCGCCTTGCATGTCCATTGCGCCCTTCATCATGTTCTCGTAGTTTTTCTTCCAAAGCTCGATGGACTGCATATACGTTTTCAACATCGGAGAAATGTCGAACGGCGATGATGGTTGTGCTGTCATAGCGTGCTCCTCCGAGCCAGGTTCTGCGGAAATCAAAGCATAACTCGATGTCAGTTTTATCAGTCGATGGTTATCACGGCGAATTCGTCAAGTTTGCGCTCTCTGCGGCCGGCAAAAGGGGTAACTCGAATTGTCAGCTCATTGCGGAGCTTGTTCGCCGCATTTCTTCGTGTCGCGGCTAAGGCCGCTTGAACCTCGCGGCGAGCGCTTCGGCGCCGCGGGCGAGCAGGGAGAGATCGACTCCCACGGCGGTAAAGAGGCATCCCGCGTCAATGTAGCGCCGCGCGAGCGCTTCGTCGCTTGTCAGGATGCCGGGCGCCTTCCCAAGCTCGCGGATGGTGCGGATCGCTTTCTCGATCGTCGCCACCATTTCGGGGTGCTTCTGCTGATCGAGATAGCCGAGAGACGCCGAAAGGTCGCCAGGGCCGATAAAGACGCCGTCGATGCCCTGCACGGAGGCGATGGCTTCCAGATTTTGCAGGCCAAGCCTGGTTTCGACCTGCACCAGCACGCACAGCTCTTCATGCGCGCGGGCGTAATAGCCCTTCAAGCGTCCAAAGCGGGAGGCGCGGGTCGTGCCGCCAAAACCTCGGATGCCTTCCGGCGGATAGCGCGTCGCCGCCACGGCCCGCTTCGCTTCCTCCGCCGTCTCGACCATGGGCAGGAGCAGCGTTAGCGCGCCCGCGTCCAGGAAGCGCTTGATCATCACCGCGTCATTCCACGGCAGGCGGACGACGGGATGCGCAGCCCCGCCCGAGGCTGCGGCCTGGAGCTGACTGTAGACCATCGGCAGTTCATTTGCCGCGTGCTCCGTGTCGAGCATCAGCCAATCGAAGCCAGCGCCTGCCAGCACCTCGACCGTGACGTGGCTCGCCAGGCTCGACCAGAGGCCGATTTGCTGATGTCCAGCCTTGAGGGCGTGCTTGAAGCTGTTTACGGGAAGGTCCATGGCTGCGTATCCTTTTGCGGAGGAAACCGATACTCTCGCTTGCAGGTGAGAAAAGCAAGTTGAGCCAAAATTGATCCCTTGCCAGGACAGCCGCGAAACAGGGCGGCAGGGACCGCCGTCTTGAACTCATCCGCGAGCAAGTTCGCCAGCATCCCCGAAGCCGCCCAATGGGCGTTTTTGGCCGCCTTGTCCGGCGCTTGCGCGGCGCTCCTGCATCTGGCTGGACTGCCGGCGGCGTTTTTTCTAGGCCCGATGGCGGCGGGCGTCATCCTGGGGGTCAATGGCGTATCCATCAGGGTTCCCAACGCGCCGTACATCGCTGCGCAAGCCATTATGGGGGCATTCATCGCTGGCGCGATCACTCCTTCCATTCTCCACTCCTTCATTCAGGATTGGCCGCTCATTCTTGGCGTCGTTTTCGCGATCATCGCCGCCAGCAGCTTTCTAGGCTGGGTCATGAGCCGCTGGCGCGTCATGCCGGGCACGACGGGCGTCTGGGGCTCGTCGCCGGGCGCCGCCGCCGTCATGGTGATCATGGCTGCAGAATTTGGCGCAGACGCGCGGCTCGTCGCCTTCATGCAATATTTTCGCGTCGCCTGTGTCGCGGGTCTTGCTTCTGTTATCGCGGCGGTCTGGACACACGCCACGGGGGCGGCGCATCCGGCGACGGAATGGTTTCCGGCGGTTCACTGGAAAGGCTTTGCGGAGACGCTTTTTGTCGCCGGCGGGTGCGCGCTTGCCGGGCGCCTTTTCCGCATTCCCTCCGGGCCGATGCTGCTAACCCTTCTGTTCGGCGCCATCTTCAACCTGTCAGGCGCCATCGAGATCGAGTTGCCGAAGTGGCTTTTGGCGGCGACCTATGCGCTTCTCGGCTGGAGCGTCGGCTTGCACTTTACCCCCGCGATTTTTGCACATGCGGTGCGGGCAATCCCCAAAATCCTCTTTTCCATCACGCTCCTGATCGCATTTTGCGGCGCGCTTGCCTATGTGTTGACCCGGACGCTCGGGATCGACGCCTTGACCGCCTATCTCGCGACAAGCCCCGGCGGGATGGACTCCATTGCGATCATCGCCTCATCCACCCATGTCGACATGCCTTTTGTGATGGCCCTGCAAACCATCCGCTTCCTGATCATTGTCGTCACCGGGCCGCCTCTTGCTCGATTTGTCGCCCGCCAGATGCAAGTCAGCGGCAAATATGAAGACGGGTGAACGCACAATGCGAACTTGCACGCTTAACACAGCGCCACGATCTTATGTGGCGCGGATTGTTCCGACCCCGATTATCCGCTACGGTCGCAGAAAATTACATATTGGGCGCTATGGCTGAGGACCAACGCCGGATTGGCGACTTGTCCAGCGCAGCGCTGGGCAATTCCGGTCAAACAACAAGGGAACTGGAGAATGGCGAGCAAGCCGCTCTGCTGGCTGCGATCGTCAACGCGTCCTTCGACGCGATCATCAGCAAGACCCCCGATGGAATTGTCACGAGCTGGAATGAGGCCGCCACCAATCTTTTCGGCTACCGTTCCGAGGAAATGATCGGGCGGTCTATCCGGCGCATAATCCCTCCTGACCGTCCGGATGAAGAAGACGGTATCCTCGCGCGCATTCGCGTCGGCGAGCGCATCGAGCAGTTTGACACCGTCCGTCTCCGTAAAGGCGGCGGCGCAATAGAAGTCTCCGTCACCATTTCGCCTGTTCGGGATGAGGAAGGGAAAATCATTGGCGCGTCAAAATTTGTACGGGATATCACCCGGCGCAAGCGAGAGGAGCGATGCACAGCGCGAGAAAGCGCGGACGTTCTGCGCCTCGCTTTGGATGCCTCCCGGCAAGGCGTCTGGAAATTGGAGGCCGGAGGCGAAGTCAGGGACTGGGACGCACGTTGCCGGGAGCTCTTCGGGATTGGCGACGATGTCCCCGTGACTTACGATGTCTGGGCTGGCGCCATTCTGCCCGAGGACAGAGTTGAAACCGAAGCGGCGATCGCGCGCGCGCTCGACCCCGCCGATCCTCTGGACGAATACGCTCGGGAGTACAGGATCGTGCGGCCTGACGGCAAGGTGCTCAGACTCTCCTCGACCGGCCGCGCCGTTTTCGAGGCGGATCCCGCCGCCCCCACCGGACGCCGGCCACTCTTCGTGACCGGCACGCTCCGCGACGTGACAGCAGAGCGTCTGGCTCTCGAAGCTTCCATCGAGCAGGCAAAGCGCGATCATTACTTCACAAGGCTGGAACAGCGGCTTCATGATGCCGCCACCGCACGCGACGCCGTCACTGCGTGCTGCGAGGAGCTTGGCCGCGAGCTTGACGCGACCTTTACCGGCGTGGCCGAGCTTGAACCTGACGGCGAGCACGCCGCTGTCGAGAGCGCGTGGCGCGGGAACGGGGCGCCGCTTCCTATTGGCAGGTACAGATTGGCCGAGACGGGCGCTGTTCGAAGCGCGGCGATCCTGGCGCCGAATATTGTCGCGTTGGAGGATGTCGAGAGAGACCTCCGAACGTCGAACGACGCGAAAGCACGAGCGTTCTATGCCACGCTCGGCGTGCGCTCTTCGCTTGACGTGCCTCTGGCGCGTGGAGGGGGGGTACGCGCGATCTTGTTCGTCGCCTTTGCCGCCCCGCATCATTGGACAGACGCAGAAATTACTCTCGCGCGTGAGACCCTCAATCGGGCCTCGCAGGCCGTCGAAAGGGCGCGTGTCGAGCAAGAGCTGAGAGTAACGGCCAAGCGATTGGAATTTGTGCTGAAAACTTCTCCCATCGTTGTCTTCAATCAAGACCGCGATCTCCGCTACACTTGGATTTACAACACGGCCTTCGGCTTCAAAGATTTGGACGTCATTGGAAAACGCGACATCGATCTCTTCGAAAGGGCCGAAGATGCAGCGGCCTTGGAGGCATTGAAGCGCGAGGTTATCCGCACCGGAAGCGGCCACCGGGAGGAAGTGATCATCCACATTGCAGGCGCAGACCGCCGCTATGACCTTTCGGTCGAACCTTTGAGGGACGCCAACGGAAGTATCACCGGCGTCACCTGCGCCGCCACTGACATCACCGAGCTCAAGCGCGCCGAGGCGGCGTTGCGCGCGAGCGAGGAACGCTTCCGCGGCATTTACGAACACGCGGGCACTGGCATCGCTCTCATGGATATGAATGGGCGGTTCCAATCATGCAACCCGGCCTATGCGGCGATGCTCGGCTATCGGGAGGACGAGCTTCGTGAGCGCGATTTTGCGAGCCTCATGCACCCCGAGGACCATGACGCCGCCCTTGTCGAGATAAGACGGCTCATAGCACAAGAGATACCGTCGTTCGAAATCGTGAACCGATATGTCGATAAGGGCGGCAACGCGATCTGGGTGCACAAGCATGTTTCGCTGATACGCGATGACGGAGGGCGTCCGACGGGCATCGTCGCGCTGCTGACGGACATGACGGAGCGCAAACGTCACGAGGAACGCATCCGCCTCTTAGTGAGCGAGGTGAACCACCGTTCCAAGAATATGCTGGCGGTGGTGCAAGCGGTGGCGCGCCAGACCATTGCGGCGAACCATGAGGATTTCCTTACCCGCTTCGGCGAGCGCGTCCGGGCGCTGGCCACGGCCCAGGACTTGCTTGTCAAATATGAGTGGAGGGGGGTGGACATCGGCGAGCTTGTCCGTTCCCAGCTTTCGCATTTCATCGACTTGATCGGTGAGCGGATTACGCTTGCGGGTCCCGCGCTCTTCATCACGGCATCCGCCTCGCAAACCATCGGCATGGCTTTGCATGAACTTGCCACCAACGCAGGCAAGTATGGGGCGCTTTCGGACTCTGGCGGCCGCGTCGACATCGAGTGGCGGATTGGCCGGCCCGATCCGGGCGAAGAAACATTCACAATCGAATGGCGCGAAAGCGGCGGCCCGCAGGTGATAATGCCGGATAGGCGAGGCTTCGGCACGACGGTCGTCAGCACGCTTGCCGAAATAAGCCTCGGCGCTGAGGTTGCTCTCACCTATGCAAGCACTGGCCTCTGCTGGCGCCTCGTCTGCAAGGCGGAAGAGGTTATGGATTCCGGGCACGCCACGAAGACCGCGAATTAATGCGGGTTGCGTTTGGACGGCCTCACTCTCCTTTGTCATCCCGGAAACGCCGCAGGCGTTATCCGGGATCTTTTCAAGCGCTGACGCGCTTTCCGGGACGACGATACACCGCGACCGAGCCGGGTCATAAAAGAGCGTTCAAATGCTGGCGTGAATCTGATCCAGCGCGGTTATGGCGTCATCAGGCAGTTTCAGGTTTGCCGCAGCCAGGTTTTCGCGCAAATGGCCGACCGAAGAGGTGCCGGGAATCAGCAGGATGTTTGGCGCGCGCTGGAGAAGCCAGGCGAGCGCTGCCTGCATGGGCGTGGCGCCAAGCGCGCTTGCGACTTCCGAAAGCGCCGCCGACTGCAATGGCTTAAAGCCGCCGAGCGGGAAAAACGGCGTGTAGGCGATGCCCGCGGCAGCGAGCTCTCCGATCAGGGCGTCGTCGTCGCGATGCGCCAGATTGTACTGGTTCTGCACGCAGACGATGTCCGCAATGGCGCGCCCTTCATCGACCTGCTTTGGCGTCACGTTGCTGAGGCCGATATGGCGGACAAGTCCCTGGCGCTGAAGCTCCGCAAGGTGGGCGAGCGGCGCCTCCATCGAACCCTCGGCGGGTCCGTAGACGCTGAACATGGCGCGCAAGTTGACGACTTCCAGCACGTCCAGCCCCAGATTGCGGAGATTGTCGCGCACGGCGCTCGACAGGTCGCCGGACGAGAAAGCTGGATTCCACGATCCGTCCTCGCCGCGTCGTGCGCCGATCTTGGTTACGATCACCAGATCTTTGGGGTAGGGGTAAAGCGCTTCGCGGATGATCTCGTTGGTGACGTGCGGCCCGTAGTAGTCGCTCGTGTCGATGTGATTGACCCCGCTCGCGACCGCCTCACGGAGCACCGCGATCGCGGCGTTCCGGTCCTTCGGCGGCCCGAACACGCCCGGCCCGGCGAGTTGCATCGCCCCATATCCCAAACGATTTACGATGCGATCGGCAAGTTTGAAGGTTCCGGCTGCGCCGATGTCGGTCATGGCTGTTTCCTCTGGATCGCCCCTGAATTTAGACAGCATCCACGGGCGCTATAAGACTATTAAAATTGCGCAGGCTATTCACAGGGGGCCGCTCAGTTCCCGGCTGGCGGAGCAGAGATCAGGCTGCCGCCTGTGAGCGGCGAAGCCATTCGTCGAAACCGATGCGGCCGAGGCGCGCCTCGCCCAATGGCACGAGCGAGTGTTCCCCGACCCGGCCGCCGAAATAGAGGGCCTCGGGGTCGCTCACGACCTCACGCGGGTCGCCGACCGCCTTCAGATAGCGGGCGACGATTTCGTTGAACGGCGCTCGCTCTGGCCCGGCGATCTCGACGATACCGTTTCGCGGCGCCGCGAGCGCCACATCGGCGACGATGACGGCGACGTCGTCCGCCGCGATGGGCTGAAACAGACCGGGCGAAAGCCTGACCACATTTCCATCCGTGCTTGTTGCGGCGATGCCGCCGAGAAATTCGAAGAACTGAGTCGCGCGGATGATGGTGTAAGGGATGCCGGAGGCTTCGATCAGTTTCTCCTGGGCGACCTTGGCCCGGAAATAGCCATTATCGGGCATCCGGTCGATCCCGACGATGGAGAGCGCGACATGGCTCCGGACGCCCGCCGCGCTCTCCGCCGCGAGAAGGTTGCGGCCGGAGGTCTCGAAGAAGTCCAGCACCGCCTTGTCTTCAAATGAGGGCGAATTGGAGAGGTCGATCACCACCTGCGCGCCGGCCATGGCCTCTTTGAGCCCCTCGCCGGTGATGCTGTTGATGCCGTTTCTGGGCGAGGCGGCGACGACTTCGTGTCCGCCCTGGCGCAGAATGGGGACGGTCTTGGAGCCGATCAGGCCGGTTCCGCCGATGACGACGATCTTCATGATTTACCCTCCCTTGTGGGAAGCAATGCAAACACGGATGTCGTGTCTTTGTGCCGCCTCGCCACGGTGACGGGAAGGGCACGGTCAGGTTCACCGATGGGGAACTTGAATTCGCCCCAGCTCGCGCCCACCTTTAGCTTCGAGCGTGACGATGGTGTCGCTCGCTTCCCCCTTCCAATAGAGAACGATGAGCCCGTCGGCGACCGACACGCTTTTTAGTTCGCCTTGGCCAAGCGCAAGGTTTTGCCCGTAAAGCGATTGCGCCGGCAACGCGGGAGTTGAGGACGACGCGCCGAGTTTCGCCGCCTGCCGCGCCACCCCATACACAAGAGCCACAATTCCGAGTATCAGGAACGTGGTCATGATCGCGACGGCGATCTTGAGGATGCGCACCCGCTCCGGCGTCCAAGGGCCGACGGGGGCAGGATTTGTAACGTTTGTCATGGCAACCGCGTATTATTGGGCAGGCTGGATCGGAACATGGCAAGTCATGGGGCGCTTTTGGCGGGCCGATACGTCGCAGACGACGCCGATGCGGGATCAAGGCTCGACCGCTTTCTTGCGAGCCGCATAGAGACACTAAGCCGGGCGAGGCTGCAAGAGCTTATTCGCGGCGGTCACGTGAGGCGCGCCGGCGATGGGACAGGGGGGGCGGTAACCGACCCGAGCGCGAAGGTTCGCGCAGGCGACAGCTTCAGCGTCAACGAGCCTGCCGCCGAACCCTGTGCGGTCGCGGGTGAACAGATTGAGCTCAAGGTTGTTTATGAGGATGAGAGTTTGATTGTGATCGACAAGCCGCCCGGGCTCGTCGTGCATCCCGGAGCCGGAAATCAGAGCGGAACCCTTGTCAATGCGCTGATCGCGCATTGCGGAACGAGTCTGTCGGGAATTGGCGGGGTCGCCCGGCCGGGGATCGTGCACCGGCTCGACAAGGATACAAGCGGCCTTATGGTCATCGCGAAAACCGATGCGGCTCACAGGGGCCTTGCGGCGCAGTTTGCGGACCACGGCCGGACCGGGGCGTTGCGCCGGGAATACCTGGCATTGGTTTGGGGAGAGCCGGTTCCCCGGGCGGGCCGCATCGAGACGCTGATCGGGCGGCATCCTGCTTCGCGGATGAAGATGGCGGTGCTGCCCGCGGGCGGGCGCGTCGCCATCACAAATTACACAACGGAACAGACCTTTTGCGCGCCCGCCGGGAAGGCTGCGTCAAAGGGGAAAGGGAACAACTCATTCTTGTTAAGTGTCGTTCGTTGCAGCCTCGAAACGGGGCGCACGCATCAGGTCCGGGTCCATATGGCTCATCTGGGTACGCCAATCGTCGGCGACGCCCTTTATGGAGCCGGGTTCAGGACGAAGGCTCTGGCGCTCCCCAAGGAGGCGGCGGGGGTTTTCTTAGGAATGGAGAGGCAGGCGCTGCACGCGACGAGCTTACACTTCAAGCATCCGATCACCGGCCGGACTCCAAAAGTTTGAGACCATGCTACCGGAGGACATCGCGAAATTGTGTAACGCTCTTGAGAGGCTAGATGCGAAACTGTCCAAGAATTAAGATGCACACGCCCCATGGGAAGCGTAAGGTGGCCCTAGTCGTTCATAAAAAACGAACGAGTTCTCCAACAGCGGCGAGGGCATCGCTGCGGAGGGTAAATGCATGAGCTCACTGCCGTCTGTAGCTGCAAGCGGAGGCTTGGCTCGCTATCTCGAAGAGATACGGCGCTTTCCCATGCTGGAACCGCAGCAAGAATATATGCTCGCCAAGCGTTGGCAAGAGCATGAAGATGCCGCAGCCGCACAAAAGCTCGTCACGTCACATTTGCGCCTCGTGGCCCGCATCGCCATGGGCTACCGTGGTTATGGATTGCCGATCGGCGAAGTTATCTCCGAAGGCAATGTTGGACTCATGCAGGCCGTGAAGCGGTTCGATCCTGACAAGGGCTTCCGCCTTGCCACATACGCTATGTGGTGGATTCGCGCGGCAATTCAAGAATATATTCTGCGGTCCTGGAGCCTTGTGAAGATGGGCACCACCGCAAGCCAGAAGAAGCTTTTCTTCAATCTGCGCAAGGCGAAAAGCCAGCTGCAGGCGCTTGAGGAGGGCGATCTTCGGCCCGATCAGGTGAAGCAGATCGCAACCAATCTTGGCGTGCCGGAGGAAGACGTCGTTTCGATGAACCGGCGGCTTGGCGGCGACGCGTCGCTGAATGCGCCCCTTAGAGCCGATTCGGAAAGCGGCGAGTGGCAGGATTGGCTCGTCGACGACGGCCCCGATCAGGAGACCAAGCTCGTCGAGAGCGAAGAGATGGACCGCCGCCGGGAATATCTCGAGGCGGCCATGGATGGCCTCAACGACCGCGAGCGCCGGATCTTCACCGCGCGGCGTCTTGCTGACGATCCTCTGACGCTCGAAGAGCTGTCGGCGGAATTCAGTGTCAGCCGCGAGCGCATTCGCCAGATCGAGGTGAGAGCCTTCGAGAAAGTGCAAAAGGCTGTTCAGAAGGCTGCGATGAAAGCCGAGACCCCGCGCGCCGCCGCTGCCGCGTCAGGCACGCCCGCGTTCTCGGCTGCCCCCTGAGTTTCCTTGTCTGGTTAAGTTAGAAGCCAGCGCGCAGGCGCTGGCTTTTTTTGTTACAATTGCTGAATAATTTATGCGGGGCACGGTGTTACAGCCTATGGACACCGCCGCGTCCCGGTCCTTTTATACCGTCAGTCGAATCTTCGGCCCGAAAGGGGAGGAAAGCCATGCCAAATCAAGCATCTTCAAGCCTCAGCCTTCCCGAAGGCGTCACGATTTCCGGCGCTTTGAAGCCTGGCTACGGGCGCATTCTCACGAGCGACGCGCTCGAGTTTGTGGCGAGCCTGGCGAGGCGCTTCGAGCCGCGGCGCAGGGAGTTAATGGAGGCTCGAGCTGGGCGGCAGGCCAAGTTGGACGGCGGCGCTCTGCCAGACTTTCTGCCCGAGACCCGCAAGATCCGCGACAACGATTGGAAAATCACGGGCATTCCCGATGATTTGCTCGACAGGCGCGTCGAGATTACCGGACCGACGACGCGCAAAATGATCATCAACGCGCTGAACTCGGGCGCGAAAGTTTTCATGGCCGATTGCGAAGACGCCCTCTCGCCGACCTGGGCAAATGTCGTCGAAGGCCAGATCAATATGAAAAATTATTGGGAAGGGCAGATCGATTTCACCGAGGAAGAGACCGGCAAGCATTACGCGGTTGGCGAGAACCCCGCCGTTCTCTTCGTGCGTCCGAGAGGCTGGCATCTGCTGGAGAACCACATCACCGTCGATGGCGACAAGATCGCGGGCGCATTTGTGGATTTCGGCCTCTACTTCTTCCACAACGTCCAGACGATTCTGAGCCGCGGAACGGGCCCCTATTTCTACCTTCCGAAGATGGAAAGCCATCTCGAAGCGCGGCTCTGGAACGAGGTGTTCCAGTTTGCCCAGGAAAGCTTGCAGCTCCGCAACGGAACGATCAAAACCACCGTGCTCATCGAGACGCTGCCCGCCGTCTTCGAGATGCACGAAATTCTCTACGAGCTGCGCGACCACATTGTCGGCCTCAATTGCGGGCGCTGGGATTATATTTTCTCGTACATCAAGACGTTGCGCGCGAAGCCGGAATACGTGTTGCCGGATCGAAGCCAGGTTCTGATGAGCAAGGCTTTTCTGAAAGCCTACTCCGAGCTCTTGGTGAAGACCTGCCACAAGCGCGGCGCTTTCGCCATGGGAGGCATGGCCGCCTTCATTCCGAACCGCCGCGATCCTGAAGTGAATGAGAAGGCGCTCGCTGCTGTGCGGGAGGATAAGCTGCGCGAAGTGCAGTATGGCCACGACGGGACATGGGTCGCCCATCCGGATCTGGTGCCGACCGCGCTTGAAGTCTTTAACGAATACATGCCGCAGAAAAACCAGCTCGATAAGCTTCGCGAGGATGTGAATGTCGGGCAGAAGGAGCTTCTGCAGCCTCACGAGGGCACGCGCTCCGAAGAGGGGCTGCGCATGAATACGCGCGTCGCGGTGCAATATATCGAGGCGTGGCTGGGCGGGAATGGCGCGGTGCCCCTTTACAATCTCATGGAGGACGCCGCGACGGCCGAAATCTCCCGCACGCAGAACTGGCAGTGGTTGCGCTACGGCGCCGCGCTCGCCGACGGCCGCAAGGTTACGCCGGAGCTTGTGGAGGCCGTGCTCACCGACGAGATGCAGAAGCTTAAGGCGTCGCTCGGCGAGGCGTTCGAGCGCGGGCGCTTCAAGGATGCGATCGCGCTCTTTCGCAGGCTGGTTCTGAGCAAAGAGCTTGAGCCTTTCCTGACGCTGCCGGCCTACCAGCTCATCGCCTGAAGACCCATTGAAGGCGGCCCATCTTTCGGACCGCCGTCGACCGGCGCCCGGAAAAGCGTTATCAACCGGCCGGCGCCTCGCCACGCCCGAAACCGGCTTGATTTTGGCGCTTCGAGGGGCCATTGTGCAGCGCATTCACTCATCGCTGCGTTTGCTTTCCCTAGTCTCAAAACGTTCAGTCTGAGGCGTTTTGACAGGAGCGGCGCATTTCATTGGCAGGAGACATGTCAAAAGAAGAACTTCTGGAATTTCCTGGTCTTATAACGGAGCTTCTCCCGAATGCGACATTTCGCGTAAAGCTTGACAACGGCCATGAGATCATTGCGCATACAGCGGGCCGGATGCGCAAGAATCGTATTCGAGTGCTGGCCGGTGATAAAGTTCTAGTCGAGATGACGCCCTATGATCTTACCAAAGGACGCATCACTTATCGCTTCAAGTAGGATGGTGGCTCTTCGCCCCTCGAAGCCGGATGATGAGCGCGGCTCCTCTGCCGTGCGGTCAAGCACGCAGAAGCTTCTTGTGCTGGCAAGCGCCTCTTCCCGGCGTCTCTCGCTCCTGGAGCAGATCGGCATTGAGCCTGACGCCCTTCGGCCTGCGTCCATCGACGAAACCCCGCGAAAGGGGGAGCAACCGCGCTCCTACGCGCAAAGGATTGCGCGTGCGAAGGCGATTGTCGCGAAGCAACGGCTGGAACGCGAGCCCCACCTCGCAGGCGCTTTCGTGCTTTCCGCCGATACCGTCGTCGCCGTCAGCCGCAAGATCATCGCCAAGCCCGAATATCTCAACGAGGCGGCCGAAGCGTTGCAGACCCTTTCTGGCCGCTCCCATCGCGTCTACACATCGGTCTGCCTCGTCACGGACACGGGCGCAATAAGGATGCGCACGGTTGAAACGCGTGTGCGCTTCAAGCGGCTATCGCCCGAAGAGATGGATGCTTATCTCGCCTGCGGCGAGTGGCGCGGAAAGGCCGGCGGCTACGCCATTCAGGGAATTGCGGGGGCGTTCGTTCAGAAAATCGTCGGCTCCTATTCGAACGTGGTCGGCCTGCCGTTGATAGAGGTTGTGCAACTTTTGACCGGCGAAGGGTTTCCCGTTTACTTCAATTGGCTCAACCGCGCAGAAGTCGACTCCATTTGAGATGACGGACAAGTCACAAAACGCGGGCCCCGACGCGGACATCGCGCCACTTTGCGTTATTTGCGGGGTCCGCCCGCAGACCGGGAAATACCGCCCTTTCTGCTCGAAGCGCTGCGCGGATGTCGATCTTCACCGGTGGCTCGACGGGGTTTATGCGATTCCAAGCAAGCCCGAAGAGGAAGAGGATGAAACGCCCGGCGAGAGGTAAAGGCGGGCGGCCTCCGAAGGTTTGCCGGACGCCGTTCTCTGCGCTTCGTCTTCCCGGGCAAGCGAAGCGACGATTGAGTCCCTGTATCGTGGTCCCGGAAAGCGCTCAGCGCTTATCCGCGGCCTCGCAAGCCGCTTATCCGGGAACCAGACAGGCGCCAGCGCCTGAAACGATCCCGATAACGCCTTACGGCGTTTCGGGATGACGAAGCGGGGGCAGCGCCGCGTCATTCGCCGTCGAGCTTCTCGGCCTTGGCGGGATCTTGCGCCATCAATTCGGAGTAGAGAGCCTGGGCTTCGCTGGGCGGCCCGCGGCGGTGACCGATGGCCAGGATTTCGATGACACGGACCCGGCCATAAAGAGTGGCGGTTAAGATGTCGCCGCATCTCACGCAGGTCGCGGCTTTGATGACGCGCTGACGATTCACGCGGATGCAGCCTTCCTCGATCAGCTTCGCGGCAAGGCTCCGCGATTTCACAAACCGCGCGTGCCACAGCCACTTATCAAGGCGCTGCTCCTCGGATGCGTTCAAATTCTAGTCCTGTGTCTGGAGCTGTTTTTCGAGCCGCTCCTTGAGCTGGCTGAGGGCCGCGAAAGGCGAATCCGGGTCGACGCCACCAGACGCACGCTTGGGCGCCGCGCTTGCCGCGATAGGCTGTTTGCCTTGCGGGCGCGGGGGCCGCGAGTCGCGGTTGCGATCATGCGGGCGCTCGTTGCGGCCCTGATGCGGCGGCCTGGCGTGCTGCGGCGCACTGCCCGCAGCCTTCCGCTCGGGGCTCTCCGTTTTGGCGGGCGGGTTTGCCGCAGACTGAGGCGCCGGTTGGCGTCCCCTGTCGCGATTCCGGTCGCCATCGTGATGCTTATGCTGGTGGCGCCCGTCATGTTGGCGACCGTCCTGGTGACGGTTATGCCTTTGCCCGTGCTCCCGCTGGCCGCCGGACGCCGCCTGATCCTTCTGTTGCTCTCCTTGCGGCTGGCGCTGTTCGCCTGGCGCCGCGGCATTTGGCTGACGGCCCCGGTCGTTATGAGGCCGATGCCCGCCGCGTTCACGGCCCCGCTCACCGCCTGGACGGCGATGATGGCGCCTTTCACCTTGGCCTTCCGGGTGCTCAAACCTGGGTTTCGGTCTACGGAAACGCCAGATTTCCTCGAATTCCGGCTCGGCGTTTTCGGCGGCGGGGCCATTTGCCGTCTGTGGGGATGCAGCGTCCGGCGTCGCCCGCGCTGGCTCCGCCTGGGATTCGGCCACGGCCGAAACTTCTGCCGCAGCGGGCGTCTCTTCAACTGCCGCGACTGCCGGAACCTCAGCGCTGGCTTGATCCTCCCCTGAACTCTCGGACGCGGGGACGGCCTCGACGCGCGCTTCTTCCGAAGCCTGCGGCTCGGTTGCTATTTGCGACGCCGCCGACTCCTCGACGCCATCTGACGGGGGCGCTTGGTCAACATTATCATTGGCTGCCTTCTGGTCGCTCGCTTGCTGCGCGGGCCGTTTAACCGGACGCTTCTCCCGGCGGAATCCGAGAGACTCCAGAATCGCCCCAAGCTCGTCGCCCGAGCAGCCCATGATCGACATCATCTCCGGCCTGATCTTGAAGGCGCCCGCCGCCGGCTGCGCCCAAAGGCGGCTCGGTGCTGGTTTCGGTGGGCTTCCAGGCCGTCAACGGGCGGATGATGTCGGCAAGTCTCTCCAGCATATCCACGCGCACGGCCCGCGGGCCGCCCACGCCGAACCCGGCCGCACGATAGAACGCATCGGACAGCGCCGCATTGCGAGGCACCGAGGTCAGGCCCTGGCGCGGCGCCTGTGAAATAGACGCTGGCGTGAGATTGTGCTCGCTCCCGTGTTTCAGGAGCCAGAACAGCAAGAGGAGGTCTGCCGGCGCCGGTTTGAGAAGCAGCGGGAAATAAATATGATGCGCGCCGAAACGGACGCCGTATTTCCTGAGTTGGGCGCGGCTGTCCTGATCCAGGGACTTGATCTCGTCGGCGACGGTGTCGCGCTTCAGAACGCCGAAATTCTCGCGCAAGCGGAAGGCGATGCCGCGCGCGAGACCGGTGATGTCCTCGGCCTTCGCGATCTCAACAAGCGGCTTCAGACGCACTTCGATGTGGTGGGCAAGCCAGGTTTCGATGCGCTTTGTGATGTTTTCCTTGTCGATCGCAGCGAGGTGCTCGTCGGAGAAGAGCGTGAAATTCGGCTTCAGCGGATCCTCGCCCGCGGCAAGCCTGCCAATCTCCTGGTTCTCCCAGATGACTTGTCCTTCGCGCGTCAGGGTGAAGGCGGTGTCTGGCGCGGCGGCAAGACGGTCCGAACGTGCGGCGAGCTCATGAACGAGCACTTTGGCGGCTGCGTTGCGCGCGGCCTTTCCATGAACGCCAGCGGCAGCCAGATCCGGCGTGAAGCAGAACCCTTCGAGCTTGCCGACATAATGCTTCTCGACGACGACCCGGCCGTCCTTCTCGATCTCCGCGAACAGGCTGTCCTTGTCGCGCATGCTCTTCATGAGCACGCTCGTCCGCTTGTCGACGAAGCGCTGGGTCAGCTGTTCATGGAGCGCATCCGAGAGCCGGTCCTCGATATCCCGGGTCTTCGCCTGCCAATGATCCGGGTCTTTCAGCCATTCGCGGCGGTTCGAGACAAACGTCCAGGTCCGGATATGAGCGATGCGGTTGGAGAGCGTGTCGATATCGCCGTCGGTCCGGTCGGCCTGCTCCACCTGGCTTGCGAACCAATCCTCGGGGATCAGCCCTTCCTCGCTCATGATAAATTTGTAGAGCGTCGCCACGATTTCGGCGTGGGAGTTGGGCGCAACTTTCCGGTAGTCCGGAACCTGGCAGACCTCCCAAAGCCGTTTGACCCCGGCAGGCCCGGTCGCGAGGGCTGCGATACGAGCATCGGCGCCCGCCAGCTCAAGCGCTTCAAGATCGTCGGCGGCTCTTGCCCGGACGAGGCGCGCATGATTGGGGACTTGGCGCAGGCTGTCCTTGAGGCGGTCGAGGCTGTCAAAATCAAGCTGTGTGCTGCGCCATTGGAGAACTTTGACGGGCTCGAAATCATGGTTCTCGAGCTTATTGACGAGGCCCTGGTCGAAGGGTTCGACATCGGCTGTAACGCCGAATGTCCCGTCGTTGAGATGGCGCCCTGCGCGGCCCGCGATCTGGGCAAGTTCGGCGGGCGTCAAATCGCGGTGCACGCGGCCGTCGAACTTGCGGGAGCCTGCGAACGCGATGTGATCCACATCGAGATTGAGGCCCATGCCGATCGCGTCGGTGGCGACAAGGAAATCCACCTCGCCTGACTGATAGAGCGCGACCTGGGCGTTGCGCGTGCGCGGACTGAGGGCGCCAAGCACCACCGCCGCGCCCCCGCGCTGCCTGCGGATGAGTTCCGCGATCGCGTAGACATCGTTGGCCGAGAAGGCGACAATCGCCGAGCGGCTTTGCAGGCGTGTGATTTTCTTCTGGCCTGAATAGGTCAGCTTTGAAAGCCGCGGGCGTGCGATGAAGTTTGCGCCCGGTATCAGCTCGCGGATCGCGTCGCTCATGGTCTGGGCGCCGAGAAGCAGCGTTTCGCTTATGCCTCGCGCATGGAAGAGGCGATCGGTGAAGACGTGACCGCGGTCGGGGTCGGCTGCGAGCTGAATTTCGTCGACCGCGAGGAAATCCACCTCGACGTCGCGCGGCATGGCTTCAACCGTGCAGACATAGTAGCGGGGGCGGTCGGGCTTGATCTTCTCCTCGCCCGTTATGAGCGCAACGTCGCGCGGGCCGATCCGGGCGACGATCTTGTCGTAGATTTCTCGTGCGAGCAGCCGCAGCGGCAATCCGATCAGCCCGCTTTGGTGTCCGAGCATTCGCTCGATCGCGAGGTGCGTCTTGCCTGTATTCGTCGGCCCCAGCACCGCCGTTACATGCCGGGACTGCGAGGGCTTTATAGTAGCCGTCTGCGATGCTGCGCTCATAAGCGGACTTTCTGTCAAAACCGCACGCTTCGTTCAAATCTTCCAGGCTTTGGCGCAGTAAACGGACGAAGAGGTGCGCCTGCAGAAATAGAGCGAGCCCGTCTCATGAAAAAAAGACCGCTCAGCGTCCTATTCTCTCGCAATAGAGCCTCGGTTATTCCCCTCTTCACTCCGCGAGCGCGTGACGCCCCGCCGGTGTTTGCACATCGAATTTTGCTGTCACTATCGATGCCGTACCCGCGGGCGTCGGCACATGAACATAATAGGGTACTATTAAACCGGCTTCCGGCACCGGGACAAGCCAAACTTCTATCCCCGTGTTCCCGGATGCAACTTCGGCCTCGCCCGGCTTTCCCATTTTGTGTCCTGCGATCGGCACAAAATGCACGCTACAAACATAGGCGGTCCCGTGCAGTTTGCCAGAAGTTCCGACAGCTCGCGTTCCTTTTGGGGATAGGACCAAGTCGTAGCGAATCTTCCCGTCAAAAATCGGAAGGCGCTTGTTGCAAGCTTCGCCATGGCTCAATCGCGCTTGCGACAAGAGCACGATGGCGCTGAGCGGATCGACAACGTTCTGCAAATGAGCCGCGGTTATTGGCACGTGCCGGGCGCCTGGAAATTGAGGAGGGTTGATAAGGATGTCCTGCACCATCCTTTTCTGGAACTTAAGTTCGACGCTTTCCCGCTTGTCATTCGTCGCATATTTGAATGTGTAGTTTTGTGGAACGGGGCCGTTTGCCGTCATGAGCCCCGAGCTTGTCGTGGCGCCTTGCCAACTGAAAGTGCCGAAGAAGACGCTAAGTTCCGCGCTCGCCTGCAAGGAATATTGGCGCGTCGTAATTGCGGACTTGATCCTGAAATCGCCGACATGCGTGCCCAGCCAGCTAATCTGGTATACGGCGTCCACCGTGGAGGCGCGCACGGCCAAGTCGCCGGCCTCATCGGGCTTGGGGGAAAGGTCTTTCGGCTTCTCGGTCTTGGTCTGTTTTGGGTCGGCTGGCTTCGCGGGTGGGCTTGCTTCCGCTGGCTTTGCGGGAGCGGGCTTGGACTCCGCCACTGGCGTTTGCGGCTTCGCGTCTTTCGGCTCGGCCGCGGCGGCGCCTTCAGGCTTCGCGGGAGCGTCTGAGTCCGACTTTGCGGGAGCGGGCTTCGGCTCCGCCTCCGGTGTTTGCGGCTTCGCGTCTTTCGGCTCGGCCGCGGCGCCTTCAGGCTTCGCGGGAGCATCTGAGTCTGACTTTGCGGGAGCGGGCTTGGACTCCGCCTCCGACGTTTGCGGTTTCGAGTCTGTCGGCTCGTCGATGGTAATTTCGGGCTTCGCAGAGGGGTCCGAGTCTGGCTTTGCGGGAGCGGCGCTGGAGTCCGCCAGCGGCGCTTGCGGCATCGCTTCCTTCGGCTCTGCGGCTTCAACCGCCGGCTCCTTGCTTTCCTCTCAGGCGTCTGTTCGGCCGGCTTCGCGTTATCGGAGGCAGCGGCGCTGGCGCTGCATCGTTGCCTTCGCCAAAAGCGCGGGTTGCATAAAGATGGGTTGAGAGGGCCAACGAAAGGAGGGTTGCAGCAACGGGATTGACCCAGTCGCCGCGAAGCAACGGACGCTTTGCCATCAGCCAGGATCTTCCTTTCGAAGCCGGAGCTTGCCACTGACTTGCCGGTAGTGGCGGATTTCGTCAATTATGTGTTACGATTGTCACGCAGGACGAAGCGGCGAACGAACAAGCACTCCAAATTTGTGCATATCGATTCTTTATTAAAAAATTATACAATCCGCCTGGTGGCGTGGCGTTATTCATGCCCCTTGCTTGCGAGTTCGAGGGCAAGCTTGGCGTCGAGACGCCCATCATAAAGCGCCCGGCCTACGATGGCGCCTGCGATGATTGCATAAGCGGGAGAGATGAGGCGCTTCACATCGTCGATGCCGGCCAGCCCCCCCGACGCGATAACCGGGATCGACACGGATCGCGCGAGGTCGGCCGTCGCGTCGAGGTTCAGGCCCGTCAGCATGCCATCGCGGCTGATATCGGTGTAGATGATGGCCGCGACGCCCACATCCTGCAACCGGCGTGCAAGATCGGTCGCGTAAAGCTCCGAAGTCTCAGCCCAGCCCTCGACAGCCACGCGGCCATCCTTGGCGTCGATTCCCACAGCGATCTTGCCCGGAAAGCGCGCACAGGCGGCCTTCACGAGCGAGGGATTGCGCACAGCCGCAGTTCCGAGGATGACGCGGGAAACGCCATGGCCAAGCCAGTGCGAAATGGCCTCGAGCGTGCGAATGCCGCCACCAAGCTGCACGGGAATGGACACGGACGAAAGGATCGCCGAAACCGCGTCCGCGTTGACGGAACGCCCTCGAAGGCGCCGTTCAGATCGACCACGTGGAGAGCCTTGAACCCCTGCTCAGCGAATTGGCGCGCCTGATCGGCCGGGCTCGCGTTGAACACCGTCGCCTGATCCATGAGGCCTTGCCGCAGGCGAACGCATTGACCATCCTTCAGGTCGATAGCCGGGTGGAGGATCATCGTTTTATCCCCAAGGTGATCGCGGGAGGCTTCGCCAACCGTAGTCCGAGCCGCGGTTTGCCGCAAGGTGTGACCTCGTCTCAGTCTGGCGGATTGATCGCATTTTTGGTTAGAGTTATCCGAATTTGCGCCAGAAAACCACCATGACAATCCCCGCATTGAGGCACGAGATCGCGATCCTCGCGTGGGCGGGGTTGAGCATGCGGCCGAAAATGCTGGCGAGATAGCCGCCGATCGTCGATGAGATCAGAAGCACCCCCATCTGCTTCCAATAGATGAGCCCGCTGAAAAGAAAAAGAAGCGAGGCCGTGGCGTTCATCGAGGCATTCAACAAGTTGCGCGTCGCCTGCATCGTATTGATTGGCGCCGTCGTCAGAACGCTCCAGGCCGCCAGCATCATCACACCGACCGCGCCGCCGAAATAGCCGCCGTAAATGCCCAGAACAAATTGAACCGTCGGCAACGTGCCGGGATGAATGGACATCCTTTTTCGCAGTTCTTCGCCGAGCTTACGGCCAAAGGCAAAGACCAGCACGCCGAACAGAAGGAGGAACGGAAACATCTTATCGAAAACGCTCTGTGGGGTATACAGGAGCAGCACAGCGCCGATAGCGCCGCCGATAACGCTGACGATCGCCATTGTTGACAGCTTGACATCTTCGAACCCCACAAAATCGTGGCGATAGGCAAAAGCTGACGCGAGCGCGCTCGGCACGAGAGCAACCGTGTTCGTGGCGTTGGCGTCGAGGGACGGCACACCAAGCGCGACCAGAGCTGGGAGGGTGACAAAGGAGCCGCCGCCAGCCACGGCATTCATGGAGCCGCCGAGGATCCCGGCGGCGGCAATGAGGAGAAGATCATTCATGCCACCGCCTCGGTAGGCTTCGATTTGGAGCGTGCAATTTTCGGCTTGTCCTGAAGGCTCATCGGCGCGCAGCCAGCCAAGAGGGGAAAAAGGTCGTGCATCAAGGAGGCCGGGAACCGCGCTTAGGGCCGCCACTGCAAAAAGTTTGAAATCAGCTTGAGCCCGAGTTTCTGGCTTTTTTCCGGGTGGAACTGGCTTCCCGCGATGTTGCGCGCGGGCGACGAGCGCCGTGATCGGGGCGCCGTAATCCGATCTCGCCAGCACGTCATCGGCGTCTTTCGGCTGGAACTGGTAGGAATGCACGAAATAGGCGTGCCAGCCGTCCGGGCCATCGGGAATCCCTTCGGTCAAGGGGTGGCTTTTCGTGAAAGACAGGGTGTTCCAGCCCATGTGGGGGATCTTCAGCGATTTATCGGAGGGCTTGATAAGGTCGACCTCGCCGCCGATCCAGCCAAGGCCCTGATGGACGCCGTGCTCCAGCCCGCGATCGGCAAGCATTTGCATACCCACACAAATGCCGAAGAAAGGCCGCCCGCGCTTTAGCACGGCCTCTTTCAAGGCATCGATCATTCCGGGCGTATCGCTGAGGCCCTTGTAACAATCGCCGAAGGCGCCGACGCCGGGAAGAACGATGCGGTCCGCGCGCAACACCGCGTCCGGATCACCGGTGACATTGATTTCGGAAGGAAGGGCGCTCTCGCGGGCCGCGCGCTCGAAAGCCTTCGCAGCAGAGTGGAGGTTGCCGGATTGGTAATCGACAATTGCGACCAGCATGGGCTACGCCGTCGCCTCCGGCCAGGTCCCGATCGGATGCGAGGTCGGCCAATCTCGGCTTTTCAAATCCATCAGAGGCGTTCCCGCTGCGCTGCCCTTTCCGGCGGCGTGGGGAAGCCAGGCGTCGAAAAAGCGGCGTTCGCATTCCAGGCGGTTGCGTCCCGCAACCGATGCGATAAAGGCGTAGCCCTTGCGCCCAAGGCTCCAGCGCAGGATATCGTTACCTTCAAAGCCGATGATGAGCGAAACCAGAATATCCACAATTCCTGGAGCTTGATTTCTTAGCCCCAGTTCGACAAGCACGCCGGCAAGGGCGGCCATAAGCACAAGCGTCAGGATGAAGGCGAGCCAAAGCCGGTTATACAGAAGCCAGAGCGGGCCGAAGAGAAAGCCCCAGATCGTGAAGCCTTCCTTGACGAAGACGATGCTGTCGGCGCGCGCTTCGATGCTTTGGCCTGGGCGCTGCGGCTCGTGCACGGTGTAAATGATCATGGGCGTTTTGAAGCCGGGGCATCAGCCGCCGAGCTGTCCTTTCGTGGATGGAATTTCGCCTGCCATCTCTACGTTGATAGTGATGGCACTCCGCAAGGCCCGCGCCAAGCCCTTGAAGCAGCTTTCCGCAATATGATGAGCATTTTCGCCATAGAGCGCCTCGATATGAAGCGTGATCCCGGCGTTCTGGGCGAGCGCCTGGAAAAACTCGCGGAACAGTTCTGTATCCATCGCGCCGATTTTCTCCGCCGGAAAGCGGACGCGCCAGATGAGGTAAGGCCGGCCGGAAATGTCGAGCGCCGTCCGGGTCAGCGTCTCGTCCATCGGAAGGTACGCATGGCCGTAGCGCGTGATGCCGCGCTTATCGCCCAGCGCCTTCGCGATCGCCTGTCCAAGCGCAATGCCGCAATCCTCCACCGTGTGATGCTGATCGACGTGGAGATCGCCGTCTGCATGAAGGGCGATGTCGATGCGGGAATGCCGCGAAAGCTGCTCCAGCATGTGATCGAAGAAACCGACCCCGGTGGAGATCGAAAACGCTCCGGTCCCGTCGAGGTTGACCTCGACGGCGATCGCCGTCTCTTGTGTTTTCCGTTCGATGCGCGCTTTTCTCAAGGTTCAGTCCTCGCTAGTGTCCCGTCTCCGAATTGCCGCCCTACTTGCAGCATCCTCGCACGGCAATTCGGAGACATAAGGGACACTAGCAAAGTAATGCACTCGTGTGGCTTATGTCTCGCAATTGCCTATAAGAGCTTGATGCCAGGGGGTAGGCAATTGCGCGACGCCACACGAGCGGCAGCCGCTTCTTGACGGTTTCGCGGCGCTTTCCATATCCCACGCCAAACAGCAGGTAAGATACATGACGCCTTTTGCGCAATCCCTTCAAGACCCAACCGGCTGGCGCGGCACGACAATTCTCACCGTTCGCAAAGGCGGACGCGTTGTCGTCGCTGGCGATGGCCAGGTCACGCTCGGGCAAACCGTCATCAAAGCCAACGCGAAAAAGGTTCGCACGCTCGGCAAGGGCAATGTGATTTCCGGCTTCGCGGGCGCGACGGCGGATGCCTTTACGCTCTTCGAGCGCCTTGAATCGAAGCTTGAAATGTACCCCGAGCAGCTTGTCCGGGCTTGCGTGGATCTCGCGAAGGACTGGCGCACCGACCGCTATCTGCGCCGGCTCGAAGCCATGATGATTGTGGCCGACAAGAGCAGCACGCTTGTGCTGACGGGGACCGGCGACGTTCTTGAACCGGATCACCATGTGATGGGCATCGGCTCCGGCGGCAATTATGCGCTCGCCGCCGCGCGCGCGCTTCTCGAAACCGATTTCTCCGCCGAGGACATCGCCCGAAGGGCGATGACCATCGCCGCCGATATCTGCGTCTACACCAACAACAACCTCGTTGTCGAAAGCTTGCCGTCCAATATCTAGGGCATTTCGGCCTCGTTCGCTGGCAGCGAGGGATAGGAAAAAAATGACAAACTTCTCTCCGCGGGAAATCGTATCCGAACTGGACCGTTATATCGTCGGCCAGAATGACGCCAAGCGCGCGGTCGCCATCGCTTTGCGCAACCGCTGGCGCCGCCAGCAGCTCGACGAGGATATGCGGGAAGAAGTTCTTCCGAAAAATATCCTCATGATCGGCCCGACGGGCGTCGGCAAGACCGAGATTTCGCGGCGGCTCGCAAAGCTTGCCAATGCGCCGTTCCTCAAGGTTGAGGCGACGAAGTTCACCGAAGTCGGCTATGTCGGCCGCGACGTCGATCAGATCGTGCGCGATCTTGTCGAGGCGGCGATTGGCCTCGTGCGCGACGGCAAGCGCAAGGAAGTCCGCGCAAAGGCGCATTTGCAGGCGGAGGAGCGCGTTCTGAACGCGCTCGTCGGCGCGAACGCGAGTCCGGCGACGAAGGACAAATTCCGCAAGCAACTGCGCGATGGCGAACTGGACGACAAGGAAATCGAAATCCAGATCGCCGATTTCAGGCGGCATTCCGGGTTTCGAAATTCCCGGAATGCCGGGCAGCTCCATCGGCATGATCAATCTCAACGACATGCTCGGCAAGGCTTTCGGCGGCCGCACCAAGACGCGGCGGCTCTCGGTTCGCAACTCCTACGAGGTTCTCATCAACGAGGAGTCCGACAAGCTTCTCGACAATGACCAGGTCATTCAGGAAGCGATCAAGTCGGTCGAGAACAACGGCATCGTCTTCCTGGACGAGATCGACAAGATCTGCGCCCGCTCTGAGCGCATCGGCGCGGATGTCAGCCGCGAAGGCGTGCAGCGCGATCTTCTGCCGCTCATCGAGGGCACGACGGTTGGCACAAAATACGGGCCGGTGAAAACGGACCACGTCCTCTTCATCGCGTCCGGCGCGTTCCATGTGGCGAAGCCGTCCGATTTGTTGCCGGAGCTGCAGGGGCGCCTGCCCATCCGGGTGGAGTTGCAGGCTCTGACCGGCGACGACTTCCGCCGAATCCTGCGCGAGCCGAAGACGAGCCTGATCAAGCAATATATCGCGCTGATGGCGACCGAAGGCGTGGAGCTGGAATTCACCGAGGACGCCATCGACGCTATCGCGGATGTCGCTGTCGAAGTGAATTCGAACGTGGAGAACATTGGCGCGCGGCGGCTCTCGACGGTGATGGAGCGGGTGCTGGACGAGATCAGCTTCGAGGCCGCCGACAAGGCGCGCACGAAATTCACCATCGACGCAGATTATGTGCGTGTGCATGTCGGCGATCTGGCGAAGAACGCCGATCTTTCGAAGTTCATCCTCTGATTGCGAATGAGGCGGCCTCGCCGCCTCCA
>CAWFXN010000029.1:0-54720 GCA_963819665.1 uncultured Alphaproteobacteria bacterium
CGAGATCATAGTGTTTAGCGACAGAGCTTTCTGAGCATGAGGCGGATTGAGGCCCAGCGCAGGAAAGCGAGAGCATTGCGGTTCAGACCTTCCCAATCCTTGGCCAATCTTCGGCAGCGGTTGAGCCAGCCGATGGTTCGTTCGACGATCCAACGCTTGGGTAGAACGATGAAGGCCTTCGCGGCATCGGATCGCTTGACGATTTCCAAATTCACTTGGCGCGTGACGCGCTGAAGCGCCGCCTTGAACTGCGGCCCTTGGTAGCCGCCGTCGGCGTAAAGCTTGAGAAGAAAGGGACAGAGGCCGAACAGCGTCGCCATGACGAGAACACCCCCATCGCGATCTTGAACATCGGCGGCGTGGATGACGGCGTGCTGCGCATGTTCACGAAAGTGGCCACCGTTTTCATGAATGCGGCCACTGCTGAGCAGTCATGCAAGGCGCTTGGTTTGAGGCTGCCGGGTACGCCGCCCCGCGGGGCGGTGTACCCGGCCGGCGTCTGATCTGAGCTTCATTCTAAGGTTGTCCTTGGCGTTAAGGAAGCGGGTTATGTCTTGGCGTCGATTTTTGCGTCTCCATCGGTTCTGGCCTCGCCGTTCGTTTGCGGTTTGCGCCGGGACTCGCCCTTGAGGGGCAAGCGGATGGCGTTGTGGACGACGCGGTCGAGGATCGCGTCGGCGTAGGTTGCATCGCCGATGGTGGCGTGCCAGCTCTCCACCGGGAGTTGGCTGGCCAAGACGATGGAGCCGCGATCGTGCCGGTCGTCGACGATCTCCATGAGGTCCCGGCGCTGGGCGGCGGTCAGGTCGATCATGGCCCAATCGTCCAAAATCAACACGCTGACCTTGGTCACCTTGCGCATCAGGCGGCCCACCCCATTGCCAAGCCGCGCGACAGCAAAGTCGTCAAGCAGGCGCGACAGGCGCGTGTAGAGCACGCTGTAGCCCTCGCGGGCGGCCTGATTGCCCAGAGCACAGCTGAGCCAGCTCTTTCCTGTGCCGGTTTTCCCCGTAACGATCAGATGGCGGTGCTCGCCGATCCAGCGGCACGTGAACAGATCGCGGATCGTACTTTTGTCCAGGCCGCGCGCCGGCTTCATGTCGAGGTTCTCGAAGCAGGCGGTCTGACGCAGGCGAGCCTGCTTCAGACGGGTCAGCATGGCGGTGTTGGCGCGATCGGTCGCTTCGCGGTCGATCATCAGGGCGAGCTGGTCGGCGAAGTCCAGCTGGCCGCGATCGGCGAGGCGCTGCAAGTCTTCGAGCGCGCGCGCCATGCCGAATAGGTGCAGGCGCTTGAGCTTTTCCAGGTTCTGGTAATGCATCGGGTTTCTCCTTCAGATTGGCTTGCGGATTAGTGGTAGTAGGCGGAGCCACGAACATTCTGGTGGTCGCCGGCGCCGGAGCTGGCGGGTTCCTCGATGAAGGCCGTCCGGCCGCTCGCCAGCCATTGGCGGACGTAAGCGTAGGAGTGCACGTTCGCGCACAGAGCCGCGGTTACGGCCGTCTGCAACGCATCGGCGCCGAATTTTTTGCCAAGCTCGATAAGCCCAGCCACCTGACGCGCGGCCTGTTCCGGATGATCGGCGGCGAGAAAGATCTTGTCCGACAGCACCGTCAGCGCTTCGCCGATGGCCGCCGCCCTCTCGCGCACCGCCTCGGGCGTCAGCCGCGCCGCCGCCCGGTGCTGGGGCGGGCGATGTCCGTCAAGCGTGACGGCCGGACGCAGCACGCCGGGCTGCGGCCTGATTCGCGGGTGCGAGGCGATGCGTTCGCCCTGGTGGAAGATGCCGATCAGGCTGGCGGTGCAGTGCACATCGACCGGCTTGCCGATCAGCCCGAATGGCGCCGAATAGGCGACGCCATCGATACAGACATGATAGTCGCTGCCGAGTTTGAAGCGCTGCCAGCGGCCGGTCTCGAAGGGCTCGCCGGGAAGCGTCTTCAGCTTCGGTTTCTCGTGTTCGGCGAACAGACTGGCGCGGGTCTGCGCGCCGCCGGCGCTCAAGGGCCGGTTGTTCAGATCGGAGAGCTTTTCCGCCATGGCGGCATTGAGCTCGTCCAGGCCGAAGAAGGTGCGGTTGCGCAATGGCGCCAGCACCCATCGCTCGACCTGTTGCACCCCATTTTCCGCGAGCGGTTTATCCCTCGGCCGGCGCACGCGGGCTGGGACAACGCCGATCCCGTAATGCCGCGCCAGCGCCAGATAAGACTGGTTCAAGACCGGATCGTAAAAGCTGGCGTGGGTGACGCCCGTCTTCAGATTGTCCGGCACCAGCTTGGGGACCGAGCCGCCCCAGGCGTTGAACATCCGCACATGACTGCCGAGCCAGTCTTCGGTGGTCTGCGTCCACGTCGCTTCCGCGTAAATGATGGTGGAGAACGGCAGCGTGCCAACGAAGATGCTGACCTGACGTACGCCATCGGCCGTCGCCACCGGCATGGTCATGCCGGCGTAATCGACCTCGCACATCTCCGCAGGCAAAATCGTTCGCCGCATCCGCGGTTCGGCGCAGCAAGATGCAGATGCTCCCGATAGCGCCGCCGGAACTGGCTGTAGCTGTAGCCATCCGGATGCTGATCCCGGTACTCTTGCCACACCAGCAGCAGCGTCACCGCGGGCTTGCGCAACTCCGTGGCCACCGCCGCCCAGTCCGGCTGAGGCCGCGACGGCGGCGGCTCGGGCTGCGTGAACAGCAGCGCCTCGATCTCCGCCTCGCTTTTGCTGGCGATGTCCTCGTAGCGCACGCCAGCTTCGGCGCGCGCCAGATAATTGCGCACCGATGTTGAGCACAGCCGCACCGACCTTGAGTCTGCCGCAGCGAGTAGCCCAGTTCGTGGGCCAGCCGCAAAACTTCCTTTACGCGTCTCATATCCGACCGTTCCTGCGGCATTAGCGCCCCCCGGCAAAAGCCGAGGAAAACGTTAACCGCTTAAGAAATGGTCAGACGCCGGAATCAACCCTCGCGTGCGTCCGCAGAACCGCTCCTTGAGTGTGCACTTTCATGAAAATGGGTGTGCACCTTCGATGAAAACGACTGTGCATCTTGGATGAAAACGTGTGCACTTTCGATGATCACGCGCAACGGCGTGCATCAGCAAGCCTTGCGTATCGACAAGGACGTGGCGTTTCTTGCCTTTGATTTTCTTGCCCGCGTCGT
This sequence comes from uncultured Alphaproteobacteria bacterium, assembly GCA_963819665.1. GTDB lineage: Bacteria > Pseudomonadota > Alphaproteobacteria > Rhizobiales > Rhodomicrobiaceae > Rhodomicrobium. The sequence goes on from CAWFXN010000029.1 coordinate 3,158, forward strand.
AGCCGCACGGGTCGATGCTGCGCCCCCTTTTCAGCGCTCTTCACGCTCTGACTGTCAATAATGGCCGCCGTCGGGCTGGCGTCGCGCCCTGCCTTTTCACGGCATTTCACATAAAGGACATGGTGGATGCGTTCGAGCGTTCCGTCCCAGTTCCAAAGATCGAAATAGCCATGCACCGTGCTGCGCGGCGGCAAGTCCTTGGGAAGAGCCCGCCATTGGCAGCCGGTGGAGAGGATGTACATCACGCCATTTACGACTTCACGCATGACGACCGTTCGCTTGCCGCCGCCGCGCTTTGCTGGCGGGATCATCGGTTCGACCAGCGCCCATTCTTCATCGGTCAGGTCGCTTGGATAGCGAAGCTGGCTGCGGTCATATAAGGTTCGGTTCTCCGTCGTCCACATCGGCGCCCCCCAGCGAATCGGATCAGCGCCAGGAAATCACAACCGATTCAATGCCTTCAACATGTTTTCGGACGGACACTTAGCATCTTACTTGAGGCAGGAGACGAAGGCGAAGATGCCAAGTCTCGGCGAACCCGATAATACCTTAAATATGCAACCAAAATAGGATGAGACGCCGTTAGAGCGCCGTCTCGGATAAAAGCCGAACAACATTTCAACCCTTGCGCTGAATCTGGGAATTGCCCCGGCCTTTGTTGAAATATGCTCGGCAGGCATCACTGGTTGAGCAGCCTACGCTGCCAGGGCTCGGTCTTCAATATTGCTGTTCATCGTGTGCTTGATCTGGTGAGCAGCAAGGGCGGCCCGCAGGGCTGGCAGATGTTTGCAGGCTTTCAGCCGCCGGAAGCCTTTGGCCGCTTCCCTCATGGCAGCGCCGGTCCAGCGCAGCGCCATGGAGGCATCGTTCCAGCGTTTGACGTTGCGGCAGACGCGGCGGATCGTGCCGTTCATGTTCTCGATGATGTTGGTGCAGGCCAGCGAGCGGCGCAGTTCGGCAGGCAAGCCCAGGCGGCTGACGGTGAGGATTTCATCCAGCCCTTCCAGAATGCTGCCGGAAACGCCAGGGGCGTCGTGGTCCAGGCGGCGGGCAAGATTGCGGAGAAGCTTCTCGGCTTTTGCTGCATCGCTCAGTTCCCACGCCTGCCGCAATACCTTGCGCACGCCTGCTTGCAGAGATTTGGGCAAGCGCTCCATGATATTGCGGGCCTTGTGGACCTGGCAGCGCTGGATCGGCGTGTGGCGCCCGAAAGTCTTGCGGATCGCTTTGGAAAGCGCCTTGGCGCCGTCGATGACGAACAGCCGGCTGACCTTCGGATCAAGACCGCGCTCGATCAGGTTGTCCAGCAGGGCCTGCGCCACGACGGCGTTCTCTGTTGCCCCCTCGATCACACCGAGGGGATGCTTACCGCCCTTGCCGTCAACGCCAACAGCGGCCAGCAGCATCAGGTCGTCCTTGATGTGGATGCCGTCGATCTGGATGACCAGAAGGTCCAGCTTGGACAGATCCGCAGCCATCCATTCCTTCATACGCGCAGCCGACAGCGCCACGAAGCGGCGGGACACCGCCGATTTGGACACACCCGAACCGCTGGGCGCGCCGATGCCGCCTTCCGGCAGGCGGACCGCACGGCCGTACTTGCGCGTCGAGACGTTGATCAGCATCAGGTTCATCGCCCACTTGCCCAGCAAGTCATTGGACACAGCCTCCTCCCAGCTCGGCAGGGGCATCTCTTTCCCGTTGCGAGCGCGTATCCGGGGCCGCTCAAGCTCGACCTTGCCGCCATGGAAGCCCAATTTCCCTTTGGTCTTCCCCCAGCGATGCCCGGCCTTGCCGTCCTCCCGCCCATAGCGGGGACCGCAGAGCTGGACAGCATCTTCTTTCATCATGCTCGATAATGTCGCCAGCCCCGCAGTCAGACAGAAGCGCTCGAAGCTGGCGCCAACCTCCTGCCAAGCCTCTTCGATGTTTGCCGCGGGGACAACAGCGGTCAATGTGGTAGGTCTCTTCATGGCGTTGCTTTCCTTTCGTGGATTCGACACCCCGAGCCTACCGGCTCAAGGCGAGCAACGCCTGCCTCTCATTTTCAACATTCAGCGGGGCAACGCCCTGAATCTGCGCCGTTATTGCGGCCGTCACGCTTCTTCATTGTACAGCGCCCCCTTGATCCTTCTACTTGGATGCTTCTCAAGGATCACTTCTTTTCGAAGCCACATGGATTATCACTTGGCCAGCATCTCCGCTTAAGGCCGAGAAGAGACATCGGGTGAAGTTGCGTTCCTATATGCCATCATTGATCCAGATCAATGCTTATTTCAACGAGGCACTGAGAATCGCCAACGCCTAAAACAAGGGGGGCGGACAGCTTCCTAGAATAGTATAAGGCAGGGAGGCAGATATGGATTGGCTGATGCATCGCCGCGTCGAGCGCCAAGCAATACGTATGCATGAAATGTTGGATCGCTTAGATGTCGATCCTGTAGCTTTGGTTCGTTTGCGGAACGGGGAGGCCTATGCGGGCGCACGCTCCCTGTGTCTTTCTTGCGGCGCCAGCGACAAATGCCTGCGCTGGCTTGACGGGTGTGGCCGCCAAGACAGACGCCCTGATTTCTGTCCCAACTTGCGAGTTTTCGAAGCCTGCAAGAGAAGTACGCCACATCCCTCTGTTACCTGGCCGAGCAGCTAGCCCGTATCGCTCGCGATCAAGTATGCAAAACGCGCAATCTGCGTGAACGCGGAGGCGCCCGGCACCATCAATAAAGGTGTAGCCATGAGGCGTTGGAGGTTCACTACCATGTTGGCCGGATTGGCCTGCGCCGTAGCCGTTTCCGGACCGCTTCTCGCGCAAGCCCAAGCGCCCAAGGCGGGCACCCCCGCCGAGGCCAGGGCGATGCTGGAACGCGCCGTCCAAGCCCTACGCGCGGACAAGCAGAAAGCGTTGACAGCGTTCACCCAGGCCACCAAGGACTTCCGTCATCGCGACCTGTATGTGTTCTGCTTCGGCCCGGACGGAAAGCTGGATGCCCATCCCAACCCCGCGATGATCGGCAAGGACGCCAGCCTGCTTAAGGACAAAGACGGCAAGGCGTTCGGGCTGGAGATACTGCAAGCGGCGCAGCCCGGCGCCTTCGCCGAGGTCACCTACTGGTGGCCGCAGCTTGGAGCAATGACCCGAAGCCCAAGACATCCTACGTGACCCGGATCGACGACCAGGTCTGCGGCGTCGGTTACTATAACTGAGCGAGTAACGCCGATAAATTGTGAACTGTCCAACGCGGCGATATCCGCGGACTCCCATTGCCCATTTTAGCGCATTAAAGGCAATGTCCGCATTCGGAGGTGATGCAGGCCGCACCGAATACCCGTCGCCATCTCCGCTTTCGTACATCGACCCCGAGCTGTTCTTTATGGATGGAGTCGAGTCGATCTGCAATCTGCCAATTCCCGCAGGGCTTACCAGAATCAGGGTGGCGAGTTCTTCTTTTGCCAGACGCCGGGAAGCTCCCAGGAAACTCGCCGGCTTCCCGGCGCGCCATCCCGGCTCACGCGACGTCCTGTAGCGGCTGAAGCACCTCGATAGCTTCTTTGGGGTCGCTCTCGCCCGGCCAGTTGCGAGGAAATGTTTATTTTGCCGAGCCGAACCGACCAAAAAGTTACCCGAGTTGCCCGAGTTGCCCGCAACCCAACGCTTTCGGAACCGGGTAACTCGGGGAACTCGGGGAACTTTTCAGCCGCTCGGGAGCGCGGATGAGATTATTTTTCTCACCAGCTTGAGTAGCCCCGGAGCGTTGAACCTCGGAGTTCTGCGCGGCGGTTTTGCGGAAGAATTCCAGAGCGCGAGACATCAGAGGGCCTCGAGCTGGTAACTTCGTCCGGCATGACCCTTGTGGACCGGCCGCAGACGCACAGTCTTTTCGCCGACGCGGACCGGTCGGTTGGCGGCCTTGCCGAGAATTTGACCGACGCGCCGGTTCGGCAAAGGCCCAGAGGGCAGCGGGACCTCGTGGATCGACTGCAGCGCCTCGCGCAAGGCGGTCGCGCCATCATTGGCGGCCCGCCACGCAGCCTTGTCAGCCGGGTCTCCAAATACCGCCGGCTCGGGACCAGCGTCAAGCAGGACGCAGAAATCCTTCACCGTGAAAACTTGCCCGCCGAACTTCTTGTCGATGGCGTCGCAAATCACAGCCACGCCATCTGCTTCTTCGTCGTCAACCTCGTTCGCTGCGAATAGCGCGGTGAAGTCGACAGGCGCGCCAATAAGGTCCGTCACCGCTTCGATCGGAGCCCCGATCGACGACCACCAGGTTTTGAACCGGGTCTTCGGCTCAATGCGTTCTGCAACCGGCAGGCGCAAATAGGGATTCCAAAGCAGCAAGGTATAGAACGCGCGCATCAACTTCATGCGATTCGCGGAAGTCCACGCGAGCGGATCCGGGTGCGTGAAGGACCGGTTCTCCGGGTCGGGTCTGGTGACATCGATGGAGCACTTCAATGACCTCGACGCCATGTCGCCCGCCGGTGCGATATTGTTTCCAGTAAACACCATCACGGTGAGTGACGGCACTGTGAGTTGTTCGGAAACGCCCAGAAGCCGGTCTGTATATTCCGCCGATGTGAGCGCCCTTTCAATGTGCGGGCACTTAATGAAAGCGCCGCGAGGGATATTGTCCCAGACGATGGACGCTGCACCCACGCGAAGGTGGCTCAGCAGCGCCTTGCGGCGTTCATCTTCATTGCTCGCCCATGCAGCAGCTGCCGGGGGGCGTCCCAGGGCGGCCGTTGTGACCATCGAGGCGAGGGTTGTTTTCCCACCGCCCCTCTGCCCCGCAACGATGAAGAAGGCCGGCCTTTGATCGAGCGCAATGCGCTGGATCATGGTCAGCGCAGCAGAAATTGCGACGGCTTTCCCATCCGCGTTGGTGGCCACGTCAACCAGCCATTCGTTCGCCAGAAAATTATAGGCGTCGACGGCTTGTTGATCCGTGATCGTGGCGGGATCCGGCACACACTCAAGCAGGGCAGGCTCGATCTCGTAGAAAATGCGCGCATCCCGATCAAGGCCAACGCCAGCGATTGGAGCACCCGAGATCGGTGAGACGAACGGGGATGTCGACACAGCCACGACGACCGGCAGCTTAGAATGATGCAGGGCCTTGTAGGCCGAAACAAACACGGAGCCGAGGCGGACCGTTCTTTTCACGCCACGTTGGTCCTCGCTGAAGAACTCGATGTGCTTCTCAATCAGGAGCGTGGCCTCGGCCGTTGTCAGTTCGTGGATTAGCGGCTCCGGCGGCGCGGGGATCGCTTCTTCATCGGCTTGTTGCTCCGAGTCGGCGCCTTTGGTGGTGAGCATGATGCAGCCCGGTTGGCGTCGCTTTGCGAATCTCGATGAGCCCGCCCGACAGCCCTCGCATGGGCGGTTGGTCGGCGACAACCTGTCCCAAGACATCGTCAAGAAGGCTCATCGTCGGCGTCAGTTCCGCATCGCTCTCCGGCACCTGATACACGGGGCGGGTTGAGGAAGGGCGCTTTGCTTCCATGGCCGCCCGTTTCTCTCGATTGCGGCGATCGCGCTCCTGCTTTAACTTTTGCGTGACCGGGCGTTTTCCGATGCCGCTGAGCTGTGAAACCAAATCCACGAGTGCGGCTTCATCGTCGGGCTCGATGTGAGATTGAGCCTCCTTCGCAATGAAGATGTCGATGACATGTTCTGGATCTGCCGCGCGCAGAAGCTCTTCGAGAAGCGAACGATCATAGCAAAGACGATAGCACGCTCCGCCATGCGCAAAACTGTTGATGAAAACACCGCCCGTGTTGCGGTCGGGCATGACCATGGCTTTGCCCGGGCCATACGGAGGGCCCTTCCAACGGATCAGCCAAGGTCTCCCCGATAAACGCGTCTGGATTTTTGAGAACGTTAGCGACCGTCACGTCTCCAAGCGCTTCGTCGTCCATGACGAGCGTCATTCCTGGCATCAGGATGCCGTCGTGCCGCGCCTTGACCTGGCGGCTGGAGACTTCAATGGGGATCCCTTCGCGATCTGCGATTTCCCGGGAGAGCTTCAGATCCGCCGCCGCGCGTATGGCTATGACTTCACTGTCAATGCGGCGTCGTTCCGCGCCACGGATCTGTTCGAGTTGCCCGCATTCCGCTGCAGAAAGTGGCGGGAGAACGCGGCGCGTGTCGACGGCTATCCCGGGCGTTGCTATCGCTCGACGCGCATCGAGATCTTGCGCAAGCGGCGGCTCGACGATAGGCGCCCCCTCGAAGACGAGCCGCTCCGGCGAACCTACCGATGCGTCGACGATCGAGCGGATCAAAATCTGGCCCGCTGCCCCAACATGAAGCCAGCCGCAACCGTTCAGCCAAAGTCGGTCGCTGAGAGCGGCGAGCGCCCGCGGGATATCAGCGCCGTCTTCGACGAGCACATAGATGTGCATCCCGCCCGACCCGGCGAAAGTCTGGCCGGTGGCTGTGTTGAAAATTCCCGCTGAAGTCGATGCGCGCTCGACGCGGGCGCCTTTCATCAGGGCCGGAAACAGCTCGGTTAGAAGCGGGACAACGCCGCCTGCCGCCTTGATGCGGTCCGCAACCGCCTGCGGCATGCCCTTGCGGTCGATGTCAAGAAGCATGAAGGCGGGCGTGTCCGGCGTGAATTCGAGGAAATCCTGCGACCGCGCGATTGTGCCCTCTGGCGCGGACTTCAAGCGGCTCACTGTGGTAACCGGAGCCGAATTCGCCAACGCCCGATACGAGCCGGCCAAGGCTCAACGCCTCGTTTGACGCCATGTTGTCAATAAGATCAGCGAGCGCTTGAGCGCCGCCCGGCAAAGGCTATGCGTTTCGCACTCTCCCGACGACATTCGGCACGCGCTGCCGTCTGAGACGGGCGACCCGTCCACAGCAGCGGCGATCGTCTTCGACAGGATTCCGGAGGATTTTTTGAACACGGTGATTTCAATTGCGCGCGGGTTCATTGATCGCCTCCCGTCGCGCTCACGCGCTCGATGAAAGCGAGAATGTCCTGAACACGCCAAACGGTCGTCTTCGGACCGAGTTTGACCGGCGCCGGGAAGCGACCGTCGCGGACGCCTTGCCACCACGTGGATTTGCTGACGGGAATGGGTCCGCCGGGCGCGATGATCGCGGAAATGCGGACAAAACCGGTTTGGGGAAAATGAGAATTAGAGGTTATCATTTTGGTTTCCATCACATGATTAATGATGGAGTGACTTATACGCCGCTCTGTCGGTGAGCAGGCCGAACTCGGTTTTCATCAAACCGAATTCGGTTATCACTTGAGCGTTTCGATGACCTCAGGCAGCAATCCTATGGTATCGAATGCCTCTTTCAACTTCTGGCGCACTGTGTCATCGCTAACTGAAATTCCGAAAGTGGCGAGGTCGTCGGCTATCTGCTTGGGTATGGGAGATCGACCCTCCCTAGGGTTATAGCCGTATCCTCCTCTCGCCATTCCGAGGATGATCTTCAAGAGTGTCTCTCGCTCGCGAGTCGATAATGGCTTCTCCCTCACCGCCTCCCCTTTAAGTCGTTTCACTTCCTCTCGCAGTTCGTCCCGCTCCGCGGCGAGGCTTCGCCGGTCCTCAATCCGCCCCGCGCTCGCTCGGACCGCATCTTTCAATTCTTGTGGTAAGGCAATGCTGGTCTGCTCAGCCCAACTAATAAATTCTGCGGGTGAAATGAGAACCGGCAATTCTTTGGCCTCCTGCGCGCGAAGCAGGAGACTCCGACGCTTCCCATAGCCGTCAGCGAAGGAGGATTGCCCATGATTAGCCTTGATCTTGTCCCAATTGACAAACTCCGGAGCCTTGCCAAAGGAGAGCGCCGTGGCCTCTTCAAGCGTCCAACGCGCTATCTTGCTCCAGTGATCAAAGTCAGCGCGGGCCTTCTCGGCCTCCTGTTTTATAACCTGCTCGAAAAGCGTGCTCAGAGCCGACACCGACATGCGCTGAAGCTCAGCCCGGTAGGCCGCTTCTTGTTCCCCTACGATACGAGACCAGCCCTTCCTCCGTCGATCCCGTTCCTGCCGATCCCGTTCCTGCCGCCACTCCTCGATGGAAGGTAAGAGTGTATTCCCAAACCGTTTGAATTTGCAGTCCACGAGATAATCAAACACATCGGATTCGAGATATTCAATCACATCGGACTCGATCGTTCCGTTCATTCAGCCTCTGTCTTTCACCGGCGTTTGTTCAGTTCATCGCCGGGCCAGACGAAAAAGGTGCGCACGGCCCCGCCAGGTGTCGCGCGGCCTTACATCACATCAACCAAGCAAGCTCGTGATATAGTTCGCCGATCTCTGGTTGAAAGGCACGTTTGAGTCGAACGGGGAGCGAGGTTCTACGAATGGGGTAGAATTGGGGGTAACATAGAATTTGCCTTAACATTGAATTCATTAAAAACAATGCAATAGAAGGCTTTTGTGGCTCCCGCCGTCCGCACCATGTGGCTTCGCCTTTATGACTGCGATGGCGCTTCCCGGTAGAGAAAGCGCTCATGATTATGGTTCATGAAATATTTAGGTCGCCTTTCTCAAAAAGCAGAACACCCATACTATCTGTGCGATTCGCAGGGCAATCATGGTCTGCGAAGCCGATCAGGGGAGGGTGAAAATGAAAAGGACGATTTTGACCGCAGCGGCGATGCTCATTTGCCTGCCAGCCGCTTTTGCCGATCCGAGCTGCCAGGAGCAGGCCACGACGAAAAAACTCGCGGGGGCGGCTCTGAAAAGCTTCATGACCAAGTGCGAGAAGGACGCGACGGCGACCTGCCAGAAGACCTCGACCGAGAAGAAGCTGGCGGGCGCCGCCAAAACGAGCTTCGAGACGAAGTGCGTGAAAGACGCGGTCGGAGCCAAATCCTGATCGCGGCTATTCCGCGGTTTCAGGCTTGAACAAAAAGACCTCGCCGCTGCTTGCGGTCTCTTCGGTCAGGAGCGAGAGCGCAAGCGGTACGAGCGCGTCGGGCGGCGGAAGCGTGTTCTCATCTTCGCCGGGATAAGCCAGCCGCCTCATGCGCGTGCGAACCTTGCCCGGATCGAGAAGGTTGACGCGAACGGGCGTCGACTGAACCTCGTGTGCGTAGGTTTTCGCAAGGGTTTCGAGACCGGCTTTGGAGACCGAGTAAGGCCCCCAATAGGCGCGGCAGCGTTGCGCGGCGCCGGACGTTATGAATAAGACGCGGCCCGCCGCAGAAAGGCGCAGGATCGGATCGAGCGTCCGGAGCAGCCGCCAATTCGCGGTGAGGTTTACATTGAGGGTTTCCGACCAGTCTTTTTCGCTCACATGGCCAAGCGGGGTAAGCGGCCCGAGCACGCCGGCGTTGCCCACGAAGATGTCGAGCTTCTGCCAGCGCTGATAAAGCGTCGGGCCTAGCGTGTCGAGCTGCGCGCCGTCCTTGAGATCGAGACGCAAGAGCGAAATGCGGGCGCCAAATGCCTTCACCTCGTCATCGAGCTCTTCCAGCGCGCCCTTCGTGCGCGCCGTGGCTATGACATGCGCGCCTTGCCGCGCAAGCGCCGTGGCGATGGCCCGTCCAATACCTCTTGAGGCGCCCGTAACGAGCGCAACCTTGTTGTCGAATCGGGGAAGGGGAGAATCCAGTTTCACAGCTTCATCAGGCCATCAGTGAAAGACGATGCTGCTGGCCAGGCTCCGGTCCATCCCAGTCCTGCAGGGGTGTGGGATATTCGCCTGTGAAGCAGTGATCGGTGAATTGCGGGTAATCCGGATCGCGTTTTTGATATCCGAGCGCCCGGTACGTCCCATTGACAGAGAGGAAAGCCAGGCTATCGCAGCCCAAAATCCGCCTCATGCCTTCCACGTCGTGATTGGCGGCCAAGAGTGAACGAGCATCCGGAGTATCGATCCCGTAATAATCGGCGTATTTGATCGGAGGGCAGGCGATCCGCATATGGACTTCTTTGGCGCCTCGCTCGCGCATCATCTGGACGATCTTTGTCGAAGTGGTGCCACGCACGATGCTGTCGTCGATCAGCACGATGCGCTTGCCTTCAATGCTGACGCTGGGCGTCGGGTTGTGCTTGAGCTTCACGCCGAGCTTGCGAATGCGCTGCTCCGGCTCGATGAAGGTGCGCCCGACATAGTGATTGCGGATGATGCCAAGCTCGAAGGGCAGGCGGGATTCATGAGCGTAGCCGATGGCGGCGGGCACACCCGAATCGGGAACCGGGATGACCACGTCCGCCACCGCAGGCGCTTCCTGCGCAAGTTCGCGGCCAAACGCCTTCCGGACGTCATAAACGCAATGCCCGCCCATGATGGAATCGGGGCGGGCAAAGTAAATATATTCGAAGATGCAGGGTCTTGGCCGGCAGCGAGGGAAAGCTCTGTGGCTCTCGATCCCTTCGTCTGAGATGACGACAACCTCGCCATTCTCAACCTCGCGCAAAAAGCGCGCGCCGATGATGTCAAGGGCGCAGGTTTCCGACGCCAGGATGGTCGCGTTCCCCAATTTTCCTAGAATGAGTGGCCGGATACCCAATCGATCGCGTATGCCAATGAGCCTTTTTCGCGTCAGCACGCCGAGCGCATAGGCGCCCTCGATCTGCTGCAGCGCGTCGAAAATCCGGCCTGCCAAACCATCCCTGCGCTCGCGGCTTCTCGCGATGAGGTGGACAATAACCTCGGTGTCGGATGTGGATTGGAAGATGGCTCCCGAGGCGACCAGCTCGCGGCGGATGCTCAATGCGTTCGTGAGATTGCCGTTATGGCAAAGGGCTAGCCCACCCACATCGAGGTCCGCGAAAAGCGGCTGGACGTTTCGTAATGCCGTCGCGCCGACGGTGGCATAGCGCACGTGGCCGATGGCCATGGAGCCCGGCAGGTTATCGATGACGGATTTCTGGTTGAAGTGGTCGCCAACGAGGCCGAGACGGCGCTCCGAATGAAACTGCTGGCCGTCGAAGGTGACGATGCCGGCTGCCTCCTGGCCTCGATGCTGAAGGGCGTGAAGCCCGATGGCGGTTAAAGCGGCGGCCTCGGGATGGTGGAAAACTCCGAAAACACCGCATTCCTCGTGTAGCTTGTCGTCGCCGAAGCCAAACGGCTCCGTTACCGAAGCCGGCATACCGATACACTCGTCCACTTCAGCGTCCTTCACCCACTATCCCGCTTCCTACCCATTGGAAACGGCATCCCACTTAAGAGCTACGTCCTGTCGGCTTCAGGCGGAGGCGAAGCCGGCCGATCACGTTTAAATAACGACTCTGGATTGTCAGGCAATAGGGATTTAATCGTATCTCCGGCGCTTTCGATGAGCGGCAGCGAGCGCGCTTCTCTTACCCATTTCGGCAGATTCTGCCGATCCACGATCTGACCCACGATGAGATAAGCGATCACGACCAGGATCAAGCCCCTCACAAGCCCGTAAACGAAGCCGAGAGTCCGGTCGACGGCGCCAACGCGGCTGTCGAGCACACGATCCGAGATATTAGCCGTAAGCAGGCTGAAGACGATAAGGCTGGTGATGAATACAACGGCGATGAGCGTTGCATCGGCCAGCATCGGAGTATCGATCCAGGTACGGACTTCACCCTTGAAGTTCGAATAAGCCAGAAGCGTCACGATGGCCGCAAGCGCCCACGACATGATCGACAGCATTTCTCTCGTCAGTCCTCGCAGCATCGCGAGAAAACCCGAAAAGACCATGATTCCAACAAGTATGATGTCCAGCCCTTGAATCGGCATGAGCCTTGCCCTTCCATGCGGATTGTACGACCGTCATACAGCACGCCCGTATTAAGCCGCTTTATGCGAAAAGAGTAGCCAAATCTTTCAGTTGAGGCAGCCTGGTAAGCTTTACGGCAAAGCCGTTATTCAAAATCTCTCCCGCAGCTGGAAGGAAAGCAGAGCGAAACCCAAGCTTCTGAGCTTCCTTCAGCCGCACGGTCATTTGCTGAACTGGCCGTAGCGCCCCTGATAAACCAACCTCACCGAAATAGACGGTATCCTTCGGAAGCGCAATCCCCGAGAAGGCGGAGAGGAGCGCGGCGGCGACCGCCATGTCAGCGGCTGGTTCGGAAATGCGCAGGCCTCCAGCAACGTTGAGGTAGACGTCCTGAGCGCCGATCTTCACGCCGCAACGCGCTTCCAGGACTGCAGAGAATCATCGCAAGCCGGTTCTGATCCCATCCCACGACCGATCGCCTGGGCGCTGCGTAAGGGGAGGGGGCGAGCAGCGCCTGGATTTCCACAAGGAGCGGGCGGGTGCCCTCGATGCCTGCGAAAATGGCGCTGCCGGGAACCTCGCCATCGCCCTCGCTCAAGAAAAGCTGCGATGGATTCGAGACCTCCCGCAGGCCATCGCCGTGCATGTCGAACACGCCGATCTCGTTCGCAGGGCCGAAGCAATTCTTGGTGGCGCGCAGGAGCCTCAGATTGTGGGCGTTATCGCCGTCGAAGGTGAGGACCGCGTCCACCATGTGCTCGATCACTTTCGGACCCGCGATCTGGCCATCCTTCGTGACATGACCGACGACCACGATCACCGGTCCCCTTGTCTTTGCGAGCGCGATGAGGGACTGCATGCTGGCGCGGACCTGGCTCACTGTGCCGGGCGCGGACTCGATCGCCTCCGTCCAAAGCGTCTGGATGGAATCGATGACCATGAAATCGGGCGCGAGCCCCTGTTCGGCGGTGGCGAGGATGCGCTCGACGCAGGTTTCAGCGACAAGGCCGAGCGGAACCTTCGAAAGCCCGAGCCTCGAAGCGCGAAGGCGAATCTGATCGGTGGCTTCCTCACCGGAGAAATAAAGCGCGCTGTGGCCCTGCGCAGCGATGGCCGCGGCGGCCTGAAGCAGGAGCGTCGATTTGCCGATGCCAGGCTCGCCGCTCAAGAGCACCGCAGAGCCCCGCGCGAAGCCGTCGCCGACGGCCCGGTCGAGTTCGCCGATGCCGGAAGCGATGCGCTGCACATCGCGGCCTGCGTCTGCAAGGCTCTCTATGGTGGCGGCTTTCGCTCTCCGTTTTGCTTTGAGACCGACGCCGCCTGGAGCAGCGAGCGCGCTCCCCTCCTGGGAGAGGCTGTTCCACGCGCCGCAGGATGGGCATTTGCCCTGCCACTTGCTGCTCGCCGCGCCGCAGGATTGGCAAACATAGTCCTGAGCGAGCTTCACCAGTGTGGCTTGCTCCCAACCGCGTCCGCTTGTCCCGGGCTTGACCGGCATCCATGATTTGCATTGCAACGCGCCAGGCGTCGTTCTGCGATGGGAGCTCAAGGAGAGGCCATGACTGTGCACGCTCTCTGCTAATCATCCACATAGATCCGGTGATAACGATGGCTGAGAGAGGTCAGCACCTCGTAGCCGATGGTTCCGCCGAAAGAGGCAAGATCGTCAACGGTGACGCGGCTGCCCAAAACCTCGATCCATCCGCCCCGATGAAGCAAGCCTTCGGGAACGTCCGTCGCGTCGTAGGTGATCAAGTCCATCGACACACGGCCCAGAAGCGGGAGCCGATGCTCGCCGATATAGGCCGGCGGGCCTTCCCGCGCATTGCTCGCAGAGAAGGCGCGGAAGAACCCGTCGGCGTAACCAAGGCACGCCGTTGCGATTCGCGTCCGGCGATTCAATGTGTGCGTGGCGCCGTAGCCTACAGTTTCCCCGGCGTCCGCCCAATGCACCTGCGCAATGCGCCCGAACAGGGAGACGACCGGCTCGATCGGATTTGTGGCGTTGAATTGCGCATTTCCTCCGTAAAGGGAGATGCCGGGGCGGGTCACATCGAAATGGTACCGAGGGCCGAGAAAGACCCCGGCCGAATTGGCAAGGCTGCGCGGGACTCCGGGGAACAACGCCGAAAGCTCCGCGAAGAGCGTTCGCTGCGCCTCGTTCATCGGACTTTCGGCGTCATCGCCGCAGACGAGATGCGTCATAACGAGGCTCAGCTCGAAGGACGCGAATGCTCCGCGCTCCTGCGCAAGCTGCCGCGCCTCATGCGCCTTTAAGCCAAGGCGCGCCATGCCTGTATCGATATGGATCGCGGCCGGCAGCCTTCTGCCCCGGCTCCGGCAATAGGCTGACCACTCCGCGACCTCTTCCAGGCTTCCCAGAACAGGGCGGACGCGAAGCTCATCGTAAAGCGCGCAATTCAGCGGGAGCAGACCGTCCAGCACATAGATCTTTGCATCAGAGGAGAGAGCACGAAGCGTTTCGGCCTCGGCAAAAGTGGCGACAAAGAAGGTCCGGCATCCTTCCTTTGAAAGCGCGTGAACGCATTGCTCGGCGCCGAGGCCATAGGCATTCGCCTTCACAACCCCGGCCGTCTCCGCCCCCTTGGCCAATGTGCGCAGCTTGGCGTAGTTGCGGCGAAGGGCGCCGAGGCGGACAATCAGCGCAGCCGTAGACTGGGCAGGGACATTCGCAAGCTGTTTGTCCCGCGCTTCGTCATCCGGGCCAAGCGAAGCGCGAGCCGGGATCGCATAAAGGTCGGCGCTTGTATTTGCTACGATCCCGGATAAGGCTTCGCCTTTCCGGGATGACGGCGGCGGCGATCCGTTGGCGCACATGGCGAACCCTGCTTACTCGTACCGCTCGGGCAGGCGGTTGTCATCGGCCAGATCGCCGAACCGGGTGATATCGGCCTGGAATTGCAGCCGCACCGCGCCCGTCGGGCCATGGCGCTGCTTTCCGATAATCACTTCGGCGAGACCTTGCACCTGGTCCATTTCATCCTGCCACTTCTGATGCTCTTCCACTTTTGTCAGCGAAGGCTCTTTTCGCGAAACATAATATTCCTCGCGGAAAACGAACATCACCACGTCGGCGTCCTGCTCGATCGAGCCCGACTCACGCAAATCGGAGAGTTGCGGGCGCTTGTCGTCGCGGTTTTCAACCTGACGCGAAAGCTGCGACAGCGCGAGGATCGGGACACATTCAATTCCTTCGCCAGCGCTTTGAGCCCAACCGTGATTTCCGACACCTCCTGAACGCGGCCCTCCTGCGAGCGCTTCGCTGACCCAGTTAGAAGCTGGAGGTAATCGACGACAATAAGGCCGAGGCCCTTCTGCCGCTTGAGGCGGCGTGCGCGAGCGGCAAGCTGGGCGATGGAGATACCGCCGGTGTGGTCGATGAAGAGCGGCAGGGTCTGCAATTCCATCGCGGCGGCTTGCAGCCGGGTAAATTCCGAATCGGTGATCTGGCCGCGCCGGATTTTCTCGGACGGAATTTGCGCCTGCTCGGCGAGAATACGCGTTGCGAGCTGCTCGGACGACATTTCGAGGCTGAAAAAGCCGACGACGGCGCCATCAACGGCTTGCTCGGCGCCGTCTTCTTGCGGAGCGGTCCGGAAAGCTTTGGCGATGTTGAAGGCGATGTTGGTCGCGAGCGCCGTCTTGCCCATCGACGGGCGGCCGGCGAGCACGATCAGGTCGGAGCTTTGAAGGCCGCCCATCATGCGGTCGAGATCTATCAGTCCCGTGGAGAGACCGGACAGCCCGCCATCGCGTTCGTAGGCTCGCGCCGCCATTTCGATGGCGTCGGTTGTCGCGTCGCCGAACGACATGAAGCCGGAGCCGTATTTGCCCTTGTCGGCAAGGCCGAAGAGACGCGACTCCACGGCCTCGATCTGGGTCTCCGGCGGCGCGTCGACGGGCGAATCGTAGGCCAGATTGACCATGTCCTCGCCGATGACGATCAACTCCCGGCGAACCGCCAGATCGTAGATGGTGCGCCCATAGGCCTGCGCATTGATGATCGTCGTCGCCGCGGCGGCGAGCCGTCCCAGATATTGTGCGACCGTTAGTTGGCCGATCGGAGGCTCCGTGTCGAAGAAGGTCTTCAGCGTAATCGGCGAGGCGTGCTTGCCAGCCTGAATCAGCTTGCTCATGACCTCGAAAAGGCGGCCATGCAGGGGCTCGAAAAAGTGATTCGGCTGCAGGAAGCCCGACACGCGGTCGAAGGATTCGTTATTGATCAGGATCGCGCCAAGCAGCGCCTGCTCGGCCTCGATGTTGTGCGGGGCCTGCCTGAAGGGAAGGGCGTCCAGGCTCTCTTCCAGCGTGGAAGCCGGGGCGACGGCGGAAAGTGCGGGGGTGCGTCTCATGAGAGGGGACTAGACCTGATTCCCGCGATTCGCCGAACAAGCCGCGCCTATGATCCGGCGAGCGTACACAGGCTTGTAATTGCGTTGGAGGAAAAGCTAACTCCCAACGCCGGGCCTTGACTGAGACACAGAGGCCGCAGCGACTCGCAGGTTGCGCGGATCACCGAAGGGAGGGGCGTCCTGCGACACCTTTGTGTTAGGCTGCCTAATCGATAAGAGAGCCTAAGCGGCGAGCGGAATCCCCTCGCTCTCAGCCGCATCCTTTGCATCACGCCGTTGCGCCGCCTGTCTTGCGCGGATCAGCGCCTCGAAGCGCTCGTTTTCGAGGGCGTCGTAAGGATCGTCGTCGACAATATGCGCGCGCCAGAATTTTTCGAGCGCCAGCTTAAATCTTTCTCTTCTGGAAAGAACTTGAGATTGATCCACAGGCGGCTCCCTGACTCCGAATCTGCAACGAGAGGTCCAGGGTAAGCGAAAGATTCTAACGATGCGCTACCAGAGGTAGTAAAAATGCGCGAGGAGGTTTCCTCGCGCATATACTAGATCGACCCGCCTTGATCGATTGATCCGCATCCAACCGGACGCGGGCTGCCTGCTCTAGGAGGCGGGACGTTCCACGTCGCCTTCGAAGAGAACCTCCGCGGCAAGCGCGGCCTGCGCCGCAAGAGCCGCCTGCTCGGCGGCATAGTCGTCGCGAGCCGACTGGGTCACGTTTTCGCCGGCGGCCTGACGCTGCGCCTCTTCCTCCGTGCGCGCCACGTTGATAGCGACCTTGATCTCGACTTCGGGATGCAACCCCACGCGCACGTCGTGAAGCCCGAGGCTTTTGATCGGGCGGTCGAGGAGGACCTGCACGCGGTCGATCGTGAAGCCGCCCGCCGTCACGGCATCGGCGATATCACGCGTCGAAACGGAGCCGTAGAGCTGGCCCGTGTCGCCCGCCTGACGCAGGATGACGAAGCTCAAGCCGTCGAGCTTCTTTGCGACAGCCTCGGCTTCCTGCTTGCGCTGGAGGTTCGTGGCCTCGAGCTGCGTGCGCTCCTTCTCGAAGCGCGACATGTTGTCCTTGGTGGCGCGCAGCGCCTTGCCCTGAGGCAGAAGGAAGTTGCGCGCGAAACCGGGGCGCACCTTTACGATGTCGCCCATCTGGCCGAGGCGGCCAATGCGTTCCAGGAGAATGACCTGCATGGCGCGCTCCTACTTCAACACATAAGGGAGAAGGCCGAGAAAGCGCGCACGCTTGATGGCTTTCGCCAGTTCGCGCTGCTTCTTGGCGCACACGGCCGTGATTCGGCTCGGCACGATCTTGCCGCGCTCGGAAATGAAGCGCTGCAGGAGCCGGACGTCCTTATAATCGATGACCGGCGCGTTATCGCCCGTGAACGGGCAGGTCTTGCGGCGGCGATAGAAGGGGCGGCGCGCTCCGCCGCTGGTTCCTTGCATACTCATTCTTCACCCCCTGCGCCGCGCGATTCGCCTCCAACGCTGCGCGGTTCGCCTCCTGCGCCGCGCGCTTCACCTCCTGCGGGGCGCGTTGCGCGGGGAGCCGAAGCTGCGGCCTCCGCCGCCATCGCCATCGCGGAAACTTCCAAAGCTGCGGTCGTCGCGGTCGCGGCGCGGCGGACGCGGCCCCCGGTCGCCACGATCCCCGCGGTCTCCACGCTCACGGTCGCGATCGTCCTGCTTGCGCATCTGGATCGACGGCTTCTCGTCCAGCTCTTCGACCCGCACCGTGAGGAAGCGGATGATGTCCGACGAAATCCGCATCTGGCGCTCCATTTCGAGCACCGCCTGGAAAGGCGCCTCGATGTTGAAGAACGCGTAATGCGCGCGCCGGTTCTTCTTGATCCTGTAGGCTGTGGACTTGAGACCCCAATATTCGGTCTTGCCGACCTTTCCGCCATTTTCCTCAATGACGGTTTTGTAGGTGTTCATCAGCCCTGTCACTTGCTGCGCCGTCACATCCTGGCGCGCAAGAAAAGTATGCTCGTATGAGGGCATAGTGGCCTTTCCCTGGTTTCAACGGTGTCCGGCGCATAGCCCCCGTCAAGCCTTGGAAAGGCGTTGAAGGATCTTAAGCAGAGCAGAGACACGGGAACATGGGCTTTTTATCGCCGGGCGCGAGGCATACTCAGACACAGCCTCGTGGTTCCGTTCAGCCTCAAACCGGACGGCGCCTGCACTATAGGCAAAAGCGGGCGGCGCGCAACTGTTTTGCTGGGGGCGGCCATCGCCGTCAAGCCGTGCCCCGTGGCGCGGCGGCGGCGACAAAGAGCGCCGCATCCTAGCCGGTGAAAACAGGAGGCGATCCGAGCGCCAGTTGGGGCTCGGCAGGCGCCGCCGCCTCGTCACGATACGCTTAACAAAGGGTTGAAATTGGTTTCGTTTTGGTAAAACGGCTATAGCTAATAATCTAACTAATTTAAAGCTTCAGGAAGAAACGCCGCTTACGCCGTTTAGCTATCGCCGCCGTTCCGTAGTCATGGCCGGGCTTGACCATCCAGCTTCAAGGGCAGCCATGACGGCGCCAGGATTATTTCACCTTCAGCATGTTGCGCAGCGCAAGGCCGAACAGGAAGATCAAGACGCCCGAGATCAGCTTCTGGATGGCGCTCGCGGTCGAGACGGCGCTCGGCACGATGGGCACGGGGTTCTGCCCGGCATACATTTCGAGGCCGTAGAGGCAGCCATACATGCGGTGCGAGGCGTCGCTGCCGCCGTCGAGCACGACGAAGGCGTTGCGGAAGGCGAGGTGCAGCGCCTCGGCGCGGGCGTTGGTCTGGCTGCGCAGCTTTTCGCTGAGGCCGCCGACGGTGGTCTTGTTCGAGTTGGCAGCCTCGTTGGAACTGGCCGCGCCTGCTTTCGGCTTCTCCCACATCTTCCAATTGTTACGCCAAGTCTCCGCATAAGTCGGCGGCGGGCGAGGTCGGCGCAGGGATAGCAGGGAACGGACTGCCACATCGCGTAGCGGCCCGTCTGCATCGCCTCCGTCTGGCTGAGATAGATTGCGGCAGAAAGCTAGCGATGGCGACGATCCACAAGGAAAAGGCCAGAACAGCGAGCGGCCGTAATCCGAGAAGAAGCCGTACAGCCAGCCGAGAAACGAGCGGAGCCAAATCTTCCAGCCCTGCGCCTTGTTTGGGATCGGCCAACGGGACGCTGCACGCTCTGCGCGGATCTCCTGCGCGTTGAATTCCAGTTCACGGTCGGTGTCGTGCGCCTGGATCGCGAGCCGCTTCAGTTCGCGCCAGCGCGCGAACAGGTCGAGCGCCTCGTCCGCACTCAGACGTTCGGAATTTTTCGGTGGCGTGACCACGACATTGTCGAGGCGCGGCGCTTCCTCGAAATGCGCCTGAATGAAGTTTGGAACGCCTTCGAATCGCGCGCTCGACATGCTGAAGGTCCGCTTGCCGGACACGGCGTTGAAATCCGCCTCGCCTGTGAACTGGGCCCCATCGAATTGGACAACCCGCTCGAAGGTTGCGAGGCCGAAATCCGCGCTCACTCCGGCCCGAACCGGGTCTTATTGAAAAATACGTCTTTGCTGAAGGTTTGTCCTCGAAACGAGGCGTCGCAGGAGAAGGTGGCGCTGTCGAACGAAGCGTAGCCCGCGAAAGTGACGCTGTCGAACAAGGCGTCGCCCGAAAAGGTGGCAAACCAGAGCAAGTGCGTGTGCGCGAGAAGGTGGACGCGGTCAAACACGGCTTCGCCCGAAAAGTTGGCGTGGTCGAACCTAGCTTCGTCCGAAAATGGCGCTTCGGTCGAACCAAAGTATCGTCGCCTAGCAGAAGGCATGCGCGGCCGAACCTGGCTTCGCGATCGCAGGTCCACGGCAAAGCGCTCACGGCAACCGAGTCGTTGCTCGAGAAGGAGGAGCGTTAAAATCGGCCGTCGCCCGAGCAGTCGTCTCGGTCGAACCTGGCTTCGTCCAGCATGAATGCGCTGGCGCAGTCATCATGTGCTTCTGCCTCGGATTTTCCCTCGGCACGTGCCTCTGCCCGCAGCCTTTCGCACTCCAAGAACAGCGCAATCGTTTCGTCCCGCGTCATGCCCCACGCCTCCGTCCGCTCGTCCCGTACCGCGCGCGGCGCAGCGCGCACGGCGCGACGGAGGCAAAGCTGTAGCCGGAAACTGCTTGCTTTGACAATTAGCCGCGCATGAAAAGACCCCGGATAAGCGCCAAGGCGCTTTCCGGGGTGACGATAGATGCGAGGCCCCGGATCGGCCTTTGGCCGTCCGGGGCGACAACTAGGAGTGAGTCGCGGCTAAAAGCGCCGCAGCGCCCGCTTGACAGCAACCCCGGAAACGTGTCTTTGGCCCAACTAACCGTGATCGGCTATGCTGTCATCACGCCATCATTCTGATCTGCGAGTGACGACGCGAGCCGCATGACATTTGCATTCACATTTCCAGGGCAGGGCAGCCAGACCGTTGGCATGGGGCAGAGCCTCGCGCAAGAACTTTCCAGTCGCGCGCCATGTGTTCGAAGAGGTCGACGAGGCGCTTGGCGAGCGCCTTTCGCGCACCCTGTGGGAGGGGCCGGAAGCGACGCTGACGCTCACGGCCAACGCGCAGCCCGCGCTGATGGCGGTGTCGCTCGCCGGTCATGCCGCGCTTCGCCAGGAATATGGGGCGGACGCGATCAAGCCGGCGTTCATGGCGGGCCATTCGCTCGGCGAATATTCGGCGCTTGCCGCTGCCGGGGCGTTCTCCGTGGCCGAAGCCGCGAAGCTGTTGCGCCTGCGCGGACAGGCGATGCAGGAGGCCGTGCCGGCAGGGCAGGGCGCCATGCTCGCCCTTCTCGGGGCCGAGATCGAAGCGGCTCAGCGTCTCGCCGCCGCCGCCGCGGAAGGCGAAGTCTCCCAGGTCGCGAACGATAATGCGCCGGGGCAGATCGTGATCAGCGGGACGAAAACCGCGATGGATCGCGCGGTAAAGCTTGCGCCCGAATACGGCATCCGGCGCGCGGTGCCGCTGCCCGTCAGCGCGCCCTTCCATTGCGCGCTCATGCAGCCCGCCGCCGATCGCATGGCGGACGCGCTCGAAGCGTTAGCCCTCAATCCGCCGCTTGTGCCGATCATCAGCAATGTCATGGCGGCTCCCGTAACGGACCCGGACGAGATAAAATCTCTGTTGGTCCGGCAGGTGACGGGAGTTGTGCGCTGGCGCGAATCCGTGGCCTACATGGTGGACAATGGCGCGGAGACGCTGTTCGAAATCGGGGCCGGTCGCGTGCTGACGGGCATCGCGAAGCGCGTTCGCGCCAAGGCCGACGCCCGATCCATCGGGTCGCCGGACGAGGTCAAGGCCTTCGGCGAGTGGCTGAAGGCGCGGGGAGCGTGACGGCGGATGAGGATCGAACGGCATGTTTGATTTGACCGGGAAATGCGCGCTTGTCACCGGCGCTTCGGGCGGCATCGGCGAGTCGGTCGCGGAAGCGCTGCACGGCCAAGGCGCGACGGTGGCGCTTTCCGGAACCCGGCGCGAGAAGCTCGAAGAGGTCGCGGCCAGGATCGGATCGCGGGTCCATGTCCTTCCTTGCGATCTGCGCGACCGCGCAAAGGTTTCGGCTCTGGTCGGGCAGGCCGAGGCCGCCATGGGCCAGCTCGACATCCTCGTCAACAATGCGGGCGTCACCAAAGACAACCTCTTCATGCGCATGAAGGACGAGGAGTGGGACGAGGTGATCGCCATCAACCTCACCTCGGTTTTCGTTCTATGCCGGGGCGCGCTCAGAAATATGATGCGGCGCCGCGCGGGACGGATTATCAACATAGCCTCGATCAGCGGCGTCATCGGCAATCCGGGGCAGGGCAATTACGCCGCCTCGAAGGCAGGGCTCGTCGGCATGACAAAATCGCTCGCGCGGGAGGTTGCATCGCGCGGGATAACGGCCAACTGTATTGCACCGGGTTTCATAGAAACGCCGATGACGCACGCATTGAACGAAAAACAGACGGAGGCGATCGCCAGCAATATCCCAGTCGGCATCCTTGGAAAACCAGGCGACATCGCAGCGGGAGTGGTCTTCCTCGCAAGCAATGAAGCCCGCTACATCACTGGGGAAACGCTCCACATCAATGGTGGGATGGTGATGGTCTGACCACGCTGACGCGTAGGCCGGGATTTCTTCAGGGCGTAATTCTTGATAAGGTGGAAAGAGGTGAAGATGCCTCAAAAAAGGCTTTCGCGCCTAAAGCTTCAGTGCTACCAGCCACCTCGCGCCCAGATGCAGTCCAAGTCCGATGTGTTGCGGCAGTGAAATTACCTGTGCTTAATCGTGTCAGTTAGGCGCTTGAACACTTGGGGAAAACCGTGAGGAAAACATGAGCGATATCTCGGACCGCGTAAAGAAAATCGTCGTAGAGCACCTTGGCGTAGAAGCCGATAAAGTCACCGAAAACGCCAGCTTCATCGATGATCTGGGCGCGGACAGCTTGGACACGGTGGAACTCGTGATGGCCTTCGAGGAAGAATTCGGCGTGGAAATCCCGGATGACGCCGCCGAGACGATCCAGACTGTCGGCGATGCGATCCGCTTCCTTGAGGCGCATTCGACCAAGGCCTGAATAAAGCACGCGGTGGCCAATTGGCGCGCCTACCCTCGCCCCGCAAGGCGAGGGGCGCGTGTGTTAAAATGCCGGCACATGTCGCGAGCCAGCTCTCGGCCTGGTTAGCCGTGCAGGATTAGTCGGAGCGCCTGATGCGTCGGGTCGTCATTACTGGTATCGGATTGGTCACGCCTGTTGGCGTCGGCATCGATCACGTGTGGTCGAACATCATCTCGGGGAAGAGCGGCGCAAGGCGCATCACCGAGTTCGAGGTTTCGGATATCCCGTGTCAGATCGGCTGCTTCGTTCCCAGAGGGTCGGGGCCGGGCGAGTTCAACCCGGACGACTGTATGGAGCCGAAGGAGCAGCGCAAGGTCGACGACTTCATCGTTTATGCGATGGGCGCCGCCGATCAGGCGATCGCCGATTCCGGCTGGAAAGCTCAAAATGAAGACGAACGCGTCCGCGCCGGCGTTCTGATCGGGTCCGGCATCGGCGGCCTTCAGGGAATCGAGAAAGGCGCGATAACCGTCCATGAAAAGGGACCGCGCCGGCTCAGTCCTTTCTTCATTCCGGGCCGGCTCATCAATCTCGCAGGCGGCTACGTGTCGATAAAGCACGGGTTGAAGGGGCCGAATCATGCCGTGGTCACGGCCTGCTCGACGGGCGCGCACGCCATCGGGGACGCCGCGCGCCTGATCATGCTCGACGATGCCGATGTGATGGTCGCGGGTGGGACTGAAAGTCCGCTCTGCCGCCTCGCTTTGGCGGGCTTCGCGGCCTGCAAAGCGCTATCGACTCATTTCAACGACGAGCCGACGCGCGGCTCGCGGCCCTATGACCGTGATCGCGACGGCTTCGTGATGGGCGAGGGCGCCGGCGTTGTCGTGCTCGAAAGTTATGAGCACGCAAAGGCGCGCGGGGCGAAGATGTACGCCGAAGTCATCGGCTACGGTCTCTCCGGCGATGCCTATCACATCACGGCGCCAGCCGAGAATGGCGACGGAGCGTTCCGCTGCATGAAAGCGGCGATGAAGCGGGCGAATGTCGGGCCTGCCGATATCGACTACGTGAACGCGCACGGCACGTCGACGCCCATGGGCGACGAGATCGAGCTTGGCGCTGTCGAGCGGCTGTTCGGCAATGCGGCAGGCAAGCTCGCGATGTCGTCGACAAAATCGGCGACCGGACATTTGCTCGGCGCGGCCGGCGCCGTCGAGGCGATCTTTTCGGTGCTCTCGATCAAGAACAACATGGCGCCCCCGACGCTCAATCTCGACAACCCTTCTGTGACGACGTCGATCGATCTTGTGCCGCACACCGCGAAACGGAAGCGGATTGACACGGTGTTGAGCAACTCCTTCGGTTTCGGAGGGACAAACGCAAGCCTGATTTTGCGGCGGGTGGACTAAGATGGAAGCGTCGACGGATCGCCGCCGCCGTTATCCCGGAACTTGACCGGCGCGCGTTCGCCGGCCCGATGTCCGCATCAATAGGGACAGCAGAAGGCGAACCTTTCCTTTTTCCAGCTTCCCCTGCCGTCCCATGCATATGCCTTTGTTTTCCTGTATAATTAGCGCCTAAAAACGATTCACACCGTTTTGCCACATTGGGTTGGTGAATGGCTTTATTCCTGGGCAGAGTAAGCTGATCACATGGCGGGCGACGTATACAACTCGAAGGGGCACGGCCGTCACTCGAACACGGCCTATCGAGGGCAGCGCGATTACTCCGTTCTGCCTCGCAGCCCGTCGGAGGCCCTAGAGCCGGAACGCGCTCCCGAGCCGCCGCGCGGAAGCAGGCATGGGGGCCAGCGCCCCGTAGTCGTTTTCTTCAACCGGCTGCTGACCTTACTCCTCATTCTCCTTCCGGCAGTGGCGGGCATGTTCTTCCTCATCCGGCAACAGTTCGACCGGCCCGGGCCCATCAGCTACCCGACGGTGTTCGTCGTGGCCAAGGGTGAGGGGGTGAGCACCATCGCCCGCCGCCTTGAGCAGGATGGCATCATCAATGGCGACAGCCTGTTGCCCGGACGCTGGATTTTCTTGATCGCGTCCCGCCGTTTTGGCGTTCACGACAAGATCAAGGCGGGCGAATTCAATATTAAAGCCAATGCAAGCGTCCGCGATATTCTGGATACGCTCGTCGAAGGGAAGTCGATCCTTTACGGCATTTCAATCCCTGAAGGACTGACCAGCTATCAGGTCGTAGAGCGCTTGAAGGCCAACGCGGATCTGGTTGGCGACATCGATGAAGTTCCTCCCGAAGGCAGCCTGCTTCCCGACACCTACCGCTTCGCGCGCGGCACTTCGCGCGAGGAGCTTATCCACCGGATGCAGGGAGAGCAGAAAAAATTCGTCGAAGGGCTATGGCCGACGCGGTCGCGCGACCTTTCTCTCGTGAAGCCCGAAGATGTCATCAATCTCGCTGCGATCGTGGAAAAGGAAGCGAGCCGCGCCGATGAACGGCCCCGCGTCGCCGCCGTTTATCTCAACCGGCTGAAAAAGCGCATGCACCTCGACGCCGATCCCACCATCATCTACGGCGCGAGCGCAGGCAAAGGAAGCCTCGGCCACCCCATCTTGCGCAGCGAGCTTGAAAACAAGGAAAATCCGTACAACACCTATCGCAACTATGGGCTTCCGCCGACGCCGATCGCCAATCCCGGCCGAGCCGCCATCGAGGCCGTTTTGAAGCCGGACAAGACCGCGGCGCTCTACTTCGTTGCTGATGGCACGGGCGGTCATGTGTTCGCCGATACGCTCACCGAGCATCAGCGCAACGTCGCGCGGTGGCGGCGCATCGAGAAAGAGGCCCGGGAGGACGATCGCGTCGTGGACGATTCTGGCAAGGCGCCGATAGAGCTCGACAAGCTGCAAACGGTTGAGATCCCGCTGCCGCAACGCAATCCACGCCGTTAGCAGGTCGCGTCAGCGGGTCGCCGCCCTGCAGTTCGCTTCACGAAGGTTGTCATTTCTGCCATCGCAAAATTGCGCTGGACCTTCCGCGGAAATGCTGGAACAACCAGCATGCGCCTTGGACCCCGTAAAGACGAAGACCGCAGGCGCTAGTTTGAATCCAACTGCCCCGCTTGTGGAACGTTCATCGTGAGTAACGCCGGTCAATCGCTCTCAAGGCGGGGTCTCTGCCTCATTTTGTCATCGCCCTCCGGGGCGGGCAAAACAACCTTGGCTCGCCTTCTGCTGGCAAGCGACGATGCGCTTCGTAGCTCGATTTCGGTAACGACGCGGGAGCCGCGGTCCCGGGAGAAGGAAGGCGTCGACTATTCCTTCGTCTCGCGAAAGCAATTCGAGGACCTGAAGACAAGCGGCGATCTGCTTGAGTGGGCCGAGGTGTTCGGGAACCTGTATGGAACGCCGGCCGGGCCCGTCAAGGCGGCGCTCCTCGAAGGGCGGGACATCCTCTTCGATGTCGATTGGCAAGGCGCGGCGTCCATCGCGGCTCTGTTGCCCAAAGATGTCGTGCGGGTCTTTATTCTCCCCCCTTCCGCGGAAGAACTTGCGCGGCGCATCCATGCGCGCGCATCGGAGTCGGCCCATCAGATCGAGACCCGGCTCAAGGGCGCCGCAGTGGAAATCGACCACTGGACCGAATATGATTACGTGCTCGTAAACAGGAACATCGACGAATGTCTCGCTGCGCTCAAGGCCATACTGAAAGCCGAACGGCTTAGGCGACACCGTCAAGTTGGTTTGATGGACTTCGTTCCGGCGCTTACCTCGGCTGCCCGCTCGCGGGGCGCCTCCGGTCTTGCAGAAGCTGCGCCAGACGCAGAAAATCCGAAACGGTAAGGCGCTCCGCGCGCAGCGACGGATCGATGCCCGCGTCCCGCAGGAGGGCAGGGGCATCAACCTCCAGAGCCGACAGGCTCGACCGTAGCATTTTCCGTCTCTGGCCGAATGCGGCTGCGGTCAGTTCCGCGAGAATGGCCACCGGGACCGCGTCCTTTGGCGCCGCTATTGGCAAGATCTCGACGAGGGCCGAAGACACTTTGGGCGGCGGCGTAAAGACAGAAGGGGGAAGCGTAAAGAGCAGGCGAGCCCGCGCGCGATACTGAGCGAGAACCGAGAGGCGGCCATAGTCGGCGGTTCCAGGCTCCGCGACGAGGCGGTCCGCGACCTCGCGCTGCACCATGACGACCAGCCTGTCGAACCAGGGTGGCCAATGCTCTCCCGACAACCAGGCGACGATGAGCGGCGTTGCAATATTGTAAGGCAGATTGGCGACGATCCGGCTTGCTCCTGTCTCCGCAGCGATGGCCGCATAGTCGGCATCGAGAGCGTCCATGAACAATGCCTTGAACCGGCCCCCGCTTCTTGCCTCGATTTGCGAAAGGGCCGGCCGGAAACGTTCGTCGCGCTCGATGGCGACAACCCCGGCCGCGCCTTCAAGCAGCAGCCCGCGGGTCAAACCGCCCGGCCCCGGCCCGATTTCAAGAACCATAACGTCCGTGAGCGGGCCGGCGCTTCGCGCAATTCGCCGTGTCACATTCAGGTCGAGGATAAAGTTCTGGCCGAGCGATTTCCTCGCGGAAAGCGCGGCCTCCTTGATGACATCACGAAGGGGCGGCAGCGACCCTATGGAATCAGCCAAGGTCACGGATGCGACGCGGACGCAGGAGCGCCCGCCGCATTCCCGCTCATCCGCGCGGCGAGGCGGAGCGCTTCGATAAAGCTCGAAGGGTCGGCATGGCCCGTTCCGGCGAGCGAAAAAGCAGTGCCATGGTCGGGCGATGTGCGGGTGAAGGGCAGGCCGAGCGTGACATTCACGCCATCGGCAAAGGAGAGCGTCTTGAAGGGAATCAGCGCCTGATCATGGTACATGGCGAGCACGGCGTCGTACTGCTCGCGCGCTGCATCGTGAAACAGGGCGTCCGCCGAATGTGGTCCGCTCGCGTGGACGCCTTGAGCGTTGAGCGCCTCGATCGCGGGCGCGATCACCTCGATTTCTTCCCGGCCAAGCGCTCCATTTTCTCCGGCATGCGGATTAAGGCCGCAAACAGCGAGCCGGGGCTTGGAAATTCCGAAAGAATGGAAGAGGGCGCGGCTCGTAATGGAGGCAACCGTCATAATCCGGTTCTTGGTAATCGCGGACGGGACATCTTTCAATGCGATATGAACCGTGACAGGAACGGCTTTGAGGCGCTTCGAAGCCATCATCATCACGGGGGTTGCGTCGGCGCCGCTATGGCGCGCCGCAAGCTCGGCCAGGAATTCGGTATGGCCAGCGTGAGCGAATCCGCTCTCAAGCAGTACATATTTCGCAATGGGATTGGTTACGATGGCGGCGGCGCGCCCGGCTGCGGTGAGCGCAACCGCCTTCTCAATGGATTCGATGATCGCATCGGCGTGCGCGCTATCTGGCGAGCCGGTTATCACCGGGCCAAGAGGCTGGGTAAGCGGCAAGACTGGCAGCGCATTGGAGAAGACATCGCAAGCCTGCTCCGGATTTTCTATTTCCTGGATGAAAACGGAGCCGCCATTGTCCAGCAAGCTCGCGCGATCGACAAAGACGGCAGGATCGCCCACGACGAAAAAGCTGGGGATACGATCCGTATTTCGCCGCAGCCACGCGAAAAGCGTGACGTCCGGGCCGATGCCAGCCGGGTCGCCCATTGTGACGGCCAACGGTTTCCGAAGGGGCTTCGGCCGCGAGGATAACTCATTCCCGGCGCGTAATGATGTTGTCAGGCTAACTTCCCCGGTAATCAATCGAGGCGGCTTGCTTCAACTCTTGCAGGTACCGCCGCGAGAAACGATCGTATTCCTGTTGACGGACGTCGGGCTTTTGCTCCGCTGCGGCTTTGGCAGCCTTCGCGGCAACCCCTTTCCGGCAAATAGCATAGGATTCAATCGCGCTGCCGACAAGAACCGGGGGCGTCATTTGTCCCTCGGAGGCTTTCTGGATCAAGGGCTGGACATCTTTCGGGAAGGACGCGAGCTTCGCTTTTTCGATCGATCTGACCGTTGCATCCGAAACGAGTTTCGCTTCGTTCGGGAGTTGCGCGCAGGTCGTGAACTTTTCCTTCAGGTTCTCCGCCTCTATAATGCGCTGGCTGACCGCTTTCTGATCGGTGCTGGCGACGCTGAGCCTCAGGACGCGAACATCGAATTGAATCTCGCTTTCCGAAGGTTTCTCGTCCGTGTTCGGCAAAGCCGAGAAAAGAGACGCGAGCTGCGCGCCATAGCGCCTGCGGATGACATCACGCCAGGCAAGTTGCGCGCGGATAATCTCCTGAATCGTTTTCCGGTTGATGCCGTCGCTTTCGAACTGTTTGTAGAAGTCTGTAAGATCGGGCTTTTTGCCCTCGGCCGCTGCTCCCGCCGCTCTCTGTGCGAGAACCTGTTCGACCTCCGAATCGGTAATCTTGATATCCAGTTTCTTCGCCGCCTGCAGTTTAAGCTTATCCTCGATCAGGGAGTCGATTGCGGCCTTGCGGGATGTTCCGCCGCCATCCGAGAGCACCCGGTTCTTGGCGTCTTCGAGGAGTTGCTTTTTGATCCGTTCGGCGGCTTGCTCGGCCTCGGCTTGCGAATGAGGGTTCGCCGCCACCATCATTTGCCGAAAGCGTTCCTTGATGGAATCCCCCGTGAGAATCGCTTTCATGTGATCGCCGAAGTTGTTTGTGCGGGCGTTCCAGCGTAGCCTCTGGGCCACGTCGCCAGATGTTATTGGCTCATCGTTGACGAGCACGACCACATTTTGAGCGCTGGCGTCCGCGACGCCCGTCACGAGCGCAAAAAAAATACCGCCGGCAGCAAGAATAATCAGTCGATGGAGAATCTCGATTCGCATAGCGGGAGCCTGAATTTAATTTACGGCAAGAGTTTGCCACTTCACCCGAAATCCCCGAATGGCGAGGGGGCCTTTTAAGAAAGCAAACCCGGCTCGGCGCCCCTTTAGCGGAAGACGGCCGCTTCCGGTGAAAGATCGCCGATCGAGCTTGGCGCGGTCTGCTGGCCGAAACCCTTTATGCCAACACGCACGACGACGGAAGTACTCGGGACAATGTCGAGATATTGGACGTAAGTCTGCTGGTAGGTGACGGAAAGAATAAAGCATTCATCCGCGTATTGGATGCCTGCGCTGTTTCTTACCCACTGGCTGAGTTCAATATCGTATCGGAGATCCCCGAACACCGTCCACTCATCGTTCAACTTGATGGCGGAAAAACCGGCGATTTCGTCGCGGCTTTGGGGGAAGCCAAGCAGCGGCTCAGCCGCGACAGCAACGTAGCTGAGCGTTCCCTGGAAAAAGCCCAGCTTCGTCTGGAAGCTGTAGCTTTGGCTTGAGAAGGAAAAGTCCTGCTCGTTGATACGAAGTTGGGCCAAAAAGCGGAACCGGTTCATATAGTCGACATAGCCGCCGAAGACATAATCGGACGCCGTCGTGCCAAGCCCCGTCGTCGGGTCATACGGATTGGCGCCGGCGAGATGAACGCTTTCACCGCCGATAGCCCTTACGCTGACGCCGTTATAATTCTGGTAAGTGTACTGAACCCCGAAATTGGTTCTCGTATCGTTCTCGATGCGGTCGTAGCCCGAGAATTTGTTAATGTCGAAGAGGAGCGTGTCGTCGAAGACGAGGCTTTGAGAGTCCTCATTGGGAACATTCGAGTTGGAGCCGCCGCCGCGCGCGATAATCTGGACCACGGGCTCTATGACATGCGATGCGCTGTCAGTATGGGCGACGAATGGATAGCGGTAGTCCAGGCCCACTCCTATCATCTGCCGGGTGAAGGTGTCCGCGGGGCCAGAAGCGCCATCGATATCCTGGAAGGCCGAGACACTGTAAAGGTCGGCGCGCCCAAGAACGAACGGGGTGAAACGCTCGCCGATATCGTCTGTGAATGTGCGCCGCCACTCCGCCTGCGTCACGATGTGGTCCATCGTTCCGCGGGTGACCGGCGAGGTCGCGGTCGCCGGATCGTTCACGCTAAGAGCAAGCGCATTCAGGTCGAAACTGAGTTCGCCGCCGAAAATCGGCTTATTATGGATATAATTGTAGTCAATCACCGGGTAGGACGTCGCCGTCACCGTCTTTTGATAGGTGTTCGTCTCATAGTCATAGACGTCGGCGCCAGACAAATTGCCGTACCGGGCGACGGTCATATTGAAGTAGTTTCTGTCGGCCAGCCCGGTTAAGAAAACGGAGGAAACGCGCTCCGTGGCGTAGATGTCGTCGAGCTTGTAAAACCGGCGGAATGTCTCATCGCTCTCGAGGATCGCGTTCCAGCCGACGCTCCAGACGCTATTCAGCGCAAAGCTGCCCTTCGTTTCCACGCTGCCGCGCCAGTTCCTGTCGCCGAGAATGTCCTGAGCCTGATCATTGAAGGCGCCGGCGAGCTTCACTTCATAAGCGCCGTTCCACAGACGCTGCCGCCAGTCGGCCTGCATGAGATAGCCGGCCTTTGTCGTGAATTCCGGCGTAAGCGTCAGGTCGTAATTGGGCGAAATTCCCCAATAGTAGGGAATCGCAAGCATGTATCCGAGGCTGCTGTCAGCGGCGTAAGACGGCGCTTGGAAGCCGGAGCGCTGCTTGACCGATGGATCGGGCGTATAGAACCAGGGAATCCAGGCGACGGGTATTCCGAAAACCTCGAAAATCGAGTTTTCGTAGTAAACATTTTGGTCCGTTTTGTCGTCGATGACGCGCTCCGACTTGACGCGCCAGATCGGGGGCCTCTCCGGATGGGCCTCGCAAGGCTTGCAAGACGTAACGACGCCGTTCTCGAAGATGGTTTTGTCGCCTTTCCGGTAGGCGTTCGAGGCGGCGACGCGCGTGTCGTCTTGCGTGAGCGCGCGCAGGGAGCGGATGAAGCCGTCGCGAAAATCGGCGCTCAAGGTCAGCCGTTCCGCATTGACGACCGAACCGTCCGAATCCTTCAGGCGGACATTGCCGATAGCGCTCAAGGTGTTCGACGACTTGTCGTAGACCACCTCGTTGGCGAGCAGGACGTTATCGTTGTAGTAAATCTCGACGTTGCCGCGGGCGATGACACGGTTGTTGCGGTTGTCGTAAACGAGGTCGTCGGCCTGGAGCAGGAGCGGCGACGCCTTGTCGGGGGAAACTTGCTTGGCGACGACCTGGTCGGCCGCGTGGGACTGCAGGGCCGTAACGGTGGATTGCTGCGCGCGCGCGCCGCCGTAGCATGCCAAGCATGCCAGGACTGCAACAAGCACCCTAAGCATCGTTCGCCGTTTCCACACCGTTAACCGCCACCCTCAAGGCCTCGCGGCCCAGCCAACTTCATCCATCCTCCTGATGCAGGAGAACAGTCGCAGCCAATAGGAGCGCTGTAAGCGCAGGCGCCCAGGCCGCGACAGTTACCGGCACCATCCCCGACGCACCTACTTTACGCGAAAGTTCTGAAAATATGAAAAAGCCGAACCCCCCGGTTAAACCGGTCAAAACCATAGTTTAAATCTTGCCAAAACGAAAGGCTTTCAGCGAGCAGGTCGCCGCTATCAACACCATCGCCGCCATGAGAATAGGCCGCGACAGGAAAAGCTGATATTGAAGCTCATATTGCTCTGTTGGTATGCCTGCCTTCTTGGCGAAATCAATAAATCCAGGAAGTTCCCAGAATGATAAAGTTTCTATGGAACCCAAACTGCTCATAATCTGAATAGGTGTGAGGTATGTGCTTATGAAATACTCCTTATATCGCTTGACGGCCTCGCCAGAGCTCTGAACAACCGCGTTCTCGAGGCGCCAATAGCCTTGCCTAAGTTCGGCCTTGTTTGCTTGAATCTGCTCATAAAATCTATTGTTGAGGTCAAATTGCAACAGGGTTACGCCGCCAAGCGTCAGCCCCCTGTCGGACGACGATTTTGCGTGCAGAATCGTCGGCCCATCCACGCTCTCCTGTCTCAGCCAGGAGCCGGTAAGACGGGTCGTTCCGAAGGATTTCTCGGTGTTGAAAAGCTTCGTTTGGATGCGCTCCGATTCGGCTTTCATCATGGATGCGACGGGATTGAAAACGGTCACCGCGAAGACGCCGAAGCCGATCCCAACCCAAAGTCCCGGCTGTATGAACTGCCAAACCGAGAGCCCCGAAGCGCGAATGATGGTGAGCTCCGACGTGCGGCTAAAGCTCAAGAATGCGCCGATCGTTCCGATCAGGATGGCGAAGGGGAGGGCGAGTTCCGCAAAAACAGGAACGCGAAGCAGGCTGATCGTCGCCATCGTCAAAGCGCCAATGTCATCCCGGGATGCGCTCCGCCGGAGAGTTTCTACAAAATCTGCGAAGAATATAAGCAGAAAAGTGATGAAGAATACTGCCAATATTGTAACAATAAATCTCATCGCCATATACCGCCCGATCGTTTTGAAAATCGTCATGTCGAGATCCCGTCGCGGCTAAGACGAATGGGCGACCACCCCGGCGCGTCGCCGGAGAAGAAAGCTTAAAGGCCAAGGCAGGCGCAAGCGTGGCATTGAGATGGCGGGCGCGTTGATGTCCAAGGCAAGCATCAGGAGGCCAAACGCGCTCACGGCGGCAGGCGCGCCGTAGATCAGCCCAACGGCCCCGGGGTCCTTGCCAACCATGTTGATGCCGGCGATCCCGATCAGACGGATTACGGTTCCGATCGTGAAAGCTGTGAACAAAATCCCGGCGCGGCCTTCGCGGGTTGTCTTGGGGCGGCCGAGATAGACAGTGGCAAGGATTGCAAACACAAGGGCATAAGTGGCCGCCGAAAAACGCTCGTGAATCTCGGTCCTGAAGCGGGCCTTGTTTTCCTTGTAATACTTGCTGCTCTCATCGGGGTAGAGGAGGTCTCCGATATCGCGCTCCCGCGGACTTAAGTCACCCGGCCCGTGTCTCGGAGACATATCTCCGATGTCGAATGCATAGGTCTTGAAGGCGATGATTTGCGCATCCGGCTTTCCAGCCTCCTGCCTGAGGATTTGACCATCGTATAACTCCATCGAGGAGCGCCGGCCCTCCGCCAGGACTCGCCCGCTGTCTGCGACGACGGTCGTCGCCATTTTCGGGTCCCTCTCGTCGCGAACCACGACGCCGAGCAGCGCGCCGTCTTTCCCCTTGTCGCGCATGTGAAAGGTAAGGCCCGGCTCCAGGTCGGTGAATTCGCCAGGCTGCATGACCTGCGACAGGAGATCCGCCCGCACCTTCGAAACATATTCGTTAAGCAGCCGGGCGGCCTTCGGAATCACAAAAATGTTTGCGGCGAGCACGCTCACCGAAACCACCACGGCAAGCGCAAAGTACGGCACGAACAAGCGCCAGACGGAGGCGCCCGCCGCGGACAGCACGATAAGCTCGCTATCCCCGTTGAGTCGGTTGAGCGAGTGAAGCGAGGCGATGAGAAAGGCTACGGGCGCCACGGTCACGATAAGATTGGGGAGCGCCAAGGATGTGATCTTAAGAAATAAGATAAAAGTTTGCCCTTCTGAAGTTAAGAGCTTGATCTCCTTAAGAATTGAAGTCAGCCACACAATAAGCGTCAGTGATATTAGAATCATGAGCACCGCCGACGCCGTCTGGCGAAAAATATAGCGGTTGATCAGCATGCTCTAGCGCTCCGCGGCGGTCCGCCGGCTCCCCTCGTGTGGCGTACTCATTTCAACATGCACTACGCACGGCTTCATGGCGCATTTTCGGCCACGCCGGGCTTTGCATTTATGGGCCATTCCTGTAGGGTCTCGCGTTGACTGTAAAACAACCACTGCGCCAGACCGGTTTGCGCCGCCCATGACAGAGCTTCCCAGCATTTCGTTCGCCTCCCTGGATTCGAAAACGAACGCTTCCACCGTCGTTTATTTCGTAGCTGAAGGGGAGGGGATGCCTTCTCACTTGAAGAAGATCGACGCCTCCGCGGGAGGTGCCATCTCGAAAGCGATGAATGTCGCGGCTTTCAAGCGCAAGCGAAAGAGCGTCGTCGAGATCCTTGCGCCCCATGGCCTTTCCGCGGGGCGCCTTGTGCTTGTGGGCGTTGGCGATCCGAAAACGCTGAACGCGCGCGAATGGATGGAAATCGGAGGCGCCGTCCGGGGCAAACTGCCTGCAAAAACGACGGACGCCGACATTATTTTCGAGGGTGTCGATTCGCTGCATGGCGAAGCGCCGTTTTCCTTCGCGCTCGGCTTCGGCCTGCGGAATTATGCATTCAAGAAATACAAATCGAAGGACGTTCCCTCCGGCGACGCCGAAGAAGCCGACGCGGAGAGCGATCGCAGCCCGCCGCGCCTGACGATCTTTTCGCATTCCGGTGAGCAACTCGCGCGTGGATTTCAGAAAGACAAAGCTCTCCTCGAAGGCGTCTACTTTGCGCGCGACCTGGTGAATGAGCCAGCGAACATCCTGACGCCGCCAGAGTTTGTGGAACGGCTCCGCGCGCTCAAAGCGGAAGGTCTGAAGGTCGAGGTTTTGGACGAGCCCGCGCTTAAATCATTGGGCATGAATGCGATGCTCGCCGTCGGCCAAGGCAGCGCACAGCCTACGGCGGCGGTCGTTTTGCGGTGGGACGGCGTTCCCCAGATTAACGGACCCGAGGGCAATCTTGTTTTCATAGGGAAGGGCGTCTGCTTCGATACGGGCGGGATCTCCATCAAGCCAAGCCAGGGCATGGAAGACATGAAGGGCGACATGGCTGGAGCCGCCGCCGTCGCTGGCGTCATGATGGCGCTCGCCCGCCGCAAGGCGCCCGTCCGCGCCATCGGCCTTGTCGGCCTCGTGGAGAACATGCCGAGCGGAACGGCGATTCGTCCGGGCGATATTGTGAAGTCGGCAGCCGGCCAAACCATTGAAATTCTGAATACCGATGCCGAAGGGCGGCTCGTTCTTGCGGATCTTCTTTGGTACGCGCAAGCACATCTTGAGCCGAAGCTCATGATTACGCTGGCGACGCTCACAGGCGCTGTTCTCGTCGCGCTCGGCAAGGAATATGCGGGCCTGTTCTCAAACGACGACGCCTTGGCCTCCGAGATCAGCGAGGCCGGAGGCGATACCGGCGAACTCGCCTGGCGAATGCCGTTGTCCAAGAAATACAACAAGATGATCGATTCAAAGCTCGCGGATGTTAAAAATATCGGCGGACGTGACGCCGGCTCGATTACGGCTGCGCAATTTCTTCAGCGCTTCGTCAAGCCGGGCGCGCCCTGGGCTCATCTGGACATCGCCGGAACGGCCATGGGTTCTCCGGCCACCGACATCAATTCGAGCTGGGCCTCCGGCTACGGCGTTCGCTTGCTCGATCATTTTTCGGAAAAGTTCCACGAGAGCCGTTCCGAGACCAAATAGAAAAAGTTTCCATAATACATATTATGCGAATCGCGCGCAGCGGTTTCCAAGGCCGCTGGAGGTGATTTGGCTGCGCGCATGAGAGCGCCGCTTGATGCTCTCCAAGTAGAAAGCGTCCGAAAATTTTCAGAACAAATAAGGAACAAAGCGGCATTTGGCGCCTTAAACGGCCCTTTTTTAAGCAATAACCTATCGCTTGCTCGCAAGCGTGGGCTTGGAGCATGAAAAATCCCTCACCTTTCCGCCAAGAGATCAACTTAGCGGAGGAAAGGACGTCAAATTGTTTGGCGGTGGCGACAGCGCGCCTTGCGAAACAGGAAACGCGGCATCTTCCAACTCGGCGCATACACTTTCGCGATGTAAACGCCGCAAACCCCGACCTTACAGGTCGAGATCAGAGCCGCGACAGGAAGTGAGAGCAGGTCTCGTCAATCGGAGGGCGCATCTCATTTCCTCTCGTTCCGATAGGGGGCCCCATGGCGAATGGCCACCAACGATAGCGATCTGGAATGAAGTTGGTCTCGCTGTGCGCAATGCCGGCGCGGCGAACGGACGTGCTCACCCTAGGAAATGTCAGCGTTCCATGGCGATGGCGGACTGCCCACGCGAACCAAATGCTTCCGCATAGAAGCAGCATGGAAGAGAAGAAGCAGAGGATTGACGCGGCGAGGCGCATCACCCGGTCCTTGGGCCATCGAGGAGAGACCGTTGAACCTAATGTGATTTGGCGTTAGCGGTCAATCCGATGCCCGATGGCGAAAGCCAGGAGTTGCTGCGCTGCTTCCGTTGGGCGCTCACCTCCCCGGCCATTTACATTTCCCGGCTTGACGCGTTAATCAACACCGTCATCCCGGAAAGGCGCAGCCTTATCCGGGATCGTAACACATGAGAGCGCCCGCCTTTATCCGATCCCGGCTCGCGCTTCGCTTGGCCGGGATGACGATTGGGAGGCGAGCAAGGAGGTCGTGTGGGGGACAGGTCCAAGAAGGTTGAGAGAGGCGGCCTTGAGCCAACAGGCGGGTCGCAGGCTATCGCGGCCATCGAGCGCCTGCTCGGCATCATGGCGGCGCTTCGCGATCCGGAACGCGGCTGCCCATGGGATCGGAAGCAGACCTTTACGACAATCGCCCCCTATACCATCGAAGAAGCCTATGAGGTCGCCGACGCCATCGAGCGCGGGGCGATGGACGATCTGAAGGACGAACTTGGCGATCTGCTGTTGCAGGTGGTCTATCACGCGCGCATGGCCGAGGAAGAAGGCGCATTCGCCTTTCCGGATGTGGCGGAAGCCATCTCGGCGAAGATGATCCGCCGCCACCCGCATGTCTTCGGCGAAGGCCCTGGCGACGGCGGCGCGCATCAATGGGAAGCCATCAAGAAGCAGGAACGCGAGGCGAAAGAGGCTGAAAATGGCCCTGCCCCACGGTCTTCGCTCTTCGGGGACATCCCAGCCGGCCTTCCCGCGCTCGCCAAGAGCCAGAAACTTCAGCGGCGCGCAGCGCGCATGGGTTTCGATTGGCCCTCGGTCGAACCGATCTTGGACAAGGTCGATGAGGAGCTTGCGGAGCTTCGAGCCGAGATCGAAAGCGCGGCAGCCCCCGGCCAGGACCAGCGGCAGTTCGAAGAATTCGGGGATCTCCTGTTCGTGATGGTCAATCTCGGGCTCAGGCTTGGTATCGACGCGGAGGCCGCCCTTCGGGCCGCGAACACGAAGTTTACCCGCCGCATGGACTCGATGGCCGCTCAGGCCAGAGAGAACGGCCAATCGCTGGAGACCATGACTTTGGACGAGATGAATGTCCTATGGGATCGGGCAAAAGTTAGGGAGAAGAGCAAAGAGCGCGGATAAATCCATCGCCGCGAACGCGGAGCCTCATCCGGGTTCGTAACACGTTGACGCCTTTACCTTTTTGAGATCCCGGCTCGCGCTTCGCTTGGCCGGGATG
Source organism: uncultured Alphaproteobacteria bacterium (assembly GCA_963819665.1). Classification (GTDB taxonomy): domain Bacteria; phylum Pseudomonadota; class Alphaproteobacteria; order Rhizobiales; family Rhodomicrobiaceae; genus Rhodomicrobium. The sequence goes on from CAWFXN010000029.1 coordinate 40,984, forward strand.
ACATTCGTTGGCAGATTGGCGGCATTTGCTTCAGTTGGATGGCCGCCTATGCAGTCGGACTTGCCCCTAAACTAAAGAATGTACTTGGCGCTGACCATGATCGCCGCCTTGCCTTTGATCTCGAACTGAGCCTCGTTAAAATGCGGCTTCCCCAAGAGGCGCGGATTCTTCGATATCCCAATCCCCTCCGTTGGAATGCCGAGGAAGTTTGTATCAAGTTGGTTATTCCCGTTCTCGTCGTGGATGACGGCCACGGCATAGACGCCGTCTTTCAATCCCTTGTAGTTGACAACCACCTTGCCATCGGTGACCGCCTCCGTACTCTGGCGCACCGGACGGCCTTTGACGCAATCAGGGAATGCCTCCCTGTCCGAGCTTTCCGCGGAGAAGACGCAGAGAAGAACCTGTCCCTGGCTGCTTCTGAGGTTATTGACCGTGATTGTCAGGTCGGCGGCGGCGGCTTGCGAAAGATTCAAAAAGCTGAGCAACGCAGCCGCTGTTGCAATCTTGATATGAGAATTCATGGGAAAGCTTCCGCGACTTGAGAACGAACCCTGGCGTAAGGGCGGCTCGCGGCAGGATTGAGGCGGGGCCGGCGCCGATGGTCCCGATACAGCTTGTTACAAGGAAGGCGATAGGATTTTAAGGCCGCCCGGTTTAGCCTTTCTTAAGGCGAAATCCAGCCGAGATCTTGTGCTTGGTTGGTAATCGGCGTTAGCTCACGTAGAGGTTTATGCGGCGTGAGATTTGCGGAGATCGTTCGATGTTCAAGTTCGTGAAATGTCTTCTTGGGGCTGGCCTTATTGCCGGATCAACAACCGTGGCGGCGGCGGGCGATCTGCCTCCTGAAGTTCTCGATAGCGTTATGGCCTCGTGCAGGCCCGATTATCACCGTCTTTGCTCTTTTGTCGTGCCGGGCGACGGGCGCGTCGGACGATGCCTCCTCGACCGTGAAACGGAGCTTGCTCCTCCGTGCCTGAAGTCGATCAAGCTCGCCTATGCGATGGAAGCTTGCATGCCCGATTATCGCAGGTTTTGCAATGGCGTACAGCCGGGCGGTGGACAGGTTGTGGAATGCCTCGCCAGCCGGATCGAAGCGCTCGCGCCCGAATGCCAGCGTGTCGTGAGCGCGAACGCGCCTTACGCTACTCCTGGTCGTGAGCGTTACAGCTCTTATCATGGCCCCTACAGCGGCCCCGTGACGAACCCGGAAGCCTATCGCTATGAACCAAGCCCCTCTGAGACGGCGCCATACTCGGGCGGGGGCGGCAGCACGGGGCAACCTGACGATGACCGTTACGCCGACCGCAGCTATGACCACGGCCCTGGGCAACCCTATGGCGACGGGCGCTACCCCGACCAAGGTTACAGTAATCCGGGATTCCCGCAGCCTGGACCGGGATACCAGCAGCCGGAAAGCGGCTATCCGCCGGCCGAAGAAGGACCCCCGCTCAAATAAACATCGTTCGCGGCGATCAGCCCCTGTGTCGGGGGCTGATCTGTTCCTCGATGCAGCCGTAGCTCTCCGCCAGGCTCAGCAGAATATTTCTGACAGCACTATCGTTTGCTTTTGTCTGCAAGGCCGCGAATTTGTCTGACGCGTTCTTCGTGAGCGTCGTTTGCCGCTGCTCTTGCGGCGATAAAATACTCCCGGTACACGTCAGTGTTGATCGGCTCGTCAAATGCCAAATCCCGATACTGACGCGCTTCTTTCAGGAATTGTAAACTCTGTTCGTTAAAGCGTTTCAAGTCATCCACCGCATGCCGCAGGCGCTGGGCCTCCAGAAAGGCGCCAACTCTCTCAGGAGCGTTGGAAAAAGGTTTCAGGAGCATGGCGGGAATTCATGAGCTGAATTCTCAATGGCAAAACAGACGGTTCGCCTCCCGCTAACTGTTTTCGTTTGTATGCAGGCCAGAACCACACGCTCTCCGGCCATGTGAATCCATGGGCGGAATTCTCCAGGCTCTCGACGTAAGACTTCCATCTGCACACCTGCTAAAGCCGCATAAAATTTAAGCACCTAAAAAGCGCCTGCCGTTTGACGGCGATTTATGATTTCCCATGCGCATTGTTGTGCTATTCGCCTGCGACGCTGTTCATGCGCTCAATCTTGAATCCGCGTTTTTTCAGCTTGCCGACGGTCTCATCGGCGTGCGCGCGATCCTTGGTTTCGATCACGATGTCGACAAGCGTGCCCTTCGCCGGCACGTCGAGATAAAAGCGGCGATGATAGACCTCCAGAATGTTCGCGCCGCAGCGCCCGATTTCGCTGGCGATCTCACCGAGCGTCCCCGGCCTGTCGCTGATTGTGATGCGCAGCGAGACGATTTTGCTTTCGCGCTCGAGCCCGCGCATGATGATGGAGGCCAGCACGCGGGAGTCGATGTTCGCTCCGCTCTGGAAGACCCCAACACGGCGCCCCGCAAAGCGTTCCTTATTGGAAAGCACCGCGGCGAGCCCGGCCGCGCTGGCTCCTTCGGCGACGGTCTTCTGCACGCTCGCAAGCGTGAAGATGGCCTCCTCCACAGCGGTCTCGCTCACGAGGATCACATCCGAGACAAGCTCGCGAATGATGGGCAGCGTGTAGGCGCCGCAGGTCTTGACGGCGATGCCTTCCGCCAAGGTTGCGCCTCCGCATTCGGCGCTCTTGCCCCGCAAGGCGGCATAGGTTGAGGCATAGGTTTCGACCTCGACGCCGATGATGTCCATCGCCGGGCGGAGCGCCTTCACCGCTGTGGCGACGCCTGCGATGAAGCCGCCTCCTCCAATGGGCACGATCATGCAATCGAGGTCCGCGCAATCTTGGACGAATTCGAGCCCGGCTGTGCCCTGGCCTGCAATAACCACCGGATCGTCGTAAGGATGGATCAGCGTAAAGCCATGCTCCGCGATCAGCCCATCCGCCGCCATCCGGGATTCGGCCACCGTTTCGCCGAAGAGAATCACCTTGGCGCCATAGCCCTCGGTGTTCCCGACCTTATTGAAAGGCGTATGCTCCGGCATGACAATCGTAGCCGGGATGGCGAGCCGCGCCGCGTGATAGGCCACAGCCTGCGCGTGATTGCCCGCCGAGATCGCGATCACGCCTCGTTTTCGCGCGGCATCGTCAAGCGAAAGGAGCTTCAGAAGCGCGCCGCGCTCCTTGAAGCTGCCCGTAGCCTGCATGTTCTCGTATTTGACGAAGATATGAGCGCCCGAAAGCGCCGACAGCTTCGGCGCTTCCACGGCGGGCGTGCGGAGGATGGCGCCCTGCAGCCGGGTTGCGGCGAGCCTGATCCCGGACAGGCCGAGCAAAGGCTCGTCGCTCTCGACAGCAGGAAGGGCCATACCGCGCGCATCTCTCTCAATATTTTGAAAGCAGGAGGAAATGCATGGTCACATGCGCTTTGCTTATTGAGCCTTCAAGAGTTCGGGCCGCCTCGACCGCGAAATAGGTGAGGATGCCCGAAGCGCCCGCGCGGCGGAAGGCCATCAGGCTTTCGAGCACGCAGCGTTCGCGGCTGAGCCAGCCATTCTGGAAGGCTCCCGTCAGCATCGCGTATTCGCCGGACACCTGATACACGAAGGTCGGCGCCTGGAAGGTCTCCGAAACCCGGCGCACGATATCGAGATAGGGCATTCCGGGCTTGACCATGACCATGTCCGCGCCCTCGGCAAGATCGAGGGAAACCTCGCGGATGGCCTCGTTGCTGTTCGCCGGGTCCATCTGATAGGTCCGCTTGTCGCCTTTGAGCGTGCCGGACGAACCGACCGCATCCCGGAACGGCCCGTAGAAAGCGGACGCATATTTGGCCGCGTAGGACATGATCAGCGTGTTCTTGAAGCCGTTCGCTTCCAGCGCCTCGCGGATCGCGCCGATGCGCCCGTCCATCATGTCGGACGGCGCCAGCACGTCGCATCCGGCTTCCGCCTGCGTCAGAGACTGATGGATCAGCGCTTCAAGCGTTTCGTCGTTGGCGACCTCGCCTTCGATCACAAGGCCGTCATGTCCGTGCGAGGTGTAGGGATCGAGCGCCACATCGCAGATGACGCCCATCTGGGGCACGCGCGCCTTGATGGCGCGGACAGCCCGGCAGACGAGATTCTCCGGGTTGAACGCTTCGCTCGCCGACTCATCGCGCAGGCTCGTCTGCGTATAAGGGAAAAGCGCAACTGCAGGCACGCCAAGCTCGGCGGCCTCTTCGGCCGCGTTGACGGCGAGATCCACCGAAAGCCGCTCGACGCCGGGCATGGAAGGGATGGGCTGCCGCGCCATTTTTCCGTCCACGACGAAAATCGGCCAGATAAGGTTCGAGGCGGAGAGCGTTGTTTCTGCGACAAGAGCGCGCGACCACGGGGCCTGTCTTGGCCGCCTCATCCGAATATTCGGATACCCGCCCGCGGCCGCTCTTGCAAGTAACGCCTTATCGACTGTGAACGCCGATGGTTTCTTAACGATCGTCATGGAGCGGCCTTTCAAGAAGAGTATTTTCTGTACGCTTGAAAGGCGCTTGACACAAGGGCTGGAATGCGCCTAGAACAAAAATAGAACATCGGTGGTCGCCCCCCGTCAAGCCATCGATGCGCAAAGCAAGCAAGCGAGCCAGAAAACGCCGGTAATTCAGCCCCCTACCGGATAGCAGGTTCCTTTTGCCCCCGAAAGCGAACGCTGACGCCCCTCTTGGCCGCTTGCTTGCTTTTTTCCTGAATCTCCGCCAAATCACGGGACATGATGAAAATCGACGTTCTTGGCGCCGGTATTGTCGGTCTCTGGCAGGCGTTCATGCTGCGCAGGCATGGCCACGACGTCACCTTGTGGGATCGCGCCGGGATACCGGGCGGGGTGCGGGCGAGTCAGCTCGCGGGCGCGATGCTGGCGCCTTATTGCGAAGGCGAGCCCGGACATGAGCTGGCGCTGAAGCTCGGCCTCAAGGCCCTGCCCCTCTGGCGGGAGCATTATCCGGAAATGGCGGCGACGGGCACGCTCGTTGTGGCGGCGGCCCGCGACCGCGCCGACCTGGAGCGGTTCGCCTCATTAACGCACGGCCACCGGCGGCTGACCGCGGCGCAGTTAAGCGACCTGGAGCCGGCGCTCGATGGCCGCTTCCGGGACGGACTCTTCTTTCCAGACGAAGCGCATGTCGAGCCCGGGGCGGCGATGGCCTATCTCGCGCGGGAAATCCGGCGAATGGGCGTTAAGTGCGAGCCGCGCGCCTACAATGACGGGGGCGGCGGCATTGTCGTCGATTGCCGCGGACTTGGCGCGCGAGACGACCTCAAGACCTTGCGCGGCGTGCGCGGCGAGCGCATCCTCATCGAAGCCAAGGACGTTCGCCTGACCCGGCCCGTCCGGCTCTTACATCCGCGCATCCCTTTCTACATCGTGCCATGGCCTTCGAACCAATTCATGATCGGCGCCACTCTGATCGAAAGCGCCGATGGCGGCCCGGCGACGTTGCGCTCGGCGATGGAGCTCTTGTCTTGCGCGTATGCGTTGCTTCCCGAGCTTGGCGAGGCGAGGATCGTTAGCATCGACGCAGGCGTGCGGCCAAGTTTCCCGGATAATGCGCCAAAAGTGATCGTGCGGGACCGGCGAATATTCGTGAATGGACTCTACCGGCACGGATTTCTTGTCTCGCCCATACTCGCTCAGATCGTGGCCGACTATATAGAGTCGGGCGCCAAGGCGGAGGGAGTTCTGTTTGAAGATCACGGTGAATGGTGAGGCTCGCATCACCGAGGCGAAAAGCCTTGAAGAGCTGTGCCACGAATTGGGCTTTTCAGAAGTGAAGATCGCGACCGCGCGGAACGGCGATTTCGTGCCCGCAAGGGCGCGCCCGGCCGTTGCGCTTGCCGATGGCGACGCGATCGAGGTTCTGTCCCCGCGTCAGGGAGGATGAGGCATGAGTTCCCGCGCACATGCTGCGGATGAGGCAAAAGACGTCTGGACCTTGTATGGCGAGCCGGTTTCCTCCCGGCTTCTGCTTGGCACGTCCTTGTATCCGTCCCCGGACATCATGCGCCGTTCGGTCGAGGCTTCCGGCGCGAGCGTGCTCACCGTTTCGCTGCGCCGCGAGAGCAGCCGCGACGCGGGCGCGGGCTCGCGGTTCTGGGACATGGTGAAAGGCTTCGGCGCGCGCGTTCTGCCGAATACGGCCGGGTGCCACACGCCGCGCGAAGCGATCACGACCGCGCATATGGCGCGCGAGATCTTCGAAACGAATTGGGTGAAACTCGAGGTCATCGCGAACGACGACACGCTTCAGCCGGACGTCTTCGGGCTTGTCGAGGCTGCTGAAGTCTTGTGCCGCGATGGCTTCGAGGTCTTCCCTTATTGCACCGAGGATTTGAGCGTGGCCGAGCGGCTGCTGCGCGCCGGCTGCCAGGTTCTCATGCCATGGGCGGCCCCCATCGGCACGGGACGCGGGCTTATGAACCCTTACGCGCTGCGCAGCCTGCGGGCTTACTTCCCGGACACGCCGCTCATCGTGGACGCCGGGATCGGCGCGCCCTCCCATGCAGCCGAGGCGATGGAGATCGGCTTCGACGGCGTCCTCTTGAACACCGCTGTCGCCAAGGCAAGAGACCCGGTCGCCATGGCCGCGGCTTTCGCGAAAGCCATAGAAGCCGGCCGCCTCGCCTATCGCGCCGGCGTCATGCCGCCCCGCGACATGGCCAGCCCCTCAACGCCGGTCGCCGGCCTTGCCTTCCTCGATGCAGCGCGCGCTTCCTAGATTTTATCCCATCGTGCCGGATGCGTCCTGGGTGGCGCGGCTGGCGCGCGCCGGCGTGAAGCTCATCCAATTGCGGATGAAAGACGAGGCGCAGAGCGCCATTGCCCCGGCCATCCGGGAGGCGCTTGCGGCATCGCGCGCCCAGGCTTGCGAAGTCGTCGTCAACGATTACTGGCGGGAGGCCATCGAGTGCGGCGCCAGCTTCGTGCATCTCGGCCAGGGTGACTTGGAGACGGCGGACACCGCCGGCGATCCGGCGCGCGGGGCTAAAGCTCGGGATCTCGACCCACAGCCACGAAGAGCTTGACCGCGCCTTGCGCGAAGATCCGGATTACATCGCGCTCGGTCCCATCTATGAAACAACGCTCAAAGTGATGCCTTGGGCGCCGCAAGGGCTTGCCCGGATCGGCGAATGGAAAGCGCTGGCGAAGCGGCCGCTGGTGGCGATCGGCGGCATCACGCTCGAACGCGCGCCCGCAGTGTTCGGCGCAGGCGCCGACAGCATCGCCGTGGTGAGCGATGTCGTGTTCCACCCCGATCCCGAGCAACGCTCGCGCGATTGGCTGGCCCTTGCACGGTGAGCCGCCAACGATTGTCATCCCGGCTAAAGAGCCGTGCGCAAAATCGGGATCGGCGACACCATTCTTCTGTCATCCCGGAACGGCGCTTGCGCCGTATCCGGGGATCTTACAAAGCGCTGCGGTTCGTAACAGGCCCCCGATATGCGCGAGGCGCATTCCGGGGCGACGTCCAGAGGGACGCCCCGCGTTCGATAAAACGCACGATGTTTGGGCGCGTCAGGCGATTTGCTTCGCGCGAAGATCGCTATAATTGGGAAAGCTTTTCAACGTCTCGTCATTCCGGGTCGGCTCCAGCAGCGGCGACACCCGCCGCAAAACCGCATTCATAAGCGGAGATGTGTGCCGGATGTAGAGGTCGAGCGGTTCGAGGACGTGCCGCATCTGGAGTTTCGGGCCATAGCCGAGGCTCGTGCTGACAATGGATTTGAAGCCGTTGGCGATCGCCCAGGAAATGATGTCCCGCATCACAGTGAAGTAGAGATGGAGCTTCAGCGCGATCGAGTAGTCGAGACCCAGATATTCGCCGTAAAGCGTTTCCCCCTGAACCATGCAGAGCGAGAACGCGATGAGTTTCCCGTTCTGCCGCCACAGGAAAAAGCGTGTCTTATCAGGCATCCGCCGGCCGATTTCTCGAAAGTAGGATTTCGTGAGCTTCTCGAACTTCAGGTCTGAGCGTTCGTACACCTGCTCGTAAAGCACATACATATCGTCAATGGCGGCCTCCGCACTGGACGTCACCGTGAGTTCGATGGGACCGGACTGCTCCGCCGCTTTGAACTTCCGCCTGAATTCCGTGCGCCGCTTCGCTTTGATGGCTTTGCTGAGATAATCGTCGAAGCTTGAATAGTGAGCAATGTCGAGACGCGTCATCGGCATGCTCGGCATCATCGAAAAGCCTTGAGATAGAAAACAGGACAGAGACTCGCGATAGACCGCAGGAAACTCCTTGAGCACGATCAGCGAAGCTTTCTCGCGGCGCGCCAGAGTCGAGATGTTTGCGGCCAACAGTTGCGCTTGCCTCAAGCGCTCACCCGGCTCCCGAGCCGGGAGATGTCCCTCGCCGGCGGCACAGCCCACCATCAATGTTCTCAGCGTCAGGAAACGCGGCCAGAACCTGCGGATCGCCTCCGCAAAAGCTTTCGCCCTTGGCCCGGCGCCAGCCAGCAGATCCTGGTCGAGAACGAAAAAGGGCTGAATGGCGCAGATGTCTCCGGCCTTGGTTTTGATCGCAAAATAGCGATATTTGAACTCGGGGCAGATCGTGTCCTCGACGATCTCATAATACCGGCTGTCTTTTCTGAGATGACTGAAAGCGTGTGGCCAAGCCTCCACTGCTGTCAGCTCGGATCGGCCCAAAACGACGACCGCCTCGTGTTCTTTCCGGTCACGAACAGACTTTCGGACCGGCGTGAAGCCACTGATGTCCGCACTTTCCAACAAACTTGGCATTCTGGTCCCTGCGGCAGTCGCAACGGAGTCGCCCTCAACTTGCCAGACAGGCGTTAGAATATTCTCAACGCGGCCTTGAATGCTTCGACTCCCACTGCGACTGCGGCGACGATATAGAGCGTGCCCAGAAGACCCAGCGCCATGCCGATCGCAGCCGCCTTCCCGTCCTTTTCGATGAGGCCGACAGCCATAAGCGCGATGCCGAGCGCCGGCAGCATGTTTCCGAAAGGAATAGGCATCATCAAGAAGCCCGCGACGACTGCGATATAGAGGCCCAGAAACCGCTCGCCGGGGCCTGTAACGACAGAACACCAGCGGGGCATCGAGCGTTTCTCGATCCAGACCAGGAACTTTTCGACACGCGCCGCGACCTTTTCGAAAAGCTCAGCGGAGAGTTTTTGGCGGCGCATGAATTCGGGCAGCCACACCTCCTGGCGTCCGGCCGCAAGCTGCAATGCGAACAGCACCACGGGAGCGCCGAGAATGAAGGAAATGCCGGGGATGACCGCGTTCGGCAGCGCGAACAGGATCATGAAGACGCCAAAACCCCGATCCTTGAGCGCCGCGAGAATTTCACCGACCGTGACATCCCGGCCGCGCGTCCGCTCAGCCAGACCCCTGATCGCAACCGAGGTTTTATCCGGCCTTACGTCCTCGAAGGCGGCGGCGGTATCATTTCTAAGTGTCACGCAGCCTCTTGGCCAGCATCCTTCTCGTCTCTGAGAGGCAGGATGCAGGTCACGGTCGTGCCCTCCCCTACCCTGCTCTTGATGTCGAGTTTGCCGCCATGCATTTCAACGAGGGAGCGTGAGATTGCAAGACCGAGGCCCGTGCCCTTGTGCCCTTTGGTCAACTGATTTCCCACCTGCTCGAAGGGCCTGCCGAGCCTTCCAAGGTCGTGCTTTGCGATGCCGACGCCTGTGTCGGCGATCGTAATACGAAGGCTGCCGCGATAGCGATAGGCGCGCAGCACAACCTTCCCGCCTGGGGGGGTGAACTTGACAGCGTTTGAGAGGAGATTGATCAAGACCTGCTTCAGCGCCCGCTTATCCGCAAAAATCGAGATGTCCGCGTTTCCGCACTGTATGAGATCGACCTTGCCCTCGATGGAACACGGATGAACGACGGTCAGGCATTCCTCGACGATCGTGCCGAGCGCCACCCATTCGGGTGAGAGGGTCATGCGGCCGGCCTCGATTTTCGACATGTCGAGAATGTCGTTGATCATTTCCAGGAGATAGCGGCCGCTCGCGTAGATGTCCTTGACGTAGCTCTCATATTTGGGATTGCCGATCGGACCGAGCACGCCGTCGCGCATCATCTCGGAGAAGCCGATAATCGCGTTCAGCGGCGTGCGGAGCTCATGGCTGACATTGGCGAGAAATTCGGACTTGGCCTGATTGGCTGCTTCGGCGCGAATCTTCTCCTCGTTGTAGCTTTCCGCCAGCTCACGAAGCTGCCGCGCCTGGATCTCCAACTGTCTGCGGCTCTGTTCGAAGCCGTCGACTTTCGCCCGCATTTCCTGCTCCCGTTCAAGAACTTGGCGTTCGCTCTGCTTCGACACGGTAATGTCTGTGCCAACACTAACCAAGGTCCCGTCCCACGTCCAATATTCGCCAATCTGCAACCACGTCCCACAAGGCAGCTGCTGATCGCGAAGCTGGAGGCAGCCAGCCGGGCCTGAAACATCAGGCGGGCGCTGCGCGATCGTCTCCCGCGCCTGCGCCTGCGCCTCCTCCAAAGACGCGCCCCGCAAAGCCGATGCTCTTGCGATGCCGTAGAGCTGCCGGAACTTGCGATTACAGAGAATGAGCCGGTTTTCGCCGTCCCAGGCCGCAATAGAGATCGGGAGCGATTCCAGTATGCTCGTCAAGCGCGCCGCAAGGTCTTCCCCTGAAGAGGCCGCCGAAGGGCCGGAAGGCAGAAGTACGCCTCCAAACACAGGAAGGCCCGATGCCGCGTCCCGGCTGATCTTTCCCCTCAAGGCGAACGCTTTCCAGCCGCCGTTCGCATCCTTAAGCCGGATCGGCCAGCATACGTGCTGCTCGGATGTCCGCAACGTGCGTGAGATCTCGTTATAGAGGGAGTCTTCCGGGTGAAGATAGGAGCGCAAATCGCGAAAGCTGGACGGAACCTGGTGTGGCGAAACTCCAAGGAAACGCGCTGCATTTCCGGTCCACATCAAATCGCCGCTCACCAGATGCCAGCGGAGCGCGATGCCTCCGGCGGACTCGATGGCTTCGTCATGCTCGGCGAGCAATCGCTCGGCGTCTTTCGCTTTCCGTGAGGAGCGCCGCATCTGCGAGGCCGCGGCAAGGAGCGAAACTGCGGCCATAAGCAAAAATGCGAAAGTCTCCGGATGGCCGGACGCCGCGCCAAGAGCGATCGGCGCAAGAAGAAGCCCTGCCCCGATCACAACGAAGACATGCGGTGGCGGGAGGTCTCCGAGCGCCGCATCCACCCGCAATCCGCGATTGAACGAAAACGCGCCCCACCTATAACCCGATTGCGCAGGGCCGGTATCGGAGTAAGAGTCATGAATGGCGTCGAGGGCCATATCTTCCCGCCGGCAGAATTAACTCATATAAGCGAGGTCTTAAACTGCCCTTGTTTAGTTAACAAAGCCTCTATTTTGGCGAGATATGGCCGGTCGACAGATTAATATTATTCAATGACCTCCGACGCCTTTGATTTATCGCAAATTGTGCTCAAGCGCCGCCGGCGCCCACGATTTTTGATGCGATCTCGAACACATCGGAGGAAAGGCTCTTTTTCGCGAGCACGCGCTTGAGAGCGGACAGGGCGAGCGCGCGCCGCTTCGGTTCGAAGATGCGCCAACTCTCGAAGGCGCCGACGAGCCTCGATGCGATCTGCGGATTGAAGGCGTCGATATCGATAACGGCGCTCGCGACGAATTCGTAGCCCTCGCCGCTCGCATCGTTGAAGCGAACCTGATTGCCGTGGGCGAATGCGCCGTGGACGGATCGCACCCTGTTTGGATTTTTGAGCGAGAACAGCGGATCCGCCGTGAGTTCCTGCACGCGCTTCAGGGTGTTAGCGTTCGGGGAGGTCGCCTGCAAGGCGAACCACTTGTTCATCACCAGGGCCTCGTTCTTCCAACGCCGGTAGAAGCGCTGGAGCGCCTGATCGTAAACTTCCCCGCCGACGGTGGACAGGATCGACAGCGCGCCTATGGCCTCGGTCATGTTCGTCGCCGTCCGAGCCTGCTCCTTGACTTTCGCAATGCCGAAGCGGCTCTTGCCGGCCGCCAGAAGACTCAAGCAAGCCTGACGAAGCGCGCGTCTGCCCACGCTTTCCGCGTCGGGGCGATAGGGCTCCTCGGGCGCGCTCCGCTCGTAAACGCCTTCGAGGATGCTTCGAAGGCTCCGGCCGAATGCAGATCGAAGATTTTCCCGGGCGATGTGGATCGCTTCGGGGTCGACGTTTTCGCCTATCGCCTGCGCGACATCGGACTCCGATGGAAGGGCCAGGAACGCGGCCCTGTAGGCGTGCTCCAGACTGTCATCGTCCGCGACGGCGCCGACAGCCTGCACGAAGCGCGCGTTCACGCGCGGCTCGGAACCGCCCGCGATCGCCTTCGCCATGTCCGCGATATGCTTCAGCGCGAAGCCTTGCGCCGTCTGCCAGCGGTTGAAGAGGTCGCTGTCCGAGCGGATGAGCGTCAGCATCTCGCGATCGCTCGCCGAGGCGTTGAGCTTAACGGGCGCCGAGAAGTCGCGCAGCACCGACAGCACGGGACGCTCGCCGACATCTTCGAATGTGAAGACTTCTTTCTTCTTCCGAAGCATGACCAAGCCGTCCCGGAGAGGCTTGCCATTCTCGTTCAGCGGCAGGTCTTCGCCATTGCCGCCGACCAGCCCAAGCCGCACCGGGATTGGTACGGGCTTTCTTTTCGCGCCTTCCGGGATGGGAGGATAAGACTGGCTGAGCGTGAGGCGGGCGGATTTCGTGCCCTGCGAATAGGAGAGCCGCGCGTCGAGACCGGGCGTGCCCGCCTGATTGTACCAGAGCAGGAACTCCGTGAGATCGGTCTTGTTGGCGTCGCCGAGCGCCGAGATGAAATCCTCGACGGTCACCGCCTGACCGTCGTGCCGGTGGAAATAGAGATCGAGGCCTCGCCGGAACCCGTCCTTCCCGAGAACGGTTTGCAGCATCCGGCAGAGTTCCGCCCCCTTATTGTAGACGGTCCGCGTGTAGAAGTTGTTGATTTCAATGAAGAATGCGGGGCGCACCGGATGAGCGAGCGGGCCTGCGTCTTCCGGGAACTGGGCGCTCTTGAGGAATCGCACTTCCTGGATGCGCTTCACCACCGCCGAGCGGACGTCCGCGCTGAACTCCTGGTCGCGGAAGACCGTCAGCCCCTCTTTGAGGCAAAGCTGGAACCAGTCGCGGCAGGTCACACGGTTGCCCGTCCAGTTGTGGAAATATTCGTGCGCGATCACCGCCTCGATATTTTCGTAATCGGCGTCGGTCGCTGTTTCGGGCCGGGCCAGGATCAGGGCGTCGTTGAAAACGTTCAGGCCCTTGTTCTCCATCGCGCCCATGTTGAAGTCGGAAACGGCCACGATCATGAACGTGTCAAGATCGTATTCCAGGCCGAAACGCTCTTCGTCCCATTTCATGGCGCGCTTGAGCGACTCCATCGCCCAGGCGCATCGCTCTTCCTTCCCGGGTTCGACATAGATGCGTAAGTCCACCTTGCGGCCCGAGCGCGTGGTGAAGCTGTCCTGGACCATGCCGAGCCTTCCGGCGACCAGCGCGAAGAGATAGGACGGCTTCGGAAAGGGGTCTTCCCAGACCGCGAAGTGACGCTTGCCTGGGGCTTCGCCGCTCTCGATGAGGTTGCCATTCGAAAGGAGGACCGGCGCTTCGTTCTGATCTGCTTCGAGTCGCACCCGGAACTTCGACAGGACGTCGGGACGGTCGAGGTAATAGGTGATGCGGCGGAAACCTTCGGCCTCGCATTGAGTGC
>CAWFXN010000030.1:0-22990 GCA_963819665.1 uncultured Alphaproteobacteria bacterium
TCGCAATTGCCTACCCCATTCGCGACCACTCCTATGCAATATCCAGGCGCCGCGGCGACGATTTCGCCCAAACAGATATTGTGAGCGTTTTATAGCGCCGGGGCGTATATTAACCCGAGTTGGTTAATTTCGGCGCGCGAGGATTTATTTCCGGCCTGAGTTTGCTTAAAAAGTCTCAACACATGAGAGCGGGCTACGTTCGCGGCCCAGGGATGAGCTAGCAACCTATTGAAAATAATAAGTTTTCTGGCCTGAAACCGCATGGTAAACGGATTATATTTTTAGACGCAAGTGGGCGCGGAAAAGTCCGTTAAATATGATGTGTTAACGAGGTCCGCGCCTTTCGGAGCCGCGGCGGCGCAAGCTACTTCGTAATTTTACATATATATTTCAATGATTTATACGAGTTAACCCCTCCGAAAGGCGCTTTTTCTTAGTATCCCTCCCAGCCAATGATGCTTGGTTTATTTGGTCCAAAACATGTTTTGGACCATCGACCGGTCCCAAAGGAGATTGGCCATGCAGATTTCAGTAAGCGACGCCAAAGCACATCTCACAGAGCTTGTGCGCCGCGCCGAAGAGGGAGAGGACATTGTGCTCACCCGTTACGGCCAGCCGGTTGCTCGTCTCGCGCCCATCGTGGCTCAACAAAACCGAAAAGTCCGGCTCACTTTTCTTGAGGAGATGCGCCAGGACGCCCGGACCCAGGCCGCGATTGGGCCGGGCGCTTTTTCATCCTGGGATTACCTTTTCGGCGCGAGTAGCCTGCCTGAATGAACGCGCCGCGCGGCAGGGTTTCGTTTACGATGCTGGCAACGGGCGGCTGTATCCTTTATAACACGCGCGTGAACTCGTGCGCTCCGCCGCTGTACGAGACAGGAGGCGCCCGAGCGGCGCGCGAAGGAGAGACGATGCAAACGCGTTGGACGCCGGGAAGCTGGAGGCAAAAACCCATCGAGCAGGCTCCGGCATACTCCGACGAGGCCGAACTTGCCGCCGTCGAGAAGGAGCTTGCGACCTTTCCCCCGCTCGTGTTCGCGGGCGAGGCGCGCTGCCTGACGAAAAGCCTGGCCGAGGTCGCGGCTGGGCGCGCTTTCGTCTTGCAGGGCGGGGATTGCGCCGAAAGCTTCTCAGAGCACGGGGCGGACAGCATTCGCGATTTCTTTCGCGTGTTCCTGCAGATGGCGGTAGTGCTGACCTTCGCCGCAAGCCGCCCGGTCGTGAAGATCGGGCGCATTGCGGGGCAGTTCGCCAAGCCGCGCTCGGCGCCGACCGAAAAGCAGAACGGCAAGGAGCTGCCGAGCTACCGGGGCGACATCATCAACGACATCGCGTTCACGGGCGAGGCGCGCACGCCCGATCCGCAGAGGCTGCTGAAGGCTTATCGCCAGTCGGCGGCGACGCTCAATTTACTCAGGGCGTTTTCGCAAGGCGGCTATGCCGATCTCGAACGGGTGCATCAATGGACCCTCGGCTTCGTGAAGGACAGCCCCGCCGGGAACCGCTACGAGGAACTGGCGGGCCGCATTTCCGAGACACTCAACTTCATGCGCGCCTGCGGCATCACCTCGGACAATTCCGAACGGCTCAGGACCACCGATTTCTACACCAGCCACGAAGCCCTCTTGCTCGGCTATGAGGAAGCCTTCGTGCGGATCGATTCGACGAGCGGCGCCCACTACGCGACATCGGGCCACTTCCTTTGGATCGGCGACCGCACGCGCCAGTTGGACCACGCCCATGTCGAATTCCTGCGCGGCATTAAGAATCCGATCGGCGTCAAATGCGGGCCGAGCGCCGACCCGGCCGAATTGCTGACGCTGATCGATGTCCTGAATCCGGCCAATGAACCGGGCCGCCTGACGCTGATCTGCCGCTTCGGCGCGGAGAAGGTCGGCGCGTATCTTCCCGATCTCATCCGCGCGGTGAAGCGCGAAGGCAAATCGGTGATCTGGGCCTGCGATCCCATGCACGGCAACACGATAAAGGCGGCGAGCGGATACAAGACACGGCCCTTCAACGCGATCCTGCGCGAGGTGGAGAACTTCTTCGACGTCTGCCAGGCCGAGGGCGCGTATCCCGGCGGTCTTCATGTCGAGATGACGGGCAAGAACGTGACCGAATGCACGGGCGGCGCGCAATCCATCTCGGACTCGGATCTTTCCAGCAGGTATCACACCTATTGCGATCCCCGGCTGAATGCGGATCAGGCGCTGGAACTCGCGTTTCTCGTCGCGGAGCGGTTGCGCCGCGACCGCGTCTATGTCGAGCCGAAGCTTTCGGCGCTCTCCTAGAGCAGCCCGCTGTCCCGGAAAGCGCGTCAGCCGGGACGAAGATGTCGAGCATTCGTGATTTGCACTGGACCATTTTCGCTGGGAGCTTGTGGCGGAAAGGGCTTCTCCCGTGGACGTGCCCACAACGTTGGCTCTGCAGATCGACGCGATTCCGCTGCTTGCCCGGCTATCGAAAGACCGGGTGGAGGCTTTGGAGCGGCATACGACAATTCGCTCCTTCGCCGCGGGCGAGCGGATCTTCGACGAAGGGGAAGAAAATCCCGGCCGTCTCTACGTCGTGCTGGATGGCGAAATTTCGCTTTGCAACAGGGGCCAGGCCTTTTCCACGCACACCATGGACGATTATGAAATCGCGGCGCATGGCAAAAACGCCGTCTTCGGGACCATCTCATTCCTCGACGGCAAATCCTATTCCAGCAGCGCCTACGCCAAAACGGCCTTGACGCTGGCTGTCCTTGATTTCTCCGCCGCCGAACTGCCGGCTGCGTCGCGCAAGCTTCGGGCCTCGATCGTGGCGGGGCTGAGACGCCAGCTTACCGCCGATTTGCGGATGTCGGTCGCGGACCGCTTGGACAGCTTGCAGCATGAAGCGGAGTTTGCCCGCTACAAACATGCGGTCGGACGCATTGTCGTGACGACGTTGTCGCTTCTGTCTTTCTACACGCTGCTCCTCAGCGTCCTGCCGCAGTTCATGGTGGCGCTCACGGTGAATTTCGCGCTGAGCCCGTTCATTATCGTCATGTTTGCGGGGGTGATGGGACCGGTGATCCTGTATAGCGGCTTCCCGCCTTCGTTCTTCGGCCTGCAAACCGCCAACTGGAAGAGCGCGCTCGGGTTCTCGATTGCGGTGTCTCTCGTCTTTCTCGCCGTAGCCGTTCTTATCAAGTGGGTGCTTATTCACACGACGCGACATTCGCCGGGCTTTCTCTCTTCGGCATCGCCGACGTGAAGGTGGATATGCATCAGGCGATGATGTCGCCGCTCTACTGGGTCGCGGTCGGGCTTTACCTCCTCTTGACGCCGATTCAGGAATTCGTGGCCCGCTGCTGCTTGCAGGCCCCACTTTACGCCTTCCTCAACGGGACCGAGTTCTGGCGCAAGCTATGGTCCATCCTTGTCTCGAATCTCGTCTTTGCAGCGGCGCATTCGCACATCAGTTTCGCGTTCGCGGTCGCGGCCTTCATTCCCGGGCTGTTCTGGGGCTGGATCTTCGCGCGGACGAACTCGCTCATCGCGGCTTCCGCCTCTCACTTCATGATAGGCGGCGCGGGCATCTTCCTGTTCGGGATCGAGCAGGTTGTCGCAAGGCTGATGCACGGCATGATGGGCGCGGCGGGATGATTACCGTTCGCGCCTCGCCGGTTCTCTGACGCCGCCGAGGGGAGCGCCCTCGCGGACGGGCGCGATGGAAATCGCGAGCCCGGTCGCATCGTCGATCTCGATCAGGGCGCCGCATATGGTGGCCGGCCCCAGGGCTGGCGTGAAACGGCTGGACGGAATGCGCGCTGTGAACCTTTGTATGGGCTCGCCTTTGTCCATGCCGATGATGGAGTTGTAGTCGCCGCACATTCCGGCGTCGGTCATGTACGCCGTGCCGTCGGGCAGGACCCTTGCGTCGGCTGTCGGCACATGCGTATGCGTTCCGATCACGGCCGTTACACGGCCATCGAAGGCGGCCCCAAGCGCCTGCTTTTCCGACGAGGCTTCGGCGTGCATGTCGACAAAAATGACGTCTGCGCCGACCTTCAAGGGGCAGGCCGACACTTCGCGCTCGACAGCTTGAAAAGGATCGTCGAGCGGTTCCATGAAAACGCGCCCCTGCACGTTCAAAACCAGGACGTCTGCGCCATTGGCGGCTCTGAAAAGACCGGCCCCGGCGCCGGGAGTGCCTGCCGGATAATTCAGCGGCCTGAGAAGGCGCTTTTGGCGGCTGATAAAGACAAGCGCCTCCCGCTGATCCCAGACATGGTTCCCGGTTGTGACCACATCGGCGCCCGCATCGAGCAGATCCTGGAAGATCACCTCGGTGATGCCGAAGCCGCCCGCTGCATTCTCGCCATTCACGATGACGAAATCGGCGGCAAGACGCTCACGCAGGGACGGAAGCGTTTGATAGACTGCGTTCCGGCCTGACCGGCCCAAGACGTCTCCAAGAAACAGAAGTCGCATCGTCAATTCCTGCAGGCTATGACGCGCGCGGGCGTGAGGATCATGTCGAGCGGCTCGTCCTGCGGCTCGCGGGGAATGTCCGGAAATTCCTGCTCATCGAAAGCAACGCCGATGGCAAGCACACGCTGGCGAGCCCTCATGTCGCGCAAGCTGGCGTCATAATATCCGGCGCCATAGCCGAGACGGTTGCCTTTTCGGTCGAAAGCGACGAGCGGAACGAAAAGGATGGACGGGCGCATTGCAGGCTGGGTTACGGCTGGCTCGGCCACGCCGAACTTTCCGCGCTTGAGGGCAGAGCCGGGCATCCATTCCCTGAATGTGAGCGCGTCCTCGCCTTCGCTCACGCAGGGCAAGGCGATGCAAAAGCCGTTGGCGTGAAGAGCGGTGAGAAGCGGCAGCGGATCAAGCTCGGCGCGAATCGCATGATAACCACCTATGGCGCCGGCGAGGCCGAAAGATTGAATGAGCGGAACGCCTTTCCCCGCGATGGCTTGCGCAGCGGAGCCTCCCGACTTCAGCCAAATCTCCTTCCGAAGCGAGAGGGCTTCCGCCCTCAGTCTCGCCTTCCGTTCGGATTTCAGATGCAATTGATGGATGGATTTAGCCTGCACTATTCCGGCCGATTTCAAAGGAGCCGCGAGGGCCGTCGGGGCGATCGATCCCCTGGGTCCCTGGTAAACAGGTGGGCGCCAAATAACCGAGGCCACGGCCCCGGCAGGGTCAGCTCCCTTAAGGATCGTATAGGGCCCGGGTATTCATAGAGCCCCTAACGCGCCCCGCAGCGAATTCCATATAAAGCATACGAATAAAATTGCTAGCCCCGCAATGAATCCCTCGATAAAAAACCAGTGCGCGAAGGCCTAGTGTGTTTTCGCCGCCGCGCTTGTTTTACGAGGATGCAAAGGAAGGATGCCACGATGAAGGGCATAAGTTATACGGCGGCTATTGGCCGGATTATGATGGCCGCTATTTTTCTGGTGAGCGGATTCCTGCACGCCCTTCATTTGTCGTCGCCAGCGGACGTACGTGCGCCCATCGCCGTAGTCACAACACCGGACTGGGCCTTTTACGTAGCAACCGGAATCGAACTCGTCGGCGGCGTCTTCCTCGCGCTTGGGCTCGGGACGCGCTATGTGGCCCTGATCCTTGCGATTTTCATGCTTGCGATGTCCATCGGCTCCGATTTCGGTCAGTTCGATCACTTCTTGAAGAACATCGCCATCGCGGGCGGTTTGATCCAGGTCTGGGCATTCGGCTCGGGGGGGCTGGCGATCACACACAGCCGCCCCAGAGCGGTTTAGCCGTTGGCGCGCTGATGCAGCGTTTCGACCCGGCTTGAGGTCTCAATCGCCCTTGACAGGTCACGCTGCATGGCTTGCGCGCCACCGTCGATAACGTGATAGGCGCGCGTTTCGCCGATCTGACGCAGCTTCTGAAGTTCCTCCCGCGCCTCCCAGAGCTGGTCGGCCATCATGATGGCCGCCATCAGGAAAAGCCTGTCATCCTGGACGGCCCTGGTTCCGCCTCTGATGCGCTGCACGTGGGAGTCGATTTCCGCGGCAAGCTCTTGAACCCGGGCCTCTTCACCGTCCCGGCACCCCATCCTGAAACTCCGCCCATTTACGACTACTGTGACTTGGGCCATCGCCCAGCCCTCCTTCGTCAACAACCATCCAGCACACTCCCATTCGCCGCATTCGGGCGCTAGACACGCACGTTCTTGCGAGACTGCGCTCACGGCCCCCGCCGCGGGCGCAGCCTCCCACACAGACAAAGTTAGCGAAGGTGAATGAATAAACAGTAAAGTCGCAGGCGCCCGTTAACCATATAGGTTTAGAGATTTAGGAAAGCGCCGATCGATCAACGGTGCATAAAGGGTTGCGCGGGCGCCGCTTCCGCAGCATTTTGCGCCTATGCTGCATATCAACGATTTGAGCTTCCGCATCGAAGGGCGGCCGCTTTTCGAGCACGCG
Source organism: uncultured Alphaproteobacteria bacterium (assembly GCA_963819665.1). Taxonomy (GTDB): domain Bacteria; phylum Pseudomonadota; class Alphaproteobacteria; order Rhizobiales; family Rhodomicrobiaceae; genus Rhodomicrobium. The sequence goes on from CAWFXN010000030.1 coordinate 6,437, forward strand.
ACCGTCGCCATTCCCGAAGGGCATAAAGTCGGCCTCGTCGGACGCAACGGCGCGGGCAAGACCACGCTCTTGCGCCTGATCGCCGGTGAGCTTCATCCCGATGACGGGTCCATCGGCTTTCCCAAGAATGCCCGGCTCGCGCATATTTCGCAGGAAGCGCCGGGCGGCCCTGAGACGCTGCTCGAAACGGTGCTGGCGGCCCACACCGAGCTGGCCGCGCTCACCGCGGAGGCCGAGACGGCCCACGATCCGCATCGCATCAGCGAAATCCACACACGGCTCGGCGATCTCGATGCGCATTCCGCCCCCGCTCGCGCGGCCCGGATTCTTTCCGGGCTCGGTTTCGATGAAGAGGCGCATCAGCGCCCCTGCGCCGAGTTCTCCGGCGGATGGCGCATGCGGGTCGCGCTGGCGGGCGGGCTGTTCGCAGAGCCCGATATCCTGCTCCTCGACGAGCCGACGAACTATCTCGATCTCGAAGGCGTGCTCTGGCTTGAGGATTTCATCGCCGCCTATCCGCATACGGTGCTGATCGTCAGCCACGACCGCGATCTCTTGAACAAGGCGGTCGATAGTATCCTGCATCTGAACGAGAGGCGGCTCACTTTCTACACGGGCGGCTATGATCGCTTCGAGGAGACGCGGCGCGAGCAGCAGCGGCTGCAATTGAAGTTGAAGAAGACGCAGGACGACGCCCGCAAGCGCATGGAAGCCTTTGTCGAGCGCTTTCGCGCCAAGGCGACGAAGGCGCGCCAGGCGCAAAGCCGCCTGAAGGCGCTCGCGAAGATGCAGCCCATCGCCGCGGAAGTCGATCAGGAGGTCGTGCCCTTTCGCTTTCCGTCGCCCGAGCGGCCGCTCGGCAATCCGCTGATCCGCATCGAAGGCGCAAGCGCCGGTTACGACCCGGAAAAGCCGGTGTTGCGAAAGCTCGATCTGCGTCTGGATTGCGACGACCGTGTGGGGCTGCTTGGCGCCAACGGCAACGGCAAATCGACGCTCGCCAAGCTCCTCTGCGGGAAGCTCACGCCCTCTTCCGGCTCTCCGCCGCGCTTCGAAAAAGCTCGAATATGGCTATTTCGCCCAGCATCAGATGGACGAGCTGCGCCCCAAGCTTTCGGCCTACGACCACATCGCCGAGCTGATGCCCGATGCGACGGAGGCTCAGAAGCGGGCAAGGATTGCTGCGGCAGGCTTCGGCGCGGACAAGGCGGACACGCCGTCGGAAAAGCTCTCCGGCGGCGAGAAGGCGCGGCTGCTCTTCGCGCTCGCCACCTTTCACGCGCCGCATCTTTTGATTTTCGACGAACCGACAAACCATCTCGACGTAGACAGCCGGGAGGCGCTGATCCACGCGCTGAACGACTATGAAGGCGCGGTCATCCTCATCAGCCACGACCGTCACCTGCTCGAAGCGACCGTCGACCGGCTTTGGGTCGTGCGCGGCGGCGCCGTGACGCCCTACGATGGCGACCTCGAAAGCTACCGGCAGGAAAGCCTTGGCGGGGGCGGCAAACAGACCGGCGAGGCCGCCAAAGCGAACGGAGGCCAAGCGCCGGACGTGAAGCTGAGCCGGGAGGAGGAACGCCGCCAGGCCGCCCAGCGCCGCACGGAGCTTGCGCCGCTTCGCAAGCAACTCGCCCAGCACGAACGGTGTGTGGAGGCGCTGCAAAAGAAGATCGCCGCGATCGACTTCAGCCTTGGCGATCATAGCCTCTACGAGAAGCAGCCCGATAAGGCGCGGTCACTCACTCTTGAACGAGCAGCGATGGTGAAAGAGCTTAAGATTGCGGAAGAAGCTTGGTTTGAAGCTTCGCTTGCCTACGAGGAAGCGGCCGCCGCCGCCGGCTGAAGCTTAGAATTATTATAAGAACAGGAACTCGAAGAACTTCTCATCTGTTATTTAGTAAATTCGTAGTTTGGCAAGTTAGAATCATTATAGATTATGTTTTTGATTGCCTTCTTGAGCGGAACAGCTTACCTTTTCTTTTGTTTCCGAATCGAAGGCAGGCTCCGGCGAATGATCATCTGCTCCTGCAAGGTGTTGAGCGACACGCAAGTTCGCACTGCGCTTGCTGCTCCGAGCCCTCCGCGCACGCCGTGCCAGGTTCACAGGCATCTCGGCTGCGAGCCGCAATGCGGGCGCTGCGTGCGCTCGATGCGCGAGATTATTGAAAAGGCCCGCCTGGAAACGCCAGCCGCGACTCTTGGCGCGAAAGTCGCCTGATTCCTCTTCTTGATTTTCTGGATAGATCCTGCAAGATCCCCGGTCATATTCCTCGCAGGCCGAACCAGCTCGGCCTCACTGCGTTTACCTTGCGCTGAAGACCGGAGAAGAAAATGAAGGGCGAGCCCAAAGTTATCGAATATCTCAACGCCGCGCTCCGTCACGAGCTGACGGCGGTCAATCAATACTGGCTGCATTATCGCCTGCTTGATAATTGGGGCTACAAGTCCCTCGCCAAGCACTGGCGAAAGGAATCCATTGAGGAGATGCAGCACGCCGACAAGATCACGGTGCGCATCATCTTCCTGGAAGGCTTTCCCAACCTGCAGGTTCTCGACCCGCTTCATATCGGGCAGAATGTGAAGGAAGTGCTTGACGCCGACCTCGCGGCCGAACACAGCGCGCGCAACCTTTATCAGGAAGCGGCCACCCACTGCCACGCGGTCAAGGATTACGTGACGCGCGATCTGTTCGAGAAGCTGATGCACGACGAGGAGGGACACATCGACTTCCTCGAAACCCAGCTCGACCTCGTGGACAAGCTCGGCATCCAGCTCTACTCGCAGTATCACATCGGCGAGCTTGACGATTAGACAGCGTTTGCCGGGCGCATCCGCGGATCGCGTCTTGCGGCCATCCGAATGGTTGAGGAGCCCGGCTGTTTGCGGCGGCCCGCCCCCGGCGCGGAACCCAAGCCGGAAGGCGAGCGGCTTCTTGTATGCTTGTTGCGAAAGCCGCCATCTCGCTCGAATCCTCAAATCAGCTTGTGTTTGCGTAGCCGTTACTTGAGCTGGAATCGTAGCGAAAAGCGCCTTGCCGAGAGGTTAATGAACGCAAGTCTACTGATATTGAAGTGGAAAATTGAGGAAAGCGCCGGCGGCGGCGCGTCTGCGAACTGGTCGTTAAGGTAAAAATGCGAAGCCGAAATATATTTAACGGACTTTTGCGCGTCCCAGTAAAGAAAAAATTCCGGCATTAAATTCTATTTAATGGGAGGTCACGGGCAGGAGAAAGTTGTTCATTTTCAATGGCTTGTCTGAATTATTTCGCGCCACATCGAGGGCGCGGCGCTCTTCTGCCGCTCCGGAGTATACGGATCTTTAAGCAAAATGATGACCGGAAGTAATTCCGGCGCGCCAAAATTAACCGCGTCCGGTTAATTCATCGGCGCGGCAACGATCCGTTTACAATTGACGGCCAGATTTTGCGCCGTCATGGGGCCATTGCCGCAAACAGGGCGCGGCCACCAAGCAGGGTCAAGCAACGGCGGCCCCCCGCTCGGGTCGTCACCCCGGAAAGCGCTCGCGCTTATCCGGGGTCGCCAAATGCAAACGCTTTCTTCTGTGCGATCCCGGATAGCCGCAGGCGGCTTCCGGGATGACCACTGCCGTCAAACGACCAGCGCGGCTTTCACGATGTCGGGGCGGTTGAAGGCGCCGGCGAAGGTGGAGGCGGGGTAGAAGTCGGGCGCGCTATCGAAGCCGCGATTGACGTGCCAGCCGATCAGGTCTTCCTCGCCGGGCGAGGCGGCGTAATAGCCTTTCGGCGTCCAGGCGATAAAGCGCCTGTCCTTAGCGTGGACGAACAGCGCGAGCAGTTCCTCGCCATCGGACAGGCGATGCCAGCGGATGGTGCCGTCGCCATAGGCCGCCGCAACGAGCTTGCCATTCCCGCTGATGTTCACGCCCCAGGCGATCCCGGGAACGGCTTTTTTCCAAAGCTCGCCGCCATCGGCGCGATAAGCGCGCAGCCAATAATCGGCGCCAAGCACGAAGAGTGAGGCGTCCGGCGCGATGGCGAGCGCGCATGATCTTTCGGAAGCCTCCAGCGTGATGGGCTCGCCGTTCAGCTTTGGCGCGAACTCATTTTCCCAATCGGTGATGGCGAGGCCGGATGTGCCGGGCGGCGCGAGGCCTGCAACATCCTCGGGCGCATCGGCGAGGCGGAAGGCGGACAAATCGAAGAGCATGGGCCGCTCCGCGCCTTCGCCCAGGCCAAAGCGCACGCGCTCGCCGTCAGCGGAGAGCGCGAAGGCGTCGCGCCGCTTGCCGCGCATGTCGGCGATGACGCCCTCCCGCCAGACACGCTTTGCGCCATCCGCCGCAATCAGGCCGAAGGCAGGATCGGCCGATCCCGCTGCAACGTAATCGCCGCAAGGCAGAATCTGCATGATGGTGTCTTGAGACAGCGGCGCTTCCGCGCGCTTGCCCCGGCCTTCCTCTTGCCAGATGAAAACGGGACGAATGCCGTTCTTGCTGTGAAATCCACCCGCATAAAGCCGCGCACCATCGGCGGACCAAGCCACCGCGTTCAAACTGCCGAGGGAAACGCCGCTTGTATCGGCGGCGTAAAGCCGCTTCAGCGAGGCGCGCGTCGTAAGACTTCGACCGCCGTCGTATCGTTAAAGCCGATGGCGAGCTTGTTGCCCTGGGGATGCACCGCGACGCTGAAAGGTTTCTTGCCGCCTTGTGTTGGCGCCTTCGCTTCGAGCCGTCCGTCCGCGCCATAGCTGCGAATCTGCCCGTCATAGGCCACGGTGAAGAGCCTGTTCGCGCTATCGAAGGATGCGCCGTAGGCTGCTCTTGCCGTCATAGTCCTTATCCTCGGCGAGAAGCCGCCAACCCGCCGTCTCCCACAGCCGCATGCCTTCACCGCTGCCAAGCGTCGCGGCGAGTCGCTCGCCATCGGGCGAGAAGGCGACATGAAAAATGACAAAATCGAGGCGGCCGAGCCGGGTAACAAGCCGCCCGGTAGCGGCTTCGAAGATGTAGACGCCCATCGTCTTGTCAATCGACCATATTGCGTCCCAGCCGGCCGCCGCCACCCATTGGCTGTCCGGTGACAGCGCCACGGCGTAGACCTTGCCATCGTCGCCCTCGCCGATGGGCAGGCGCAAAGTGCGCAGAAGGTCGGGGTTTCCCCGCCAGTCGTTCGGGAGCGCCCAGAGCCGCGCCGTCTTGTCCTCCGAACCCGTTACCATCAGCGTGCCCGCTGCATTCACGCCGATGCGCCGGATTGGCGCCGTATGCATCCCCGGCTCGATGCGCAGGAATACATCCCCCGCATGAGGTAGAGGAATTTCACCGACAGTACCCACAGCCTTGAGTGTATCGGGTTTCTCGGTCATTGAAGCCGAACCGAATATTGCACCGCCCCCGCTGCGCCGCGTGAGTTCCGCGAGCTTGGTTTCGGCCAGAACGACGAAAAAGGGATGCCGGTCGCGATAGTGGGCGATAAAGGCTTCAATCACCCTGATATTGCCGGAAGCCTTGGCCTCGCCCCAGGCCACCGTCACCTCGGTAACTTCTCGCTCCTCTTTCGTAAGGGGCGCGCTAAGTCCTGCTTTCAAACCTAACTTGACCAGCGCCTCATAAATCTTTGTACGCTCGCCAACCGGCGTGACGTTGTAGCCGTTGAACGGCATCGGCACGTCGAAGGCGGCGACATCCGGGGTGCGCACGCAGATGAGCTTTTTCATCTCATGCGCCATCTTCGCTTCGGAATAGACCCATTCGGAATCGGTCGCGCGCGGCGACCAGATCGCGATCACGGCTCTCGCTGCCTTGATCTCGTCGCGGATCACCTTCCAGAACACGTCCATCGGCAGAAGACGCGAGTCGAACCAGACCGTGTAGCCCTTCGAGGTCAGGTCTACTGCAAGCTCTTGCGTCGGTTCCGGCGATCTCTGGCTATAGCTGATGAAAATGTCGGCCAAAATAATCTCCGCATCCATTGCCGGCGATGCCGGGTAACGGCGCCGCCCCGCTCTTGATTCGTTACCCCGGAAAGCGCTTGCGCTTATCCGGGGTCGCCAAATGCGAACGCTTTCTTCTGTGCGATCCCGGATAGCCGCAAGCGGCTTCCGGGATGTCCGCCTCCAGCGCGGCTCGCCGCCTTTATAATAAGTTTTTCGATTTTGTCAGCACGGCTCAGCGAGCAGGCTGCTGAGATGCAGGAATCTTGGCTACATCCTTCGACAGGCTCAGGATGAGGTCGTGCTTTTTCAATTGGTTAGTCCTCATGGTGAGCCTGTCGAACCATGGGCAACATCCTCATTCAGCAACTGCTTGTTTATTCATGCGCGCGAATAAGCCGTATTGCGCCTATCGCGGGGCGATCCCCACTTTATCTCCTTCGGTTCAACCCCTTGACATCGCCGCGGCCGGGAAACTAAGCACTTCCTCTTGCGTTGATGACCGGTACCCACCCGAGGAGCCCGAAGCCGTCATGACCGACAGCACTTTCCGCCTTTCGCCGAACGCCACATTCTGGGTGCTGTTCGTCGCGCTGTCGCTGATGGCGTTCTTGGTCTTTTCCGAAATCCTGCTGCCGTTCGCCGCGGGCTTTGTGCTGGCCTATCTGTTTCAGCCCTTCGTGGATCGCATGAACCGCTGGGGCATCGATCGCGGGGCCGGCGCGTTCATCATCATCGCAGTCGTGACGCTCATCATCGCGATCATCGCCGCGCTGATCCTGCCGCCCGTCATCGATCAGCTGGCGCAGCTCATCCAGGCGATGCCCCGATACTATCAGGAGGCCCAGGCGTACATTTCGAAGCATTACGGCGGTTATCTGCTTGGGCTCCAAAAGCAGCTCGGGACTTCCCCGGCCCCTGGCCCCCAAGCGCCGGGTCTGCCGCCGCAAATCACGCAAGATCTGGCGCCCTGGCTTCTCAGCCAGCTTCAGACCCTGCTTCAAGGCAGCCTGGCGCTCTTCAACTCGCTGGCGCTGATGTTCCTGACCCCTGTCGTCACGTTCTTCCTTTTGCGCGACTGGGACCAGATGATCGCCGGGATCGAGAAGCTGATTCCGAGGCAGGATGCGCCAGTCATCAAGAAAATCGCGCATGAGATCGACGCGACCATTTCCGGCTATCTCAGGGGCCTCTCCATTGTGCTCCTGATCTTATCCGCCTTCTACATGGTGGCGCTCGGCGCGGTCGGCCTCCACTATGGGCTGGTGATCGGGCTTGGCGCGGGGCTTATCAGCTTCGTGCCCTATCTCGGCTCCGCGAGCGGATTTCTCGTTTCAGGCGCCGTCGCGCTTTCGCAATTCTGGCCGGACTACACCAGGATCGCGCTTGTTTGCGGCATCTTCGTCATTGGCCAGATCGTTGAGGGCAATGTGCTGACGCCGAAAATCGTCGGCGACAAGGTGCGGCTGCATCCGGTGTGGCTGCTCTTCGCCTTGATTGCGTCCGGCTATCTCTTCGGCTTCACGGGTCTCCTGATTTCAGTGCCGATGGCGGCGGCCATCGGAGTTCTGGTGCGTTTCGCCGTCCGCAAGTATTATGGCAGCCCCTTATACGAAGGCGAGGACAAGCATGAGCTCAAGGTCGAAACCGTTCGCCGGTAGCGATGTCTGATGTCGTCACAACTGGCGCTCGAGCTTCCGCACCGGCAGAGCTGGGATGAAGCGGACTTCTTCATTACCTCGCGGAACGAGCACGCGCTGCGCCTCGTCACGGCCTGGCCCGACTGGCATGCGCCGGCGGCCGCGATTTTCGGGCCTCCTCAGTCCGGAAAAACCTATCTTGCGAATATCTGGCGAAACAGGTCGAGCGGGGAATTCATCGAGCCGTCGAAACTGGCGGAGCACATGTGGGCCGCGCCCTACGCGCCGCTGATCATCGAGGACGTGGATACGGCCGCTTTCTGCGAGACCGCGCTTTTTCATCACCTCAACCTCGCCCGCGAGCATGGCTCGTTCATCCTGTTGACCGCGCAGACGCCGCCCGGCCAATGGGAGATATCGCTTCCCGATCTTCGCTCGCGCATCCGGTCCTATCCGGCAGCCGAAATCCAGCCGCCGGACGAAGAGCATCTCGCGGGCGTGCTGCTCAAGCATTTCAGCGACCGGCAGATCGAAGTCGCGCCCGATGTCATCTCCTATCTCGTGGCGCGCATCGAACGGTCCATGGCGGCGGCGCAAATGGTCGCCGAGCAGCTCGATAAGCTCGCTCTTGCGGAGCAGAAGAAGGTGACGCGCGCTTTCGCCGCGAAAGTGCTGAAAGACCTGAACGCCGCCGTTGAAGACGGAGAAGGCGGCGATCGGGTTGAGGGAGATCAGTAGGGCAGGGCAGATTTGCCCTGGCAGCGCGCTTCTTCAAACCCTATCGCATCCAAAACACAAACACTTTACTCGTCTAGATAGTTACTCGTGATATCTTGCAATAGACAAGTTGATCTTGCGGGTACTATGGGCGGCTGCGTTTAAACACGCTCGGTAGGCATCACTTTACATCCTCGGAATCTCGTCAACTGGCTGGGAGATTGCGGATGAGGCGCGACAGATCGGGGCGGTGGACTCGCCTCGTGCGAGCGATGCTCACAGCGCTCGGCCTGTGGTTCATCGCGCCCTTGGCTGCGCGCGGCGAGATGCTGTTGGTCAACGGCTCCTTCGTGGCCAGCGACGGCGCCGAGAACGATCATCTTGGCCAAGCTGTCGCCGTCAGCGGGGACATGCTCGTCGCCACAGCCCCCTATGCCAGCGCAAACGGAACGCCGAGCGGGGGCGCCTATGTCTTCCTCCGCGACCCGGCGACGGGAGCCTGGATCGAACGCAAGAAGCTTACGCCGCTCGATGGGGCCGCCTTCGACAAATTCGGCGCCAGCGTCGCCGTCGCTGGCGACGCCATCGCCATCGGCGCTCCGTCCGCCGACATCGCCGGCGCCCGGGAGCAGGGCGCGGTCTATGTCTTTGAACGCAACGCTGGCGGCAGTGACAATTGGGGCCAAGCCGTCAAGCTCACCGACAGCGTCGGCGGCTCCGCCAATCTTGGCGCCGCTGTCGCGCTGTCGGGCGATTTGCTTGCGGTCGGCGTTCCCAAAGCGGATCACGACCAGGGGCGGGTTCTGCTGTTCGAGCGCGACCGCGGCGGCGCCGGCGCCTGGGGCAACGCCGCGACGATTAAGTTCACAGATGTCGGGAGCAACGGCGGCGGCGACGGCAGCAAGCTTCCCGAGTTTGGCGGCGCGATAGCCCTCGACGGCGACCGGCTGCTCGTGGGAGCCGCAGGCGCGGATGTGAGCTATACCAATGAGGAAGATGGCGCCGCCTATCTCTTCGCACGCGACCCTGTCGACCGCGACCGCTGGACCTACGTCACCCGGCTCGTTGCGCATGATGCGGCGGTCTGCTTCGGCGGCCGCTTTCTTACGGAACTCACGCTGGAGTCCCCGGATACACGCGCCGAGGTGGAACGCTGCGCCCGCGAGGACAGCGCCACCGACCATGACGGCTTTGGCGCGGCGGTGGCGCTGTCCGGCGGCGCCGCAGTCATCGGCGCCAGATACGCGGAGGGCGCCGACGGCGCCAGCGAAGTTGGCGCGGTTTATGTCTTTCAACGGGATGCAACGGCGCCGGGCGAGCAATGGCGGGAGACCGCGAAACTTGCGCCGGGCGCCGGCGAAGGAGGCGATTTTGCGGAATTCGGCAGCGCCGTGGCGCTCTCTAGCGATAGCCTGCTCGTAGGGGCCGGCAGCGAAGCCATAGGGTCAAAGGATTACCAGGGCGCCGCCTACGTCTTCTCGCGCGATTCCGCCGGAACGGGCGCCTGGAGCGAGGCGAAGCATCTGATCGCCGCCGACGGCCTGAGTGGCGACCAGTTCGGCGCAGGGGTTGCGTTCGACGGAGCGGCGTGGGTGATCGGCGCTCCCGGCCATGACCGCTCCCGAGGAGCAGTCTACCGGCAGGGAGCGATTAGCCCGCCGCCTCCTCCCGCAGTATGCCAGCCTGCCTTTGCGCCGGCCTCGGTGCTCAGTGATGCCGGCGTGATCCAGGGGCCGTCCGGCTCGATGCTGGGGGCCGTGAACGGAACCTTGACGGCGCCCTTGCCGGTCTGGCTCAACGAGGCGCCGCCTGCTTCCGAACCGCTGTTGGCAGGCGCCACACCGCGCGGCGCCTATTACAATGCCGGCGCGGAATGCACCACATTCGCTCCCCAGGGCGCCCCGTTCGCGCTGGCGCTCCCGGTCCCTGAAGACGCCGACACGTCAAAGCTGGGCGTTGCGGTCCTGTCACCTGCGCGCTATCTCATCGACGCCCGTAGGGACGGCGTTGTCTGGGAGTTGGCCTCCGGCGTCTACGATCCGGACGGTCGCCTCTACCTCATTCCACGGGCCGCCCTTCTATCCGAGGGCAGCACGTTCGTCCTCGTCGAGCATCCCGATGTCAGGCCCATGACGGCAAGACGCTCCAAGCTGCGGGGCGAGGCGGCGCCGCCTGCATTTGTGGTCCGCTGCTCCGCGATGGCCGCGAACTGCGGCCCACAGCAGGAGCAGGCGGTTCTCGATGGACTGGTCCAAGCCTACGGGGTTTACCAGAGCCAAGGTTTTCTCGCTCCGGCCCTCGTGTCTTACGATCTGTATCGTGACGTCGACGGCTCTTTCAAGACCGCTGCGGGCCGTTACACGGAGACATTGATCAGAGCGCGCACCGACCCTGTTTGCCCAAAAAACGATAGTGTTTTGGCTTTCTACGATCCGGTTGAAGCGATGATGACCGTATGCTTGCCAAGCTCAGGAAACCCGCCAGACGATGCGTTGCGCGGCGCCATTCGTCACGAGTTGTTCCACGCCGTGCAGTGGGCCTATCCCAAGATCAGTCAAGGAAGCTCGGACGATTGGGTCGTAGAGGGCACTGCGACCGCTGCGGTGGCGTTCGACACGGAAATGCATCGCACGTCGGTATTCAACTACCCTTTGCGCGAAGTAGACGGCCCGCTGGAGAGCGGGCTGATCGACTCTGATACATGGACGAAGGAAAGCTTTTATCCCTACGAAACCCAGGATTTTTGGGTCTACCTGTTGCTCTCGGGTGGCCGGAACGCCGACCTCGGCACGCTGGACTCATTTTTCAAGCTGGGCGCCACGACGAGCTCGGTCGCTAACCGCTTGGCGAACGATAATAACAGCCTGCTTCTCTTCCGCAGTCTCGGCGAGGAGTATTGGAGCTGGGTGAAGAACCAGGTCATGGAAAAGACCGTTCCGCTGGAGTCCATTCCGCCCCCCGGTAACAGTCTGGCCAGCCCTTGCCAATTGGAATACGCCCTGCTCGGGAAGCAGGAGACCGACGCCGCGGACATATCCTGGCCGGCCTCCAAAGAGGCTGTCGTCGGCCTCATGCATCTACAAGCCAAGCTGGTCAAGATCGAGCTCACAGAACCTGCGAGCTTCTTCACCGTCTCCGCCGAGAACGCGGGCGCGCCGGGCGGTCTTTCCTACAAGGTTTACCTGAAGGGCGAGGCCGACTGCGCGAATCCGGCGGTGGTTCCGGAAAATTCTCGTAGATTTAACAGCCTCCCCAAAGGCGCCGTCATCTATGTCGTTCTCGCCAATGTCGAGTCCGAGGGTGTCGTGCCGCCCTTTTATCGGGTCTTAGTGACAAGCCCGCGCTAGTTCGGCGCCCATCACAAACGCGGGCGCCTTTTGCGATCCCGGATAGGGCGTAACCGCCCTTCCGGGACGACGACCGCACGCCGTATCCGTCATCCCGGAACTTGATTACCCGGATGTTTCCGCTGGCGGAAGAGGCTTTGAAAACATTAGCGAATTTTATCCCAAGGTCATGGCCGGGCTTGACCCGGCCATCCAGTCATTAAACTGAAATGCCTTATATTCTCTGGATGGCCGCCTCAAGGGCGGCCATGACGACGGAGTTAGCTGAAACGTCGGGGTAATCAAGTTCCGGAAACGCCAGCGGCGTTATCCGGGATTGTATGTTGATGGCGCCTAATCTCGGCATTTAGACGAATCGCTGGAGAGTAGGCCTGAGACGAAGGATGGCCATCCTTCGTCTCAGGCGGCGCGCGGCCGTATCCGGGATAGCTCCTTGCGATCGTGAACGATCTTGTGTCCGCGCCGCTTTCGCCTGGCCATCCGAACGGTAGAGAGACCTTGAACGGTCGCATACAATCCAGGAACGCCCGGATGAACACGCTCATGATGCCCGCGGCCGCTGCCCGTTTCAATCACGTCATCGCGTTTGACGTCGCCAAGGCCAGTCTATCCCTTCACATTTTGCCTTCGGGCGAGACCCTTTCTCTGCAAAACGACGGCGCCGCCATCCGGCGCTTGTTAAAGCGCGAAGAAAAGCGCAATCGTAAACAAGGCCTTGGCCGCATGCTCGTGATTTGCGAGGCGACCGGCGGCTACGAGGACGCGGTGCTGAAAGCCGCGTGCGAACTCGGCCTCGATTGCCATCGCGCCCATGGATCGGGCGTCCGCGCCTACGCCAAATTCCGGGGCCGGCACGCGAAAAGCGATCCGATCGACGCGGCTTTGATCGCCGAGTACGGACGGGACAAGCTCGATCTTGAGCTTTACCAGCCGCCGCGGCCCGAGGAGGCTGCGCTTCGCGCCTTAATGGGACGGCGCGCCGAACTCAAGGACATGATCCAGGCCGAGACATGCCGGATCGAGCACGCCTCCCTGAAGGCGGTTCGCGGCAGCCTTGAAAGCCATCTTGCGGCGCTTAAAGAGCAACTCGCCCTGATCGAAAAAGAAATTCGCACGCTCACCCGCCGCGACGAGGCGTTCAGCCACAACAGCCGCCTTATGCAAACGTTGGCCGGCATCGGGGCCGTGGCCTCGCAAACGATCCTGGCCTTCCTCCCGGAGCTCGGACATGTCCCAACTCCCACCGCCGTGGCGCTCGCCGGGCTGGCCCCCTATGATCGCGACAGCGGGAAGGAGCGCGGAAAGAGACGAATTTGCGGGGGGCGCGGCCAAATCCGCCCCTGCCTTTACATGGCCGCTGTGGCCGCAATCCGCTCTCACGCTCACTTCCGCGACTTTGCCCAAAGGCTGACCCGCAAGGGAAAGCCCTTCAAGGTCGCGGTCACCGCCGTCATGCGAAAGCTCATCGTCATCCTGAGCGCAATGATCAGAAACGACCAGCCTTGGAAACACGCTCAAACCGCTTGAACCTAAACACGGTAGATCGTTACAAATGCCAGCGCTTTTTGCGATCCCGGATAGGGCGTAGCCGCCCTTCCGGGATGACGAGGCTGTGAGCTATTCTACCGGATTCCGTATAAGATATCGCGGGTAAGCGAAGCGCCGCAAGGCAAAGGAGTTCGGTTCCATGAACACAAAGCAATCCTATCCTTCCGTGTCCTTCCTGGTATGCTTGATCGCCACGCTGCTGTTTGCGCCGGGCTTCAGCGTCGCACAAACCGGCCCTCACGCTGAGAAAGTGAAAAACTCCATGGATCTGCTGCGATCCGGGGCGGGGAAATTGGGAATCCCCAGAGTTGAAGGCGCCGATACCGTCGCCGGCAAGGAAGTCGCCGCCATTTATTTCGGGAATACCAAGATCAACAACAATTTCGATCTGGTCGATGACGTCGTCAATCAGAATGGCGGCATAGCCGCGATCTTCGTGAAAAGCGGTAATGACTACGTCCGCATAGCAACGAATGTGAAGAATGACGATGGGTCGCGCGCCATCGGAACGGTTCTCGATCCCAAAGGCCAGGTGTTCGTCAACATTCGCAATAACAAGCCTTTCCATGGTGAGGCGATCATTCTCGGCAAACCCTACATCAGCCGCTACGAGCCCATCCGCGACGCCGCCAACAGGGTGGTTGGCATCTACCATATCGGCTTTCCAAAGGAGTAGGGCGCGAAGTGTTCAGCCCGAGGTTGGAAGAAGGCGGCCGCCCCCGGCGCTCGCCTCCGGAACTGCCTGGTTACACGGTTCGGCGCGCCCCGTGACGAAACACATCTTGCAGCCTGCCAAGAGCCGCGCCATCCTTAAGCCTTAGTCATCGCTCGCGCGGAAGCTGGCAACGGAGGCCCGTGCTCGCTCGGGCCACCCTTGACCCTCGCCGGGTTCTGATCACTTTTGTAAAAATGCTCCATCGGATGCGGCGGATGGATCGCCGCCGTGGAGCGGTACGCCTTTCTGGCGGGAGGAAGACTTATGAAGCTCGCCGAAGCCGAGGCTGCGCCGACCTGCAGGGACAGAATCCTGGCCTTTGGCGCGGAGCGGTTTTTCAACCGGGAGCTGTCCTGGCTCGAATTCAACAAGCGCGTGCTTGAAGAATCCCGGAACAGGCGGAACCCCCTCTTGGAGTGCGTGCGCTTTCTCGCGATATCGGGCTCGAACCTCGACGAATTTTACCGCGTGCGCGTCGCCGGTCTTCACGAGCAGGCGGTCACGAACATTCTCGAAGTTTCGGCGGACGGCATGGTCCCCAAGCAGCAGGTGCAAAAAATCAACGCGGCCGTGGCGCTCATTTCCGAACACCAGCAGGCGCGGTGGAAAGCGCTCAAGAAGGAGCTGGCCGCGGAATCGATCCACCTCTTGCCGGCGAGCGCTCTGAGCGACGAGGACAGGGATTGGCTCAAAATCTACTTCATGCGGCGCATTTTTTCGGCGCTGACAGCGGTGACGGTGGACGCCGCCCATCCCTTTCCGCATGTTCAGAGCCAGGAACTCGTGCTCGTGCTCGACTGCGTTCGCGAAGACGACGGCGAGCCGCGCCTGATGTACGCGTTTGTCGTTGTGCCGAACGGCCTCGACCGCTTCATCCGCTTGTCCCAGAGTCCGGGCGAAACCGGCAAGCCCAATATTCGTTTCGTGGCCATCGAAACCGTCATTTCGCTGTTCGCGCGCACGCTGCTGCCGGGCTTCCGGGTCAAGGACGTTGGCCTTTTCCGGCCCCTGCGCAATAGCGAAATCGAGTTCGAGGAAAAGAGCGAGGACCTTCAAAAAGTTCTCCGCCGCGCGCTCGTCCAGAGACAGCTTGGCGAGGTCATCCGGGTCGAAATGAGCGCGTCGCTGCCCGAAGGCGCTCGGGAACTCATCATCGAGGGCCTGAAGGCCGACCGCGACGACGTGGTTATCGTGGATGACCTTTTCGCGATCGCCGACATCGCAAAGCTTATCGTCCCCGACCGCCCGGATCTCCTTTACAAGCCCTTTGAAGCCCGCTTCCCCGAGCGCATCGCCGAATTCGACAATGACTGTTTCGCGGCCATCTCCGCGAAAGACATCATTGTCCACCATCCTTACGAATCCTTCGATATCGTTCTGCAATATTTGCGGCAGGCGGCCAGCGACCCGGACGTCGTCGCGATCAAATGGACGCTCTACCGGACGTCCCGGAAATCTCCGATCGTCGAGGCCTTGAGAGACGCGCGCCAAGCGGGCAAGAGCGTCACCGTCATGATCGAAGTGACGGCGCGCTTCGATGAGCTGAACAACCTCGACTGGGCCAAGCAGCTCGAAGAGGTCGGCGTTCATGTGGTCTACGGCCTGACGCAGCTCGACGTTAAGACCCACGCGAAGCTCGGCCAGGTCGTCCGGAAGGAAAACGGGGAGCTTCGGACCTATTGCCATATCGGAACCGGCAATTATCACTCCGCGACAGCAAAGATTTACACCGACCTTTCGTTTTTCACGGCCGATCCCGCCACCGGGCGCGACGTGTCGAAAATCTTCAATTACGTCACGACCTACAGCCGCCCGAACGATTTGGAGCTTGTGTACATCTCCCCGCACGGGATCAAAGAGCGGATCATCGAGGAGATTCACAGCGAGATCGGCCACGCGAAGGCCGGCAGGCCGGCCGCGGTCTGGATGAAACTCAATGCGCTCGTCGATGCCGACGTCATCGACGCGCTCTACGAGGCGAGCATGTCGGGCGTGCCGGTCGATCTCGTCATTCGGGGGATTTGCTGCCTCAAGCCCGGCATAAGGGGGCTTTCAGAAAATATCCGCGCGAAAAGCATCATCGGCCGCTTTCTGGAACATTCGCGGATTTATTGTTTTGGCGCCGGACACGGGTTGCCATCCGACGAGGCGCACGTTTATATCAGCTCAGCCGACATGATGCCGCGCAACCTGGAGCGGCGCGTCGAGGCAATGACCGCGATAACGAATCCAACCGTCCACGAGCAGATTCTGGGCCAGATCATGATCGCCAATCTCAAGGACAATTTGCAGAGCTGGAGGGTTCGAAGCGACGGGACGTCGGAGCGCTTCCGTTTGAGGCCGGGAGAGGAACCGTTCAGCGCCCATGAGTACTTCATGACCAATCCCAGTCTTTCAGGGCGCGGCGGCGCGCTCACGCGAAATTTCCCGCGCCGCTTCGCTGCTGCGTCGCTCGCTCCCCACGCGTAAGGTGAACACTTGGATTATCCGGCACAGGGACGGCTTCTGGGCACAAAGCCAGTCGCCGTCGTCGATATCGGCTCGAACTCGATCCGGCTTGTCGTTTACGAAGCCCTTGCTCGCGCTCCAACCGCGCTGTTTCAGGAAAAGGCGATGTGCGGGCTCGGCCGCTATCTCAATTCCACGCGGCGGCTGAACCACGAGACCAT